>JADFHF010000028.1 GCA_022567305.1 Bacteroidota bacterium | reverse complement strand
GACTGAAGAAAGAGTTCGGTGGCAGCCGTTGGGTGATTGTCCACGACTACATTCTTGATCTTCTCCGAAACAACGGAAGCGTCGACACCTTCTTGAAGACGCACGAACATCCGAAGGCCCGAATTTCCCCAATGATGAACCCACGAATGGGTACGATTGAACTCCTCGATGTTGATGATGAACTCGAATCGGTACGTTGAATTCGTGGGTACATTCGCGAACACACCTGAGACGATCAGATCGACCTCATTATCCATGGTCAAGACGGACCCGACGATGTTCTTGGATTGCCAATCGAGGCCGTAGTATTTCTCCGCCAGATTCTCCGAGAGTACGATGGCATTCGGTAGCGAAAGAACGGATTCTGGCGAACCTTTGAGAAGTCCCCAGGAAAACATCTTGAAAAAATCAGCACCGGCATAACGACCCGTTTCACGAAAAACAATATTTCCCGACGTCAGCGCATGATTGAACTCGTAGCTAAATAAGGAAACGTTTTCTATTTCCGGAAAATCCGATGCCAGGACTTCGGCGAGCGGCATGGGCAAAGATGGCGCGGTAGAGATATATCCATTCGACTGGTGCCAATTCCTCATGACACGGTACGTCCGGTCCGTATCCACGTGAAAACGGTCGTAGGATTTTTCATCCTGTACCCAGAGAAGAATGAAGAACGCCGCGGCGAATCCAATCGTGAGTCCAAGAAGATTGATGGATGAGAAGCCGACCTGGCGTCTCATGGAACGCAGCGCAGTTTTCAAATAGTTCCGCAGCATGATTGATCTCCGGCCTGGATATGAATAAGAATAGTCGGAATTCGATACCGTAGTGACCGCTCGAAGCGCTAAATGGTTTACATCCACTCGCGCAATGACTCTGTGGTTTGGGTTGTCATTTTCGTTAAAAACTCTTTTCTTTAAGAGTCCGGGTCTTCTCCACCGAATAGCCGAGGTAGCGTCATGCGAATCGTCCGAATTCTCGTTTTCCTGATAGGTTTTTCCCTGGTGGCTTCCCCAGCCGCGAATGCTCAGATTGGAGGTCTGCTAAAAAAGGTCAAAAAAAAGACCGAGGAGGCGCTGAAAAAGAAGGCGGACGAAGAAATCGATCGGCAGGTGGAGAAACTCGTTAGCGGTCTCTGGGACGAAGCAGCCGATCAGTTCGGTGTGATGTTGGTTTCTGCGTTACCGAAGGCGAAAACGACGGTTGATCTCGAAAAAGGGATCATCATGCAGGAGGGAAAGGATGACATCGACATTCGTGATAACGACTCCCAACCTACCGATGCTGAGTACGTCCGCTATATCACCGTTTCCATCATGAATCTACCCTCTCAGCTCGGGCAATTGGTGGATATGTTCGGCAACGCGACGGTAGACGAAGTCCTGCTGTATGGAGATTTGAAGCTTTCCGGAAATGCCGAGGCAGCCACGCTCACCGATCTTGGCGCTGAACGGTTTGTAAATATCAACCACGAAGCGGAAGAGTTCTGGCAACAAGGCTTTGCTGAGATGTTTGAGATGGCTGTGGGTGCGATGGACAACATCAATGCCCGAATGGAAGAGGTACCGGCAATAACCCCTTCAGAAATGGATGCCCAGCCCACCTACGAAATGGAAGCGAAGGTGTCCGTCACAAAAGGAAAGAATAAAAAGATCAGAGGAGTTCGGGCGCAGCAGAATATTGTAATCGTCGAAACGATTACCAAGTCAGAGGAAAGGGCCGAAGAGCAGGGAAAATTCTACTTGATCACGGATCTCTGGACAGCCGAAGATTTTGGTGGGTCTGAAACGTTGGCCGACTACAATCAGCGCTTGGGAGAAGCGATGTTGGAAGCGATGACGGGCTCGAGTTTGAACGAAAAGCTCGATTTTTCGGCATTCGGTGATCCGAGAATGGCCGAATTCCTTGCAAAGGCCTCAGAAAAACTCTCGGAGATCAAGGGTACACCAATCGAAACGAATTCCTATTTCGTTACCGGACCGATCGACAAAAAGCTTGACCTGGACGCCGTCCTTAACGGAGAGGGCGAGACGGACGTTCGTTCGTTTTCAGGAGTGTCCCACGACGAACCGGTGCAAGCTCAGGCGACCATGTTCAGTACGACGACGTTCATCGCGAACCTGAGCACGGACTCATTTGATCTTGCTATGCTGGAACCCCATTCAAAGTATGATGAAATCGAATCCCCGATCAAGCAGTTCCTGGAGACGGACGGAGACAATTAAGTTTGTTCTTTGTCCAGCATCCACGTAGCCACGCCGCCTGCAATAGAAGCACGGACAATCCAGAGTGTGGCGTCAGCGACGGTAGCTAAAAGATTTTGTACGTGCGACACGCCGTACCCATCGAAGGCGGTGGCGACCCCAACGAGAAGTCCAATCCACGCACCGATCTTCATGCCGTCGCGAATCGTACCCGGTGTGGGTGCATATGTACAGGCGAGAGCGGTCAGTGTGCCCATTGCCAATTGGGCGAGAAATACGGCCCAAACGATCATCTCACCTCGGTAAACGCCGACCGCGGAACCAGCATTCCGAGCGAAAAAGTCCGTGAAGATTACATAATAGAACACGTATCCAATCACCAGATACACGACCGACGCAAGAAGAGCACTCAGTATTACTTTCCTTTTATCCAAGACGGTTCATGCTTTGTGGACTCTGATTTAGTTGAACGCCGGTACCGGAATAAATAGTCTCCGTTGGTTGAATAACGTTGGGAGAGTGAGAGAGGGTTCAAATTTCGGTCAGATTCGCCCAAAAGAGCAAAAATTGGGCTATACAATCCGCAAATTCCTGCCGATACCCAAGCTGTTCACGGTGGCACAAATTGAGATTCGGTATGACGCCTAACAGGGAAGGAGGATTTCTAGAAGACCTCCTCTATTTCAATGCCCTCGTTCTCTGGGACTGCGTTCCAGAAGAGATTTCTTTCCAGTTGTATGACAGTTTTTGGACTGAATTCAAAGCGTTCTCAACGCTTGAATTCTCCGGAGAAAAGGAACGACTATCCACGAAGATTGACGGCATCCTTGCACGAGTTAGTGTTCTCGATATCGTCATTCCCCTTTTTGATACGATTTCGTCACGATCCGTGATAGAGAAACCACTCGCGTCGCTAAAGGGCACCGTCGACTATATCGATGGTTTGCGGATGGTTTACGATAGGAAAAAGTCACTGACCAGCGTCTTTCTAGTCGTTCCTCCGGGCGTAACAGACGGCAAGGCGTTTTCTGCTGCTGTAAACAGAAAAAAGGATGCCCTGCAACGACTAAGGAAGTATCAGTTCGAACTATACTATAGATATGATATGAGGCTGCGGGCCCTCAAACTCGCCCGTCTCTGTATAGAGACGCTCCCCATGTTTCCCGACTTCAAGTCCGTTGCCCGATTCGATCGTCGGGCTAGCGACGAAGGCGGCCGACCGCGCAACTGGTACCAAGAAGTGTCTAGAATTGGACTCGCAGTAAGTTATTTTTCGAGTGCTCGGCAGGGTAAGGGCATTGGCGACCTGCAGGACTTTATCGCCGAAAACAACCGTGAGCCTGTACCGAGGCACGCCGTTGGAGAGGACCTGAAACGAACCTGCCGAAACTGGGGTGTTTCGCTCCTGACAGGAATGGGGATCGACGGTTACAAAAGTGCAGTCGACTCCGTTTGGAACAACATGGAAGGGAGTCCCGATGCTCAGATCCGGCGAGCCGTTGATCGCTTCAAATCCGAGCAAAAAGAGAAACGCTCAAAAAAATAGGATTTCCCGGAGCGGCTATTCGGTAGGAATCATCACGTGCACATACGAAGTGCCCGCCCACATGACCCACGGGCCACCGTTACCAAATGCCGTGGGAAGACCCTCCAGAGCCGACGCGTCCGGCACCAGTAACATGATGTGCGGAGGCTGGGATTCCATCCACTCATTGTCATCGGTCGGTCCCTCCGCGTATGGATCCGTATTGCTTTCTGCTCCGGCTCCTGCCAACATATAACCAAAACCAATGGTCGATGGCACCGGGGGTTCCGTATGTCCTTGCCAGGCAGACGCCCAGGCTATCCATTCGTTGTCAAGACACATGGCTTCCGGACCCGCTCTGTCGGGCGGTGTCGGCATACATGTCCATCCGTTTGTGCCTTCTCTTAACATATTTCCTTCCCAATCCATAACGGTTGCGTCATTAGCAATGGATGGGATGGCTGCCGTTAGTGCATCAGCGATCATTTCCTCGGCGGTCGGACCGTCATCCTGTGCGAAGGAGATAACCGTCATGCAGGGCACGAGGATTATGAGAGTTATGATTCGTTTCATGGCCTTCCTCTTTGAAAAACGATGTATAATCCAAGGTGGGTTAGAATTAGGTCAGGATCGACTGACTAATTTTTGTGAGACGTCAATAAGGTTAAAAATTCGTAGAAATGCAAGGGTGGTTCGCTCGTAAAAACGTCCCAGATTCTTGCAACCTGTTGGGTCTGTGAGAGTATTCGAAAAATGAATCGTATCCCGAGATCCCATCAATCCCCAATACCCCCAATGAATACGCATACTAACCGCCGCAAATTTATTCGTTCTGCCAGCCTGGGCGCTGCCGGTGTACTGGCGACCACCCCTACCGCGTTCGCATCCACGGTGAACTCAAAGTCAAAATTTGCCGAATACTTTGTTCCACAGTGGGAAAGATGTAAAGAGTGTACTCTTTCGTATGCCGAGGCGATGCCAGAGGAGACGTATCATTTCAAGCCCACCGAGGAAGTGCGATCCTTCGCAGATCAGATGCTTCACATAGCGCAAACCAATGTCTTTTTCTCGTCTAGTTTCCTGGGTGGCACTGATGCTCCGGATCGGGATTATACTCCTGATGGAAAGTCAAAAGATGAAGTTATCGAGCTAATGACTGAGGCATTCGATTATTGCACATCGGTGCTCAGCAGCCTAACCGATGAGCAGCTTCATGAAGACGCGGAGACTTTCGCAGGGACCTTTCCGAAAAACGAAGTCATCCTTATGATGCGCGATCATGTAACCCACCATCGTGGTCAGTCCGTCGTTTACCTGAGGCTGAATGGGATCACTCCACCCGATCCGTCCTGGGTTGGCTGGTAGATCTTCGCCCCTCAGTAGCTTCGGCGGTCAAGCAGAATCCAGTGGCCGAATCTCCGGGCTAGTGCGCGGGTGATAATATCATGTCCACGCAGGAGGCAACCGGTTTTACCGATCGGTATCGGCTACAATTATTCGGGAGAATCCCTCGGATATTGATGTCTCTAATGCCGTCTCATCCCCGCCGGAAATCAGGTATACGTCGGGTCCTCCGTTGCGCTCAATGAGGTCCAGCGTTGCATCGATTCCCAGCACCATAAATGCGGTCGCGAATGCGTCGGCTGTCATACAATCCCGGGCGACTACAGAGACCGATAACAGCGAATTGTCCTCTGGATATCCGGTAAACGGGTTTATCGTGTGGACTACTTTCCGACCATCTTTCCAATAGAAATTTCGATAGTTGCCGGATGTGGCCATGGAGATATCTAACAGTTGTACAATGACCTGAAAGTCACGAGATGCTTCCAGCGGTTTTTCGATGCCTACCCGCCACGAACGCTTTTCAGGATGGCGACCACGAGCGCGAACCTCGCCTCCTATTTCGACCAGGTAGTCGGTTACCCCCCCACTCTCGAGAAGTCGTCCCAGTTCATCCACGGCATATCCTTTCGCGATCGCGCCGAAGTCGAGCTCAGCTTCAGATAGTCGCTTGCGTAGTCGAGGAGGATTTGCTCCGTCTAGAACGAATACGTCCAGTGAGGTGAGCTGTAGCAATTCATCGATCCGAGTACTGTCCAGGCTCTGCGAATCGTCTTTCCCGAACCCCCAGGCTCGAATAAGAGGACCTAGAGCCGGGTTGAATGCTCCATCCGTCAGATCGTGGATCTCTCGAGCATGTTTGAAGACGGTGCCAAAATGATAGTCCACCGCGTGTGTCTCGGTCGTATCCCGACTCGAATTGATTCGCGTAATGAGCGACGACTCGATGAAGGGCGATAGCGACTCATTGATTTCATCCAGGAGTCGCGTGGTCTGATCGGCGAGTTCACCATTCAGGTTTTCGCCAGCAGTGTATGTCAATCGATAGGTCGTTCCCATCGTCTGTCCCGCGATCTCGAAAACCGCCTGATTCGATGAGCCACATCCTGAAATGAAGACCGAAATGAGTAGCCAGACGCTCAGCAGCCGCTGCATGGAATCATCGGTCGGGGATGAAAAAAGCTTTCTACTTGATGAACAATATGGATCCCCGCTTCGAGAATCCTTCAGCTTCAATCTCATAGAAGTATGGACCGCTCGGAATGTTCTTCGGTGTCCATCGGATCGAATGTTGTCCCGCTGTCCGAGATTCATTCAGTACATCGTCTATCAATTTACCCTGGGCGTCGTAAATACGAATGTTCACGTGCGAGGGTCGACCACTTACGAATTGAATCGTCGTCGTTGATTCAAACGGATTAGGAAAGTTGTGCGTACTCAGAATGGGGCTATCGCGTAAAAGTTCGGGTTTAGGATTCAAGTCAGATATACCCGTAATGATTTTGTCCGGAGGGGCGAGTCCTCGGTATGCGAAGGCTCGTCCAACCACGCGATGGCAAAACCCTAATTCGCAACATTGAAATTCATTTGGGTACTGGATAAGGGCACATTCATTCACAGAGGCCATCAATGCATCCCGTCCGCGCGCGAACGAGGGGCTTTCCAGTCTATTTATGAGAGACTCGATGACAAATGAACTGGAATGATTGGATTCATCCAACCGGTCGTAATCCATCAATGCCGTCGAGAAAATCATGCTATTGTCGTACATATTCCCGAAGCTGTCGCCAACACCATTCCCAACATAATTCGAAACTCCGTATCCGGAGTAATGGGGCTCCCGTGAAGAGAGATCTCGAGGCAGGTCTTCAGTGGTTTCTAACACATGATATTGTCCGATCACCGGCTGTCTCCAGGGCTCCATGTGACCCAACTGATGGCTACGATATACGAGACCGAAATAATCTGCGTACGACTCACCCATGGCCCAATTCTCTTTCGGCCCCCACGCGAGGTAGGAAGGCGATACGTGATCGTACATGAGCAAGTGTGTTACTTCGTGGGCAATGATTGCAGCTTCACGGGCTCCTTTTCGATACGGATAGAGGGCTTCGCCAACTTTCAACTCGTGGTAACGATACCGGGCCACCATACTGTTTGTGGCTGCTGATTGCATATGAACATCGATCGTCCAATTGTTAGCAATGCTTGGATCGAAGCCGCGATCAAACATCATCGAGAGAAAGTTGTCGACGTGGTAGTACATCGAAACATGGTCGAACTCGGGCGCATTGGGGCCGAACTTGAAATTCCCATCGTTTACAGAGATGGGTAATCCAAACTCGGGCGCGACGGTCACGACTCTTCCGTTTAAAACGGTCGGGGTCTGATCGCACAGGTTGGAAAGCGTGACTTCCTCAGGATCGCCGTTTATTGGGTTCGTTCGGTAAACGAAGCCCTGTCCATAAGAGGAATAAGAGTTATCCGGACAAGCAGCTTCACGAGAGCCTGAAAACCAAAACGGGGCCGGGGCCGCGATCGCCGATCGCTCAAGACCGGCGAATGATTCCAACTCGGCAGATGTCCGGTTCAAGCTGGCTACAGCGCCGTCTCTACGCTGATGCGTCCGAGAAATGAGATATACATACCAGTCGTCTCGTGCTTCATCATACGTGCGGGCTTCGTCGGAAGAGACAAAAACGTAGCCCGGAGCAGCGACTCGTCCCTCAGAATCGAAGTACGATTTTCGCCCGACAATTTTTCGGTTGACACCGATCAAAAAAGTCTGACTTTCACCAGGCAATTCGACCATGAAAGTTCTCGCCAGAATTCGTCGCCCACCCGCACGCGAATCTCTAACGTCCAAAATCTCGAACTGTACTCGCTCGGCTTCAAGTCCAAGAAGATCGGAGTAATCTTTCAGCGTCGCAACGGCAATTTCCCATGGGGTGCCCCAACGCCCGCCAAGCCGGACACCCGTAAGCAAATCCGCTCTGCCGGCCTCGTGATCCCATCGGACGATGGCATTGGGGTGGGTTGCGGTAAATGAGACGAGCGACGACGGACGGTCAACGCGATCTTCCTGCGACTGAGCCGGCATCGCCGCGACCAGGCAGATTAGGACTACTAATAAAGGCCGAAAAAGAGTCATGACCACTCGAAGAGAGATAATCCGGACCCTAAATATAGTCGGGATCGGCTCGTAATCAACCCGAAGCGAGGGGATTTCTGTGGACACTCGACCCGGCAGTCCAGATATTGCCGGCCCGACCGAACATTCAACAACCGAAACTCATGAGAACCGTCCTGTCTGTCCTCGCATGCGCTCTCTTCGCAACTGCTGCAACAACGAATGCCCAGCAGCGAATGGATCAGGCGTATGCAGATAAAATTGCCGAATTCACGACTGACGACCGATTCGTAAATGAGTGGGTCGATCATCTACCGGAATCCGACTCCGTTCCGTCACCCCTGGAGTATTTCGGTACCATCATCGGAGACCCCTCTACGTTGCATTACACGTCAGAAATTTACGGCTATTTGAGAGCAGTAGCTGATGCGTCTCCGCGAGTGCGAATTCGGTCTATCGGAACGACGGAAGAGAATCGTGAAATGATTGAAGTGATTATTTCCAGCGAACAGAATCTGGAAGATCTCGAAGCCAACAGGCTGCGACTGAATCGACTCGCAGACCCTCGTCTGATTTCGGAGGCTGAGGCTCAAGACGTTATCAGGGTGACGACACCGATTTATTACATCACCGCAGGCCTTCACTCTCCGGAGACGGGGAGTCCGGAGATGGTGATGGAGCTGACGTATCGACTGGCGGTCGAGGAAAACAACATGATTCAGGCCATTCGGGAGAATGTCGTATTCATTTTTACACCGGTCGCCGAGCCTGACGGACGAGATCGGGTGGTCGACACGTATCGATACGCGGCTTCCAATGAAGATGTGGGTCCGAAACTTACGTATTGGGGGGCATACGTCGCGCACGACAACAATCGCGACGGCTTCGGGCTTGCACTCAAGCTCACGCGAAACCTACTTGGCAGCTTTTTACACTGGAAACCCCAGGTAATGCACGATCTGCATGAATCAGCAAACTACCTCTACGTGTCCACAGGCCTTGGACCGTACAACGAATACATCGATCCGATCACGATCGACGAATGGCATAATCTGGCGCACGAAGAGGTTTCTGAGCTTACCAGGAAAGACATGCCTGGAGTGTATACCCATGCATTTTACAATGGATGGGCGGCCAACTATCTCATCTGGATAGCCAATACGCGGAATAGCATCGGTCGCTTCTACGAGACCAGGGGAAACTCAAGACCCGGAACCTATGAACTCAAACTGAACGACAGCGCTACGTCTCGAAAGTGGTACAGACCGAACCCGCCCTTAGAGAAAACGACCTGGTCTCTTCGAAACAACACCAACTACATGCAAAGCGGCGTCCTCGTGGCGCTGAAGTACACCGCAGACAATGCCACTCGGTTTGTGGAGAATTTCTATTTGAAATCCAGAAGGGCTTTGGAGCGCGGACGCGACGAGGCGCCCTTTGCGTGGGTTTTTCCGACCGATCAATTGCGTCCAATCGGGACCGTGAATTTGATCAACATCCTGATCGATCAGGGGCTTGAGGTTCATCAAGCCAGAGAGGATCTGGAATGGACGTCAGACGAAGACACACTTTCGGCATCCGCAGGATCTTATGTCGTTCGTCTTGATCAACCCTACAGCACGCTGGCTCACGTTTTATTGGATCGGCAGAACTTCCCGAAAGGAGCCGACCCGCCTTACGACGATACGGGTTGGACACTTCCGCTGATGCACAACGTGACGTTTCACAAAGTGGAAGACGCATCGATTCTCGAGGCTGATATGCAGCTGCTTTCAGAGCATGTCCGAGTAGATGGAGGCATTGAACCGGGAAGTGGTTCTTTTTTCATCGTGAACAACACGACAGACGACAACTTCTCCGTCTTCCGATTCCGCCTAAAAAACGTAGCTTTTTTCGCGGCCGAGGATTCCTTTTCGGTTGATGATACGAAGTTCAATGCGGGCTCCTTTATCATCGAGAAAGATGGGAACGGTCGAAATCTTTCGAATCGGTTGGATGAGGTGGCCGTGGCATTAGGGGTGACGGTTCATGTGATGGCCGAGCGACCGAAGGTATCCATGCATGAGGTGGAAGTGCCGCGCATAGGGCTCATACACACATGGGTTGCGACGCCGCAAGATGCAGGATGGTGGCAGATTGGATTCGACAAGATTGGAATCCCGTACGACTATCTCTCCGAACAGGATCTGACTTCGACGGACCTGAAGGACTACGATGTACTGATACTGCCCAGAACTAGAGCATCTTCACAGTCTCTGGTTGCCGGAAACTCTCGGGTTGGCGAACCCCTTCCTTGGAAGCGTTCTAGAGACTATCCACACATTGGACACATTGATGAGACTTCGGATGCACGGGTCGGCATGGGATATGATGGTCTGGCGAAGCTAAAACGATTTATCGAGGAAGGAGGCGTTTTCATTACAGAGGGCCCCACATCCGCTTTTCCCATCGATATGGCCCTCACTCGACGAGTGAGTATTCGTCGGACTCCAAATCTTAAGGCTCGAGGAACGGTCGTAAAAACGGTCCGGGCTGATTCGATGAGTCCAATTCTCTACGGGTACGGAGAGTCTTTGCCTACCTATTTCAATCAATCTCCGGTATTTCAAGTAAACAAGAATGTCGGCGGAAGAACGACACCTGATTGGTACAAGGATGAAGCGTGGAGCGCAGAGGTACCGCGCACCGTGCTGGAGTTTGCAAAGGAGGGAATCAACCTTAGCGGAATGCTCACTGGTGAGAGCGAGTTAACCGGCAAGCCAGCTGTCCTAGACGTTCCCGTGGGAGAAGGTCATGTGATTCTATTCGCCATCCGGCCCTTCAGGAGATGGAACACGCAGGGAAGCCACGCACTCGTATTTAACACAATTTTGCACTGGAACGATCTTCGGGTGGGTTGGCCGGAGAGGCCCTCGGACGACGATGAGGAAACGCCCGCAGGAGATCATCACTGGTTTGAGAATTAGTTGAATGCGCGCGCGCGCAGGCGCGCGCGCCCAAACCGCTAATTCTGAGAGTCGATTCCAGCGACAGGTTCGCTGGTGAGTTCGAGTCCAAGGGTTTTCCCTTTCCTGATGGCAGGTACACCTTCTTTGAGCCAGACAGGTGCCGGATCTCCTTTCAAATAGTGGTCGAAGAACTGTTGCATTCGAATGGTCCAGTCTTTTCTGTTTTTATACTGCTTGAGTCCGTGCGCTTCTCCGTTGTAGTTCAGCATCCAGACGGGCCGACCTAATCGACGCAATGCGACAAAATATTCGATGCCCTGATACCAGGGCACGGCTCCATCTTTATCGTTGTGCATCATAAGTAACGGTGTTTCCACTTTGTCCGCTTGAAAGAGCGGCGAGTTGTGGATATAACGATGTTGGGCGTTCCATAGCGTTCCGCCGATCCGGCTCTGTGATTGTTCGTACTGCATCATTCGACTTCGTCCACTTTCCCAGCGAATGCCGCCATAAGCGCTTGTCATATTCGAGACCGGCGCACCCGCTTCTGCGGCCGCAAACAGGTTGGTTTGTGTAACCATGTACGCGATCTGATACCCGCCCCAACTATGACCCTGCACGCCGATTCGTTCTGCATCTACAAATCCTTCTCCTATAAGGGATGTGATTCCAGGCATGACCGCATTCATGGCGCTCTCGCCCGGATAGCCGACTTTGTAAGGGATGTCCGGAACGAAAAGGAGGTATCCGCGACTGACATAGAACGAATAACTGATACTCGAACTTCCTGCACGGGGAGCGTGATGCCTGTTCAAGTTATTTGAGTTCTTTTCGTAGAAATACACCATCATCGGGTATTTCCGGGACGGATCGAAGTCTTCCGGTTTATACAGAATGCCGTCGAGCTGCTGTCCATCTGTCGACGTCCAAGAGTAAAGTTCTGACGTTCCCCACCTGAATTCGTCCTGTTGAGGATTCGCGTTACTGATTCGGCGGAATTCCGTCATCTTTAGATCCGTCGTGTAGTAGTCCGGAAAGTCTGTATAGCTTTGAGACGTTAAGACGAGCACGTCCGCCTCTTTGGCTTTTAGTGGAGTTCCCCATACATAGGGTCCGGTCACAATTTTTTCGGGACTCTTTCTGCCGTTTATATGGTCTCTGTAAACACCCCCATTTTTGGTTGAATAGTCCAGAACCGATAACAGGAGGTCTTCGTCGGCAGCAATCGCAGCTTCGTCTGGATCCAAGTCAATAATTCTGAATCTCAGGTTCTGTTTGCGCCCCAGCCCGTCGGTGATGTTCTGCGGAGGGGAATCGCCGTGTGGTTCGACGGCCCAGATATCGTGTTTGTCGTAAAAAAGCACGCGACGGTCATTTTTCGTCCAGCCGGCCATTCCATAGCTGGAGGGCTTGTAGGGCCAGTCGTGGAGTTCATTGTCGAGCCGCGTCGGAATTGCGCCGGAAAGTTTCGTAGGCTCTCCGCTTTCCGTTGAGATGCCGCGCCACACCAGTTCGTCGCGATCCCACCAATACACATAGTGACCAGACGGAGAGAGCCGAATCTGGTCCTGGACGCGGGTCAAAATCTGGCGATGCGTTCCGGTGCGCATATCGATTTGATAGGCGTCCATATAACCGGGCGAGTCCCACGATATCTCTTGTCGATACGGCAAGTTCGAAGTACCCAAGGCGACAAGTCCGTCGCCTTTTTCACTGACAACGACAGACGGAATGAGCTGGTTACCGAGCTGAACGATCCCATCCTCGCCTTGCCTGGCGACCGCCAGGTACGTCCGTTTCTGCTCGTTCTCCAGTTGCACCAGTTGATGCGGTTGAAGCAACGGGTCCGTCCACGACCAGACATCGACCTCAACTTTCTCGTCATCCAATACATCGTCGTCGTCGGGTTCGAGATCCGGGACCGGCGCCGTACCGAAGAACAGGTTTTGTCCTGAATCTGAGAAATAGACATTTCCGTGCTCGCTTATCCACCAGCCGACCGAGAGGCCGCTTGCCCCTGTGCCTGCAACCATAGAGGCTGATTCACCCAACGAAGCCCGATACAGTGTGAAATGCGGCTGATCCGCTTCGTAGTCCTGCTGGTCCGAGAGAAAAGCAATCTGCTCGCTCGCATCGTCCATAGCCAGTTGCCTGTAGTTTCCTTCCCCGGTCAACATGGCGATAGCAACCGACGACCCTTCGGCCATCACATACAATCCATCTATGTCTCCTTCCTCATTGGATCTCACATATGCCAGCCATGCACCATCTTTCGAAAACTCGTAGTCGGTGACATCATCAACTCGAACCTCCGCCCTCGTCTCTAGGTTGAGTACGACCAACGTTGTTCCTTCGTCCTTGTCTTCTTCCTCTTCTTCTTCATCCTCTTCCTCCGACTTGTCGGCTTCTGTCGAATCCGGCTTCGACTCATCCTTCACCAATCGATAAGCAATCCTGTTTCCACCTTCCTCCGGCAGCTTGAAACTGAGCACGCGTTCAAACTGGTCGATCGAGCCCGTATTCAGGTCCATGATTCCCATATGGTCCTTGGGCATGTCCTTTGACTTTTTCTTTGCCAGTTTAGCGGCTCGAACCGAATCCTTTGCCGGTACGATCATAAATGCCACATATTGACTGTTTCCAGAAAAGACTCCGGCATCTCCTCGGTCGACTTCGAGTTCCGTAGCGCCCGATGTGCTCCTGATTTGAAGACGGCCGTCCTTATCCTCCGGACCGATTTCCCAAAGAACCCAATTTCCGTCTCGTGAAAGAGCTACACCGGAAATCCGATTCCAATTTTCCACGGCCTCGTGATCTAGCGCACGTTTTGTTTGCGCTGTCGCCTCCAGCATGATAAATGAAATAAGTACAAAAGGTGCGAGAGCTAAGAAAAGCCAAAGGTGAAGACGCTTCATAATGGGAAATGGTTAATAGTGAGAGTCTGACTTAACTACAATTTCGGCTTTCGTACCGGTAGGAGCGCTTTTCCTATGTAGTTGGTGTCGGTCCCAAACCATATTGTGTTTTCGGGCTCGTGAAAATACATATGACGAACGGTTCCGCCTCCGCTTGGGATCGAAGTGCTCTCAATAAACTCACCTGATCGAGAATCAAATCCGATGAACTGATTGGGTGAAATACCCCCCTCTACTATCCAAATTCGATCTTCATTATCTACGGCCATGCCGTACGGGCGTGCCCTTTTACCTTCAGGCAACGGCCACTCGCGGAACGCTAGGGTCTCGGGATCAAAACGCCCCAGGTAGCCCTGAGCATAGTCGCTGTACCATATTTTATCGTCGCTCGTTATTTCAAGACGCCTCGGACGAGCATCCTCACGCTCTAAATCAAACGTGGTCAGTTCCATGGTTTCCGGGTTCACCGTAGCCAGTTTGTTGGTGCCGAAGAGGACGACCCATGGATTTCCCTTCGAGTCCATTTTAATACCATATGGTCGTGATCGAGTCACGGGCATCTCAACCACTCGAACTTCTCCGGACTCAATATTAAGGTGGCCGACGTAATTCGAGAATTGAACGGTAAACCAGATTCCTCCCAATCCATCGAATACGAGTGTGTGCGGATCGTTTACTCCGTCCGGCATGGGGAATTTCTCGATGTCTCCGGATTCAGGGTCGAGTCGACCAATATGGGCGCGACGATTCCCGGCGTACCAGACGAATCCATCTGCGTCAACAATTAGATTGTGTGGGCCTGCGCCGCTGCCTAAATCATAGCGGTTGAATGCTCCGGTCTCGGGATCGAGCACCCCCACGTAGCCACCGGCCTGGCCACAGAACCAAACGCGTCCATCAGGAGCCACAAATGGGTCTCTCGGGCGAGTGTGACTCCACGGCACAAGCCATTCCGTAACTTTAATGGTGTCGGCAGGAGCGATGGCTCCGATCGAGTTGAGTCCGCCCACAGACGGGCCGGGCGTGGTCGAGAGAAAGATGAGGGCGATCATGGAGGATATCATGGGTGTAGCGGATTTTTTATCAGAACTATGACGATCGGGACGCTCAACTAGAAATGCAAGAATTCTGACAACTTTGTTGGTTTTGCGAACGTCGTCAGTTTTGTACCGAAGGTGCGGATCTTCTTTCAAATAAATTGGTTTTTTCAGTCCACTACGCGCAGAACTCCACCTTTTGTGACCGTAATGAAGTGGAAAGCAACCATTCGCACCTCGCTTGTGCTTGCTCTGATCGCAAGTCTAGTGCCGGGGACATCAGCACAGAAAAGAATTGAGAGGGTCGTTGCAGAGCTGAATGATGGTGATCTATACGTGGCAACGACCCCGGTGTCATTACCTCTCCCGATGGGAATGGAAGGTGGATTCCATCAGCACCGTGCTGTTTATCCCCCGATCGTTCACGTCGAGCTACCGATCTCAGGATACATGTACGGCGTTGAGTACGAGTTGGTGGATTCTTCCGGACAAGAGGTTCCGCGCGATGTATTGCATCATTTCAATCTGATCGATCCGCAACATCGCGAGATGTTCTTGCCGATCGCGCGGCGCGTATTCGCAGCCGGGCAAGAGACTGGATCGTATAAGATGCCCAAAACCCTGATGGGTATCCCCTTCGAAGCGGGTGATTTACTTGTCGTATCAGTGATGCTCCACAACCCCACGGACCGGGCGTACCATGGAGTGTCTTTGAGGCTGCGGATCAAATTCGTTAAGACGGGTCTCCCGTGGCCCCTTGTCGATGTAATTCCGTTTCAAATGGATACGCTTTTTCCCACCGGTGATAAATCATTTGACCTCCCGCCCGGGAAATCTTCCTGGTCTTGGGAGGGGAAGCCAGTAACTAAGGGAAGAATTGTCGCTGTGGGTGCACACTTGCACCCATTTTCCGTGAGTATTTATATGGAAGACCTGACCACTGCCGAGATCGTGTGGACAGGCCGACCGGAGTATGATGAGGACGGCAGTCTGCTCAATATTACACGAGGTGAGTTCTACGGAACGTTCGGCATTCTTATCGACCCCCAGCATACGTATCGTGTCACGGCTGAATACAACAACACATCCGGTCGCCCCATTTCGGCAGGAGGCATGGGTGTGATCGCAGGGATCATCATTCCGTCGGATCCGGAATTCGGATTCTCAGCAAACACGTCCGACTCACTGTATGCGGTCGATTATGCTCATTTCATGCGGGAGTCGATAACGATGGAATAGCGACTTGGAGAACCCGCAAGAGAGTTCGATTCGGTTGAATTGGACTGCAAGCACGAAAATCAGGCGTCGGCGCAGGACGGGAGCGACCGTGCCGTTGGTCGTATATCTACGTATTCGTGATTGCGTATGAAGGGTCGCTTTTGCGTTTCCACTCCAAGCGCCGTTTATAGAAGAAGTGAATTGCGATGATGGTCGGAACCCTTCGGACACCTGATCTATTCCATGGCCTTCGTTAGCAAAATCAGACCCGGACACCATCTCCCATCATCTTGACGCACGCTCGGCGTCCTGGGCGATTAATTATTTGAAAGAAAACCCAAGTAGGACATGATAAAGTCTTTGTTTCTCGTTGTCGTATTGGCAATACTCGCCGCTCCGGCATCAGCCCAGTCGTTTGGTTCGGCCGTCGCAGTTTCAGGTGAGGAGGTTATCGCGGGTGTAGGAAGAAATTCATCCACCCCTGGCAGTCTTTATTTTTACAGGCAATCCGACGACGGTACGTGGGTTGAGTCGAGCACTTTGTCGGCATCGGATGCCACAGAGGCAGATGGTTTCGGCCGGTCCATAGACATCTCGGGAGAGACCATGGTGGTTGGTGCTCCTCTGGCGCGCGCCGTATACGTATTTACAAAAGATGACTATGGAATTTGGCAAGAATCTAGTCGCTTGAGTAATGATGTTGAAGGATTTGGTGGAGCCGTATCGATCAATCAGAATATTCTTGTTGTTGGCGCGCCGGTCGGTCGCAGATCCGAGAACGTCGGAGCTGCGTTTGCTTATGTAAAGAACGATGACGGCTCATGGCGATTAAGTACACAATTGATCCCCGACAGTACATCCGAAAGAGGCCGTTATGGAAGCGTGGTCGTTGTAGCAGAGGGTCGTGCGGCGATAGGCGAACCGGGAGCAGATAACTCTACGGGAACGGTTCATACGTTTAACTACGATTCCGATACGGGCGAATGGGTGGCCGGAGGCACCATCACGAATCCGGGCCTCAATGAAGGAAATCGATTTGGATCAGCCTTACTCATCGCGGGCACACACATGGCCGTGGGTATTCCTGGTTTTGAGAACAGAATTGGCGCCGTAGCCATCTTCAAAGTGAATGGAGAATCCGGTGAGTGGGAATTCCATGAAAGAGTGGCACCGTTTTCGGCACAAGGAGGGGAGGCATTTGGCTCCGCTCTCGAATTTGCCGACGGCGCACTCTGGGTAGGAGCACCGGGATACGGCGGATCTACTGGTGCGATTTACAAATTCGAACCCAACATGGACACGGAGCGTCTTGCGAACACGTGGGTCATGGAACCGACTGACATGCAAGCCCGCGCCAGGTTCGGATCGGCTATTGCAGCTAACGATCAAGTTGCATCAATCGGAGCCGCCCGGTACGATAGAGGCGAGGGTGCGGCCATTCCGTACGCCAATTCTGAAGAGGGTTGGGCTCAAGGCAATCCGGTCTGGGCAGAGTCACAGTCGATGGCGTCCATCACGGGTGGTCAGGTCGACTGTGAGGATGGACTGGCTTCCGGCTTTCCCTGCAGCGATGTGGATATGGTTTCATTCCTTTCTGTGAAGGACATCGGCGGTGAGAGGGGGATCAGTACCAATGACCTCTGGGGTTGGGAAGACGCAGCCAGCGGACGCGAGTTCGCACTGATTGGAATGAGCAATAAGACTTCTTTTGTCGAAGTTACGGATGCTGACAATCCGATCTTCTTGGGCACGTTGATGATGACAGAGGGTGCAAATCCTTCCGCTTGGAGAGACATCAAGGTATACAACGACCACGCGTACATCGTCTCCGACGGGGCCGGTGAGCACGGTGTCCAAGTGTTCGATCTGAGTCTGCTTCTGAAAGCTCAGGACGAGCCACAGGAATTTGATGCCATCACGATTTATCACGGAATCGCGAGTGCTCACAACATAGTGATCAACGAGGATTCCGGGTTTGCCTACGTAGTGGGGAGCCGTGGAGGAGGAGAGACCTGTGGTGGAGGCCTTCACATGCTGAATCTGAACGATCCCGTCAATCCAACGTTTGCGGGATGTTTCGCAGATCCTACGACCGGTCGACGTGGAACAGGTTATTCACACGACGCTCAATGCGTGATTTACCATGGCCCAGACACGGACTATCAGGGACACGAAATTTGTCTCGGATCCAATGAAACGGCTCTGTCTATTGCGGACGTAACCGACAAGGAAAATCCGGTTGCGCTGTCGATGGCTACGTATCCGAATGTGGCGTATACACACCAAGGCTGGCTCACGGACGATCACCAGTATTTCTACATGAACGACGAGGGTGATGAGCCTCAGGGACTCGTGGAAGGAACGCGTACGCTGATCTGGGATGTGACCGATCTGGATGAACCTCAACTTGCCGCTGAGCACATTGCGGAGACGACCGAGACTGATCATAATCTCTATATTAAGGGAGATTTGATGTACCAGTCTAATTATGGTGCCGGGTTCCGTGTATTGGATATCTCGAACAGAGAAGCCCCTGTTGAAGTGGCCTATTTTGATACTGACCCGGACGGTGGTGGTGGTGGTTCTTGGAGTAACTACCCATACTTCAAAAGTGGTGTGATCATTGTTACCGGTGGTAGCATTGGTTTCTTCGTTGTACGAAAGAAGGATGTAGATATTTAGACGTCAAAGCTCCTTCGACCACGGGCCCGGTCGCAAAACGCGACCGGGCCATTTTTATTGGAGTATACCGTCGCGGAGGATTCTTCTTTGAGAGCGGCTGCTTTCGCATAGCATTCAAGTTCAATACATTAGCCCTTAGTTCTCGCTGGATTCCCATTCATTGATCTTCGAGCGCGTTATATCTCGCTCCGAATCTCTATCCAATATCCCCGGAGAAATGAAAAAGATAATCGCCACGTTGGCAGTTTTACCCATGTTTGTCATGTCATCCAGTGCTCGTCAGTATGCACCCCAGTTCGGGGCTGATGTTGAAGTGCAGGGAGAAGAGGTATTCATTGCTGACGGACGTAATCGGATTACCCCGGGTTCTGTGTATGTTTATACGATTTCCGAGGACGGATCCTGGACGGAATCGGTTCAACTCAGGGCCTCGGACGCCGGTGACAAAGCAGATGGTTTTGGCCAGGCTCTGGACGTTTCGGGCGATTTTCTGGTCGTCGGCGCTCCCGTGGGTAATGCTGCATACGTCTATAGCCGGACGTCCGAAGTCTGGGAGGAAGTTGCCAAACTTACTGGACCGGGGCCTGGATACGGCGCAAGTGTTGCGGTAAGTGGACATCACATTCTTATTGGTACAAAAGGCGATAACGACGGTCATGGAAGCGTTGATCACTATCATCAAGCAGATTCTGGCGAATGGATATCCGGTGGAAGTTTGAGTGCCGAAGGGATCGACTCCCAATCCGCGTTTGGAGCGTCCCTGGCACTTCAGGGAAACATCGCGGCAGTGGGATCACCGGGAGCAGACGCAAGAAAAGGAGCGGTTCATACGTATCTGTTCTCTGAGACTGACATGGCGTGGAACTCGGCAGGCCTACTTACAGACGAATCGGGTCAGGACGGCCATCGATTCGGTGCTTCTCTCCTCGTTGTAGGACCGTACCTCGGCGTGGGAGCACCGGGTTCGAACAATGGAATCGGCAAAGTGCAGATCTATAAGATGGACGAAGATTCGGGAGAATGGGAATCAGGTCCACGACTGGCCCCGTTTTCGGCTGGCGGGAGCGACCAGTTCGGCTCCTCACTCGCGTTTGATGGCAGTTCGATCTGGGTCGGCGCCACCGGGTATGGCGAGCGTGAGGGCGCCGTATTCCAATTCCGGACCAACGGCGACGAGATTACGGGCACGTGGAAGTTGGAAGTGGAAGGACTTCAGTTCAGAAGCGGCTTTGGCGGGGACATCGCAGTCGACGATCGCGTTGCCGTAGTCGGTGCGGTGGGTCAAGACAATTTTGAAGGGGCGGGGTTTATTTTCACGAATTCGGAAGACGGTTGGGTTCAACAAGGATTCGTTACGAATGAGTTCGGGAAGTTTGCCTCAGTAACGGGGGGTATGGTAGAGTGTGAAGACGAATCAGCGGGTGTGTTTCCGTGTCACGACGTCAACATGATCGCGTTTCTTTCAACAGAAGATATCGGGGCTAAGCGAGGGATTCAGGTCAATGACGTTTGGGGTTGGGAAGACCCCGTAACGGGTGCGGAGTACGCTCTGGTCGGCCGAACGGATGGCACATCATTTATCGACCTGTCCGATCCCTACAATCCGGTTTACCTTGGGAATCTCCCGCTCACATCTACGGCAAATCCCAGTCTATGGAGAGACATTAAGGTTTACAAAGATCACGCCTACATCGTAGCCGATGGCGCTGGTGCACATCACATGCAGGTTTTTGACCTCAGTCAGCTCCGGGACGTATCGAGCCCTCCCGTCACCTTTACGGAGACGACCCTATATAAAGGTGTGTTCAGCAGTCACAATATCATCATCAATGAAGAGACCGGATTTGCGTTTGCCGTAGGGAGTGATTCAGGAGGTGAAACCTGTGGAGGCGCGCTTCACATGATCAACATTCAAGACCCCGTCAATCCGACATTTGCTGGATGCTTTGCAGATACGCGAACAGGACGTGGCAGCGGATCCACTCACGACGCACAATGCGTCACGTATCACGGTCCGGATACAGATTACACCGGGCGAGAGATCTGCCTGAGTTCAAACGGGAATGCGCTGTCCATTGCGGACGTGACCGATAAGGATAATCCGGTGGCCATTTCGCTCGGGGAATATCCGAACGTAGCCTATACTCATCAGGGTTGGCTAACGGATGATCACACCTACTTTTATCTCAATGATGAAGGCGATGAGGCCTCGGGTCTGGTGGATGCGACGCGAACGTTGATCTTTGATTTGGCTGACCTGGATGAACCCGAACTGGTCGGTGAATACTTTGCCGACAACAATGCCATAGATCACAATCTCTATATCAAGGGAAATTACATGTACCAGACCAATTATCAGGCCGGCCTCAGAATACTGGATATATCGGATCCGAAAACACCCGTTGAAATCGGGTTTTTTGACACCGTCCCGTATGGTGAGAACAACAACGCCGGCGTATTGGGTGCATGGAGCAACTACCCGTACTTCAAGAGTGGAGTCATCGTGGTTACATCCGGTCGTGAGGGAGTATTCTTTCTGAAGAAAAAGGACGTGGATATTTAGGGTCGACACTTTGTCTGAATGTAAAAGCCAGCTTGTGAGGTTACAGGAGGGCTTTTCTCAGTCGAACGTGACCCCAGATCAATTTCAAACCATCTGATCCTTTAATAGATTATTCGGTCCTAGTCTTACGGGTGATCAGTCCGGTTCTGGTTTCTTCAGATCGGTGTCGTCGCGGATGGGGGATACCAGATGACCGATACAGGACACGAGTGTATAGATCGTGTTTCCGAGGTGAAGGTGACGAGACGGTCGAATGCCTATCAAGCAATATATTCTGTTTTTCTATTTACGCTTCTTCCGCAGACAGATGCTGTCGGTTAGGGCTCAACGGAAATCTCGCTGTCGGGACGAGTTCGTATCCGGTCGGAGTACTCGGGAAAAGACATCAATACGGTCTTCTGGGCCTAGCTGATGACGGTTGTCAATTTATTAAGTAAGGGAGGACAGCTCCCGCATAGAACTCGTCAGACCTACCGCCGGCGTTCGTCTCATAGTTCGTTTCTTGCGGCGAACCCTGAAATGTGTTCAGCGGCTCGGAACGCGAGCGCCTGAATCGTCATGGTTGGTTGACCGCGTCCTGAGGTGACAAGAGAACTTCCGTCCGCGATGAACAGGTTTCGAACATCGTGCGTGCGATGAAACCGGTCGATGACTGATTTGTCCGGGTCATTCCCCATTCGGCACGTCCCCAACAAGTGGGCTCCAACAGTCGTCGGTGCAATCGGAAATGTCCAAACGTGCTTTGCCCCGGCGGCCTCCAGTACATCAACCGACATGTCCTGTAAAAATTTAAGATTCGACAGATCGTCCGGGTGATCATTGTACGTGACTCGGATCGCAGGACGGCCCCACTTGTCCTCGTGTGTCGGATCCAGGGAAATAGTGTTCGACTCTAATGGAAGTGACGTTCCATGTGCGGCCACCGACATCGTGTGGGTATAATATTCTTCCAGGATGCGCTTATGTTCTTTCCCCCAGCGGGGAGCATCTGCGGGCAGACCTTGGAGAGCGAACCAGAGCGGTGATCCTGGTTGGAATCGAGCATCCAATCCACCTCCACCATAAAAACCACGACTTAGATCAGCGTTGTAGTAGTCGTGTATGATCCGCGTTACCTGCACACCTTTATACTCATTGAGTGGGTGCTCGAACAGGCCCATGGTCGGAATCTGTGTGTTAAACATAAGGTACTTGCCGACCTTTCCGCTTGAGTTTGCCAGCCCGTTCGGATGACGACTGGATTCGGAATGAAGAAGGAGTCTGGCGGTTTCGGCTCCATTCGCACAGATCACAAATGCCTTCGCTTTTTGGGCGTGCTCCACTCCGTTTTTGTCCAGGTACATGACCTCCTTGACCTGGCCATTCTCACCCGTATCGAGGCGAACAACGGTCGATTCGGATCGGATTTCACAGCGACCCGTTGCCTCCGCCTGGGGAATCATGGTGGCCAGCGTTGACGACTTGGCTGATACTTCGCATCCGAACGCCAGACAAAAACCACAATTAACGCAGCCCGGTCGATTCTGATACGCCTCGGAGAGAATGGCCATAGGTGCCGGCTGCGAGTGAAGACCGAGTGCCCGGGCACCTTTGTCCATCAATACGCCGGAAGACTTGACGGGCAATGGTGGGACTGGAAACGGTCTGGAACGAGGGGGATCGAATGGCCCAGGGATCCCCGAAACGCCGATTTCCCAATCAACCTTCGTGTAATACGGCTCTAGATCATCGTAGGTGATTGGCCAGTCGTCGAATCCGGTATTCGGAATCTCGCCAAGGAGACTTCGCTCGGTAAAATCGATCGGATGAAAACGCCAATAATTGCCTGTGAAGTGAACGCTGCTCCCACCGACCATTCGGGCGTAGATAAGAACCGGTAGTCCCGCGCCCACAAGAACAGCCTCCTCGGACTCTGAGAGACGATAGGTCTGGGGAAACTCGTTATCGATACCACCCATCCACTCCAGATTGAAAAACGTTTCCAGCTCATCGTGCCCAAAATCGGAAGCCTGTAAATAGGGTCCCTGCTCGAGGACCACTACATCGTACCCGGCCTGAGAAAGCTCACGGGCCATGACGCCACCGGCGGCGCCGGAACCAACAATGACGAAGTCGACTTCCTCACGCGAATTAAACTGCCGTCCCATACGATTATCCTTCCTCGATCATTTGCTCCGCGTCGTAATATCCAAACGGGTACTGCCAGACGTGACGGTCGTCAAATCCGATCATTTTCCAGCCGATTTTCTCTCGATTTCCTCCGTATTTCGGATGAGAGAGCATGCCGGCCATGGTCAGAAAGTAAAATTTGTCAAAGAATGGAGTTTGTTCCGTGGTCCTCATGATTGAGGCTTTTTCAGAATCCGAAAGTTCTTCGAACGTAGCCCCGCTCCGTATTTCCATCACACGACTCTCAACATCCGAAAGGCCGGTTCGAATGAGTTCCGTGGACGGTTTGGCGAAAGAATCGAGTGATCGGTCGATGAAGTAAACCACTCCGGCTTCATGCGCGCCAGGGGATTCGTCGGTAGGAATGATCATCGAAGCGAGCGCGTCTGTTAGAGAAGCTTCTGCATCCGAGAGCACCTTGAAAGCTTCCCCGTTTGATTGCGCCTGACACGCAAGATTGGCAGTCGAAAGTATGAATGGAAGGCTGGTTGCCAGCCAGCCGAATCCGACACTCGTCGATGTCCGCTGGATAAAGTCACGACGAGTAAAATTTCCCGATCCTTGATGATATTTGGATTCCATGCGAGTTAGTAAAGTGAATAAATGAGACTGGGCTCCCGATTGACCGTGGGCAGAATAGCAAATCTTCGTGACGCCGCTGAACATTCGTCAAATGTTCGTGTAAGTGGCGGCAACCACCATTCGTGATCATGAGCAGATGTCATCAATTTCGATTTTGCGCGTTTTTCTTGGCGCCGCTTTCGATCCTTACCCTGTCATATTTGTTTTCCGGCTGCAATCGCGACCTCGACTCATCCGTCGTGTCCGAGATTGCCTATCTGAACTGGTCCCCGGAAGCCACTTACGTGGGAAGAGAAGCCTGTCAACGATGTCATCCGGACAAGTACAATTCGTTCGTCAAGGCCCAGATGGGACGGTCTTGGAAAACCGCCCGTTTGTCCCTTTCTGATGCGGACTTCGCCAGTCCAAAACCAATATATGCACGCAAGCAGGATTTGTACTACCAGCCATTTGCGTTGGGCGAGGATCTCTTCGTTCGCGAATTCCGGCTGGTCGGCCAAGACACCGTACATAATCGAGTTGAGCAGATCGACTACATCGTAGGCTCGGGCCAGCACACCAATTCTCACGTCATGGACGTCAACGGGTACCTGTATCAGATCCCGGTTACGTGGTACGTTCAGGATCAAAAATGGGACCTTGCACCAGGATTCGCGAGCCGAAATGTTCGGTTCAGCCGCCCCATCCCTGAAGCCTGCATGACCTGTCACAACGGCAAATCGCCGCTCGTGCCAGGATCTGAAAATAGATTCATTTCAGTGGCGGAAGGAATCGGGTGCGAACGGTGTCACGGTCCCGGTTCGCTTCATATTGAGGCGATAACGGAAGGGAAAGCCGTTGATGTCTCCCAGGAGATTGACCGCACGATTGTCAATCCGAGTAAGCTTACGCTCGAAAGACAATGGGATCTCTGCGCACGGTGTCACATGCAGGGGGTCGATGTATTCCGGTCCGGGGTTCTTCCTGACGACTTTCGGCCCGGACGCGCACTGGCGGACTACCAAAATGTCTACTGGCCACGGCAACCCGACAGCGTCGAAGTGTTCAATATGGCTTCGCATCCGGATCGACTATCCATGAGCGAGTGCTTTGCAGCGAGTTGGAGAGAGGATGGGAAATTCACGCCACTCCTGTGCACTTCTTGTCATGACCCACACGTCCAGATCGAGACCAGGACGGCGAAACAGTATTCGGCCGTGTGTCAATCATGTCATTTAGCTAAAGGGATTCAAACTTGTACCGAGCCGACCGTGGTTGCAGGAAGTACGGAATTGGAATGCGCCTCGTGTCACATGCCTACCTCACGTACAAATGACATTCCTCATGTGCAGATTACGGATCACTTCATTCGAATCCCTGACGTACAAAAAGCTCCCCTGTCGCCTCAGGAAGCTGCGGATCAAATTCGGTTCATTCGGATGGCTTCTCTCATCGGCAAAAATCCTACCGCAACGGATGTAGCGAAAGGATTCATGAGCTATTACGAAAAAATTACAAACCGCCCAGAGATGTTGGATTTAGCCGCTAAGGCTCTGGAGAAAGCAAGACGATCGGAAGACGGCGACCAGGTATCGGCTTCTCGTATTTGGCTATGGTATCTGAAAAGCGAGTACGCGTCGATTCGTCGCCTGGTCACTGAGCGTGGGAATGTCCTTGAAAACGACGCGTGGACACAGTTTCGGATTGGAGAGGCGTACAGCGCATCGGGGGAACTGCAGAAAGCGATTGTTTATCTGGAACGAGCCGCGAAACTGGCCCCGGAGCATCTCCGATTTTTAGACAGACTAGCGGCCACGTACACGAACATGAGTCAATACGAAGCGGCAATATCTCTTTTCGATAAGATTCTTCAGGCAAATCCGAAATTCGAAGCTTCGGTCAATAACCGAGGTTTTGCTTATTTGTTGATGGGAATTTTTGAGGATGCGGAACGTGATTTCAAGTACGCCATCGCGCTCGATCCCGATGCCGCGGTCGCTCTGGCGAATTTGTCGTCTCTATACATCAACACCGATCGTCACGCTGAAGCCCGACCGCTCATCAGAAGGCTTCTAATCCTGACCCCGAATAATCCGGAATACGACCTATTGTGGAGGGCAGCCAACCCATAGACGTCTATGGCGCCGACGGAAGCGTCCGGAAGCAGCAGGTACGGCGCCAGCACGACAGTGGATCCGGGCACGATTAGCGTAAACGCCGATACTTTGATGAATAGCCATGCGTTTCCCGATTCGCTGCGATTTGTCAAAGCGAAACTAGTCATACCGAGACACCTCCTAACATGTGATCTGAGGACGGGTATCGGCGAACACCTAATGAATGTCAGCATATCGTCTCGACTGATTTCCGATTAGTGTAATCACATCACGAGATTCCAGCAAGAGACGGTGAACGGTGTGTGGTCACAGGGAGTAATATGAACTTATTATGTTCCAGCTGGAACATCTACTGTACCCGACAGGCCATACATCCGCGTCTGGCCGAACCGAAAAATGGGGTGTACGATGTCCGCCTGCGAGCTAGCTTTTGGCGGACCTATTCGTTCAAGCTCTCTGGCTTGAGGTTGTCAATAAGCCTGCTAACGGAATCTGTGTATCGGATCAGGGCTTTCTTAAAGCCGTGCTGCTTAACAGCGCCCGAGTCGATTCCCTCCATGACTACAAGAACCTGTTTCAGCGTGATCTGAGAGGCCGGTTTTGAGAGCATTATCCCACTGTTAGGATCGCGTGGGGGGACCGGACGATAAATAACGGACTGGCTTGTCCCAAAACTGGTTCGAGTTGCAATCCATCACTTTTTGGACCCTTCGCACAATATTTTCATCGCCGGATTCGTTGCCTTTATGGACGGTAACGAACCGTTATGTATTGTAACGAACCGTTTGAGCGTTCCTAAAGACACTATCGCCGGAATCCAGTGTGATACGATGTGTGGCAACTGAGCATCCTCGAGAGGGAGGGCGATAGTCACCGCCTCGGCCGTTGGTCGTGGCGGTTTTTTTAGTGCAAAAACGGAAAGCGCAGATCGGAGCGTCTTACGGGACCGCGTTTAGAAGAATGACCCATCGATTCCGAATGAAAGCAGCAAAATAAGAGCAGCCCCAATGAGCCTAGCCAAAAGAAAAGCCCGTAGCGCTCGGAGCGCCACGGGCTGAACGAATAGTTATACTCCACTTCGTCAGATGGACGACTGCCGGTAGCGCTGTTCGTGAAGAATTGCTAGAATGGTGTGTCGGACTTGGTCGCTTTTCTCAAACCGGACCGATCTCTCCAGAAATTTCATTGCCCAGTCGGAATCAAGCTGCGCGAGGGCAACCACGGCCATTCGTCGGATTCGTGGAGAATCTCCGTCACGGTAAAGACGCATCACGTCGAAAACGGCACTTTCAGTCAGATCGAAATTTTCGCCATAGGCAATGATTAACCGCATGGCAGAATTTTGAAGTCCACGGTGTCCTGACCCAAGTGCAACCTCAAGGCGAAACCCGAATTCGTCCCACTCCAGACGCGTGAGCGCGGGTGGTTTTAACGGAAGAAATTCAGCTTCACGTAGATCTACTACGATGGTCGATAGACTTTCGAAGTGATCTGCGTTCAGGGACAATTCGTTTGAGTTGTTTTCTGATGGACCATTTCCGATGGTCTGTTGAGCTGTCGCGGAAAACGTTAGAGCGACGGCAAAAGTCAGACTCAAAGCAATCCTGCGGCTGATGGATGACGTGTACATATCTTGACCCTCCCAAGAAAGATTTTTACACGGTTGGAACGATCGTCAATTCAAATGAATATCAATGACATCGTTCGTAAATATTGATTGAGCTATACCGATGAGACCCGTTCTGCTATTCGGTACTGAAACCGAAACGCCCGAACATGTTCAGCTCAAACTTCCGACAAGCATCTTTAGATATGTCTTCCAAATGCTTTTGGATATCATTCTGCGGACAAGTGCCCGAAACGGGCCCTGACAGTAAGAGTTTATCCATATTGCGGACTACGGAAGTCGTTGAAAAAGGATGCGTTACCGACGGCGAGAGCGCATGATCTTGTGACGAATGGTTTGATGAACCACCTGAACAGTAGCCTACTTGTTATGAATGGAAACGAGGAAGTAGTATCTATGAGGATGCAGAATCGAACTCGCTTTGCCTGTATTCTAACGGTCTTTTCAGTCTGCGTACTGCTTTCCTCTGGGTCGTTGTTGGCTCAGGGCTTTGTTGATGAGATGGACGCACTCAGAGGGCTGGAAGGCGTTTACGTTATGGGCGGGGATCTGGACGATGAACTGACTTTCACCGGTTTACAGAAGGAAGATGTTCTGTCTGCGGTAACCATGGGCCTCAGAAATGGTGGGATTCCCGTTCTAGATGAGACAGACTGGCTCCTGCTCGAGGATTCTCCCGTCTTGCATATAGATATCGTTTCGTCGATCGATCTCGAAACCTCCACGTTGTATTCAATAAGACTGGAGGTCTTCTTTTTGATGAACAAACTGTCGGATCCTGGTTTTACAACTTATGCGGTGGCCTGGGGAGCGGGGAAAGTCGGAGTCATTGATTCTTCAGCCGCTGACGCAATATTACAGGATCTCGGCGTTCTCGTAGAACGGCTTGTCGCCGATTATCACGCGGTCAACAGCTAGATCTTCGCGAAGCACAATATTCGCCGGGTCAGTACGTTTGTAGCGCGGAGTAGCCGAACCGCCCTCAAGCAAACAGAACGTGAGTGAGCGGAGGCATTCGGGAATGGAATACAACAGCATCTCCATCACCAGGGAATCGCGATGCTTTTCCATTTAGTCCGCAAGGAGATTCTGGACAGTCTTCTGAATCAGCGATTTGTTGCAATCGCCGTGTTCAGCATGGTCCTGATGCCGCCGAGTGCCTTCATCAATTACGAATATTATGAGGCTCGAAAAGCAGCTTTTGATCGTCAACTCGCAGAGTATCAGGCGGAAGATCCATCTTCCTCGAATCTGAGGGCGTATCGGGCTCCCGTAGTTCTTTCGGCTCTCGCACGGGGTACCGAACCCTATATGCCGATCTATTTCGCGTTCTCCAGAGATGCGAATGCCACAACGGCCGGGAATATCGAAGCCCAGGATTTCTCCACATTATCCACGTTTGGGAGCTTTGATTTTCTTTTTCTTGTTCAGGTCGTGTTCAGCTTACTGGCTGTGTTACTCGCATTCGATATGATTTCCGGGGAAAAGGAGCGAGGTACGCTGAGAGCCGTTCTCGCAAATCAGGTGCCTCGAGACTCGATACTCTTTGGCAAGCTGCTCGGTGGATATACGGTTCTGTGGTTCACGTTTCTTGTCGGGTCGCTACTGTTATATCTCGTACTCGGGGCGTATGACAGTCGATTCTTCGAGGCTGAGGCTGTTTCTAGAATTGGGTTCATGTTCGCGATGTCGTCGATCTTCCTTGCCGGGTTTTTCGCGATGGGTCTCATGGTGTCGACCTTTTGCCACTCGAGTCGTACGGCCATCGTCGTTCTTCTGGTGATGTGGGTTGTGCTACAGTTGGTTATCCCGAAGGCTGGCGAAAAAATTGCAGCCATCGCTCTCCCGACGGCCTCCCAGGAATCTATTCGCATAGAGAAGGCGGGAATTGTTGACGATTTGTCACAAGAGATGAGAGAAAAGGCGGGCGAGCTCTACATGTGCCTGAGTGGAAACGATTCCATCCGCGGTGCATTCGAATTCGTTCGACGTGAAACACCAGAATCCCGTCAGTTTCGGACGGAATACCTGGAGATCGCACAATCATACGACCGTAGGCAGCGGGACAGGGTTCGTGAGATCGATTTGGAATTCATGCGCCAGAAAGAAAGCCAAAGAGGGCTAAGTCGGGCGATATCACTGCTTTCGCCCGCTTCTGCGCTAACGTTTTTTGTATCTAATGAGGCCGGCACGCGGGATCTGGCCTATGAAGGGTATCGAAATGCCGTTCACGCTCACTATCAGATCATCGACCAGACGATTTTTGCGCATCAGCGAAGTAATCGTCTCGAAGTCGGAATGGAAGGCATGGTAATGATGGGCAATCTCGGTGCCGAAGATCCACCCCCTTGGGACGCACCGCCCAGTTTCGAAGTCAGGGAACCCCAGCTCTCAAACGTACTTAGATCAAATGTTTGGGCAATGGTGAGTCTCCTTGCCTACCTTTTTATCCCATTTCTGGTATCCTACGTAGCTTTTTTAAGATACGATGTACGATGACACGCTGATCGTATCCGCTCCACCTCCCACGTTGCAAACATGTTACAGTCGATATTGAAATTTAGGAGTCTTTTGTTTGCCGCCCTTTTCATCGGGTTGGTTACGCCAGACGGTCTCGTTGCGCAGAGTAGCACTTTCTTTAATCAACGGGATGATCAATACACATTACTTGGTTTGAAGCGCGCAAAGGAAGCGTATGAGGTTTCAAAGTCAGAATACGAGCGTCAGAAGGGGCTATATGATCGGCGGTTGATCCCTAAAACGGACTATGATCGGGCTCGAGTCGCCTATTCAGACGCAGAGGTCAACTACCAGCAGTCGCTTCTAGCTGTCATTTTTGAGCAGCAATACGTGACGATTCTTTCGGCCATCAAGTACCAGGGTACGGGAACGCGAAAGCTAGTCCGCTTACAGATCGGAAATGCGGCTGCGGGAGGTGCGGAATTCTCTCAGCTTGAATTCTTCGAAGACGAGATTTTCAGAAGTCTCCAGCCGGACGTGGTACACGATGTCTATGTGTCGCTCCTAAACGACGAGGGTTCAATTATTGGACTTCCGTACGAAGCGAAAGTTGAAGAGCTTCATTATGGTAAGCCACAAGTACTGGAATTCGCACTCCTCCAAGACGTGGACGCCGTTTCGGTCAATATTATATACGGACACGGTTCTGAGCGACGTCTCAAAGTCTTTCTTCAAAAAGATGCCTCAGTAAATAAGGCCGCGATACAGTCAGAACAATTCTCCCAGGAGGTAGAGCTGGGTGCAACGACGGACTTTGCGATGTCTATTGAGCTCTTCAGTGGTGAATCCAACACGTTTAAGTTGGAGGCGGTGAATCTGCCGTCTGAAATCAATCGATATTTCGTGGACACGGCGTCAGGGAATCGCTTGAGTCAATTTCAGTTTCGGGAAGGAGTCAATACCAGACAGATTGCACTCAGGGTATTCCTTCCGGATCGACCTACGCAAAACGTCAATATGGACGAGCCCATTCTGTTCTACGCGGTGGCCATTCCGCGTGAACGTTCTGATGAAATTGGAGACGTCAGCGAGAGGACTTTGACCACAACGGAACTCGATGATCTGGGTGTCGGGTACACCCCCCTCGAACTGGTACCCCGGGGCGTCGGAGAAATTCTCGTTCGTTTGCAGCAACTATTTCACACGATCAATGCAGACGAGACCGTTGAAGTCTCCCTCGAAATCGTAAACGAAGGTTCCAGGCGTTTAGACAATATCCGCATCGAAGTGGATCCACCCCTGAACTGGACGGAAAGAATAGAACCGGAAGTGATCGAATCACTCCGCATCAGTGAAGAGCGAACGATTAGTCTATTTTTTACCCCACCTGCGGATGTCTCACCCGGTCGATATGAGGTCCGTGTTCGCACGACGTCGCTCTCCGATGACCTTCCAATTCGAGGAGAGGACAAAACGATCACTGTAGAAGTGGCACTAGAAGCCAACATCCTGGGAACGCTGTTCATTATCATTCTCATCATCGGTCTGGTCATCGGTATCGTCGTATTTGGAATACGATTGTCGCGGCGATAGGAAGCGACGCTTGGTCATAGTTAGAACTCACGTACGTACTTTTAATATGGAAGAGTCGAATCGCATGGAAGAGGGAACGTCAGCAGCCCGGAATGAAGCACCGCTCCTCGAAGCGGATGGTCTGACCAAGGTGTACGAAGACGGCACGCTTGGGCTGAACAAGGTCTCGTTTACCGTTCATCCAGGTGAGATCTATGCGATGTTGGGTGGAAACGGGGCAGGTAAAACAACAACCATCAATCTATTCCTCAATTTCATTGAGCCGACAGAGGGCGAAGCGCGAGTAGACGGAATTGTCACTCACAAGGAGCCTTTAAAAGCGAAAGAACGGCTTGCATTTGTTTCTGAGAACGTGATGTTGTACCCAAACTTCACGGCTATTCAGAATCTGGATTTCTTTGCCAAGCTGGGAGGAAAGAAAGACTATTCGAAAGATGATTATCGAGATGTTCTGATGCGAGTGGGTTTGGAAGAGGTTGCGCATTCGCGGAGGCTCAAGGGCTACTCAAAAGGGATGCGTCAGAAATGTGGAATCGCGATCGCGATTCTTAAAGATGCTCCAGCGATTCTTCTGGATGAACCTACCGCCGGACTGGATCCCAAAGCCGGACGCGAATTTATCAAGCTACTCGAGGATCTCAGGAGCGAGCAGAAAGCGATTCTTATGTCTACCCACGATATCTTTCGGGCCAAGGATGTCGCAGATACGATTGGAATTATGAACCTGGGTGAGCTGGTGATGCAAAGATCCGCCGAGGAACTTCGCGGAGAGGATCTCGAAAAACTCTACGTTCAGTACATGGCTGGATACATGGAGAAGACGCCTGAATCCGTACCACACGAAGAAGAACCTGCGATATCTTAAGGTAGAACGCTTAAAAACAAGCGCGAATCATGTTTAAACTTTTGCTGGACAAGGAGCTCAAGGAAATCGTCGGGACGACGAAATTCGCCGTAACGTTTGGCGTCTGCGCCGTGTTGATCTTGCTTGCCTTTTATGTAGGGGCCCGGAACTATGACGTCAGCCGACAGGAGTATGAAGGCGCTGTCGTGGAGAACATGCGACAGATGGAAGGACTCACCGATTGGGGAGAGATCGATCATAGGATTTTCTTGCCGCCGCAGCCACTGGCGGCGCTGGTATCGGGGATATCGAATGACATCGGTCGTACGATCGATATAGAGTCTCGCGGTGAACTTCGAGCTGAGGATAGTCGATTCAATGAGGATCCTATTTTTGCTGTGTTTCGATTTCTGGATCTCGAGTTCATTTTCACGATTGTTCTTTCCTTGTTCGCCATCCTTTTTGGATACGATGCCATCAATGGCGAGAAAGAGAGAGGCACCCTGGCACTCTCCTTTGCCAATCCGGTCCCCAGGGATCAATACGTTTTGGCTAAGCTAGTTGGGTCTTTTTTGGCACTGGTTGTACCGCTCATGATTCCGATTTTGATCGGATGCGTGATGCTTCCACTGCTAGGCGTTCCGATGGATGGCGATTCATGGATACGATTGGCGATGGTCATTTTTGCTGGAGTGCTCTATTTCGGTGTATTTCTTACTCTTTCGGTTTTTATCTCGGCGATGACGCAGCATTCTTCGTCTTCGTTCTTGATGCTGCTCGTCGTTTGGATTTTTATGGTACTCATCATTCCACGGGCTTCCGTTCTGATCTCTGGTCAGGCTGTCGATGTGCCGAGTGTTGATCAGATCGACTACGAAAAGAGCAAATACTCCAGGCAACTGTTCAGCGAGAGAATGAATGGGATGCAGGAGTTTATTCAGGAAAATAGAAATAACGATGATCACGCTCAGTTTATGGCCGATATGCAAGAATTCATGGGGCAGCAGCAGGACGACTTTGACGCCAAAATGCTCGTCTTGACGGAGCAGTTGAACGAACAGCGAAATAACAAAGCCGCTCGCCGACAAAAATTTGCATTGGCTTTGGCTCGAATATCTCCAACTGCGTCTTTTTCTCTCGCGGCTGCCGACTTAGCATCAACTTCACTAGCGCTAAGGTCATCGTACATGGATGCCGCGAATTCATACCAGGCCGCCTTCGCTCAATTCATGCAGAGCAAAAACGCCGACACTCAAGGATTTCGATTCATGAGGCATGGCGACGATGAGGTAGAAGAACCTGAAGAGATTGATCTACGGGAACTGCCTGCATTCACATACGAACCACCAGATGTGTCGGATGCCATAGGTGCGTCTCTACCGGATCTGGGCCTTCTGTTGCTGTTCAACATTGTCTTTTTCGCCGGTGCCTTCGTGGCCTTTCTGAAGTATGACGTGCGTTGAGCCGCCTGCTTTTTTTTAATCAACCCAACGATTCCATGTTCACGATCCTGGTAGAGAAAGAACTGAAGGCCATTCTGCAGAGTCCAAAGTTTGTGGCAACGTTTGGCGTTTGTTCGCTCTTGATCCTGCTGAGCGTGTTCATCGGCATCCAGGAGTACCACGCGTCCGTCGATCAGTACGAAACGGCAACTCAGCTCGTCGATCAGTCTCTCGCTGAAGCTACCTCATTTTTCGCGATGGACAATACGGTCTATAGGAAACCGTCTCCGATGCAGATTTTTGTATCTGGTGTGAGTTTCGATGTGGGTCGACTCTCCAAAATCAGCAGTCGCGAAGACGTCAAGCTGGAACAAAGTTTGTACTCGGAATCGCCTCTGTTCGCCGTCTTTCGGTTCGTCGATTTCACGTTCATCGTCCAGGTGGTTTTATCTCTTTTCGCAATATTATTCACGTTCGATGCGATAAACGGTGAGCGCGAGAGGGGTACTTTGAAACTGGCGCTATCCAATGCGATTCCCAGAGGCCAGTATTTATTTGCGAAATTCGTGGGATCGTGGTTGGGACTCACGATTCCTTTGTTGATTCCGATTCTGATCGGCGTCCTGTTGCTCATGGTGCTCAACGTACCTATGACCGGGGATGACTGGGCCAAGCTGGTTGCCTTAATCGGTGTCTCGATTCTTTACTTCACATTCTTTATTGCCCTCAGTCTCCTGGTTTCTTCCCTTACCAAAAGGTCATCTGTTTCATTCCTGGTGCTCCTTGTCGTATGGATCATGCTGGTTCTGATTGTTCCGAGAGGCGCCACCATGGCAGCAGGTCAACTGGTTTCCGTTCCAACGGTGGCGGAGAACGAGAGTCAGAAGGATCGATTCCGCACGGACCAGCAACAGCTGATTCGAGAATGGCGACAAGAGGCCTGGAAAAATCGTTTTTCTGCACTTGAAGGGGCCTCCAGAGAGGAAAGGCGGGCGTACTACGACGCCAACAAAGACGAGTGGGACCAGGAGGATCGTGACGTGCGAGAAGAGATGGAGCTGAGTGTAACAGAGTTCAATCGTAAATTGAACGAAGACCTTCGGAATGCGAAATTGGAACAGGAACGCCTGGCATTTATACTTTCACGATTTTCTCCCTCATCGGCCTATCAGCTCACGGCGATGAATCTCGGCGGCACGAATACGTCGATCAAGAAGCGGTATGAGGATCAGATGTTTGCGTATCGCGAATCGTTTTCAAGCTACTTGAAGACCAAGCAGGAAGAGGAGAGAGCGGAACGGCGACGTCAAGCCCGACAGTCAGCGTCGGGTGGGCGAATGATTATGTTTCTCGGAAGCGGTGGGGAAGCGGTCGATACATCTGACATGCCGAAGTTCGTGGATCCAGTGGAGTCACTGAGTGCGGTTCTCAAACCTTCCATGATCGACTTTGGTTTGTTGTCGGTCTTCACGGTTCTTGCGTTCGCCGGAGCGTTTGTAGCTTTTATTCGCTACGACGTTCGATAGGCCCCGAACCCGACCATATTTGGTCGGTTGGCCCTGAGTTAGGTGGACAGTACCTTCCTACGTCCAATTCCTTGTCTGCCTGAGTACTACCGATTGCGACGACGCACTAAAATTGTTTGCACGCTTGGGCCCGCCAGTTCTGACGCCGCCACCATTCGGGCTCTTGTTCAGGCGGGCATGGATGTGGCAAGATTGAATCTTTCCCACGGTACTCACGACTTTCACAGCCAGCTGATTGAAAGGGTTCGGGAAGCAGCGGTCGGCGAGCACAAAACTGTGCCAATCCTGCTCGATTTACAGGGTCCGAAAATCAGAGTGGGAGAGGTACGCGGCGGCCGCGTTATCCTGGAAACAGGGTCTCACTTGACTCTTTCCGGAGGCGCAGCGGGTGAGAGCACGTCCAAGCACATTTTCATTGAATATCCCACACTCGCCAAGGATGTATCCGTGGGCAATTCGATTCTGCTCGATGATGGAGCCATCGAATTGAAAGTCTTGGAGACGAGAGATGGTGAGGTGATCGCGGAAGTGATCACGGGCGGGGAGTTGTTGTCAAAAAAGGGCATCAATCTTCCGAATATTCGAACCTCGACCGCGTCAATGACGGAAAAAGATCTTTCTGATCTGGATTTCGGATTGTCCTGTGGCGCCGATTTGATTGCATTGTCGTTTGTTCGAGATGAATCGGATGTCGCCGATCTCGTCGAAAGGACCAGGACGTCTGAAAAGCCCCCCATGATTCTGGCAAAGATTGAAAAACCGGAAGCGGTCGAAAGGATCGATCAAATCATTGACACGGCAGATGCCATTATGGTGGCTCGCGGTGATCTCGGCATCGAGATGGACCTCTCTCGCGTACCGGGCACTCAGAAGCTCATCATTCGCAAATGCCTGGCAGCTGCAAAACCGGTGATCACGGCCACGCAAATGTTCGAGAGCATGATCGAGAACCCCAGGCCGACACGAGCCGAAGTGAGCGATGTCGCGAATGCCGTCCTTGACGGTACTGATGCTGTGATGCTTTCAGGCGAAACGGCTGTTGGAAACTACCCTGTTGCTTGCGTTGAGGTCATGTCGAGCGTCATCGAAGAGGCTGAGGTCGACTACCGCGCATACGCTTCACCCATGCACGGTTCTTTACTTCTGGGTGTGACGGATGCGGTTTCGAGGACGGCAACAGAACTCGCTGGCCAGGTAAATGCAAAGGCCATCGCATGCTTAACCGCATCAGGAAGAACCGCACGTTCCATTGCCAGTCACCGACCGGGAATTCCTGTTTACGCCTTTACTGACGACGAATCTGTAGTGGGGCAGTTAGCGCTAACCTGGGGAACAAAAGGATTCTACATTCCTTTCCAACCCGACACCGATAAAGGGATCGAACTCGTCCACGAGGTACTGAAGAAAGAGGAGCTCGTTGCAGACGGTGACACGGTTGTCATCACTGCAGGAATGCCCCTGCCTGCCAAAGGACGTACAAATATGGTTTACGTGAGTTGTGTTTGACATTGCTCTGACACGCGTCTGACTCTAAGCTACCAGTCCATTATAGTTGATATCGAAACAGCACTCGGGTAGAGGTAACGCTCCCCGAGACGCTCTTGTGATATATAGCAATGATCCGTCGAGCCATCGTTCTTCTTCTTTTTGCGATTCTGTCGTCCGGCTGCAGTTCCAACACGTTCCTTGGGCGACGGGTTGACAATTTCAAGGCGTACTACAACACGTTTTACAACGCCCGGAAGGCCTACGACAAGGGGTATCAGGCAATTGAACACAAAGACGAACCAGTCGATAGAGATCGTTATTTGCCGTTATTCGCCCGCCCAAGCGGGAATACGGCCAACCGGGAGTTTGAAAACGCTGTGGTCAAGAGCGCTGACATCTTACGTGAACACGAAAACTCTAAATGGGTCGATGATGCGCTTCTGTTGATTGGGAAATCCTACTTTTATCAGGAAAACTTTGTAGGTGCACTTCAGAAATTCCGGGAGGTTATTGACAGACACTCGGACCTGGAAGAAGAGGCTCGATTTTGGTTTGCACGCACGCTCATCATCAGTCGATCGTACGATGAGGCGTTGGCCTTTCTTCAGGAGAGTTTAGCGCAAGAGGACGTCCGGGAAAAGTGGATAGCGAGCTATCGACTTGCTCTTGGTGAATTGTATGTCCAACGTTCAGATTGGGAGTCAGCGGCGGACGCCTTGTCCACCGGCCTTGATGAAGCGAAGGAAAAGGAACTGGCCGCTAGAGCTCAATTCCTGCTTGGGCAGGTTTACGAGACGATGGGCGAACCGGAAGAGGCGGTCAAGGCATATCAGCGGGTGCGACGATTTAATCCTCTCTACGAACTGGATTTTGCGGCTCGACTAAGTGCTATTCGCGTAAACGGGATTTATGGAGACGCTGAAAACGCGTTAAACGAGCTCCGTAAAATGGAGAGGGACGATAAGAATTTCGAGTATCGCGACGAATTGAGATATCTGAAGGGGCGGATTTTTCAGGCTCAGCTTCAGGCTGATGCGGCCTACAATTCCTATTTCGATCTTCTCTACGAGGAGAATCGAACGACTCCAATCGATGGGGACCTGAGAGGTCGCACGCACTATGCGATGGCCGAACTTCATCGCGATCTCGATCGAGACTACGTGCTCGCGGCAGCTCATTTTGATACGGCTGCCGTGTCTCTTGCGAAGCCATCATCTCGCCCGTTGACCGGCAGTTTCGGTGAGGCACAATTTACACGTGTAGCCATCACGGATGCCGCTGAGATCAAAGCCAATTTCAACCGGTACGCGAGCGTCTATAAGGGGATTGCCGATATGGACTCGTTACTCTGGCTCGGATCCATGAGCCAGGAAGATTTTGATGCCAAGATTTTGGAATTGAGGCTCGCGCGGGCGCTCCTGCTTGAGGAGCAGCGTAAAGAGCGCGATGAGCGCCTTCTCGCACAACAGTTTCGCCAAGCTTCGGATTCGCGAGATTCTTTTCTCACTCGAGGATTGCCTGAAGGAAAAATTATTGATTCGGGTGGCGCCTCGGCAGGCACGCAATCCGGGTTTCTTTTTCACAGGGATCAGGAGCGCGTCGCTGACGGGAGAAACAGCTTTCTTCTGCGGTGGGGTGATCGACCGCTTGTTCCTAACTGGAGACGCATTGAAGCGGTCCGTGGTCAGCCTGTTGATTTATTGATCGGGGAAGAGCAGTCGCCGCTGGGATTTAATCCCGACGACCCAACCACACTACCGGAAATAGATACGTCGGATGTTCCACGGGATTCGCTTTCTCAAGCAATCATGTATACTAAGAGGTCGATCTCATGGCTGGATCTGGGGAACGCTCTATTCTTGGCACTGAATATGCCCGATTCAGCTGCGGTCTGGTATCGCAGAGTAATCGATGATAACCCAGACGAGGGGGTCGTTCAGAGATCATACTATGCGTTGGCCGAGGTTCAGAAAACGCTAGGTGATTCACTTTCGGCTTCACGACTATACGACCAGATACTTGACCAGTATCCGGACTCCGAGTTTTCCGATCGTATACGAACGCAGCGTGGCATTCAGATACGTGAGGCCATCGTCGATTCTTCAGCGCTTGCACTCGAACTGTATGAACTCGTGTTCGACGAGTGGCAATCCGGACACGCCGACGATCTGATCAATCAGACTGTACTTATTGCCGTTTCGTATCCAGGAACTGACGCCAGCGCCCAGGCGCTTCTAGCCGGCGGCGAATTTTTTCTGGAGCAGGCTGCCGCCGATCGAGAAAAAATTCTTGCTCCGATTAATCTGCAGATACCGGTCAGTCTCCTGATCGAGCTATGGCCAGAGAAATACGGTTTTGAAAAAGAGGAAGAGTCGGAAGAGGCGGATTCAACCCTATTGGATCAATCGTTGTCGAAGATACCAGATTCTACGATGTCTGATCTTTCGCCCGCTTTGGCTGCGGACTCGACGCATCAAAATCGATTACCAGAAATGATCGATTCCGAAATTGTTGTGGAATCGGATTCCGTCGGCATCTCACCCGTTCCACCTGATTCTTTGAATCGTTTACTCGAATCGATCGATTTTTCGCTGGAAAGTCGAGCATTAGACGATTCAGCGGCGACGGGCTTGATCCAGAAGGATTCACTGGGGATAGATCCGATGCGCGTGCCCCTCTCGGTGGTTTCGCCCACTGAAGAAGAACCTGAGCGCCCTCTCTATTTTGTGGAAGATCTATTTGACGTCATTCTTCGAGATTACGGCGAGACCGACTACGCGGCTCGGGCCCGAGCGCTTCGGCAAGCGGTCGTGGAACTGCGAAAACCAATAGTCAGTGAACCTGTCGCGGTCGATATATCCGTCGTGTTTTCGGACTCTCTGCTCAATGACGTTGATGCGGCTCTAGCCCAGACAGACTCGCTCGGCAAATTTAATCTAGCCTTGCCTGTTGACTCGACTGAGTTAATAGCCGAGCTACGGGTCCCGACAGATTCACTGAGACTGCCGACGGTAGTGGACGCTCTCGCGGTGAATCCTGTGGTGGTTTCAGACTCGGTTGCGGTCGATACAGATACCCCGGAAAAGGGACTGATCGCTTCAGATACCCTAAAAAAGGGACTGATCGCTTCAGATATATTGCCAACCGAGAATGATCAGATTGAACAACAAGGTTGGGTTATGCTGGATAAATATCCAGATATCGTGCTCGACGATGAGGACCTTGACGGAGAGTTTGAATACTTAGAATCATCTACACTCAAGCCACTACGTCTTCGGCGTGTACTTGATCTGTCCATCGTCGGTTGGACCGTGCGTCTTGCAGCCCTAGCGGGGACCACGGCGGCTAGAAAAAGGGCCGGGGAGTACGCGGCAAGCATGGATACGGAGGATCAGAAAGTCATGATCTTGAAAGACGTAGATCCAAGCCTGACCGAACTCACTATCACATGGGGAATATTCCCTTCGAAGACTGCTACCGACGACGCGGTAGCGGATCTTGACCTCTCGTTACCCGACGGATCGTTCTATATTCTCATGACGTCCCTGGAAGACGACTAGTCCTCTAATCCCCGTTTCAGGTACTCGGGCGGGCATCATTTCCAAGTTCAAGTCGTTCAATACCGGTCGGAACCTTACAGACATGCGGAGGTACGGATTCGGCTTTGTAAATGGCACACAAATTCGGGATGCTTGAGGCGAAAATCGAGACACCCATTTGCAACTATTTACGGCAGTGAATCCGTCATGACATGTCACGCGTGAATTCTCAAACAATCATCAAATCCCTTCACTAGTGGCTCAAGACCACCGCGAGAAATTGAAATTGGACAAACGGCCTTCTTCGGGGAAGGGCCCTCGTATCCCCGAAAGGCGCCGAGGCTATCTAATGTGGCTGTATCTGGCCATCTTTCTAGCCTTGATGGTCCATTTTGTGCTGAACGTCAGCAGCAGAGTTTCCAATGAGGTCGAATATTCGACGTTTCTGAGACAAGTCTCTGACGGATATGTCGAAGAGGTAGACGTTGTCAACGACCTGCGTGTCAGGGGCAAGTATAGGATTGAAGCCGTGCGTGAAGGGCGGGTCGAAGTGGCGCCTCCAAAGCAGAGCTTTCTTTCCGGGCCCGACGAAGAGAATGCGAATGCGTTCTCAAGTAACAAACCGACCGATCACGACCTTATTCAGTATCTGCTCGACTATAACGAGAGGGCACTTTCAGAAGGCAAGACGGAGATTGTCTTCAAGGCGTCACGGGAGGAAAATTGGCTGGGAGGACTTCTGACATGGATGATTCCTCTGGGAATTATTCTGGTCATGTGGATTTTTCTCATGCGCCGAATGAGTCCGGGCTCTCAGGTTCTCAACATCGGGAAAAACAAGGCCGTACTCTTTGACACCCAGGGAGACATGCGGTTGACGTTCCAGGACGTAGCCGGACTTGATGAAGCAAAGGAAGAGGTTGTCGAGGTCGTAGATTTTCTCAAAAATCCGGATCGATTTACGCGGCTTGGAGGCAAACTTCCTAAGGGTGTCCTCCTTGTGGGGCCACCCGGGACGGGGAAAACTCTTCTAGCAAAGGCCGTTGCAGGGGAAGCGGAAGTGCCGTTCTTCTCGCTTTCAGGATCTGATTTTGTCGAAATGTTTGTTGGCGTCGGTGCCGCGCGAGTGCGGGATTTATTCCGTCAGGCCAAAGAGAAGGCCCCATGCATCATTTTCATTGATGAAATTGACGCGATTGGTCGTTCTCGAGGACGAGGAACGATGATGGGGGCAAACGACGAGAGGGAAAACACTCTCAATCAACTCCTCGTTGAGATGGATGGATTCAACACGGATTCGGGTGTCATCATCATGGCCGCCACGAACCGGCCAGACGTGCTAGATTCGGCATTATTAAGACCGGGTAGATTTGACCGACAGATCTTGCTGGACAAACCGGACAAACGAGAGCGCGCAGAGATTTTCCGCGTGCATACAAGGGATTTGATGATCTCGGAAGTCGTCAATATGGACCTTCTCGCGGCTCAGACTCCCGGATTCGCCGGAGCAGAGATCGCAAACGTGTGCAATGAAGCCGCACTGCTCGCTGCAAGGGAAGACAAAGACGTCATAGAGATGGATGACTTCGAAAAGTCCATCGACCGCGTCATTGCCGGACTCGAGAAGAAAAACAAAATTATCTCTCCGGACGAACGCGAAATCGTGGCGTACCATGAAGCCGGTCACGCCATTACGGGCTGGTTCCTACGCTATACCGATCCTGTCGTCAAAGTGTCCATTGTGCCCAGGGGTTTAGCCGCACTCGGATACGCTCAATACCTGCCGGAAGAGCGCTACCTCTATACCAAGGAGGCCCTAATAGACAGAATGACCATGGCCATCGGCGGCCGTGTCGCCGAGGAAATCATCTTCGGACGCATTTCGACGGGTGCTCAAAATGACCTGGAGCGCATTACAAAAATGGCCTATGCCATGGTCGCCGACTACGGCATGAGTGAAAAGATCGGCCCGGTCAGCTTTAATTTGTCTGGCTCCGCTGCCGAAGGCCCCATTTTTCAGAAACCTTTCTCTGATAAGACGGCCCGGATCATTGACCAGGAGGTCAAAGCCATAATCGACGATGTTCGAGAAAGGGCCCGCGCTCTGCTTAAGGAACAGCGAGAGAAGTTGGAGAAAATGGCGAAAACCCTTCTTGAGAAGGAGGTATTGGGCGCTGCAGAGCTGCTTGACATTCTCGGGCCTCGACCATACGGAGGAGACTACATTGATATCGCCGCTGAGGCAGCGAAAACAGAGGCAGCGCGAGTGGAGGCTGCAGCAAAGAAGGCAAAGGCGGAGAAGACAGCAGAGACTGACGCAGAGACTGCCGTGACGGAGGCGGTAGAGTCTAGCGGCAACGGCGTGCCTAGCGGCGACGGCGTGTCTAGCGGCGACGGCGTGTCTAGCGGCGACGGCGTGTCTAGCGGCGACGGCGTGTCTAGCGGCGACGGCGTGTCCAGCGAGCAGGATCCGGCAATTGACCGTGCCACCGAAGGAGAAGAGGAGCTTTCAGACTCCAAATCGAAGTAAAGAAACCGGTCATCACATCAGACTGGACCCGGATGACCGCGACCCCTGAAGGGCCCCCAATCGAAGTTACTTATTGTTATTGTGATATATAACAATACCTTTCCTAAATCGGTGACTAGAGTCCTTTTCTGACATATTTGGACTTTTCTTGGGCTCAACTCAATGTTTCTTCACTATTGGAATCGTGTTCCAATGACCAGAAACCGTATCTTGCGGGATTGAAGTAACTGTCGCTTAGGCCGTTTTTAGGGGCTTTGTGACGGATTTGAATCATATCATTCAGGTAAATTGATAGCGATCGTGCCAACGATTCAACAATTGGTTCGAAAAGGACGCAAGAAAAAGGTGCGCAAGACAAAGTCACCTGCTCTGTCCGCTTGTCCACAGCGTAGAGGTGTATGCACGCGAGTCTATACAACGACCCCCAAGAAGCCGAATTCGGCTCTGCGAAAGGTCGCCAAAGTACGCTTGACGAATGGTTTTGAGGTGATAGCCTATATCCCGGGCGAGGGGCACAACTTGCAGGAGCACTCAATTGTGCTGGTTAGAGGAGGACGCGTAAAGGACCTGCCAGGCGTGAAGTATCACGTCGTCAGGGGCGCACTTGATACGTCCGGTGTTGATGATCGTCGTCAGTCGAGATCAAAATACGGTACGAAGCGCCCGAAGAGGTAAGGATTTGGGTTTTTGTGCCCAGTTCCAACTGAATGGTAGGGTCATGTAATGGCGTGTTGAAACTTTCGGGTGACGATATGCCTCATTTGTTTGTCCAAGCGAGACTATGAGAAGAAGAAGTGCAGAAAAGCGGCAACCAACGCCAGATCCCGTCTTCAATGATGTCTTGGTGTCTCGATTTGTCAATGTCGTAATGACGAGTGGGAAGAAGAGTGTCGCCCGTCGTCTTGTTTATCAGGCATTTGATGTAATCGAAGATCGGACCAAGGAGGAAGGAATTGAAGTGTTTCGACGAGCTGTCAACAACGTAGCTCCGTTGGTAGAGGTTCGAAGTCGGCGTGTCGGTGGTGCTACGTACCAAGTTCCGATCGAAGTTCGGCCTGACCGGCGAGTAGCATTGGCGTTTCGGTGGTTGCTTCAATATGCGCATGCGCGAAATGATAAGAGTATGGCCAACCGATTGGCGAATGAGCTGATCAGTGCGGCTAAAGGAGAGGGCGGCGCGATCAAAAAGAAAGACGATACGCACCGGATGGCAGAGGCCAACAAGGCATTTGCTCACTTTAGATTTTAAAGGATAGACCATTGAGATTTTGGGCAATGGGGCCGTTTCGGACCATGGCTGACCGTAATGAGCGAGAATCTAAAATATAGTCTGGATAAGGTTCGAAATATCGGCATTATGGCTCATATCGATGCCGGTAAGACGACCACGACCGAAAGAGTATTGTTCTATACCGGTCGTGTCCACCGGATGGGTGAGGTTCATGAGGGCGGCGCCACCATGGACTGGATGGAACAGGAGAAGGAACGCGGCATCACCATAACGAGCGCGGCTACAACTTGCGCCTGGCAGGATCATCAGATAAACATTATTGATACTCCGGGCCATGTAGACTTTACCGTGGAAGTAGAGCGTTCACTTCGAGTTCTGGACGGCGCCGTAATGCTTTTCTGTGCAGTTGGAGGGGTCGAACCTCAGTCGGAGACCGTTTGGCGACAGGCTAACAAATACAAGGTGCCACGCATCGCCTTCATCAATAAAATGGATCGTACGGGAGCTGACTTCGAGAACGCCATCACCCAGATGCGTGACCGTCTCAAGGCTAACCCGGTTCCTATTCAGGTGCCGATTGGTGAAGGCGAATTGTTTAGAGGTGTGATCGACCTGATTTCGAATAAGGCGATCATTTGGCACGATCATACTCAAGGAGCAACATGGGATGAGATCGATGTTCCAGGCGACTTGAAGGGAACGACGCGCCACTGGCAGATCAATCTGCTGGAGGCCGTCGCCGAGCACAATGACGACCTCCTGTTGAAGTATTTGGAAGGGGACGAAATTACGGCCGATGAGCTGAAGAACGTCGTGCGTGAAGCCACCTTAAGCATGGACATCACGCCTGTGTTCTGTGGTTCCGCCTTTAAGAATAAGGGAGTACAGAGATTGTTAGACGGCGTAATCGACTTTCTACCGAGTCCACTCGACGTTCCACCGATCAAAGGTGTTGTACCAGGGTCGGAAACCGAGGTCGAGCGACCAGCAGATCCTGATGCCCCGTTTAGCGCGATCGCCTTTAAGATCATGACGGATCCGTATGTCGGAAAGCTTACGTTTTTCCGAGTGTATTCGGGTACCCTGAAAAAGGGATCTCAGGTTTTGAATACAAATACAGGTAAGAAGGAGCGCATCGGGCGGATATTGTTGATGCACGCGAACAGCCGGGAGGATGTAGACGTCGTTCAAGCCGGAGCCATCGCTGCAGCTGTCGGGCTCAAAAAGATTCACACCGGGGATACGCTGTGTGATCCGAAACATCCAGTGATTCTTGAGAAAATGGAATTTCCCGATCCGGTCATCCGAATTGCAATCGAACCAAAAACGAAAGCCGACAACGACAAATTGGATGTCGGACTCCAGAAGTTGGCTGAGGAGGATCCGACGTTCAAGATCGCTATTCACGAGGAGACGGGTCAGACACTTATCGCTGGAATGGGAGAGCTTCATCTGGAGATTATCGTCGACCGTCTGAAGAGAGAGTTCAAAGTGGAAGCCAACGTTGGAAAACCTCAGGTTGCGTATCGTGAGGCTCTGCAGCAGACAGTAGATGAGCGTTACCAGCACAAGAAGCAAAGCGGTGGACGAGGACAGTTTGCAGAAGTCTGGATTGAGATTGGCCCGAGTGAAGAGGGCACAGGTCTCGAGTTCGTGGATGAAATTCGCGGTGGATCTATTCCACGCGAGTACATCGGCTCCGTCGAAAAAGGTATTCGCAATGCGATGGATCAGGGACCGCTCGCCGGATATCCCATCGAAGGCGTGAAGGCACGTCTTTACGATGGCAAATTTCATGATGTGGACTCCGACCAGCTCTCATTCGAGATTGCGGGGCGTATGGCGTTTCGGAGTGCAGCCAGGAGCGCAAAACCGACGCTGATGGAGCCGATCATGGCTGTAGAAGTCGTGACCCCCGAAGAGTATATGGGCGATGTGATTGGTGACCTCAACAGTCGACGCGGTCGCATCGAGGGCTTGTCACAGCGCCAGGAGGCGCAGGTCATAAAATCAATGGTGCCGCTTTCGAATATGTTTGGTTACGCAACCGATATGCGTTCGATTACGCAAGGTCGCGCCATTTTCACGATGCAATTTGACCACTATGCACAAGTACCCAAGTCGGTGGCAGAAGAAATCGTCTCTGCCTCGGCCGGTGTGGTAATGGCATAAGACAGAAACTAGAAAAACTCAGATATTTAGCTCAATACGAAGACTAAGATCATGGCTAAAGAGAAATTTCAGCGCACGAAGCCCCACGTAAACGTAGGTACGATCGGACACGTTGATCACGGCAAGACCACGCTTACGGCAGCGATCACCCAGGTGC
>JADFHF010000111.1 GCA_022567305.1 Bacteroidota bacterium | reverse complement strand
TCGCAGTGGTAAAAGCGGACAGCCCCCTGGAATCGGTTTCCCTGCTCGACAAGGTCAAGTTCCACTTCCGCCGCCTGTCCCGGTACAAAGGGCTTGCGGAAATAAATCGTGATCTCGTGGAACCGCAACCGTCCAGCGTCGCCCCCGACCTTGTGGTACATAAGCGATAAATAATCCAGTGCTTGGTCCATGTAAACGCCGGTATAAATGTGGCGATAGAGGTCTGACTGATCTATATGAAAGACCATCGTCGTCGTGTCGTGGAAGATTCGCCCGTTGCCGGAGTTCTGGCAGCGGTATGACTCGATGTCTCGGCTAAGCAGGTCATTTTCGGTCAGCTCATGCTCGTTCAAGAATGCAAGTTCCGCCGGCACGTCTACTGGTCTACGCTCGCCCGGCGGCGCAAACAGACGGGTCAGGCCCATCCAAAACTCAGCGCGTCCGACGAGCGGCTGCGGGTCGGTGTCTTTGTTGAACAGCTCGCAGTTCAGGACCAGATGTCCGCGCTCCAGCTTCCCCTGCTCGTCCCGCGTGGTCACCAGCCGGAGCCGGTATTCCTGTCGCAGCTTCGTCCGTAGAGTACAGCGTTCTCCGAAAGTCTCGAGTCTCAGAATATGGTTAAGTGGGACGGTACCATCGCCACGTTTGGGGCTATAAGCCCAGTGAGGACTGAGGAGTTTGTGCATCCCGGGACCGAGAGTGCGGGTCAGGCTGGACGCTATCAGTTCAGAGTCCATATTGAGCATTCTCCACTCAACACCTCCGTCAGTCGTGCCTTCTAAGAAATCCAGTGGTTGTTTTGTCTGTGGCATAAATTTTATTATAGCATAATTGCAAGAAATGTTGAACAAGAAAGCCTCACAGTTCGGCGGAGAGAGCTTCTCTCACCCTCCCACTTGAACGGTTACTTCATGACAAAATAAGGAGAATGATGAGCGTGCAGATGAAATTTCGACCGGAACGTAAACCCAACGTCCTCTGGATTTTTGGCGATCAACATCGCGCCCAAGCGTTGAGCTATCGGGGAGATACCAACGTGTATACGCCCAACATTGATAACCTCGCGCGTAGTGGTATGCGATTTGACCATGCTGTCGCCGGCTCACCGTGGTGTACCCCTTTTCGTGGAGCGTTGCTGACTGGCATGTACCCACACCAGAACGGTGTCGTGCGGACACCGTCTCCGTTATCCCCGACTATTTCGACGGTATCCAAACCTTTTAACGATGCAGGCTATCATACCGCCTATGTCGGAAAATGGCACCTCGATGGCTCAAACGCTCGGGAACACTATGTCCCACCGGAGCGTCGAGGTGGTTTCCAATACTGGATGGGCTACGAGAACAACAATAATCAGCACGAATGTTATGTCTATGGAACGGAGAGTGAGGAGCCGATTCGTCTACCGGGATACGAAACGGATGCACTTACTGATATGTTAACGGATCATCTCAAAAGTCATGTAAACGCCGAAGAAGACTACCAGCCGTTTTTTGCAGTACTTTCGGTACAGCCGCCGCATAATCCATACGCCCCACCAACTAACCCGAACTATGGCGCACGGCGCATTCATCCCGCCGACATCAGGTTTCGGCGAAATGTTCCAAATGTGGAGTGGGTTCAGCAGAGAGCCGCACTCGATCTGGCAGGCTATTATGGAATGATTGAAAATTTGGACTATAACATCGGCCGCATTCGCGAGACGCTGAAGCAGATGGGGATTGACCGGGAAACGTACTTGGTGTTTTTCTCAGACCACGGAGACATGATTGGGAGTCATGCGCAGTGGGGCAAATCGAGTCCGTGGGAAGAATCGATTCGTATCCCCTTCGTCGTTGGCAAAGTGGGTGGTAATGACAATATGAGGACCGGTATCACCGATGCGGTCATCAACCACGTCGATATTGCGCCGACGACGCTCGGACTTTGCGGCATCGATGTGCCTGAACAGATGGTCGGCTACGATTACTCTGCGTATTGTATTCGCTCTGACGCACCTGAATACAAAGGCCCACCAGCACGCGACAAAGAACCAAACTCGGCATATTTGCAGCAGATTCCTCGCAAGTACCATAATCATTCTGTGAACAAAGCATGGCGAGGGGTCGTTACGCGAGACGGCTGGAAATACGTCTGTACGCCGGACAATGACTGGTTGCTATTCAATACGGCGAAAGACCCTTATGAACAGGCGAACTACATCTACGACGGTCATTATCAAAGGGAGAAGGAACGTTGCCATGATCTGCTAACCCGATGGTCGGAGGAAACAGGTGATGACTTTGCACTCCCAGACATTCGACTTAACTCGTAGCCTCAGCAACGATGACTTTATTCGTAGTGTTGCAAAGATGCCAGAAGAATTGATAGGAATACGACTTTTTCAGTTAGGCAAGGAAACGGTGAAAATGTTAAAATGTTACGAGTTTTTCACGAAGAACCAGAGGGCACAAAAAAAAGAGAGGCCAACTTAAGATGGTACGATGG
>JADFHF010000027.1 GCA_022567305.1 Bacteroidota bacterium | reverse complement strand
CTTTGGATCCGTACCCATGACGGACCTTGGTCTCGGATTCATCAACGCGAGCGCTGATTTTCCAATTATGCACGTCGAACTGAATGAGAGCGGATCACCCCTATTTGCTGGAGCTGCAGTTGGCAGCATATTCCCTCCCGTCATCGCCCGGCCGGAATACACCGTCATTCAATTCATCCAGCAAGTAGGTGTGGACATAACGGATCGGTTTGAATTCGACTTTTCTCCTCTTGCCGGTCGCACACCGATCCTTCTTCTCTCGGGCTATCTGAATCCACCGCAGTCCGCGGGACCTGAAAAGTACTTGAAGCTTTCCGTCCTCTTGAGCGACGGATCGATTCTTGCGAGTACGCTAATCACAAAATCTGAGACGCCCGAAGAGCCAACCCTAATTCCGAGGCAGTTTGTGATTCACGGCAACTATCCAAATCCGTTCAATCCTGCGACCACGCTTCTCTACGATTTGCCGTATGCGGCCAATATCAGGCTTACCGTGGTGGACATGCTAGGACGTGTGGTCTTCACAATAGAGTATGCGAACATGCAGCCTGGAAAGGGAAAGACAATAGCGTTCGATGCCTCTCGTCTTGCTTCCGGCACCTATCTCTACCGAATCGACGCCCGAACACGCGGATCTCTTTTAACTGGAACGGGAAAGATGATCGTCCTGAAATGAGGAGATCAGTTGAACTTCCGGGTGCGAGCGGTCAGCCCCCTGCGCGAACAATGCGAGGAAACGTGCTTCTTCGCACTTCTTCGAAAACCATGCCTTCGGGACTAAACTGGTGCTCCACCACATCGAAATTCGTGTCCGTGATGAAAATCTGATTGTAGAAGTTGGTCTTCTTGTGTGGCTTTCTCCCTCTGTCGCTTGTAGCTGTTCCAGCCGAAGCAATAACGAGAGGGTGTCCACTGGGAAATACCTGAACATGTGCGACGTGGGAGACGTGAAGATGCCCACATAGAACCAGATCAACATTCATCTCCGCTGCGCAGGCCAGGGTGGCCTCAGCCTCATGAGCGATGTCATGATCTCCCAGCGCCTCGAGTGCCGTCAGGTGATGATGAACGGTAAGTACACGAAACGTGGAGTCAGGTAGACTTCCAAAAAAAGCCCTCATCGCAACTCGCTGTGAATCGTCGATCCTGCCTCCTTTAATGGTTCTCCCGAAGGCCGAGTTGATTCCCAAAACGGCGAGCCCGTCCCGCGTGAACTGAGGAGATAGATCGTCAGTGATCATTCGGCGGTACCTTCTGAGCGGATCGAAGAGCCGTGAAAAGGTCCTCCACCACGGGAATACATCGTGATTGCCTGGGACAACGATCCAGGGGGCGTCAAACGATGCGAGCATCTGAGCGGCAGCCCGGTATTGATGCGGAAAGGCTCTCTGCGTCAAATCGCCGCTCACGACGACTAAATCCACACCAGCATCGTTAATCTCGGTCACCAGCGACTCGACGATCGCCGGGTGAGCAATTCGGCCAAAGTGAATGTCTGAAATGTGAGCGATACGGTATTCAGACCGTTTCGCGCCGGTGAGGCTCTCCGTTTTCATGATATGAATTGGGGAGGCTACAGAAGCAACGTGAGCGGATCTTCGATATACTTTCTGACCGTAGCGAGGAAGCGTGCTCCGGTTGCTCCGTCAACGATCCGGTGATCGCAAGACAACGTGATTTTCATGCGTTTCCCGGCTATGACTTCCCCCTCTTCAACCACTGGGACATCTCTGATCGTTCCAATTGCAAGGATGCAGGCATTTGGCGGGTTGATTATAGCTGTAAACTCATCAATGCCAAACATTCCAAGATTGCTCGTGGTGAATGTCGATCCACTATACTCCTCCGGTTGCAGCTCTTTCGCTCGGGCCCGTTCCGCAAGAGCTCTGGTTTCCGATGCAATCTCGGACAGTCCTTTTTCATCGGCATGTCGAATCACAGGCGTGATCAAACCGTCGTCAACGGCCACGGCGACAGCGACGTGAATATCATTGTGGAGTCGAACCTCACCTTCCTGCTCCAGATAAGAAGCGTTTATCCACCGGTGCTCCCGAAGTGCATGAGCGCAAGCCTTGGTGATCAAATCGTTGAAGGATATTCGGGCGAGACCCTGCGCCTCAGTTATTTCGTTGATCTGCTTCCGTGCGGCAACAGCCCGCTCCATCGCGAGATCAGCCGTCAGATAGAAATGAGGCGAGCCAAATTTGCTTTCCGCAAGCCTTCGGGCTACGGTTTTACGCATCTGCGAAATGCCGACCGATTCGTATCCCCCTTCGACGGATGAAGGCCGCCCTGTACTCAGGGTTGCAACGCGCAGCCTTCGCGCTTCGTCCTTTCTCGCCCCCTTCCCCACTAACGACTCTCCCATGCGCGCCTCGATATCTCTCTTAATAATTCGCCCTTCAGGACCCGTCCCCGGTACGGCCGCAAGATCGATTCCATGATCATCCGCTAGTTTGCGTGCGAGTGGAGATGACTTGACGCGACCGGTTTGCGTGACGAGTTCTTCCGGCGGAGCTGTAGCCGACGCTTGTTTATTTTCTGGTTCCGGTTCAGATACCAGTGCCTCGGCCACCGATCCATCTTGGTCCTTCGCCGGCTTCGTGGCAGCTGCCCCGTCGCCGCTGCTGCCGGCGTAACGAGCGAGTAGGTCGCTAATATCCTCACCCTTACTTCCCAAGACTGCAATCAAACCACCGATTGGAACGGCATCGCCTTCTTCGACGACCCGCTTGAGCAGCACGCCGTCATCGTAAACCTCGAGATCCATTGTGGCCTTATCCGTTTCAACCTGAGCAATAATATCCCCGGCCGCGACTTCTTGACCTTCCTCGGCCATCCAGGCGACAACGACCCCTTCTTCCATGGTGTCGCTCATTTTTGGCATTTCAACCGGAATCGCCATTTGGAACGTACCTCTAAATCGGATTAGTCTTCTGATTCTGTTTAGAAAGTGTTACAGATACATCACTCGCCTACACGCTTCGTACGCGTCATCCTCACCGGGCATGTAGTACTCCATCAGATTCTTGGCATATGGCGCGGGCGTGTCCTTTGCGGTAATTCGGGCGATCGGAGCATCCAGGTAATCAAACGCAAGTTCCTGAATTTGATACGTGATCTCAGCCGAAATGCCCGCAAACGGCGTGCTTTCGTCGATAATCACGCACCGGTTTGTTTTCTTGATGGACGCTACGATGGATTCAATGTCCAGTGGACGAATCGTCCGGGGATCAATCACTTCGGCCGAATAACCGTCGGCCGACAATCTGTCGGCCACTTTTAGTGCCACCCAATAACTCCTACCGTGGGCCACGATCGTTACGTCCTCACCTTCTCTAGCCATGCGAGCCTTCCCGATTGGAATGAGGTAATCTTCGTCCTCGGAAACGTCTCCCTTCATTCCGTACATCACTTCACTCTCAAGAAACAAAACCGGATTGTCATCTCGAATAGCCGTTTTCAACAGACCTTTTGCGTCATCTGGATTTGACGGTGAAACCACCTTCAGCCCGGGTAGCGTAGCAAATATGGATTCGGTCGACGTGTTGTGCGTAGCGCCGAGCTGACCCGCGGCGCCGTTCGGACCGCGAAAAACAATGGGTACCCGGAACTGACCACCTGACATATACCGAATCTTCGCCGCATTGTTAATGATCTGATCGAAGGCAACGAAGGAAAAATTGAAGGTCATGAATTCGATGATGGGACGAAGCCCGTTCATCGCGGCGCCGATACCCAATCCGGAAAATCCATTCTCGGAGATTGGCGTGTCAATGACTCGCTTTGATCCAAACTCCGCGAGCATCCCCTGACTCACCTTGTAGGCGCCATGGTATTCGGCCACCTCTTCTCCCATCAAGAAAATGGACTCATCTCGTCTCATCTCCTCCACCATCGCCTGTCGGATCGCTTCTCTAAACTGAATTTCTGCCATAAAACTTAATCTGTTCGTACCGTGTAGCCTGAATCAAAGGGTACTCTGAACTACACCAGGTACGGATAATCGCTTTCCTCGTAAATGTTTTCGTAGATCGTGTCCAAGTCGGGAACCGGGCTTTCCTCGGCAAACTCCACAGATCGAAGGACGACTTCCTTCACCTCCTCGTCGATCTGATCCAGGATTTTGAGCGTCGCCAACTGGTGCTCAACGATATATGCCTTTAGCCTGAGGATCGGATCTTCGTTCTTCTTCGAATCTAGCTCCTCCTTCGTTCGATAGTTCATAGGGTCACTCATCGAATGACCTCGATACCGGTACGTCCTCACTTCAAGAATGGAAGGTTTCCTTTGACGGGCGAGATCGGCATGAACCTGAATCGCCTTGTACACACTGAAGACATCCATCCCATCCACGACCGCCGCCGGCATGTCATAGCTCACAGCGTGATATGTAAATCGGGGTTCGGCAAAAGCGCGGTGTATCGCCGTGCCCATGGCATACTCGTTATTCTCGATAATGAGTATCGCAGGCAGCTCGTAGAGCGACGCCAAATTACTGGCCTCGTGAACGGCCCCCTGTCCTACGGCACCGTCTCCGAAATAGATGAGGCAAATTCCACCATCGTCCTTGTATTTATGAGCAAATGCAATTCCTACGCCGACGGGAACGTGGGCGCCCACGATGCCATGACCGCCAAAAAGGCGACACTCTTTGGAAAAGAAATGCATAGAACCGCCTTTTCCGCGCGAGCAACCCGTGACTTTTCCAAACAATTCGGCCATACACTCATTCGCAGACATTCCGAGTGCCAGGCCCAGTCCATGATCGCGATAGGCTGTGATGACGGAGTCCGAGCCGATGTTTATGGCAGCCGCCGAGCCAGTTGAAACGGCCTCCTGTCCAATGTACAGATGCAAAAAGCCGCCAATCTTCTGCTTCCCGTACATCTGCGCTGCGCGTTCCTCGAATCGCCGCTGGAGAAGCATGTTCTGATACATCGAAAGGACCTGATGGTCACTCAACCCCACGTCGCCGTGAGTGTACTTTCCAGCCGGATAGGTTTCAAACGTCAGCGAAATATTAATCTCGTCCGGAAAATTCGCGTTCGTAGATGCAGGCGCTCTGGTTTTAGGGGCCCGTGTTCGCGTAGCCGTACTCTTTGATGTTTTGGCGGAGCGTTTTGACTGGGTCTTGTTTCGCTGGATCTCGTTAGCCATTCCTGATTGGTTTGGATGATTGCTACAGTGATTCGACGTACCGGATGAATGGATTAAGTCCAATCTCACAAGAGTCGCCGCACACCCGACCCCGATAAAAAAGCCCTTAAATAGGCCGATACGGATTGGTATTGGTCTATTCTGGGTTGGCATGATACGACATTTGTCATTCAGATGTATCCAGATTAATCAGAACTTAATTCAGTTGTAATTACATGTAGTGATATCTTCGCTTCGTACCACGTCGAATCACGACTCCGATGTGAACATCCCATGATTCGTTGAGTCGAACAAAACCGTTAACTTGTAACGTCTCAAAGACATTAGCAACTCAGCTACATCGACGTTGAAGCAATCGAGTGATCTTTCAAAGAAGCCCGGGATTGATATCGAAGCACTCCTAAAGGGCGATCAGAGGGCATTCGAGCACCTCGTCGTCTCGGAAAGCCCCAGACTCTTCCGGGTGATCATGCGCATCCTAAACGACGAGGCCGAGGCCGAAAACGTCTTGCAAGAAACATTTCTACAAGCGTATCTGGGTTTGGACACGTTTAGGAAAGAATCCAAGTTTACAACATGGCTTTACGCCATTGGGATTAATCTTGCCAGAGCTTCTTTTCGTAAATCGAAGCGACTCAGTTCGTTGGACGAGCATGATATCGATCGCATGCAGCCGACGTTTTCAAGAGGCATGTTTTCGCAAACCTTCGAACAATGGAACCCTCAACAACTTGCGGAAAAATCCGAACGACAGCGTGTCGTTCATGATGCCATCGATCAATTACCTGACGATTACCGAACCGTTGTCATCCTACGAGACATCGAAGAGCACTCGACGGATGATGTCTCCAAGATGCTTGACATCAGCGGTGGAGCCGTTCGGGTACGTCTTCACCGAGCCCGGCAGGCGCTTCGAAGTATGCTGGAAACTCATTTTCGAGACTGAATTTTTTTCGATCGCCAGAGTAGATTTCTAGACTAGATGGCCAGATAAGATCACGGTAACATGAATCCACTAAAACTAGTATTCCGTCCCTTCATGCGCGGGCCGTCCTGCGAAGACGTTAATCGATTCCTCTGTGAATACATGGAAGGAACCCTACCTGAAAAAACCCGGGCAAAGTTCCAGGCTCACCTCAGCAACTGTAGTGCGTGCATCTCCTATTTCGAGCAGTACAAGGCAACGGTGGAAATGGTCAACGAGCAGAAAGCTATTTCTATACCCGACCAGCTCGTTGAGCGCACGCTCGATTTCTTGAAGGCGAATATCCATCGTAATTGACCATTTCGAGTTAGTCCTGGCTAGGGGGTGAGCATTTGATCCCCCGCACACGTTGGGCCAGATTCAGCAACGATTCTGTGATTTGACGTAGACGAAGATCTTCCGTTTATTCGTCCATTCATCAGAAGACCTGACCACAGAAAACTTGGACCAAGATTCCTTCCGTCAAAAGACGCTTGTGATTGTTCCAACCTTCAACGAGGCTGAGAATATTGCCACCGTCATTTCTGAGATCATGAGCCTTCCTGATGATCTGAGTGCCCTCGTCATCGACGATGCATCCCCGGACGGAACAGCCCTCCTGGTGAAAGCATCTGCCCAAGAATATCCGGGGCGAGTACATCTGATTGAACGAGCCGGAAAGCTTGGCCTGGGCACTGCCTACTTAGAAGGGTTCAGATTTGCTTTGGATAAGAAGTTTGAACTGGTCTGCGAGATGGACGCAGACCGTTCACACGATCCCAAAGATCTACCGCGACTCATCCGTCCTGTGGCAACCGGCGAATCCGATCTGGTCGTGGGCTCCCGCTATATCGGCGGCGTTCGAATCATGAATTGGCCTCTGTCCAGATTGATTCTTTCTTACAGTGCGGGCATCTATACTCGAATGATCACCAGGCTTCCCCTTCAAGATGTCACGTCGGGCTACAAATGCATCCATCGGCGGGTTCTTGAGGCGATTCCGCTGGACCGCGTTAAATCCAATGGGTATTCTTTTCAAATTGAGATTAACTACCGAGCATGGAAGTTGGGTTTTCGAATTGATGAAGTGCCCATCGTATTTACTGAACGTACTGACGGCGAATCCAAGATGACCAAATCGATTGTGCGCGAAGCGATACTAAAAGTCTGGGAACTCCGCTTGCGTTCGATTTTCCGAAAGCTCTAACGTCAGCTACCTGGATTCACGGGATCCTCCCCTCGACTTAGGAGCATCCACCTTATCTTCGGGCCCGGCTTCACCGCCACCATTTGCTGATAGACTTCGGAGTTTATGTACAAAAATCTCATTCCCCCGACCGACGGAGAACCCATTTTAAAGGGTGACGATGGCTTGCGCGTACCCGATCGTCCCGTGATTCCCTTTATTGAGGGAGATGGAATTGGGCCGGACGTATGGAGAGCTGCACAGCACGTTTTCGACCAGGCCGTCGCGAGGGCCTACGGTGAAACCCGAAAAATTGTCTGGTTCGAAGTACTCGCTGGTGAAAAGGCGTTCGCGCAAACTGGAGAATGGTTACCCGAAGACACTTTGACTGCGATTGCCAACTATGTGGTTGCGATTAAGGGACCTCTCACTACGCCCGTCGGAGGCGGTTTTCGATCTCTCAACGTGGCTCTTCGGCAAAAACTCGATCTTTTTGCCTGCGTTCGCCCAATACGGTATTTCGCAGGAGTGCCATCACCCGTCAAGAAACCGGAGCTCATTGACATGATCATATTCCGGGAAAACTCAGAGGACATCTATGCTGGGATTGAGTACGCTGAAGGAACAGATGAGGTGAAGCGTCTCGTTTCGTTTCTACAGGATGAACTTGGAGTTTCCTCTATTCGATTTCCAGAATCCAGCGGTATTGGAATCAAACCGATTTCGAAAGAGGGCACACGTCGACTGGTCCGATCCGCTATTCAGTACGCGGTGGACGAAAACAAGGAGAGCGTTACGCTTGTGCACAAAGGGAACATCATGAAGTTCACTGAGGGGGCGTTTCGCGACTGGGGATATGAACTGGCAAAAGAGGAGTTCGGCGCTGAAGAATGGAACGGCGGCCCCTGGTGCAAACTCCCGAATGGTACGGTTATCAAAGACGTCATTGCCGATGCATTCCTGCAACAGATTCTGACTCGTTCAGCCGAATATGATGTCATCGCGACGATGAACCTGAACGGCGACTACATTTCCGATGCTCTCGCTGCGCAGGTCGGCGGTATCGGGATCGCTCCGGGTGCGAATATCAACTACGAGACGGGCCTGGCGATTTTTGAAGCGACTCACGGAACGGCCCCCAAGTATGCGAATCAGGATAAGGTCAATCCCGGCTCCGTTATTCTGTCCGGTGAAATGATGTTCCGATACATAGGTTGGGGTGAAGCAGCCGATCAGATCGTCTCATCCCTGGAAAAAACCATTTCCCAAAAACGGGTGACCTACGACTTCGAGAGGCTGATGGACGATGCCACACTCTTGAAGTGCAGCGAATTCGCCGATGCGATGGTAGGCAATATGGGATAGCCGAACCCGACTACGCGCGAATAGTCTCCTGACGACGCTGGACTACTTCTTCCAGCAGATCGTCGTATCGATCAACATGCTGGCTCCATTCCAAGTGCTTTGATATCCCTTTCAGTGTCGAAAGCGGTAAGGGCTTCTCGTTTCCGCTGAGAATCTTCTTCATGGTGGAGAATAGATCCTCTTCGTCCTCGTACAGGACGGGCGCGTGCAAGAGGGGCCGATGAAGCGACGCAGGGACGAGCTCCGGATACGAAAGTCGCTCCGGTAACAGGGGATGGCAGCCACAATAAATCGCCTCTAGTATGGCAATCCCAAAAAACTCGTGAATCGACGTGGATATCACGATGTCGGCACGATGGAGCAGTTTGCTATACTCGGCGAAGTCCTCCGCGTAGCCGTAGTGTAGTATTCGCTCGGCGTATCGTTCGAAGGCTCTTTCGAACTCGACGGGCAGCACCTCGAAATGTTCACCGGCCAGAATCAGTCGGAATAAAAATCCCGCATCGTCCAGCCGATTCATTAGGCGGAAAAATGCCTCCGGATCCTTGTCGTATTCCCATCTCTGATTCCAAAGGACGATCGGCGGACGCATACCGGGGCCCCATTCATGCTGAGTAAAGTCCGTGGCGAATTTGTCGTGATCGTACAGTTTCATCCCGAGGTGTAGAACGGAGCACCGATCTCGGATCTCCGCAGCCGTGTTCAAGTGCGTATAGTCAGGAAATTGACGGAGAAGACCGGGCAAGGCCTCCATAAATTCATCGTAGTGGAACTGAGAATTAAAAAGAACATGGTCGGCCGCCAAACAAGAGAGATAATTGATGTAAGCGTAAGTAAAATCCCTTTTTTGTTCTTCCTGAATCGGATAGGTCAGCTGATTCTCGTGCATATATAGAACCACGGGGACATCCGAAAAATATCGCCGCGTGAAGGCAAGAAAAGCGGGAACATTCACCATGTCTGTTGCGAAGATCACGTCAGGCATATTTCCCTTCTTGACAAGCTCCTCAGCCTTCCGGGCCATGGTCACGGCCCCACCATGCATCCGCCATTTCCAGAATCGGGCGGTCATGGTCACGGAGTCGAATTCGTGTCGACTGTACTTCATCAGGCCATCCAGAAAAGCCTTGTGTGAGCCGCCATACCAGGGTTCGAGCGCGAGTACTTTCATCCAGACCTATCCCTTCTAAGACATCAATCGAAGAATCGTTCAATCATCATTCGAATCATTTTCTCCGCCCTCTTCTTCATCCGTGGCAGGCCGAACAATTGAAACGGCCCGAATCTGCAACTTTGCACGAAGCTCCGGATCCAACACTTCTTCCGCGGTTAATAACGCCTCATCACCTGGTGCGAGACGAATCTCCCGGGATTTCATGGCGATCTCAACCGAATACGTGTTCGTATTCTTAATCAGCATTCCTTTGCGTTTTCTCGTTGCCATACCCTTACGCTCACCGTTACAAAATTCGGTCTCTTGTCCTCTAACAACACGTCAGCATGATACAACTTTTGAGCATCTCGTGTACCTGAGCCTGAGACGGATTCCAGTTTGAGTCATCATTTTACGCGATCCTCATCCAATCCATCCCGGGTGACAATGAACTTGCGATCGGGTAGAAGTTACCCGTGAGAAAAAGTATTAGCGGGCTGATATTTCCAACGAAGTGTGTAGCGTGTGGATTTGTTTCCATGCTTTCCCCCATCCCGATCTGCTCCTACTGTCTCTCAATGCTTGAATCACCCCGGGACGATGACGTCCGAAGAATTCTGGACCCGACTGAAAATCAGCAACAGCTGGAGTTTGCCGTGTCGCTATGGTACTACGACCGGAACGGGCCAGTTAAAACACTCCATCAGAGGCTCAAATACAGGGAGGGGTATCGCTTGGGGCAATTCCTGGGAAGATGCATCGCCCGGCAACTCTTGACCGCGGCGAATGAAAGCCGACGGAATCTTCCCGACGTGGTCATCCCCGTACCGCTACACCCCATCCGTGTACTTGAACGGGGATTCAATCAAGCAGAAGCCCTGGCCGTTGGCATCAGCAGTGAACTCGGAGCCTTCGTTTCGGCAGATGTTTTGAGTAGAAAGCACCTGTCGAGATCGCAGGTTCGCTTGAGTCGAGCTGAACGACTGGAAAATCTTTCAAACGCTTTTGCGATCAGGCGTGGGGACACCATTCGAGGTCTTCATGTTCTGATTGTCGACGACGTTATTACAACGGGTGCCACGATGCTTGCAGCGATCCGAACCCTGACTAAGGCACCAATCAGCGATTGCAGTGTGGCGAGTCTAGGCCTCGTTCGCTTAAAATAGCCGCTAGCGGAAATCCTCTATGCAGATCGAGTCATCGCACGACGCGGCTTCGTCCACGTTGTTGGTTGCCACAATAACAATCTGACCGGCGCCCTTTGCTTGATGAATGATCGCTCGAACCAACCTTACACCGCTAGCATCCAGATTTGCAAACGGTTCATCGAGTAGTAAGAGTGGCGGTTCGGTGAAGAGGGCAAAAGCAAACCGGAGCCGCTGCTTCATACCCGAGGAAAATGTCCCGACGGGATCATCTGCTCTCTCGCTAAGGTCAACCTTTTCGAGAACCCCAGATATACGATCTTGAAACGCACGGATTCTGCGCGCCTTTGCTACAAATCGAAGGTTTTCACGGGGAGTGAATGCATCGTAGAGATTCAGATACGGTGCGACCAGGCCGACATACATGGGTCTTTCTTCTTCGGAGATTTCTCTGTTTCCGATGGACAGATGGACTGCGCCACGTGTTGGTCTCATCACTCCCGCGAGTATTCGAATAAGCGTTGATTTGCCAGACCCGTTTGACCCCGTGATGGCCAGCGTACGCTCCGGGCGTGCTTCAATCGATAGCCTCCGAAAGAGTACTCGTCGACCAAATCGCTTGCCTATGTTCTCTGTCCGAAGTTGATACATTGGCCATCTGGGGAGGTCAGCGATGTCGGAGTGCTCCGATGGAAGCGAGCTCGCTATTCAGCACGTCATTCAGAATGAATCCACGTAACGATACGCGTCGATAACGGCTCGTTCACCGGCTGGGCCGGGGATGGAGTTTCCGTGCTCCATACCAAGAATTCCGGAGAATCCTTTCTGGTGGATATGATGAAAAACGTTTTTGTAGTTAATCTCGCCTGTCGTTGGCTCTTTCCGACCCGGATTGTCGCCGATCTGGAAGTATGCGATCTCATTCCACGCTGCATTGATATTCGGGATCAGGTTACCCTCAGTTATCTGCTGGTGATAGAGATCGTCGAGAATTTTACAGGCTGGGCTCGCCACAGCTTTACAAACTTCATACGCCTGCGAAATTTTGGTCAGGAAAAGGCCAGGATGATCGCGTGGATTTAGCGGTTCGAGCACCATTACGAGTCCGTGTGGTTCCAGGATATCACAGGCCCGCTTGAGGCTTTCCACCACGTTCGCCGTCTGGTATCCCATGTCCTTTCTCAGGGCCACAAATCCCGGAACGACCGTCATCCATTTGGCACCTACCCTTCTCGCAACATCCACTGACTGACGAATGAAAGAGAGAAATTCCTCACGCCAGTCCGGATCACCCGATGCCAGGTTCGGCTCGTTCCAGTAAATTTTGTGGGCGACGAATACACCCATTTGAATTCCACGATTGGCCATCGTTTGGGCCATGACATTTTGAACGGCGATATCTCGTTCACGCATGCCATTGTCTTCAAACGCAGTAAATTCTTCATCGGCCATGAAATTCAGTTGATCCACGGGGTCCTCACCCGCATGATGTCTGAACATTCCAAGATGGGGCGCATAGTTGAGCTGGAAGGATTCGATCGAACGTGAGATCGTTTGGGATTCAGTCCGATCGCGACCAAACAGTTGACTCGTTGGAACAGCCGAGGCTGCGAAACCGGTCATTCCCAACTTCACAAAGGCACGTCTTCTCATCTGTTTCGACTCTTCGAGAGTTAGATTACAATGGACATGCCTGGCTCTGGAACAGGGTAGTGCCCTTCTGCATCGGGTAGAACCGGAGGATCAGCGTCGAAGGAAAACGTCTCAGGCATCAAACTTACGTCTGAGTTCAGTGCTTCATCCCACTCCAGGACCTGGCCTGAGTAGGTTGCCATCCGACCAAGGATTGCTGTGAACGTTGATTTTGCACCGTATTCAGCGTTGGCAAATTTGTATTCCCCGGCAGCAATGGCAGCAAATAGTTCGTCGTGCTCCACTTGATAGGGATCAGGGTCATTCTTTCCCTCATGTTCAAACAGGGTGTGTCCCGACGAGGATTGTATCACGCCGGGTCGAGGCGCTACGCCATTGGAACCATGAAAAGCCTCAGATACCCGATTCATGCAGTCAGGCATATGGCGACACTGGCTGATCATCCTGCTTCCATCCTCGTATTCGTACTCGACATAGTGGTGATCGAATATCTGTCCGTGATCCGGGCCGGTGCGAATAAGACGTCCGCCCTGGCCTTGGGCCCGAACAGGGTAGCCTTGTTTAACCCAGTTCGAAACGTCGATATTGTGGATGTGTTGTTCAACGATATGATCACCGCAGAGCCAGGTGAAATAGTACCAGTTGCGCATCTGATATTCCATCTCGGTCTGACCCGGTTTGCGCTCCCGGACCCACACCCCGGCACTGTTCCAATACACTCGGGACATCGTAATATCGCCGATCATCCCGTTCTGCAGGTGCTCAACCCACCGTTGGTAGCGAATTTGATAATGTCGCTGTAGCCCGACGACGACGTTTAGTTTCTTCTGCTTCGCACGTTGAGCCGTTTCCAACACACTGCGAATGCCAGGTGAATCGGTAGCCAACGGTTTCTCCATGAACACATGCTTGTCCGCGTCGATAGCGGCAGCAAAGTGGATAGGCCGAAATCCGGGTGGTGTGGCAATGACAAGCACGTCGACCAGTGGAATCACCTGTTTATACGCTTCGAATCCTACAAACTGGCGATCCTTGGGTACATCAACCCGTCCAGCCACGGCTTCGGCGTGATCGGCGTCGGCCTTGGTGATGTTGTCGAGACTATCCTCCAGTTGATCCTGGAAGGCATCTGCCATCGCCACGAGACGAACGTTTTGGGAGGTGCTGAGTGCCTGGACCGCTGCTCCTGTACCGCGCCCTCCGCAACCGATCAGTCCAATATTGATGGCGTCGTCAGAGGGGTAAAAGGCGCTGGCACGGTCGGGAAATTGAGCGGCAATCAGTGAGCCAACAACGGCCGCCGACGTCTTTACAAAGTCTCGGCGTGAAACGCCGTCCAACGTGATCTTAGAATTCTTCATATGAACGTAGTCCAGTTCGTGGTGGGTCGTTCCGAGGTGGGCTATTTCTCGGGGGCAATTTCGCGGGGACAATGGAGGAATATAGACCAGAATTCGGGTTTATTCTCCTAGAACAAGCTGCCAGAACGTGACTTGGTCGTCTGTACTAGGTTGACTGAGAGGACGGACAAGCCGAAATCCTACAAATGGCGAGTCCGTATTCCACCAAAAGCTTTTGGGAATCTGTGGATCTCGGCGTTTCCAGTTCAAATTGGACTCCATCCGCGCTGCACATCGCACCTCAGATGAATCATCATCATACGCTCCACCACGGACGGTTCTCGGATGCAGTCGTGTCGGACGCCTCCACGGATTGAGTCCGTCTGTAGACTCTATCGAGGAATAAAATGCTTTGTCATATTGATCGAGGGTCCATTCCGCAGCATTTCCTAGGATATCGTGAATCCCGAGTCCGTCGGCGGTTCGGGTCCCTACCTTTTTCAGTTCCGTCCCCGAATTGCTCTTGATCCAGCCTACTTCCTGAAGGGCCGACTCAGTAAGGTCACCATTGCCGCCGGACCTGCAGGCAAGTTCCCACTCAGCCTCGGTTGGGATTCTAAAAAACTCACCCGTCTTTTCGGACAACCACTTGGCATAATGCAACGCACCCCACTGGGTCATACCGACGGCCGGAAAACCCCGTCCACTCCTCCCGTGCGCTGGATCTTCGTAGGGTGTACTCGGGCGGGCCACAGCATCGATTTCCATGCGGTGTCCTTCGACTGCCGTTGAGTCGCTGTCTCGGTCGACGTACCGGAAGAGGGCATACTCATCATGTGTGACCTCATACCGTCCAATCATAAATGCATCGACGGTTACGTCCACTTGAGGGGCTTCGTCTTCCTTCCTTCCTTCCGTACCGTCCGGGCTTCCCAGTTTGAATGAGCCACCAGGAACAACAATCATTTCAAATGATATGGCGCTTCCCGGAATGCGATACTGAACGATTTCTCCAGACACCGCTTCTTGCGATTCATTTTCGACCGTTTGATCAACAACGTCACCGTCCGAGCGTGGTGTTGGAACTATGTCGCTGGTGGGTCCGTGGATCTGTGACGAGCTACAGCTGCCAAGCTGAAAAAGGACGACGACTGATGCAGTCAGCCTGAATGGGGTGGGCATTCGCATTGGCCAGGATTTGCGGATCTGTAATCGAGAAAAATGAGGGTCACGAAAGGTAATGCGTAACACAAATTCATGCGCATCGGCTTCCCGGGAGCACGAACAGACCTATGTAGCACGATGAAGAGAATTCACTCGTGGTACGTGCTCCGGAAGGCTTCAAGCTTACTGTGCCTGCTCCTTCTCCAGAACAGCCAGCGTCATGCGACTCGTGCTCAACAGCCGCCCCTCAGAGTCCGTGATTCGGGTTTCCCAAACGTGTGTCATTTTCCCACGGTGAATGGGTCGCGTAATTCCCTCTACATATCCGCTCGTGGCACCGCGGATATGGTTTGCATTGATCTCTATCCCAACGCAGTAGTGAGTCTCATCGACTGAGCAGTGTGCAGCGGTGCTGCCAAGCGTTTCAGCTAACGTTACAGAAGCGCCACCGTGCAACAACCCAAGCGGCTGCGTTGTTCGCTCGTCAACGGGCATCCTGGCCCGCAAGAAATTGTTTCCTATCTCGACGAACTCGATTCCAACGTGTGAAACCATACAATGATCGCTGAATCGGTTCAGCCATTCAATATCGAACGAACGCTTCCAAATGGGGTCTGATGTAGAACTGTTGCTCATATGAATGTCCGGCATCCGAATCGACCGAGTTCAAGTCTGAATAATTCCCGGGCTAAATGGAGGAATGTCCGGGTTATGGTTGGCCATTTCCAATCCGGTGGAGAGGCAACTTCGGGTCTCTATCGGATCGATCAGTTCATCAACCCACAGTCTTGCCGCAGCATAATAAGGGCTGGTTTGAGAATCATATCGTTCCTGAATTTCGGTAAGCAGAGCCGCCCTCTCTTCCTCTGAAAGTTCTTCCCCCTCGCGTTCGCGTTTTGTCGCCTGGATCTGCATGAGCGTTTCCGCCGCTTGTGCGCCTCCCATAACTGCGATTCTGGCAGTTGGCCAGGCGAGAATAAGACGCGGGTCGTATGCCCGCCCACACATGGCATAGTTCCCGGCGCCATACGAATTTCCGACAACAACCGTGAATTTGGGCACAACACTATTTGCTACTGCGCTCACCATTTTCGCACCATCTTTGATAATCCCTCCATGCTCCGCTCTGGAGCCCACCATGAATCCGGTAACATCTTGGAAAAAGACAAGCGGAATTTTCTTCTGATTGCAGATCATAATGAACCGAGCGGCCTTGTCGGCAGAATCTGAATAAATCACACCTCCGGCCTGCATTTCATCCACCTGAGATTTGACCCCGCTTTTCGCCCGGACCACCAGTCGTTGATTAGCTACGATTCCCACACTCCAACCGTCGATACGGGCATATCCGGTTATAATAGTCTTGCCGTAACCCTCCTTGTACTCAGTCCACGACTCGGCATCAACAATTCTGGCGAGCACGTCTCTCATGTCGTAAGAACTGGATGCCGAGATTGGAAGCAGACCATACAATTCCTCAGGAGCAAAAGCCGGCTCTACCGATTCTATTCGATCAAATCCGGCCCTTTGTTGCTCTCCAAGTCGACCTATCAATTCCCGAATGGTCGCCAGACATTCGTCGTCGTCGGCCATTTGATAGTCCGTTACGCCTGAAATCTGCGAATGGGTGGCTGCACCTCCGAGTGTTTCCTTTTCCGCCGTTTCGCCAATGGCCGCTTTGACCAAAAACGGCCCCGCAAGAAATACAGAACCGGTGCCTTCAACAATCAGGGCCTCATCGCTCATTATCGGGAGATAAGCACCTCCAGCGACACAACTCCCCATGATTGCGCTGATCTGCGGGACCCCGAGCCTCGAAAGAACAGCATTGTTTCGAAATATTCGCCCAAAGTGGTCCCGGTCAGGAAATACTTCGTCCTGCATCGGGAGGTACACGCCCGCCGAATCCACCAGGTAGATGATAGGAATCCGATTTTCCAGAGCGATTTCCTGTGCGCGGAGGTTCTTTTTCGTTGTCATCGGAAACCAGGCACCTGCTTTCACCGTGGCATCATTGGCCACGATTATGCAAAGTCGACCGGATACGTGCCCCAAGCCCACTACCGTACCAGCTGACGGACATCCTCCGTCTTCTTCGTACATCCCGTATGCAGCGAATGACCCGATCTCGTGGAATTCGCTCCCCTCGTCAAGCAACCTGGAGACGCGCTCCCTCGCCAGGAGTTTTCCTCGTTTGTGCTCTCTTTCCTGACGTTTTTTCCCACCGCCGGCAGCCACCTGAGTGCGGCGACGGTTCAGTTCACTGATCATCGCGATATACGAATCAGTTCGAGTCTTGACCGATTTGCTACTGAGATTCAGTTCGCGTCCGAGTCCGGTTTTTCTGGGCATTTGGAATATGAAACAGCTAAAAGAAAAAAGCCCGCCCCTACGGGTCGGGCTAATCTGACCATCAAGACCAGGGAATATCGGGGCTAGAGAAACGCCGAAATTTTCTGAAGAATATCCGCCTCTTCCTCACCGGTCCGCTCGTTGATTAACGCTACCATTTTCTTTAGGTCACCACGAGCTTTCTTCAATTCTGCATCTGTAAATTCCTGTTCGTTCCAGATGGTCTTGATCTGGGTCGTGACACTCGCCCAGCTCTCGTTCATCGCTTCCGTTGCCATGAGTTTTTGTTTTTTACTAGAGGAAATTCAGTCTATTGGTACACGAATAAACCGGTGGTGTTTCGAACATCCCTGGTAGGAACATCGCTCGCCTGAACGATCCTCGTCAAAACGATCGTCGTTAATGCGATTCATGCACCACCGACGATTCGGCCGAAACAGTTTGGTTTTCTAACGCACGGGCAGGGTCTGAAATGACTGCACCCAACCCATATTCTTCGAGCGTGAACGAGTCCACCTGAATCGTATCGTTACGAACCGCCTCAGCTTCCAACACCAGATCGGCATCCTCAGACGAAATTAACTGCTTTTCGACGGCTTCTTTAAGCATGTCTTCGAGCGCACCACGTTGGATCGATCTCGATCGAGCGGCCCTTCTCACTGAAGCAGTAATCGGCTCTGCGGCGACACTGAGCTCCATGGCATGATCCAGCCTCGAGATAGGCCAATCCTTCTCTACGGGCAAATGGATCCCGGAGGTCAGCCTGTCGCGCTGAGCACCCGGAGTCTGGAGAATCACCGCGATCTGATGCCCCGTGCGATCATCTGGCCGACTGCTGATCCGATTCATCCGTGAAAAAAGTCCAAGCGGACCCCTCATCAGCCAGGTCAAGCCTGGAATCTTCAGATTGTCATAGATCTGTTCAAACGAAGACTGAATCTCGGAAAAGGCATAACTCATGCTCCATCGTACGAATGGTAGATCTTCCTGCGGGCGTCCGTCTGCTTCAAATCGACGAAGCGTCGCGATGACTAGAAACATCCAAGAAAATATATCTGCATAGCGACCCGTCAGCTTCTCCTTTCTCTTCAGATCCCCGCCCAGCGAAAACAGGGTTAGATCGGCCCAAAACGAGAACTTTGCCGAAACCCAGGCAAGCTTTCGAAAATATTTGGATGTGGGCCCGCCGACCGGAGCCGAGGCCAGTCGGCCCCTGGTGCAGGTAAGTCCTATAAGGCGGAATAAGTTTCGGACGATCATGCCTACGTGACCCCAAAAAGCGGCGTCAAACTCTCGCACATTTTTGTCTCGAAGTGCATTGATTTCCCTCAACACGTATGGATGAGACCGAATAGCACCCTGCCCAAAGATGATGAGAGTACGTGTCAGAATATTTGCACCCTCTACCGTAATTCCGATGGGTGTATTGATGTATGCGTGTGCCAGTGTGTTGCGAGGACCCCGAGAGATGGCGTTGCCGCCGAGAATATCCATGCCATCATTGATCACCTTTCGGAACAGCTCCGTCGTATTGTACTTCATGATCGCCGTGACGACGGCGGGCTTCCCGCCCTTGTTCAGAACACCATTCGTGTAGCGTCGGGCCGCATCCATGATATAAGTGAACGCACCGATTCGAGCAAGTGGCTCTTCAATTCCCTCAAATTTTCCGATAGAAAGGCCGAACTGTTTTCTGACTACTGCGTGGGCTCCGGCAACCCGGGCAACCATTTTTGAACTAAATGTGCTCATCGCAGGAAGTGAAATCCCTCGCCCCGCGGCCAGTGATTCCATCAGCATTCGCCATCCCTTGCCGGCTCCGTCTATGCCTCCAATGATGGCTTCCTCCAGCGGAACGACCACATTCCTACCAATCGTAGGTCCGTTGTGGAAGGGGATGCCCATGGGATCGTGACGCCGTCCCGTCTCAACACCGGGAGTATCGACTTTTATCAATGCGCATGTAATCCCCGGGTCGGTGCCTTTTCCGAGGAGGTTTTCCGGGTCTCTGAGCTTGAAGGCCAGTCCGAGAACGGTAGCGACAGAAACGAGGGTGATATACCGTTTTTCCCAGTTCAAGCGCAGATAGAGCGCCCCATCATCCCCTCGGAATACAATTCCAGTGGACTCGATAGCACCGGCGTCTGAACCCGCATTCGGTTCCGTTAGAGCGAATGCTGGAATTTCCTCGTGGCGCGCGAGCCGAGGCAGGTAGTACTCTTTTTGGGCCTCGGTTCCGTAGTGGATCAGTAGTTCGGCGGGGCCCAGTGAATTCGGAACCATGACAGTAATGCCTAGGACCGTATTCGCCGCACTCACTTTTCCGACGACAGCGCTGTTTGCAGACGCCGAGAATCCCAGTCCTCCAAACTCCTCCGGAATAATCATTCCAAAGAATCGGTGTTTCTTCAGGACCTCCCAGGCCTTGGGAGGCAAATCCTTCTGGAGAAAAACGTCCCAATCACGAACAGAATTGCAGAGCTCCTCAGTCGGTCCGTCCAGGAACTCCTGCTCCGTAGCTGTCAAGCCCGGGAAATCCTCGGCCATCATTTTCTTGAAATCCGGCTTCCCCGAAATCAGCTCGCCCTCTACCCATACGGTTCCAGCGTCAATGGCCTCCTGTTCCGTCTGAGATATAGACGGCATAAATTCCATCTTCTCGACCACTACAATGAGCATTCGAGACAATATCCGCCGGAAGGGAGGTAATCCGAAGACCAACGCAAAAATGCCCAACGAAATCCAAGCCCAGCTTCCGACGCCGAGCCCGTACATGACGACGGCGATTAGAAAGATCCAGATGCGAACGCCCATTCCCGTGTACCCAGCCGTGAAGAGTACCAGAATGATCACGAGGATGGCTGCCCAACCGGGAAGAGCGCTCAAAAAATTGAAAAGTGGCAGATTCATATTGCTTCTGAATTTATGCGTCGATCAATTCGTCGGGGTCAACTATAGAGACAGGTTTTCGATGACTCCAGCGGCGCCCATTCCGCCACCGATGCACATGGTACAAATTCCATATCGGACGCCTCGCCGCTTCATTTCGTAGATGAGAGTCGTCGTGAGTTTAGCACCGGTGCATCCCAGGGGATGACCCAGGGCTATGGCACCCCCGTTCACGTTTACGATCGATTCGTCCAGTCCGAGTTCGCTGATTACCGCCAGGCTTTGGGATGCAAAGGCCTCGTTCAGTTCCACCAGCCCGATATCCTTCAGCTCGAGCCCGGTTTGCTTTAACACTTTGGAAACAGCCTCAATAGGCCCGATTCCCATGAGCTCAGGAGCGACGCCAGCGACAGCGAACCCGACCAGACGAGCCATCGGTTGAACATCCAACTCCTTGAGTTTTCTTTCACTCAGTAGTACGGTGGCCGCTGCTCCGTCGGACATTTGCGAAGAATTTCCCGCAGTAACGGTCCCTCCAGCTTTGAATACGGGCCTGAGTTTGCCGAGTGCCTCGATGCTCGTATCGGCGCGCGGACCTTCGTCGTTTTTCAGTTCTCGCGTATTCCGTACAATCAAACCGTTGTTGAAGACGGCCTCTTCAATCTGATATGGAATTATTTCCTCTCCGAAGCGACCGGATTGGATGGCATCGGTGGCCCGTTCGTGAGACTGAAGAGAAAATCGATCTTGATCGGCCCTCGATATACTGTACTTCTCAGCGACGTTTTCCGCCGTAATTCCCATCGAGACGTACGCGTTCAAATCGGTCTCGAGAAGGCCCGGATCGGGTTGAAAATAGAATCCGCTCATCGGGACGAGACTCATGGACTCCGTACCCCCAGCAATCACGATATCTGCAAACCCTGCGGCAATCGCCTGCGTACCCATGGCAATGGTCTGTAGCCCAGAAGAACAAAAGCGATTGACAGTCGCTCCAGGTACGGAATCCGGTAGACCGGCACGGAGTGCAACGATACGACCCATATTCATCCCCTGGGCTCCTTCCGGCATGGCGCATCCGACGAGCACGTCATCCACCATGGCGTCTTCCAAATCGGGTACGCGCTTGATTGCTTCTCGAACAACCGTGGCGCCCAACTCCTCGGGCCGCACGTTCCTCAAGCTTCCCTTTTTTGCTTTACCTACAGGTGTTCTGACGGCGCTAACGATATAGGCTGTTGAGTTCGATTCCATCGTCTAGTTGCGAAGCGGCTTGTTGTGCTCAAGAATATGTCGAATCCGTTCCTGTGTCTTCTTTTCACCCAGAAGAGACATGAAAACCTCTCGTTCGAGGTCAAGCAAGTAGCTTTCGTCCACGCTCGTCGACCCGGGCAGATCACCACCCGTGAGTACTTTTGCCAGTTCTCGAGCGAGTCGAAAGTCGTAATCACTGATGAATCGTCCCTGATGGAACTGGTAAGCCATCACCTCCAAAGCGGCACGTCCTGGCGATCCAAGGACCGTGATGAGATCACTCTCGACCGGTGATAGATAGCCGGCCAATGAGAGTCGAATGACCTCCTGTTTTGCGACTTCAAACCGTCTCTCCGGCCGCATAACAATGGATGCCTGGGACGGTAAATAACCCATTTCCTGTGCCTCTCTGGCGCTCGTAGATACTCGTGCCATGGCTACCTGCTCAAAATATCGACCGAGAGACGCCTGGATTTCGTTGTCGAATCCATTGGGGGCATTTTTCGATGCCATGGCGGCCAATCTTGTCGAACCGGTCCCGGCAGGAATCAATCCGACACCCAATTCAACAAGACCAATATAACTTTCTGCGGCCGCCACTGATGAAGGAGCGGCAAGCAGCAGTTCGCATGCCCCTCCTAAAACACGTTGATGTACCGCCACAACGACAGGTTTTTGAGCATAACGGACGCGCTGAATCGCTGCCTGAAACCGTTGTACCGCCTCTTCGACGGTTGCAAATTTCCCCTCCAGTAATGCCGCGGCGACTTCTCCGAGGTTTGCCCCTACGGAGAAGTTGGATCCTTCATTCCCAATCACCATTCCCCGGATATTGGGGTCGCCTTCAATCCGATCGATGGCGTCGAGTAAGCCGCTGATGACTCCGGCACCTAAAGTGTTCGCTTTGGTTCTGAATTCGAAAAGCACAACACCCTCCCCCATATCCATCAGTGCGGCATCCGGGCTCTCCCAAACGGTACGACCAGGAACGCCGCGAAGTAGTGTGAGCGACCTTTCGTCGTCTGGAGGTTTCGTTTCGATCCTGGTCTGCTCTATCGGAATAAAAACAGTTGGAGGGTCGGTCGATGAATCGTAAAACGAGTTCTGTCCGTCGTCTGACATCCCTTGAACCCAATCGGGGAAATCTATCTGAGCCTCATTCATCGCGTCAACGACTCTCTCAAATCCCAGCACGTCCCAGGTTTCAAAGGGTCCAAGCCGCCAACCAAAACCCCAACGAATCGCCCTGTCGACATCTGCCGGCGAGTCGGCGATTTCTGGAATACGACGCGCGGCGTATGCCATGGTCTCAAGTATTGTTCGCTTGAAAAACTTCCCGGACCTGGACGTGGAATCGAACAGTGCTCTTAATCGGTTACCGAGACCCCTCTGATTTTTCAACTCTGAAAGTGCGGGCAGATTCAGCTCGGCCGCCGATTGATATGAATTTGTATTCAAATCAAAAGAAAGAATCTCGCCTCCTGCTTTTTGATAAAACCCCGAATTCGTCTTTGACCCCAGGTGCCCTGCTTCAATGAGCTGATTCAGAAACTCCGGTACCTTGAAAAGCTCTCTCGATTCGTCGTTCGGGACGGCTTCATAAAGATTGTCTATCACCGACTTCATTACATCCAACCCGACAACATCAGCCGTTCTAAAGGTGGCTGACTTTGGACGACCTACCAGAGTACCCGAAAGTGTATCGATTTCTTCGATCGTATAACCGCCACTGGATTGCTCACGCATCGCCACGAGCATCGAATAGATACCGACGCGGTTTCCGATGAAATAGGGGGAATCTTTCGCCAGAACCACACCTTTACCCAGATGAATTCGGCTGAACGAGGCCACCCGCTCAACCACATCCCAATCGGTATCCTTCGTTGGAACAAGTTCTAGTAGAGGTAAATAGCGGGGAGGATTGAAAAAATGGGTCCCAAGAAACCGGGCCCGGAAAGCGTCGGATCGACCCTTACCCAAGTCTTCGATAGGAATGCCACTTGTATTTGACGATATGACGGTAGAGCTGCCGGTGACCTGTTCCAACCGTTGCATCACCGATTCCTTCACGTCCCGACGTTCCAGCACCGCCTCAATGACCCAATCCACATTGGCCAGATCGTCAAAGTTGGAATCGAAGTTCCCGAGTTGGATCCTCTTAGCTGTGGCGGTCGTGAACAGCGGATTCGGGCGAAGCCGAAGCATCTTATTAAAACCGGATTCGACGATTGCATTCGGGTTGTTTCCATCTTGCGGCGCAGCGTCATTCGGGGCAATGTTATCTGGGGCAATATCCAGAAGAAGCACGGACACACCGGCGTTCGCCAGATGCGCGGCAATCTGGCTTCCCATGGTGCCAGCGCCTAGAACAGCGACTCGCTTGAATGGTCGGGACATTCGTGCCCGATCCCAATCGATCATCCGGATCTGAGTGAGTTCGCTACTCATTCGTTTTCCTCTGGATGCGTATTCACGTCGTTCTCCTCCAGCTCATCTTCGTACATCGCCTTGATTTGGTTGGTGTAATTTAAGTTTACGGCTGTCCTCCGAACCTTTAGGGTTGGAGTCAGAAGCCCGTTTTCGATCGTTGCTACGTCGGGGATGAGTACGAATTTCTTAATCGTTGACCAGTGGGCTACCCCATCGTTGGCATGGTCTACCAGTTTCTGGAACGTGGCAACGATTTTTGAATCTTTGATCAGTCTGTGGAAGTCGGCTCCAGATTTTATGCGAAGGGTCTTCGCCAGAGTCATGACTGCGGATTCTTCCGGAAAGATGAGTGCTGTAGCGTATTTGTAACCCGCACCCACCACAACAGCCTGTTCGATCAGAGGTGAGGCAGACATCTTGTTTTCAAGTGGCTGAGGCACAACGTACTTCCCCGTCGAGAGCTTGAACAGATCCTTTTTTCGGTCTGTGATCGTGAGGAATCCATCCTCCGAAAGAGTACCGATGTCTCCCGTATAGAACCATTTCTCGTCTGAGATCACCTTTTCTGTGAGCTGTTCGTCTCGGAAATATCCAGCCATCACGTGTGGACCCCTGGTCAGAATCTCTCCATCATCCGCAATCATGACCTCAACCCCTTCCAGAACCTGGCCAACGGTTCCTGGGCGGTTGCTCCCGGGTCTATTGAACGAGATCACGGGACTGGTTTCCGTCAATCCGTACCCCTGCAAAACCGGTATTCCGGCGCTTTCAAAGACCAAGGCTATTTCCGTGCTCAGTGCTGCACCGCCACTGATTAAAAACTTGAGCCGACCGCCCAGTCCCGCACGCCATTTCGAATAGACCAGCTTGTCGGCCACCCCCATCTTGTAGCGTCTCCAAAAGGAAGTCTTTTTGCTTTTATCCTTGTCCTGAGAGAGGCGGACTCCCCATCGGGCAATCCGTCCTTTCAAGCCGGGAGTCTTACCCGAGCGCTCAAGAATTCGCGCGTACACCTTTTCCAGAACCCGAGGCACCGTAATCAGCATCGACGGATGAACGTCCGCAAGATCTCGAACGAGGTCATCCGGGGTCGAAAAGTACAAGCTCGATCCCTGCGAGAGAGCCAAATAGTAATTCGTCCGGGCGAACACGTGTGTGAGAGGTAGAAATGACAGGAGCGTCTCTCCTCCCGGGCCCGGTTCGTATCCCTCTAGGCCTTCGAACGCACTGAGTGCATTGTAGCTTATGTTTTCGTGCGTCAACATAACCCCTTTCGGTCGCCCGGTAGTACCACTCGTATAGATGATGGTGGCCAAGTCATGGGGTTCCAGGCGGTCAGAAAGCTGCCGGACCAGCATCGGTTCTTTCTCGATGGCTGCGCGTCCCAATTCTTTGATATCCGACAGCGTAGTCACAGTAATCCGCTCTGGTACTTCGCCTTCTGTCGGCAAAACGGAGCCATCCACCAGAATGAGAGTGTGCACGGATTCGCTTTGTATCAGTGCCGGAAGAATATCTCGGAATTTTTCAAGATCCGAGACCACGATTGCGTGGACTTCGGCATGGTCCAGAACGTACTCGACCGTTTCTTGAGTATGCGTCAGGTAAATGGGTACGTCGACGAGCCCGGCAATGAGGCAACCCATATCGACCAGACAAAAATAGACATCGCTTTCCATATACATCGCTACCCGATCGCCCGGAGCAAGCTTCGAAGCCAATAGCCCGAGAGCCGTTTCCTCGGCCGACCGACGGAATTCGTCCGATGCAAATGGCTTCCAACCGGATTCCGTTTTCTGTACGAATGCAGAATCATTTGGATAAACCGCATTTGCGTGGTACAGCAATGACGGCAGTGAGCGCCCCAGGAAAGACCGTTCTCCCACTCGTTTAGCAATATTATCCGTGTCTGATATCACACCGTTGATCGAATTCGATGTTCAGGTTCGAATCCCCTTATCACTCGTTCTATGGATTCTCCTATCACGCGATCCTTATCGAGCCGAGCATCAAATCGCTCGGACAGTATCAGGGAAACGACCCCGTGCATATGGGACCAGATGATGCTTGCCGCGAGCATGGGGTCTAGTCTCTGAAATACGTTTCCGTCTACACCCTCCTGATAGACGCTCGCAAGCAGTTCCAGGTTTTTTCTTGCCCGACGGTATTTGTCGGCTGGATACCTGGCCAGGTTTTCTGGATGCAGCATATACATAATCTCGTAGTACTCAGGATTGTCCAAGCCGAAAACCACGTATTCACTACAGAGATTTCGAAGTCGTTTACGAACGCCCTCCCCATTCTGATTGGATCGTGAAAGAAGTCGTCTATGCAATCGAGAAACGCCCTCTTCGATCAGGGCATGGACGAGTTGGTCTTTGTTCTTGAAGTGCAGATAAATGGTTGTCGCGCTATAACCAATTTCCCTGGCAATCTTGCGCATGGACAGACGGGCGTAGCCGTCCGAGATCAAAAGGCGCCGTGCGGTATCCAAAATTCTCCGCTGAAGGCCGTTTTTCGATTCTTGTCCCATAGACCACGTGATAACTTAACACTGTTAAGTTACCGGATAATAGTTTCTGTTACGAAAAAACGACTTTTGATTCTGCCGTGGCTGGAACGACGTCGGCCGTGGGAAGTCATTAAAAAAAGGCCGCAATGCGAGTCGCGACCCTCTTTACAAAGCCTGTTTGGGCTTAATATCTTTTTAGTGAGACGTTTCCGACACCCGAATGGAGTGTCAGCGCAGGTCCACCCCCGTTTAATTCTCCGCCAAAGGATTTTGACATCCACTTCCCTTTGACTCTGAGATCGAAATCACAACTTGCCGATCCAAGGCTTGAGTGGGCTTCTACATTCACGGCAATGTCCTCTGCAAGATATACCGTGACATTTCCAGCGCCTGTTCCAAGATCTGAATCCTCGCGCGGTTGACTTGTAACTGTGGCCACCACGTTTCCAGCTCCAGTCTGTGCATTGATTTCACCGGCCACGTCGTCTATCGTAATGTTGCCGGCTCCGGTTCGAACGTCGACGTAGCCTACCACAGACTCAATATCGATATTCCCTGCACCGGACGAAATATCGACAGGACCATTGATATCGCCGACCACTATGTTTCCGGCTCCCGTACGTCCCACCACCATACCGTCCAGGTCTTCAATTGAAACGTTGCCGGCACCATTCTCGAAGTCGATGTTATAGCGCTCTGGAACGCGAATGGTAACGGTCAGCTTAAATACCCTCTTCTTACGGAGTCGTCTCCACGACCAAGACCCGCTGTTCTCAGCATCAAATCGCGATTCTACAACCACGTTGTTTCCATCCTTTGAAATGTCGTACTCATGGTGCTCGAGGATTTCTTTTTCCTCTTCAGAACTCACGCCTCGGACCTCGCGCTTGAGTTGGACATAAACCTCATCGTCTCCCGAGGTCTCAATTTGGATCGTTCCTCGATCGATGTCGATGTAAAGCGTTCCGCCGGGCCGCACATCAAAACGTGCTTTGATAATGTCTTTCGTCCCGGGCTTGTCGCTCCGCGGATCGGGTTTGACGTTGGCCTGCGAAATCATTGGGGAAACGGTCGCAGCAACGAAAAGCAGGAGGAAAACTGTAGCTAAAAACTTCATTCTAGTTGGTTGGATCTACAAATGTGTTTCCTGTGGGCGATAGACATTACGGGCATTCCGCGACGGGGTTACAAGGGATTCGTATTATTTCTCCGCCTTTTTGGCCATTCTAGCACTCTTTGTTCATCTGGAAGCGTCAATCGAAACTTCTCCAGAACCAGTCCGGATTTCAATACGTCCACCTCCCCCGTTCAAGATTCCTTTCACGCTTCGAACACGTCCTCGTCGAAGGCCCTGCGTCATTTCCTTAAGCCGCAATGATCGAGGACTGTCTTGAGTATCAAACTCGCCATCGAAGCCAAGATCAATCGAAACGTTCGCGTTTGTGTTTCTCGGCAACCTGAGATCCACGTCCCCGTTGTCCGCACGGAGTTCGACGAATCCATGTTGCAGAAACTCAGAATTTCTAATGCTGACGGTGATATCTCCCACCTCCGTCGTAACGACGATATCATCTTGGACGTTGAAAAACTCGATATCCCCGGCGAGCGTTTCGGCCGAGATCGTTCCGCCAACAGAATTTCCTTCGATATCGCCACCAAACGTGCTTGCGAATAGATTGCCCCCAATATCGACCACATCGATGCTCCCTCCAGCCGTTCTCAAATCTGCCGATCCGGCTATTCGGTAAGCCTCGATGCTTCCCCCCGCTGTCCGAAGGTCAACCTGATCTGCGACTTCTTCGACCGTGATATCTCCTCCACCCGTTTGAGCCTTAACGCTTCCTTTAACGCGAACGACTTCGATATCTCCGGCACCGGTTTCAAGATCAACGTAATCGTCAACTTCCGACAGTGTGATGTCTCCCGCACCGCTCGAAGCAGTCACCGTTCCACCTACATCAGAGATATCAATGTCTCCGTTTCCAGAGCGGACTTCCACGTCTGATGACGACCGGACGACTGAGATGTCTCCGTGTCCCGTCCCCAGTTCAACTTCAGAATCTGTAGAGTAGACCGTAATATCGCCATTGGTCGTCGAAACAAACACACGCATTCCGCGAGCGAGTTCGACGTACAAGCTCTTATTGTCCCCGTACCGAAGAGCACCCTCAATCCGAATACCGTCCCCCGTCTCCTCAATTTCGGTAAAGAACCGAACGCCTTTCTCACGGGCTTCCTCTTCATTTCTGGCTTTTACATATACGACCTCTCTTACGATCACCTGGTCGCGATCGCCGCCAACGAGGTCTACATCTCCTGAGTACCGCTCAATCTCGAGGGTAGATGTCTCGGATTTAATCGTGAACGTGTGCTCGATTTCAACTTCGAATCCATTTCTAACCCTGGATATTGTTTGTGCCCGGACAGAAGCAACCGTGCATATTAAGAGGGCGACCAATGTTGATAATCGAAGAAGTAGCATGGTATGCAATGATTAGTTCAGCTGCTCTAAGGGGATGGTCCCGTCAAGATCGTTCATAACCGTCCGCGCCCGAAATCGAACAAAACTATTATTGTCTCGCGAAGCCCTCGCCAAAACGCGGGTAAGATCTTGGCGTGCCAGTTCGCTCTCCGTCAACACCTTGAGCGCTTCGATCCTAAGCGCACTGTTCGGCGACGTGTCCAAAATCTGCATGAGCAAATCTCTTAATTCACTACCCAACTCGGCTCCGCCATATACTTTTCTTAACGCTGAGATAGCTTGAAGCTTCATGCCATCGTTCGGGTCATCTCGAATGATGACTCCCAAAGCGCTGGCTAACTCATTATCCGGTCGAACGACCTCAGGTTCGAGCATATTCAACATTTTTACCGCTCTCAGGCGGGTTGCTGGATTATCCCTATTGGTGAGTGCATGGTTAAGCAGCGTTCGAATGTTCTGATCATCCAGTGAACCTCGCACTGAACTCGTGCCGATGGACCGATATTCCACATGGACCTCACCCGTCTCGACGTCGAACAGAATATTCGAAATGTCTGCGATCATCGAATCATTCCCACCACTGAGTGGCACCGCGCCGTCCCCCATTGAGTAGCGCCCTCCAACGAAAGCCAGCACGACTACGGCAGTTGCAAGCGAAACACGAGCCCACGCCGGCACGGACCAGATGATACTACGACGCGCAATCCCATGAGATCTTTGACCCTCCCTCTCTCGCAAACGACGTGTCGTTGCCGCTCGGATCGCAGCCATTACGGATTCATCCGGCTCGACCGACGGAGTGCGCGGAAAAACGGACTCCATGGAAACAAGCCCGGCGTAGTATTCCTCACACGCGGGGCAGCTCTGAAGACGCAGATCCACCAGAGCCGTTTCTGCCTCGTTCAACTCGCCGTAATAGTGAAAAACGAGGTCTTTCTTGTCGTGCTTGCAGGAAGATGAATTCAACATGGGTCGTGCACTCTATTAATCTGATCCCAGGGTCGATGCGGAAGTAACGGGCGCATGCGCACCAAGCGCTTTTCGCATCTTCTGGGTCGCTCTGAACATATAATTCTTTATCGTGCCTTCTGCACATTCCAGCATTACCGCGATCTCCCTCAGTTTGTAGCCATGCTGATGCTTGAGTACAAATACCGTTCGCTCTCGGTCAGAGAGATTATCTAGGCTCATCTGAATGGTCGCTGAAAGTTCGGTCCGTACCATTAATTCGTCGGGCTGCTCCGCGTGAGAAATTTCCTCAAATTCCATCTTGTCACTCATCAAGGTATCGAGTGAAAGTCGACTGCTCCAGCGGAGCTTTTTCTTTAGATTAAGTGATTGATTGATAACAATTCGTGTAAGCCAAGTCCCGAATGAACTCTCGAATCGAAATGAGTCGAGCTTGGTATATGCCCGGATAATTCCGTCCTGGTAGGCGTCGTATGCATCCTGCATATTTCCCATGATACCATGAGCAACCTGGAGGAGACGCCGCTCATAACGACGGATCAACTCCTCGAACGCAAGAGTATCTCCTCCCTGCGCAGCCTGAACGAGCTCGGTTTCGCTCGAATTCATTCGTGAATTCATGAATCGATTCTTCGGGGATTGGACAACTTCTGTTCGATTTTGGTTTGCGCAGAGGCTGTCGGTAGATAGCGATTACTTCGGAGAGTTCACACGCGCGTTTGACGAAAACGTCGGTGAAGGGATTCAAATGAACGAAAGAGCGAACGTTTATCCCTGATTCGAATTACCTTCGGGCCACCATCTTTTGGGCATCGGCCATGAATTCGTTTTCGCGGGTTCTCTTTTTAATAATTACAGTTCTGAGCGGACTTGCCGCGTGCCGAACTCGCACAGTCTCTTCAGGCAGTCCAGCCATAGCCTGGAACGATATCACCTCCGAAGTGGGTGCGTTGCCTGCCTCGATCGGCGTGTATGAGGGTCGAGATGACGAAACTCCGCTGCACGCTTGGTATGCTCGGGTGAGTCTCTCGTCACCATCGGTCAGTATTCATGTAGAGGCGTCTGGCGATGACGATGGAAAAGAGACGACCTCCAGTCTTTCTCAGAATTCGGGGGCGTGCCTGTCGGTCAACGCAGGATATTTCTCAGTACAGGATAAGCAGGCACGGCACATCGGGTTGCTGGTAATAGACAGCGAGTTAGTCCGAAGTGCTACTCAACGTCTCTTCCGCGATGATAAGCGATATGAGGTGGCACGCGCCGCCATCGGATTTGCACACGATGGGTCCGTCGCCATCCGATGGGTAACATCACAGGGAGATTCAGTTTTTGCATGGCCAAAACCGCCTCGAAGCTCCTTAGTCTCTGATTCGTCAGTATTGGAAAGAAGTGAGGCGGCGCACTGGCCCGTTCGCCACGCTGTCTCGGCCGGACCCTCCCTTCTCCGCGAAGGAAAATTCAACATAACCGTGAATGAGGAGCTATTTGATCAGTCTGCGATTCCTAACGTACATCCCAGAACAGCCGTAGGTATTACAGGTGATGGTCACTTAATCCTTCTTGTCGTCGATGGACGACAGTCCGAGAGTAGAGGGGTCAACCTAAACGATTTGGCACAGATTCTTCTGAATCTTGGAGTCAAAGAAGCGCTTAATCTGGACGGCGGTGGTTCATCCTCGTTCGTTGTCAACGGACGGCTTCTAAATAGACCGGTTGGAGGAACCACCGAGCGTGAAATCGTCTCAGCGATTTCCATTATCTGTCATGACTCTGTTGATTCAAACACGGAGTCCTCAAGTATTCCCAGCGAATGAATATCGGAGATCCTGAACACACGTTTCCCCCTGTTACTCGGCGATTTCTTCGCTATGTGCGAATTGACACCCAATCGAATCCGACATCCGAGACCGTCCCTTCGACCGAAAAGCAAAAGAATCTGGCGCGTGTTCTTGTGGACGAGTTGTGCGAAATCGGCCTGAAAGATGTCGAAATGGATCAGTACGGATATGTTGTATCCACCATTCCGGGAACGCTGAACGCAAACTCGCATGGGAAACAGACCGTACTTGCACTTTTGGCCCATATGGATACGGCTCCGGCCGAATCGGGGGCGAACGTACTCCCAATGGTGCATCCTCCATATGACGGCGGCACGATCGTACTCCCGGGGGATCCCGCGGTCAAGTTAGACCCCGAGCGGCAACCTGCACTTCTTCGACACAAGGGAGAACGCGTAATTACGAGCGACGGGACAACGCTTTTGGGGAGCGATGATAAAGCCGGAGTCGCGATCTTGGTCCAATTAGCCGAGGATCTCCTCCGGGATGAGTCCCCTCGACCAACGATCCGGCTTTGTTTTACAATCGACGAGGAGATTGGTCGTGGAGTCGACCATCTGGATCTTGACCAACTGGGCGCCTCTGTCGCCTATACGCTGGATGGTAGCGGAATTGACACCATTTCATTTGAGACATTTAACGCTGCTGTCGGCTATGTCAAGGTGGCTGGTCTATCGGTACATCCCGGCTATGCAAAAGGTGTATTGGTCAACGCTGTCCGAATTCTCGCAGAGATCGTCGCGTCTCTTCCAGCCGATGAAGCGCCCGAGACGACGGAGGATCGGGAAGGCTACTATCATGCCCACACGACGTCGGCGGGTGATGTCACCTCGGCAAACGCCCAGATCATCCTTCGTGACTTTAGCTCGTCAGGTTTAGTGGAGCGAAAACAGTTTCTGAGTTCTGTGGTGGATAGAAAGCGCGAAGAATACCCCGGAGCCAGTATTTCTCTCGAGATCAAAGATGAGTATAAAAACATGCGCTCCTATATCGAGGAGCTGGATATTCGTACGATCGAAATCGCTTTTGAAGCCGCATTGGATATGGGCATTGAATTAAAGGAGGAAATTATCCGTGGAGGTACCGATGGTGCCCGGTTATCTGAGAAAGGATTACCTACGCCCAATGTGTTCAACGGTGGGTACGACTACCACAGCCGATTTGAGTGGAATACGGTCGAAAATTTAGAACGCTCCCTCGCGTACACGAAGGCCCTCGTACATTGTTGGGGCCGGCATTTAAGCGATACCTCAGAATAGACAGCCACTTTTAACATCCGGTATCATGCAGCGTTTATGAACCCAAATCCCGTCAGATCAATTCGGATTGGCACTCTGGTAGACGGCACGTCCTCGGATCCAGCAAATTATATCGAGCAAATACTTCCCCATGGATTTGAGTCTTTTCAATTGACGTTTGGCTCAGCTGTGAATAATCTTGATTTGCCGGCACTCGCCGATCGGATTCTGGCTGTGCTCGATGGATCTAATGCCGTGATCAGTTCGCTGGGCGTATACGGAAATCCGCTTCTCGATTCGAAGGAGGCTTTAGCAACCCGGGAGAGTTGGTCCCAGCTCATACGCCATGCGGATGCGTTTGGGGCCGGTGTGATTGGGGGTTTTACTGGACGAATAATAAATCGGCCAATTCCCGAGTCCATTCCCAAATTTACTGAAGTATTTGCTCCAATCGTCGATCAGGCCGGAGAATTGGGCCTGAAAATTGGATTTGAGAATTGTTCGATGGGTGGAGACTGGAACACCGGAGACTGGAATATCGCCCACGGTCCGGATGCCTGGGAACTCATGTTCGACGCTCTTCCCGACGATCACGTTGGATTGGAATGGGAGCCGTGCCACCAGATGATTAATCTGATCGAACCACTTCCCCAACTTCGTACGTGGGTGCAGAAGATTTTTCATATCCATGGGAAATGTGCTACGATCAATACGGATACCATTCGGGAGATTGGAATCCGTGGCTCCAAAATATTCTCGTATCATCGCACTCCGGGATTCGGGGACACCGACTGGACGAATATATTCACTGAATTGAGAGCCGGGGAGTTCAAAGGTTCCGTAGATATCGAGGGTTGGCACGACCCGGTTTATCGAGACGAATTGGAGATGACCGGCCAGGTGTTTGCCCTGAATTATCTGAAGCAATGCAGGGGAGGTGAATTCCGGCCCAATCCGGAGCCGTAAACTTCTCAATGGGTTACTGACTCAAAAAGATTTGCTCGTTTGTTGCATCTGAACGATAGGCCGAATCCAGGAGTTTTTGGACGTACGTCCCTCTATCGAAATTTGGCCCTTCCGGAACGCCCGTTTGAATACCGCGCACAAACCGTTCGAAGATTGAAGGCGCCGGTTCCAACGTTTTTGTCTTCCAAATGGCCTCGTCGACATCTTCACCCAAACAACACTGAAGCGTCTCATAGGATTCGTCAAGATCGATTCGAAGCGCTCCCCTTTCACCGTATAGCGACACACCGATTGAATTCAGGTGCCCCGCTGCCCACCGACTCATATGCAGCGTACCGAGCGCACCATTCTCAAAAGATAATGTCAGAACAGCAGAATCATTGGCATCCAGCTCGTACGGGCCCACCTGATTGCCCTCAACTTTGCTGAATGTCCGGAGATCGCATCGAAGCCAGTCTACATCGCCAGCGCAATAGGTTACAAAGTCGAGCATGTGAACGCCGATGTCCCCCAGGACTCCTCCGCTACCGTGCTTTTTCGACAGTCGCCATAACCACGTGTCCTCCTCTCGCCAGTCACCCCAGGCCTTCGAGACAAGCCATGACTGCAGGTATTGAGCCTCTACATGAAGCAGACGCCCGATTTCTCCACTCGCAACCATTTCCTTCGCCGCCAGGAGTGCCGCTGATCGCCGATAGGAGAAGTTTACCATATGGACGACGCCCGCATCGTGAGCTGCTACGGTCATGCATTTTGCATCTTTGACTGACGTAGCCAGGGGTTTTTCGCAGAGAACATGTAAACCCTTTCCCAGTGCCTGAAGGGCAATCGGAGCATGGAAACGATCCGGCGTAACGATACTTACCGCATCGATTTCAGCCTCATTGATCAGGTCTGATGAATCCGGATAGACGTTCGGAATCTTGAAGTTCTCCGCGAACAACGAGGCTCGATCCAAATCCAGGTCACAACAAGCTGTACACGAAACGCCCTCAATCTGATCGAATGCCTCGGCATGGACTTCGGCCATCGATCCCGTACCGATTATTCCAAGACGGATCATATCATCTTCTTGCGACCGACCTGGCCATGTCCAGCCGATTCAGATCAAACACATCAACTCGATTCGGTTGGGCATTCGCAGCTTCAACCGAAACAACCGTTTATGTACAAAGGAAGAGAGGTGCTTAGGCCTCGACCGCCGAAGGTGATCCAGCACCTCCAAGCGCATCTTCAGTGTCCTCAGTACCAAGCGCAGCCTGGAATTCCTCGAGTTCGGTCTTGGACCCGACGACGATGTCGCGGAACGCGCGTTGACCGGTACCCGCTGGAATCAGGTGTCCAACGATCACATTTTCCTTGAGACCGTACAACGGATCGACCTTGGCAGTGATGGCCGCTTCCGTAAGCACTTTCGTGGTTTCCTGGAATGAAGCGGCCGAAATAAATGAATCCGTGGATAGGGCAGCCTGGGTTATTCCCAGCAGTACGGGTTCAGCCACCGCAGGCTGCGTATCGCGTACTTCGGCCTGCTTCATATCCTGACGCGTCATACGGGAATTGACCTCTCTAAGGCGTCGTCGGTCAATTACTTCGCCGATCTGAAGGCCAGATTCGCCAGGCTTTGTGATCACGAAATTGTCGTACAGCCTGTCGTTCATGTCCTCCATGACGAAACGATCAACCAAGTCGGCTTCCAGTAGCGTTGTATCACCCGCATCGACTACCTTCACTTTCTGCATCATCTGACGAACAATCGTTTCGATATGCTTGTCATTAATGGTTACTCCCTGGAGTCTATAAACCTCCTGGATCTCATTCACGAGATACTCCTGCACAGCACGAGGCCCTAGAATAGATAGAATATCTTGTGGCGAGACTTGACCATCTGACAGCGGTTCGCCGGCGCGTACGAAATCATTTTCGTGAACGAGCCTGTGTTTGGTCAGCGAAACCAGATAGGTTTTGGATTCGGATCCGTCCCTACTCGTGACGATGACTTCTTGCGAACCACGCTTTCTACCACCGAATGCGACGATGCCATCGATTTCCGTAACCACCGCCGGATCTGCTGGTGTGCGAGCTTCGAACAACTCTGTCACACGTGGCAGACCTCCCGTAATGTCTCGCGTTTTAGCAGACTGTCTAGGAATCTTGACCAGAATGCATCCTGCTGAGACGAATTCTTTGTCGTCAACCTGGATGCGGGCGCGGACCGGTAGCGGGTACTCTCGAGTCGATCCGTCCTTTGACTTGATCAAAATAGCGGGCGTAAGTGTACGCTCGCGACTTTCGACGACAACCTTTTCCTTGTATCCCGTCTGTTCGTCAGATTCCTCACGGAACGTTGTACCCTCGACGATGTCCTGATACCCGACTTTTCCAGTCACTTCGGACATGATGACACTGTTGTACGGATCCCAACTGGCTATTATCTGTCCTTTCTCCACCTTTCTATTTTTCGACACGAGCACTTCCGCGCCGTACGGAATTAGATAGGAGATAAGCTGTCTGCTGGATTCCGATGGATCCATGATTCGCACTTCACCTTGTCGAGAGAGGACCACTTCTTTGGTTTCGTCTCCGTCTTCGAAGGAAACCGTACGCAGGTTTTCGAACTTGACTTTTCCACTGAATTTGGTCTGAATCGTGCTTTCAGCTGAAATACGGCTCGCCGTACCACCAATATGGAAGGTTCGGAGCGTGAGCTGCGTACCGGGTTCACCGATGGACTGCGCCGCAACCACACCGACGGACTCGCCTGTTTCAACAAGACGCCCACTACCCAGATTTCTTCCATAGCATAGCGCGCAAACGCCGCGACGCGACTCACACGTTAGAACGGATCGAATCTCGACTTCCTCAATCGAGGTTTCCGCAATGGATCTAGCTTTTTCCTCGTCGATTAAGTCATTCGCGGCAACAAGGATGTCGTCTGTCAGTGGATCATTCACGTCGTGGACAGAAACGCGACCAAGAATACGGTCGGCCAGAGGTTCAACCACTTCTTCGTTGTCCTTCAACGCCGAAATTCGTATCCCGCGAAGGGTTCCGCAGTCATTCAGAGTAACCGTCATATCCTGGGCGACGTCCACGAGGCGACGCGTCAGATATCCAGCATCGGCCGTTTTCAGGGCCGTATCGGCGAGTCCTTTACGCGCACCGTGCGTCGAAATGAAATACTCCAGAACGGAAAGACCTTCCTTGAAATTCGAAATAATCGGATTCTCAATAATCTCGCCCGCACTACCGACAAGGCTCTTTTGAGGCTTGGCCATCAAACCACGCATTCCTCCCAGCTGGCGAATCTGCTCCTTCGACCCTCGAGCCCCCGAGTCGGCCATCATATAGATGGCATTAAACCCTTCCTGGTCTTTCGTGAGCGTCTCAAACAGAACTTCCGAGACCTGGTTATTGGTATGCGTCCAAATATCGATAACCTGGTTGTATCGCTCGTTCTCCGTGATGAAGCCCTTCGAATAGTTGGATCGAGCCTTGTCCACTTCGATCAAAGCAGCATTGATCAGCTTTTCTTTCTCCTCTGGGACAACAATATCCGAAAGCGAGAACGTGAGACCACCGGTTGTGGCGCGCTCAAATCCAAGCTTCTTGATGTTATCCAGGAACTGGGACGTCTCCGGAAATCCAGTAGCTTTTAATACGCGCCCGATGATGCTCCGAAGATTTTTCTTTGTGAGCACCTCGTTTATGTATCCAACCCCAGGCGGCACGACCTCATTGAAGAGAACGCGTCCCATAGTCGTGTTGACTAATTGACCATCGTCTAACCGAACATGGATTTTTGCGTGCAAATCAACAACGCCCTGATCAAAAGCCTGATGGGCCTCGACCATGCTGGAAAAGCGCATGTCTTCTCCTTTCTTACCCGCGCGAGACTTGGTCATATAGTAGAGACCGAGAACCATGTCCTGGGTTGGCACCGTGACAGGACCACCGTGCGCCGGACTAAGAATGTTGTGGCTGGAAAGCATCAACAACATGGCCTCAAGCGCCGAATCGTCACTGAGTGGAACGTGAACGGCCATTTGGTCTCCGTCAAAGTCGGCGTTAAATGCCGTACAGACGAGAGGATGAAGCTGAATGGCTTTCCCTTCAATAAGAATAGGCTGAAACGCCTGGATACCTAGGCGGTGAAGCGTTGGAGCACGGTTAAGGAGAACCGGTCGGCCCTTGATCACCTTCTCCAGTATGTCCCATACGTCGGCCGTCCGCCGGTCGACGACTTTCTTCGCACTCTTGACGGTCTTGACGATGCCTCGTTCGATCAGCTTCCGGATGATGAACGGCTTGAAAAGCTCGACTGCCATTTCTTTCGGCAGTCCACACTGGTGGAGCAAGAGTTCCGGACCCACGACAATGACCGAACGGCCGGAATAGTCAACACGTTTTCCAAGTAAATTCTGACGGAACCGACCCTGCTTCCCTTTCAGCATGTCCGAGAGGGATTTGAGCGCACGGTTTGAGTCGGAACGAACCGCGTTCGCCTTGCGACTGTTGTCAAAGAGTGAGTCGACGGCTTCCTGAAGCATTCTCTTCTCATTTCGAAGAATAACCTCGGGCGCCTTGATGTCAATTAAGCGCTTGAGACGATTATTGCGGATGATTACCCTGCGATAGAGGTCGTTCAGGTCACTGGTCGCAAATCGACCACCCTCCAGTGGAACAAGCGGTCGAAGTTCAGGCGGAATAACAGGGATTACGCGCATGACCATCCATTCCGGACGATTTTCCATGCGCCGATTGGCGTCCCGGAACGATTCAACAACAGAAAGACGCTTGAGCGCTTCGGCTTTTCGTTGCTGACTGGATTCCGTCTTGATCTGGAATCGGAGTTCCTTGGAAAGCATGACCAGGTCAAGTCGCGTCAGCAATTCTTCGACGGCGTGGCCGCCGATTTTGGCTACGAATTTTTCCGGGTCGTCGTCATCGAGACGGTTGTTGTCCTCTCGAATCTGATAAAGAATATTGAAATATTCGTCTTCGGAGAGAAGCTGCTTCTCCTCAATACCCAGGCTGGCGGCGGCGCCGGGGTGAACGACAACGTAATTTTCGTAGTAGATAATGCGTTCGAGGTCTTTCGAACGGATACCCAACAGGTGACCGATCTTGTTGGGAAGTGTTTTGAAGTACCAAATATGGACCACGGGTACGCTAAGCGTGATGTGCCCCATCCGCTCACGGCGCACCGATTTTTGGGTTACTTCAACCCCACACCGGTCGCAGATGATACCTTTGTATCGGATTCGCTTGTACTTGCCGCAATGGCATTCCCAATCCTTTACCGGGCCGAAAATTTTCTCACAAAAGAGACCGTCTTTTTCGGGTTTGAACGATCGATAGTTGATCGTCTCCGGTTTGAGTACCTCACCGTATGACCGTTCCAGAATGGACTCTGGAGAAGCCAGGCTAATGGTTATCTGGGTAAAGTTCTTCTTGATATTCTGTGTCTTTCCGTACGGCATATTTGATCGCGGTATTTTAAAGTCCGTTCATTGGGCATCGAGAATCTCGGGGAACGGCCCCGGGTCCGATGCGCGATCAGTCTAAATTGACTTCCAGGCCAAGTCCTTGTAGTTCTCTCACGAGCACGTTAAAGCTCTCAGGTGTCCCGGCTTCAGGCATTAAGTCTCCCTTAACCAAGCTCTCGTACGCTTTCGAACGACCTTGCACATCGTCTGATTTGTACGTGAGCATCTCCTGGAGCACATTCGCAGCACCGTAGGCATACAAGGCCCAGACTTCCATCTCTCCAAGGCGCTGGCCCCCAAATTGGGCCTTCCCACCTAGCGGCTGCTGCGTAATGAGGCTGTATGGACCGATGGAGCGGGCGTGAATCTTGTTCTCTACCAAGTGACTGAGCTTTAACATGTAAATGTACCCGACAGTCGTTTCCTGATCGAACGCGATACCTGATTGTCCATCGTAAAGTTGAGTCCGGCCATCGACTGGTAATCCGGCTTCCTCCATTTTAGTGGCTACATCGTCAACGGTCGCACCGTCAAATATCGGGGTCGCGAAGGATACACCGAGTCGCTTTCCGGCCCATCCAAGCAGCGTTTCATAAATCTGTCCGAGATTCATTCGAGATGGGACACCTAGCGGATTCAAAACAATATCCACCGGTGTTCCATCATCCAGAAAAGGCATATCCTCAACGGGAACGATCTTGGCAATAACACCCTTGTTGCCGTGACGGCCGGCCATTTTATCTCCGACTTGAATCTTTCGTTTCTTAGCCACATAAACTTTGGCAAGCTGCACGATTCCCGGGGGTAGTTCATCACCCATCTGGACGCGATGCTTTTCCCGCTTCGCCGTACCCTGGATATCCTTTTCTTCTTTTTCGTAATTCCGGATGAGCTGTTTAACACTCTTGTTCACAGCGCTATCGGAGGTAAAAGCAGCTCGCGGATCGATCTGTAGGGGTTCGACGTCGTTAAATTTCTTCTGCTCGATCTTGGCATCCTTCGAAACGATGACGCGGCCTTCACGATCTACCAGGTCCGCTGCTTTCTCGCCAGCCAAAAGGCTGAAGAATTTCTCCCAGAACTTTTCGTTCAGATCATTCAAGCTTAGCTCACGATCCTGATCGATTTCTGCCAGTCGCTTAGTCTCAACCTTTTTGGATGCCGGATCAAGCTTGCGGCGGCTGAACAGTTTCGTATCGATGACGACACCCTTCATTCCTGGAGAAGCCTTGAGGGATGCGTCTTTTACGTCTCCAGCTTTATCTCCAAAAATGGCACGAAGGAGTTTCTCTTCCGGGGTCGGGTCCGACTCCCCTTTCGGCGTGATCTTACCGACAATAATATCACCGGCCTTCACTTCAGCGCCAATGCGGATGATACCTCTCTCATCCAGATCTTTGGTTGCCTCCTCTGAAACGTTCGGAATTTCGCGAGTCAGCTCTTCTTCGCCTCGTTTCGTATCACGAACCTGGAGTTCAAACTCCTCAATGTGGATCGACGTGTAGACATCATCTGAGACCAGTCGTTCAGAGATTACGATGGCGTCTTCAAAATTGTATCCGCGCCAAGGCATAAAGGCCACCAGCACGTTTTTGCCGAGCGCCAGCTCGCCTTTATCCGTCGCAAATCCATCTGTAAGAATGGTACCCTCCTGAACACGGTGCCCGACTTTAACAATAGGATGCTGATTTACACAAGTATCCTGATTGGTTCTACGAAACTTGGTCAACGAGTACGACGTGATGGGATCATCGAAAGACAATTCCTCCTGCTTGGCCGATCGGTCGTATTTGATGACGATCTTATTGGCATCTACATACGTGACTTCTCCCTTCCCTTCCGCCGCGAGAACCGCCCTGGAATCGCGAGCGACGCGCCCTTCTAAACCCGTTCCAACTATAGGTGCTTCAGAGCGCAAAAGAGGTACGGCCTGACGCTGCATGTTTGACCCCATGAGGGCTCTATTCGCATCGTCATGCTCTAGGAAAGGAATCAAACTTGCCGCGGGCGATACAATCTGATTCGGTCCCACGTCCATGAATTGAACGTCATTTGGCTGGACGATGGGAAAGTCCCCGCGATGGCGACACTTGACGTACTTGTTTGCAAAGGTGCCGTTCTCCCGGAGAGGGGCGTTGGCCTGCGCGATGACGACGTTGTCTTCTTCTTCAGCCGTCATATACTGAATCTTCTTAGAAACTTTTCCCTTTTTTACAATACGATATGGGGTCTCGATAAAACCATAGCTGTTCACACGTCCGTGCACGCATAGAGACGAAATCAAACCAATGTTCGGTCCTTCAGGAGTCTCAATGGGGCAAAGACGCCCGTAATGGGTATAGTGAACATCTCGAACCTCGAACCCTGCACGTTCTCTAGTGAGGCCACCGGGTCCAAGCGCCGACATGCGTCGTTTATGAGTCAACTCAGCCAGCGGATTCGTCTGGTCCATGAATTGACTGAGTTGATTCGTGCCAAAGAAGGTATTGATGACCGACGAGACGGTTCTGGCATTGACCAGATCCTGTGGCGTAAGCTTTTCCGCGTCGCGGAGATTCATTCGCTCTTTGATTGTCCTGGCCATCCGGGCCAGTCCCAGAGAGAATTGAGAAGCTAACTGTTCACCCACCGAGCGCACACGGCGATTGCCAAGATGGTCGATGTCATCGACCTTGCTGCGGCCATTGCGAAGCATGACCAATTCTTTCACGATCGCAATGATGTCTTCGCGTGTCAGGGTCAGCATGTCAAGACCCTGCTTCAGTCTCAGTCGGGAATTGATGCGGTACCGACCCACCTCTCCCAGATCGTATCGCTTGTCACTGAAGAAGAGGCGCTCGAGAACACCTCGGGCTGTTTCTATGTCCGGCGCTTCCGTGCCGCGCAGTTGCAAATACAGATATTCAAGAGCTTCGGCCTCGGAGTGCGTCGGATCTCTTTTAAGCGTATTCAGAAGTGTGGACTTGTCAAGAGAATCGTCGTCTGAATCCTCCCGAATCAAATATACGGATTCAATTTCGGCCTCTTTGAGTGTATCGTAGTCCTCTTCGGTCAACTCGTGCTGAGCGGGAAGAATGATTTCGCGTTCCTTGCGCTCTTCTAAAACTTCCCCCGTGTCTTCGTCCACAACCTCGGTCACCCGTTCGACCGAAACCGTCGCTGCAAGTTGGCGACCTACGAGCTTAGCATATCCGCGCTTGGTCTTGACGGATGCTTCGTCGGCAAGATCAAACAAAGAAACGATTTCTCCATTGGAGGAATATCCCAGGGCCCGAAGAAGCGTCGTCACTGGAAGCTTCTTCTTCCTGTCGATGTAGGCCCACATCATGTTGCCGACATCGGTCGAAAATTCAATCCAGGATCCGCGGAAAGGGATCACCCGTGCTGAAAACAGCTCTGTACCGTTCGGATGAACACTTTGGCCAAAAAATACGCCTGGACTTCGGTGAAGCTGAGACACAACCACACGTTCGGCGCCATTGATAACGAACGTACCGCGTTCGGTCATGAAGGGCAGGTTTCCGAGATACACTTCCTGCTCTACCGCCTCTTCCGCCTCATCTTCGTCCTCATCTGCCTTACTCGAAAGGCGTAGTTTGGCTTTCAATGGAACCGAGAAAGACAATCCCTGCGCAATGCATTCTTCAACAGAGTGCTTTGGAGAATCGAGAATGTAATTGATGAACTCGAGCGTATATCTCTCACGGCTGTCCTGAATCGGAAAATGCTCTTTAAAAACTGACTGAAGCCCGAAGTCTACTCTTTCCTCAGGGGGTATCTCGTCCTGAACGAACTCGTGATAAGATTTTAATTGTACGTCGAGAAAATCCGGGTAGTCGTGAACGCTCTCGATACGTGAAAAGCTAGTTCGAGTGCTCTGACTTTTGACAGTGGCCATAATTCAATCGATTTCCATGATTGCTCTAGAAATGATTCGGCACGTTGCGTACCGGTCATTTCTATAAATAAATGAGCGAGTGCGGGACACCGCTCCATTTTATTGTCAAGGATCCGGGATCAGAAACACGGAGAACCGTCCCCGAAATCTGGGAACGGAACGTTGATTCCGTACTGAAAATGGCCCTTGACAGCATGCTGAGAAGTTCTATTTGAGTTCGACTCCGGCGCCTGCTTCCTCAAGTTTGGTCTTAATCTGATCAGCTTCGTCTTTGGATACCGCCTCTTTGACCGTGCTGGGAGCTCCATCGACGACTTCTTTGGCTTCCTTGAGACCAAGGCCTGTGATCGCGCGAACCTCCTTGATGACATTGATCTTCTTTTCGCCAATCGATGTCAGAATAACGTCGAACTCGGTCTGCTCTTCAGCTGCCGCCACGCCGTTTCCGCCTCCTGGGCCTGCCATCGCAACCGCCGCGGCTGCAGGTTTAATCCCATACTCCTCCTCGAGAAGCGTAGCCAATTCACTGGCGTCCTTGATACTCAGGTCAACTAGCTGCTCTGCAATTTTCTTAATGTCTGCCATTGGTTCCTCTTTATTCCTGCAGCGGTCTCTGCTCTTCTGAGCTACGCTGCCTCTTATGGTTTCGGTGTGTTGATATTCGAAAATTTTGTTCTTTCAGACGATTCGACCGTTAGATTCTATGCTTCGCGCTCAGCCAATACTTTTACAGCGCCCGCCAAATTGCTTCCAGGTGCTTGAATGGCACTGACGATATTGGACATCGGCCCCATAAGCAGACTGACGATATCGCCGAGAAGCTCGTCCGTGGACTTGAGGTCCGCGAGTATATTCAGAGCATCCTGATGAAAGATGGCTCCCTCAACGATTGCGCCTTTCAGAGATGGATTCTCCGTCTTGGATTCCTTTACGAATTTCTTAATAACGCGGGCAGGTGCGGCCGGCTCTTGTGTAAACGCGATCGCCGTAGGACCATTCAAATAATCCAGGAGCTCATCATAACCGCCGACCTTATCCATTGCCAGCTTCAGGAGCGTGTTTTTGACCACCTTAAACTCGACGCCCGCAGCTCGAAATTGACCGCGTAAATTGTTGGCCTGGGCTACTGTAAGACCCGAATAATTCGTCAGGTAAACGGTGGGCGCCTCTTCGAGCTTGCCGACCAACTCTTGGACCGCTGCCGTCTTTTGTTCTTTCGTCATCGCCATAATTCTATCACTCAGTCTGCTTCCGCATCGCGCGGTAGATTTCTGAACATGCTTCCGCTATCTAAGCGCAGCCAGAACTTCTCCTCTGTCAATGGAAATACCGGGGCCCATCGTCGATGAAAGCGTGATGGAACGCATATATATCCCTTTGGCCGCGGCCGGTCTCAAACGCAGGACTTCACGAAGAAACGCATCGGCGTTTTCGCGGAGCTGTTCTTCGCTGAATGATGCTTTACCAATGGCTGCGTGTAAAATCCCGGCCTTGTCGACTCGAAAATCAATCTTTCCTGCTTTCACTTCCTTCACGGCCTGCGCGACGTTCATCGTAACGGTGCCGGTTTTCGGATTCGGCATCAATCCTCTCGGTCCCAAAACGCGACCCAGCTTACCGACCTGGGCCATAACGTCGGGAGTGGCGATCATTACGTCAAAGTCAAGCCAACCCTGCTTCTGAATTTTCTCGACATAATCCTCCAGGCCCACATGATCCGCTCCGGCTTCGGTCGCCTCTTCCTGCTTACTTTCATTTGCCAGAACCAGGACTCGAACGTCTTTGCCGGTTCCATGGGGCAGCGCCACGGTGCCTCTGACCATTTGATCGGCGTGTCGTGGATCGACACCCAACCGAATATCAATATCGACGGATTCGTCGAATTTGGCGAATGAGGTTTGTTTGAGCAGACCAATGGCACGAACTACATCCATTGGACCTTCGGCTGCATTAACAAGCTCTCGTACAGCCTGATACCGCTTCCCTCTTTTAGCCATGATCAGCAAGATCTCTGCGGTTCAAACGCCTGCGGTCAGGGTGCAAGCTCCCGCGGTTTATAATTGTCTTCGTATTGGTAGAAGCTCTATTCGAGTTGCTAGGCCTGTTTTGGGATGCCTTGCACTTCAATACCCATTGAACGTGCCGTGCCTGCTATCATCATCGCACCGGCCTCCAGATCATGGGCGTTCAAATCTTCCATTTTTCTCTCCGCTATCTTCAGGCATTGTTTCCAGGAGACCGTTCCAACGTGTTCACGAAGGGAGTCGGCTGCGCCGGACTTGATGCGGGCAGCGTCTTTGAGCAACACGGCTGCGGGCGGGCTCTTTACGATAAAAGAGAAGGACTTATCCGCATAAACGGTAACAACAACCGGGAGGATCGTCCCCATCTGATCCTGTGTCGCAGCGTTAAACTGCTTACAGAATTCCATGATGCTGACACCATGTTGACCAAGAGCAGGGCCGATTGGAGGTGCCGGATTTGCCACACCAGCTCGAATCTGGAGCTTAATGTAGCCGTCAATCTTTTTCGCCATATATGATTGCGGTCAGAACGCCTGGGTGCTGGCTCCCGCTTAAAAAGATGCTAAAACACACTAGCCGATTATATATGATCACCCAACTACCTTGTTCCGTATCGGATGATCAGTTTCGGTAAGAACCCGTGAAGATGAAACGGTTCTTGAAGTGTTTACTCTTCGTGTTCAATCTGCAGATAGTCGAGCTCCAGAGGCGTTTTTCGGCCAAAAATGGAAACCATGACTTTGACTTTCATCTTGTCTGGATACACTTCTTCAACCGTGCCAATGAAGTTGTTAAACGGACCGTCGACGATTTTGATGGCATCTCCGATCATGAAAGGAATCTCCGGCTGCTCACCTGCTTCTCTCGCTTCGTCCATTTTCCCCATGATCCTCATCACTTCGTCGGGTCTGAGTGGTGTGGGTTGGTCACCCGTTGTCAGAAAACCTACGACGGACGGAATACCCCCAATAACGTGCTTCAGCGCGTTGTCGAGATGGGCATTTATCAGGATATAGCCCGGGAAAAATGTCTTTTCCCTCGTCTTTTTCTTACCGCGGCGCATTTCGAAAACGGTCTCGGTCGGGATCATGATTTCACTCAGCTTATCGTCGATACCCAGCCGCTCGGCTTCGCTTTCGAGGTACGTTTTTACCTTTTTCTCGTGCCCTGAAAACGTTCTCAAGACATACCATTTTTGGATGGTTTTTTCTTTCGGGGTCTCCATCAGCACGTACGATGATTCAGAGTATGATTGTGGTGGATTCGTTAGCCGTAAACGACATTCAAAACGATGCCAATGAGGTGGTCCGTCAAATAAACGAATAGCGAAATCACAACGGTTGCCAAAATAGTAACCAGCGTGTTACTGATGAGCTCGGGCCGTGTTGGCCAACTAACCTTCCGCATTTCCTTACCGACGTCCTCTAAATACGTTGCAATCTTGTTCATAGTCTTTTATTCGTTTCGTTGCACGGGCGGCAGGACTCGAACCTGCAGCCTGCGGTTTTGGAGACCGCTGCTCTGCCAATTGAGCTACGCCCGTATGCTCTGTGGCGCGGGCCGCGCCAATCGGCATAATATTTAGTTAGTCATGAATGGTTGATACGACACCGGCTCCGACCGTACGGCCACCTTCGCGGATCGCGAAGCGAAGTCCCTTTTCCATCGCGATCGGAACGATCAGCTTGACCTCGAACTGCGTGTT
>JADFHF010000110.1 GCA_022567305.1 Bacteroidota bacterium | reverse complement strand
GTACGACGACGTGACCATTCCAGAACCAGAGACGTTTCGAGATGACTATTCCGGTCGATCTTCGGCCGCAGCTCGTGCCAATATGCGCGTGACGCGAAATTTGACGGCACTGGATCTGAAGATTACACCACCTCGTGGACTCACCGATGAACAAATGGAGGTCTGGAATGCTACGTATGAGCCAAAAAACGATGCATTAAGGCAATCCGATCTCTCCGGTGACGAATTGGATGCCTGGAAGTATCAGCGCTACATCAAAGACTACCTCCGCTCCGTAGCATCTGTCGATTATAATATCGGGCGACTCCTGGACTATTTGGATGAGTCCGGCCTGACTGATAATACAGTCGTCGTGTACTCCTCAGACCAAGGTTGGTATTTGGGTGAGCACGGCTGGTACGACAAGCGATGGATGTATGAGGAGTCACTCACCATGCCTTTCATTGTGCGTTGGCCTGGTCATGTGAAAGCTGGCACTCGTAACGCTTCGCTCGTCTCAAATGTAGACTTTGCCCCCACGTTTTTGGATATGGCGGATGTGGATATCCCTTCGGATATGCAAGGTCAAAGCCTGGTCGGAATACTGGATGGCTCGGCGCCCGGTCCAGTTCGGAAGAGTTTTTATTACCACTACTACGAATATCCCGGTGCGCACTGCGTCCAAAGACACTATGGAGTTCGAACCGACCGCTACAAACTTATATACTTTTACGTCCTCGACGAATGGGAGCTATTTGATTTGGAGCAAGACCCCAACGAATTGAAATCGGTCTATGGTGAAGCTACGTACTCAGACGTCCGAACAGAACTACAGGCCGAACTAACGCGGCTACGCACAGAGTTAGAGGTGCCCGAAGACACGCGACCCGCTGGAGAATGTCATTCTGATGCTGAAGGATGGGCTGGATTCGACTCGGACTAAGACGCCCTACTCCGACGAGGGTCGACCGATACTGTAATATTCCCAACCGAACTGTTTCATTTTTTCAGGCCTGAACAGATTCCTGCCATCAAAGACAAGGGGATTCTTCATGAGTTCTCGCACCCGATCATAGTCGGGGCGACGGAATTCGTGCCATTCGGTACAGACCGCGAGAGCGTCAGCATCTGTAAGGACATCGTAGGGGTCCGATCCGTAGTTGAGCTTGTCTCCAAAGACGGCTCGGGTAGTCTCGATCGCCTCTGGATCGAACGCAAAGATCTCTGCGCCTGCCTCGAGTAATCCGTTAATCACAGAATGTGCAGGAGACTCGCGAACATCGTCTGTCTGAGCTTTGAAAGAGAGGCCCCAGATTGCGATTTTCTTTCCGCTCAACGAACCTCCAAATCTTTCAATGATACGCGAAGCAAGTAGATTCCGTTGGATGTCATTTACCTCGAGAACCGCATCTAAAATCTTAAAAGTGTACCCGTTTTTAGTGGCAGTATTACGTAGAGCCTGAACATCCTTCGGAAAGCAGCTACCGCCGAACCCGATCCCAGGATACAGGAATAGATTGCCGATGCGACTGTCCAGTCCCATTCCGTGTCTCACCTGATCCACGTTCGCGCCCAATTTTTCACAAAGATTGGCAACCTCGTTGATAAATGAGATTTTCGTTGCAAGAAACGAATTTGCTGCGTATTTGGTTAATTCAGCGGAGCGCGCGTCCATGACTACAATCGGATTTCCCTGTCGAACAAACGGTTCGTAGAGTGATTTCATGATTTCGGCAGCTCGTTCACTCTCGGTTCCGATTATCACTCGTTCTGGCTTCATAAAGTCCAGAACGGCTACTCCTTCTCTTAAGAATTCAGGATTTGAAACGACATCGAAATCTTCACCGGCAACCAGTCCGAAGTCTTGAAGAATCTCGCTCACCCGATCCGCTGTCCCAACCGTCACCGTACTCTTGTTCACAACCACATGATACGATTTGTCAGCGGATTCCGACCAAATGCTACCAAGGTCCCTTATGACTGTCTCCACAAACGAAAGATCGGCTGAACCGTCTTCTCCAGGTGGAGTCGGAAGAGCAAGAAATAGGACGAGGCTGTGTTGGGCAGCGTCCTGGAGATCCGTCGTGAAGCTAAGACGATGATCTCTCAGATTCCTCCTGAGGAGCTGATCCAACCCCTCTTCATAGATCGTCGAAGTACCTGACTGAAGCAATTCGATTTTTTTCTCATCTATATCAACACATGTAACGTCAAACCCCATCTCAGCGAAACATGTACCTGTCACCAGGCCGACGTACCCCGTACCAACAACTCCGATTTTCATATCAACTTTGAAGTGCGACTATAATTCTAGGCGGTGTCCGAGGGTATTCGATATCACGATTTTCGAGTGTTCAAATTGAGATCAGCAGCAACCATCTCTTCGATCATCTGCTCAAGTGAATATTCAGGTTCCCAACCCAACACTCGCCGCGCTTTGGAAGCATCTCCAACGAGCAGTTCAACCTCAGCTGGGCGGAAATATTGGGCATCCACCTCTACAACTACCATACCGTTCTCTTTTGCTATCCC
>JADFHF010000026.1 GCA_022567305.1 Bacteroidota bacterium | reverse complement strand
TTTCTAACGAAGGAGAAATCCTTAAAGGAAGCAAGGATCCTGATGGCGACTACATGAAATATATTCATCGCGAGAAGGTACGGCTAAGCCTTGAGTACATGCGATTACGCTCGATGAGGTTAGATCTTCGGCTAATTGTAGAAACTGTCTGTGTAATTTTGAAACAAAACGACGGGGACACCTAGGCATGCGAAAATTCCGCACCGCTGCCGAAGAGAAGGTTGGAGGAAATATTGCAGACATCTTCAATCGTTGTCCCGACCCGGTGGAAATCCGATTGGAGAATTTTCCCAAATACGTGCGTCGATAAAACCTGAAACGATTCCTTACTCTTTATGAACTGTTCAAGCACATCCTGCCCATTAAGGGATCGATCATCGAATGCGGTGTATTCAAAGGATTCGGCCTTATGAGCTGGGCCAAACTCAGCGCCATGTTGGAACCTGAAAATCTCACGCGACGAATCTACGGGTTTGATACTTTTGAAGGATTTCCTTCATTTTCTGAGACGGACTCCAACAGAACCCAGAATCCAACGGTGGGAGAGCTTTTTTCCGGTGCCTACGATGAGCTGCAAGAGTTGATCGTTGAATATGACCAGGACCGTTTTCTAGGACACATTGATAAAGTCCACCTGGTCAAAGGCGATGTCTTGGAAAAGATTCCTGCGTTCCTCAACGACCACCCGCATCTTATCGTTAGCCTGTTGTTTATGGATTTCGACCTGTATGAACCAACGAAAATCGCCATCGACACCTTTCTTCCCAGAATGCCGAAGGGAGCGGTGTTAGCTTTCGATGAACTTGACAATCCCATGTGGCCCGGCGAAACTCTCGCTTTACTAGAATCGGCCGGAATAGCCGATCTTGCACTCAGGCGACTTGACTGGGACCCTTATATATCCTTCGCGATTCTGGACTGACGACCATGTTAGCTTAGTTGTCGTCAACCCTCCGTTTCTTCACTTGCCCTTTTGAGGTCCGAATAAATGGCGAAAGAGCTAACGAGCCTGGCTCCCGAAATGATCACCCATAAGGCCGATATGAGCGTTCCTTTCTTCCGGTACGAACACATCTACCGTCCGTACAGAAAAGAATTTCTTGCTCTTATCGACGAAGTTTGTTCACGCGGGGCGTTTATTCTTCAGAAAGATGTCAGGGAGTTCGAACGTTCGCTCGCCGCCTACGTCGGAAGCTCTAGTGCCCTGGGCGTGGCTAACTGTTCTGATGGACTAACCCTTTGCCTGAAAGCCGCAGGGATCTCTACCGGTGATGAGGTGATTTTTTCCTCTCATACGTTTGTGGCGACCGCAGCGGCGATTCACAGCGCGGGAGCCAAACCTGTCCCCGTCGAATGTGGACCGGATCATCTTATCGATCCATACTCTGTAGCTTCCGCCATCAGCCCTAGGACGCGCGCTGTTATTCCAACGCATTTGAACGGGCGAGTTTGTGAAATGGACAGCTTGCTTCAACTTGTCGACAAATACAATCTGTTGCTCATCGAGGATGCCGCTCAGTCGCTCGGAGCGAAGTACAAAGGTCGATTTGCAGGAGGTTTCGGACAAGCCGGAGTATTCAGCTTTTATCCGGCCAAAAGTCTGGGTTGTTTTGGAGACGGTGGAGCCATTGTAACCGATAATGCCGATCTATATGAAATCCTGGGCAGGATGCATAATCACGGTAGACTTCCTTCGGGCAGGGTAACGACGTGGGGAATGAATTCGAGGCTTGACAATCTGCATGCAGCTGTCCTTTCCATGAAATTGGCCAAATTCGATGACGAGATTGTGGCAAGGCGCGAACTCGCATCCATCTATCAGTCTCAGCTCCACGATGTAGCCGAACTTGTACTCCCCCCGGGGCCCGACAGTGATCCCGATCGGTTCGATACGTTCCAGAATTATGAAATTGAAGCTGAGGATCGGGACAGACTAGTGGAATACCTGAGTTCGAAACATATCGGAACACTAGTTCAGTGGAGCGGCTGGGCTGTTCATCAGTTTACGGAACTCGGATTCGATTGCAATCTGCCAAATACAGATCGTCTTCTCGAACGGATCGTGTTACTCCCGATGAATACGTCGCTCTCCGTATCTGAGGTATCATACGTTTGCGAATGTATCCGACATTTTTACGGCTATCCAAACTAGCATTGTGCGGTCAAATACGTTTTATGATACCACAGAACTTGCGAAGCGTATTCGTATTCATGCACTTCGCATGACGAATAGTGGCGGTAGTTCGCATATCGGTTCCATTTTCTCTGTTGCCGATATTCTGTCTGTTCTCTACGGCAGAGTTCTTCACGTCGATCCAACCGAACCCAAAGCAAATTCGAGGGACCGTTTCATATTGAGTAAGGGTCACGCAGGGGCAGGCGTTTACGCTGCACTGGGAGAGTGTGGTTTTTTCAAGTTGGAGATTCTGAAATCTCATGATCAGGATGGATCGCTTCTGAGCGGGCACGTCTCTCATAAAGGCATACCAGGTGTTGAAGTGTCGACGGGTTCGTTGGGGCATGGCCTGTCGATCGGTGCCGGAATGGCATTCGCCGGGCTGACTGACGGCTCATCGCACCGGGTATTCGTCGTTCTTTCGGACGGGGAGTGCGATGAGGGTTCGACTTGGGAGGCGATTCTTTTCGCATCCCACCATCGATTGAGTAACCTCGTCGCAATTGTCGACTATAATAAAATTCAGAGCCTGGCTTCCACCCAAGACACGCTTGACCTCGAACCCTTTGCCAACAAATGGAGCAGTTTTGGTTGGGCAGTCCGGGAGATAGACGGCCACAATCACGCGGAGATATTAGGAGTCTGCAGAGAATTGCCCTTTTCACAGAACAAACCAAATTGTATCATCGCTCATACGGTAAAAGGCAAGGGCGTCTCTTTCATGGAAAACTCCGTACTCTGGCATTACAGGACCGCCCGAGGAGCAGAGTTTGATGCCGCCATGACTGAATTAATGGGGGGATTGAATGAGGGATAGCTTTGTTGCGACACTTTCCTCACTCGCAGAAGAGGACGAGCGAATTATCCTGATTACAGGCGATCTGGGCTTCCGCGTCTTGGATGATTTCGCGAAACGCTTTCCACGCCAGTTTATCAACGCCGGCGTCGCAGAGCAGAATATGACGGGTCTGGCCACCGGACTGGCGCTCGAGGGCAGAGTTGTCTTCACGTACTCCATAGCGAACTTTTCAACCCTTAGATGTCTTGAGCAGATACGAAACGACGTCTGTTATCATGATGTGAACGTAAACGTAGTATCTGTCGGGGGAGGATTCAGCTATGGATCACTCGGTATATCCCATCACGCTACCGAGGATTTGTCCATCATGCGTGCGCTCCCTAATCTTACGGTGATCGCCCCTTCGTGCAGATGGGAAGCCAAAGAAGCTACTCGCGCTTTAGTCAAGACCCCCGGGGCTGGTTACTTGAGACTCGATCGCTCTTCGGAGGACTCTTCCCTGGTTGGGAATCATCCATTTGAGATTGGAAAAGCCAGGCAGGTTTCGGACGGATCTGATCTAACGATCATCAGTTCTGGAGGTATTCTTGGAGAAGTCCTGCATGCCGCATCTCAACTGGCAAATGATGGAATACACCCCCGTGTATTAAGCATGCACACACTCTCTCCACTTGACATCCCGTCCATTATTTCCGCCGCCAGGGAAACTGGCGGAATCGTGACGGTAGAAGAAAATACTGTTGTCGGGGGACTAGGTGGTGCGGTCGCAGAGGAACTTCTTGAATCAGGTATTGCACCTGGTTTTTATTATCGAATCGGTTTACGGGCTGGATTTTCCTCGGTCGTGGGATCTCAGAATTATCTTAGGAGACAGTACAACCTAGACCGAAATGCAATAGCCAATACGGTTCGAGAGCTATGTGGCGTACAATATTTGGTCCATTGAACAGTCAGAAGCGGACCCGTAGCCAGTTGCACCGCTTCTCGCGTGAACGCTTGTGAATAAATTCTGCTTCATCGCATGATTCACGTCAAGTCGTCTTTGAAAGCAGTGATTCTCGAACTCGGTTCGTGTGCAGTCGTCGAGCTGACCTCCCCGGCAGAGCGGGGTCGTTGCCCTTTATCCCAGGCAGCCAGCTGATCAATACCATTCGAATTGACCTGCTGTTCAATATAATCAGCAAAAGCAGGATAGATTATTTTCTCATCGAACCGTTCGGCGAATGCTTCCCGAACGCGGTCGCAGATTCTTTGATAAAGATCCGTATCGTCGCAAAGTCTAATTATCTGATTCGTCAGAGCCTCATCATCGTCATAATGGAAATACGCCCCCAAGCCGTCATCGTCCAGCAACTTTCTCAATTCGCCCTCAAACGCAGAAAGCACTGGCAATCCTCTAGAAAAATATAGAAAAGTCTTATTAGGGAAAAACAGCGCCTCCATATTCGTCGGACAAATTCCGACTGCAGCCTGGCCGAGCAACGCACTGATCGCATCCTGTTCCAGCCATCCTGTCAAGGTTATATTCGGCATCTTTTCTGCCACTGCGGTGATTTCGTCGTAATCATCGCCGCCCGCCCCCGCAATGATTATGGCAATGTCCTGCCGGCCAGCAGTTATCAATCGCTCGGCGACCTTTACCAATATCGCAGGGCCATGAAACGGCGAAAATGTTCCCACGAATGCGACGATGAACCGACCTTCCAATCGGCTGAGCCAATCCGGCGAAGACGTTTCTGAATCCGGCGCTGGTTTAAACCCGAGATGAAAGACCCTATCGCTGTCGGTTCTTCCCCTGTCACAGTAACTCAATGCCCACTCCAGAACGTCTTCCGACATCGCAGTTATACTGTCCGCCGCTCGGAACGTATAACGGGCTTGACGAAATTCGCTCTGTAATCCCAGTTTGGCCAGGGGGCGAAGAATGCCCGGAACAGCGGTTAGAAATATATCGGGCCAGTAATCCCGCGCATCGACTATTAGCGGAATATGATTCTGTTTAGCATAGCGTGCAACCTGATATGCCAAATCATACGGCGGTAGAGCGCAGACAATTACATCCGGTAATGGCAACTCACGGCTGCGTTTCTTGAATTGTCGCGCAACGATCCGGTGATCAATAATTCTAGCAAAAGATATATTTCTCTGATAGCCACTTCCATGTAAAAACTCAACCATCACACCGTTTGGAAGCGTGCTGTTTCGCTCTCTGGTGACCCGCTCTTTGCGAAGATGCGAGAACGATGCAGCCCACCACACAACCTCATGCCCTCGCGACACCAACTCTTCTGCTAATAGGGCGGTGCGTAATTTACGCAGATTATCATTGAACGGGACATCCTCACCAGTCTGAATCAACCAAATTCTCATGCTCGGTCAGATCTACTCAGACAGTTATGCGCCGTAGAACTCATAAATTGTATCGCAAATATAGTCACATTCCACTACACGAATATGGTCACCAATAGGTAGATTTAATAGGCGATCATCTTTAAAAACGAGCCAAACGGTTCTTGCTCAGCCCGACTTGAATTGCATTTCCTTCCTTCCACCATTATCCCGGGACGTCTCGCGGTCGTCCACGCTCTAGTTTCCAACCAGAGGCATGTAAGAATTTAGACTTTGCTAACGCCAAGGCTAGTCCACTCGGCATTAGAACGAGATAGAGAAGAATTACGTCAAAAATATTCATAATAAAAAGCTGCAGGACAAATGCCGTGGGTATGAGAAGGACAACAAAGTCAACTTTACGGTGTAGCCGATAGATTCCAACTAGACACGACATCAAAAGAGAGAAAATTAAAAGTAATCCGATGAGCCCAGTATCAACCGCCAGAGCCGCAAAACCGGGCGTAGCCACATCTTCTCTAAAGACGGCTTGGCCATGAGCCTCCAGAAAAAGATCGTAAACATACGGCGCGACTATATAGCCACTTGTGCGAGTACCCCACCCAAAGAGTAGATTGAAAGTATTATCAGATAGAGCAAGGATGGCACTGTAATTCCATATTCTTCGATCAATGTCCTGAAGATCCGGATTGTACCGCGCTGGATTGCCTATGCCGAGTGTGTTTAAGAGATCCTCAAAAATGATCGAAGGATCTATTTGATTGAAGAATACTTGAAATAATACCGCAAACCCCACAAGAGGAATAAAAACCATAAGCCCTTTCATGACGCGACGGCTCTGAAGGTTTTGAAGAACAAAAAGACTCGTGAAGACGACAATTGCGAGCATGCCGCTTCTTGAGTTGTATAACATCTGAACCGTCAATGCAAAAGCCAGAACAAACCAGGCGAGATTTGCTCGCCTCCTGTTATAATTCTTTATCGTAATCAACGTGGCCGGAATAATGATATAGTACACGCACACGACGTATCCAGTAGATCCAAACATCGCAAGCAACGGACTCGTGCCAACACGATATTCATCTGTGATCATTGCGAATTGCGTAAAAGAAGTAGAGCCCGTGAGGTATATAGAAACTAGACCGAAGACGAGATATATAGCATTAAAGACCAGTCCGGCTATTGTTAGCTTATATGCAAGATCTTTATCGAATACACTCTTTATCTTGGCCGACGTACTCTTCACGAAAACCAAGAATATGAGTGCAAACATAACAGTCCATCGAACTTTCTGAACGGCTTCTGCAGGACCAATCTGACTAAAAAATGCGATTCCTCGGATCGTCTGTACAATCATATAAATTGAAAAAATCAAAAACAGACCATGCCACAAATTCCTTTTTATTATTAGTCTGCCAGGAATATTGGCGACCAAGTAACCACTCAAAAATATCTCGTCGTACCAAGTATACCCGCCGGCATAAAGCGGCGTAGTGAATAACAAACCGATGAGCAAATACGTCCAGAAGAACTTAGGATGGTGTCTGGCGCGACTACCGAAGAAAAGTCCTGCCATCAAACTTGATATAGAGGCCGAGAAAATTATCAGGGCAATCATTATTGACTTTATTGCACATTTTGATTTTGGCCCTCTAACACTTGGTTGTAAACTGCAAGCACAGCGTTGGTCGATGACTCCTCGCTAAACTGCAAAGCCCTACATCCGATCGAAGGGCGAATGCCAGTGCTGATGAGATCCACCACGTTTCTTGCAATCTCAACCGGATCACGAAAAACTATCCTCGTTCCATCCAGGTTCACTAGCCAACGGCGCACATCCCCAACATCCACACTTACGATAGGCGTGTTACAAGCAAGTGCCTCTCGGACAATGTTTGGGGAACCTTCAAAGTCACTGGTCATCAGCAAACAATCCGAAGCATTCAAAAGTAGGGGTACGCGGTCACGGGGCACATCAATACCCATTACTTCAAGTCTGCATTGACGTAAAACCCTCCTTACTTCCTTGAGACTAGCGTCTACCAAGTCTCTGCGCTTTACTTCGGGGCGCCCTCCTTCATAGAAAAATACAACGGGTTCATTTAGCGGCCATTTGAGTTGTCGACGGGCATCGAGTTTATCAATCGGTCGAAATTGAGACAGGTCGGTACCGTCAGGGATCACATTAACAGGCTTACGCCGCGACCAGAGCCGCCCGTAGAGCTCTTCGCTGACGCAGATAATCGCGCTTGCCCTTAGGGTGGCCAACTGAGAACAGGTGATACGAATAATGCTGCGTAATCGCCCCTCCGACGGCACCGGATTAATGTCGCTACCGCGATAGGAAATAACTAGTGGTGGGCCACCAATCGACGCGACCGCCGAGGCGAATGCGAGAAGGGACCCCCAGTGTGCATGCACGATGTCGGGCTGGAAGACACTGATCTCTCGACGCATCGTAGCGATTCGCCTGGGAAGTTGGTGCGGGCGAAACAGCATTGCGGCACCACCAAAAAAATCCGACTGCCCAACAACGCCTGCTTCAGCAAGTCCCTCTATCTGGCGTGTGATAAAGCTTGATGTACCACCGTGAGGCAGGCACGGAACGACATGCAAAACGCGCATATTCATCTCCGCTGCTGGGCCCTCTTTATAAGCCGCTCGTATTCCTCCTCAATACGGGACATTTCCATGTCCATATTGTACTCACTGACGATCATTCGCCTGTTGCGCTGACCCATCTCGCAGCGCATGGTGGCGTCCCCCAGCAGCCGACAAACGTTCGAACTAAGAGCATCGTGATCACTATTTGCGAAAAGGAATCCACCGTCACCGTCTGGTGTCCAGTATGAATTGTCGCTGTTGGCAGTTTGTACCACCGGTAACTCCATGGCCATAGCCTCCGCAGTACTCGCCGCCAAGCCAGCGTCCATCATGGATGTAGAAACGTAAACATCACTCACTCTAAGCAAACGACGCATCCGATCTTCATTTACCATTCTAACAAATTGCGTCACCGAACCTACACCAAGATCCATTGCAAGCACTTCAAGCCGAGACCGGTCAGCGCCATCGCCCACAACAATAAATCGCGCAGATGGGAAAGCCGCCTGAATTTTAGGTACTGCACGAACAAATGTCTCCACATCATGGACAGGATTAGGGGTGCGTGTACTGATCACTAACGGTGCATCTCCGACGCCTAACTCATTGCGTTCTCCATCGTCCTTGCCAGGACAAAAGTAGTGGATATCTGTACCAAAGGTGTGAAGTAGTATATTGTCTTTGCCTATACCGAAGCCGCGCAGGATCTCGATGAAATGAAACCCGTCCGTTGTGACCAGCGCAGCACGGCGAAGCGCCTGACCTGTAATCCACCGATTCACGGGCGATCGATTCACATCCACCAGTAGATCGGTACCCCAGGGCGTAATAATGTAGGGGCGGAATCCGCTTAGCATGGTTAGCCAAGCATAACCGCCCGCCGAATGCGCGTGTACCACGTCTGGTGGATTGGACTTAAAGAGCGCCCGGAGCCTCGCGAAAACAATCGGTGTCTTTAGAACGCGTACGGGCAGAGAATTCCCAAACCGTGGTGTCCAAATCGGATGCACATAAACAGGATCGTATCCGGGTAGCGCGATAGGGTTCAGCGAGACAACGTGCACTTCGTGCCCGCGATTTGCAAACCAGCGTGCCCACCGTAGAGTGTGCGGTGCTGCGGTGTCAGAAAGAAGCCAGAGCTTCATCGTAAAACAACCAGGTAGCCACTGCCTGGCGGTGTGGCCCGTTTCGAAAGGAGGAGGTATTTCAATTGGTAATTATTGATCATTCGGCCATGCCGCGAAAAAATCAGGGAATTCAAGCGCTAGGGTATCATTATCCCAATTCGCTGGAATTCGAATTCGTGTGCATGGAACAGCCTGGAACGCTTGCTGAGCGATATCGCGTACTTGGTGTAATCGCGTAACGGTGCCACGACCAGACTCCGCTAACGCGTCATAGAGCAACAGATCATGGAATGACGCATGCCATTCGTGCCAGAGGATTGCTGCCGCCTGGCTAGCGGCCGCGCCTACATCAACCCTCTCGCGAACAAGGGTCGTGATCTCGCCAGACCGCTCCAACACGACAACCTCGTCTAGCTTACCCTCTGTTGCGATCGCGTCATCTCCAAAGACCTTGGCGGGTGAAACATTTACACAGGGCGTACGGAGCGCACTAAGAAGGACTCGCGCAAGCCTCGCGGGACGGTTCGTTTGATGCGCTAATGGAGCGCTCAAACGATCTATCAACGCTGTTTTACGAAACGCACGCTGAATGTCCCTATCAGTATAATCCAGTATCGGTAAGTGGTGCGGATAGATCGAGAGGGCTTGGGGAAAGGAATAGATACGACCGCCGCCGACAATGCAAAGGTCATCACCAAACATACGGGCGCCGGATCGGACATAGGCCGCAACTAGCGTCGTCTTCCCAGTACCCGGATATGCAGGAAACAAGACCTGCCGGCCGCCGATAGATAGGCCCGCCCCGTGCAGAAAAGTGTATCCAACGCGTAACAACGCCAGTTGAACGATCAAATTAATAGGCAAATCGAGCCGATCCATGTAATAGGTCTGTGGCTCGCCTAATACATCGAAACGAATTCGTCGTGCCGCACGATGGTAGATTCCGTCACCGAACTCGTAGTCATCGACAACAGTGGTGCGAACGGTCGGTGGTGCAGCATCGTATTGGTCGATGAGTATTTCATATGGTTTTTCTAATCGCTCGCGCCAAAATGGTGCTAAATGAAATTCGATTTCGCGATGAAGCAACGAATTTCCGCGTACGAGCAAGCGAACAATGGAATGTATGTCATAAAATCGCTCACTTATCATTGATTTCTAGTCCGCCCCTGTTCATGAATGCTGCGTTAAATGCGCCAAAATCTCCTACACTAAATTCTTTCCTGTGGCGCCATACGAACCATAAGGCAACAGCAATTAACCGGATCTCGTGACTCGCACCCGGGCGACGACGCGTCGCTGCCACCGCTAACGTGATCATGAGACGGCCCAAGCGGCTCCAACAATAACGAACTTTTGCAGTGAGCGAAGCCGGGAAAAGCTTGTGAAGCAGGTACCATCCGTACACTTCCCGCATCACGATGAGCTCGGACCCGACAACGCGGGCAGTGTCAACTTCGTCATGCATTACCCGACTCTCAGACGTAATGAAAAGGCCTCCAGCGTGGCGCAGATGAATTCGATACGAGAAATCAAGGTCTTCGCCGTCAGCATACTTCAATAGGCGCTCATCCCAAGACTCCTCCGCTAATACTTCGCAACGATAGACCTGATTTGAACCCGAGATCCACTCACACGGTAAAATGCCAGTGAGGCTTGCTGGGTAAGTCGTGCTGATACTCGGAAGGACGCGACAACGTTCGCGTTCCAAATGATAGAGCCCAAAGATACGGTGGATACGCTCACGCCACTGGGGGCGTTCTCCAGGATCACAATAACCCTGAACCCCAACAGCATTCGGCTCAGACTCAAAGACACGAATCACCGCCTCCAGGTAATCGGGCGCAAGACAAACATCGTCATCGATTAGAGCAACAAAGTCACCGGAGCAATGACTGACACCCAGGTTTCGAGCTGCCGGCAGGCTATTCGTCGGGCTAACGATGTATCGCACATAGATATCAGTATCGATTGATTCACACACCTTGCGTGCCTCGTCACCCTGTGCCGCGCCGTTGTCCACAACAATCATTTCGCCTGGTGGTAGGGATTGTTGTGAAAGCGCCAACAAACAACATTCCAGCTCCATGGGCCGGCGATAAGTTACTACAACAGCTGAAATGTTTGGCGCGCTCACGGCTCCCGCTCCTTGATCATCTCAATTTCGATGAATTAACCATGAGGTAACCAGGACACGGTACCGTAAGGCAAACACTCTTGGCAAAACGGAATCGTCAACGGTGAGTTATAGCTTACAGACAAGCATATTTCCACGGACAAAAACTGAACGTGGATCCTGGTGTTCTACCCACTCGACTACCGCTGATACGAGGCCCGGAAACGTAATGTCAAAATCATCGAACACAACAATTCCACCAGCTCGCACAAGCGGACAATAAAGTTGTATGTCTTTCCTCACACCGGACTCACTGTGATCACCGTCTATAAACAATAATCGAAGAACACAATTGTCCAAGTGCTCATATGCCTGCTCGCTAAAGTAGGGAAGAGTAGTAATCACATGCTGGAGGCCAATTGCTTTCATATTATCCTCAAACTGCGCCTGAAGATTTTCTAGCCCATCGCCGACTGAATAAAGTCCCTCCTTTCCAATGTTCCCCCTAAAATGATCTACTGCAAACATGTGTCCATTCCCGGAGTCCCTTACAGCACGAGCCAAGTACGAAGTAGATTTACCCTGCCAAGACCCGATCTCCAGAACGTCTCCCTCGACATCTTGAGTAACGCAAATTCCATACAACAACTCCGCTGCCTCCGAACTTATCATTCCAGGAATGGGCTCCGTGATACGCCGATACCTAGATAGATCGGTAAACTTAATTGCGACGTGAGGAGTTGGTCGCGGTTCAACGACCCGAACAATGTCATAACCAAATTTCCGTGCAGCTGTCCGTACTACTCGTTTTCCGAAACTCAACATATGTGTCCTTCCTATGAGGGCGTTGGTTACATGAAGCCTTGCACCAACGGTCTCGAGTAACCCTTTGGCGCTGTGACATTGACCGAGGAATAGCCGGCTTCGTGCAGCAAATAGATAGCGAATTCCTTGGAGGCCCGACGATACTGATCAGATTCTTCTCGCCCAATCCCCTCCCGAATATTGCACTGAAACACAAACCGTGGGGACCGTTCTGCCATCGCCCGGACGACACGGAGCATATCTTCTTCCGGTAAGTAATAAAGTGAACAAAGAGCCAAGACGCAATCGAAGTCACCGTCAACCTTCATTGCCTCTTGCATATCGGCCAGCACAAAACGCAGCCGGTACTCTCGGTTGTCAGCCCATTCGCAGGCGACGGCCAAAAATCGTCCCTGTGCCACAAAGTTTTCGTCGCGCTCGTATGCAATGACCTCTCCCGCACCCTCGCGAAGCAAATGAAGTTCTATCGACGCGTTGTTGGACCCCAGAGAGAGGACACGCTGGTTCTTCTGAAGGTTCAGATTGCGCTTCAAAATATAGTGCCACCGGCCGAAACCCGTCCCGCGATCCCACAGCGGCCCAATACGCAAACCATGCCCGATGTAGGTTGAGGCATATATCCGATCTGCCGCAGGAAACTCTTGCCGCTTTAGTTTGTCGCGTATGCGGTCATACGTGAGATAGCAAGTGCCAAATGAGCGATTGAATCTCTCTGTATCGCGGTCACGTTCGACGAGGAAAGCCAGTCCTTGCGGATTCTCATAAAGTCGCGCCCCATCGAAGTCGATGAGAAATGTCAGCCCGGTTTCGCGATGAATGACCACGTTCCCATACTTGATGTCGTATATCTCCACGCCGTGCTGGTGAACGATTCGGATTTGTTCGTGGATTGAGTCTACGAGCGAACGATCGAGTTGTGTAGAGAACTTTGCTCCCTCGTTCATGTATTCATCGAAGATCGCTCGATCGGATGGGTTTCCGCCCAAGCGTTCGCGTGTCGCGGCACCGGCAAGGCGCGCACCCTTAGCTTCCAGCACTCGTTCAAGGTCAATTCCTGGAATGAATGTCATCGTGAGCGTCAGCGCGTCAACGTCTATGTACATGACCTCAGGTACCCTAGCTCCAGTCTGTCGCAACTGCTCCAGAACGCGCAACTCGCAAAGAAATCGCCGCCGCGCGCGCGCGCCCTTGTAGTCTTTCCGGACGCCGACTCCGCGTGGCGTCGCCACCAACCGCACGCGACAACGCACACGAGGGCGTCCCTCCTCTGCTGTCGTACATCGCATGCCCTCAATGGGACCGTACGTCGGAATTAACCAACCGTAATGGTCGAATTCGCCGAGCACCACGGGCTGACCGTCGCGGCTCGCGTCGTGCACAGCCTCAATCGCATCATCTGGCAAACCAAGAGCATCGAGTTGTACGACCGGCACCGAGAGAGCCCGCGTGGCAATTGCTGCCTGCGATTGTCGTGCGCGGTGAATCGCACCAGGTGTTTTCATCCAGTCCGCGACATCGGCGACGCGCCGCCGGAACGGCGCGACCAGGGCAACCAGGCGCAAGGCAAGACCATCTAACAGATAGGCTCTTACGAGCGCCCACGCAAAGCCCGGGCTAAACCGCACTGCGTAAGCGATACCGCGCAACAAGCGCACGACGAGTTGGCGTTCGCGCCCACTCGGTATGAACAAAGTGGCGACTCCCTTACTTCCACTGCCATTGTGTCCAAACAACCAAACACCAGCAAGCAACGACACTCCTGCAGAGGCGATCGCTGACCACGCAGCACCTTCGATGCCAAACCGAGGTAGAAGTGCGATCGCTAGTCCAAGGCCTACCACAGCTGCGGCGCCGGTCACGATTGCAGTCTGCACCGAATGACCCCGTCCATTAAGATCCTGGAAAAGCACCCTCCAACCGCTGGAGAGCACAACAGCCACCAACAGGAGGCGCAGTGCGGGTACCGTACCGCTGAACGCATCTGTAAAGAGGAGTCGCACGAGCCAATCCGCAACAAGCGCCAGTCCGATCGAGACTGCCGCGCCAACAACGAGGGCTATTCGGAACACAATGGGGGTGAGCCGGGTGCTATTTTGCTCCGGGTTTTCTGCGACACGAGGCATCAATATTGTCCCCATGGCGTCTGCCAAAAGGTACACCCGGTCCGTAGCGGTCTGCGCAATCGTATATAGGCCGACAGCTGCCACCCCAGCGTAACCACTAATGAGCAACAAGATCAGCCGCATGTTTGCAAACGATGCCACACTCGATGCATACACACCCGCCCCGAATTGAAAGGCCTCCGCAAGGTAGCGCACATTTGGACGACCGAGCCCGCCGACTGCCCGGCTCGCCTTTCTCCAGATCACCATCGAGGTTACAATACCCGCTGCAAGCTGGAGCAGGAGCGCAGTACGTACATCTAGACCTGCGATCACCCATCCGGCGCTAAGCGCACCGAACGCGACTGCAGAGCTGAGCACGAGGAGGCGGCTGTACGTCGCCGATAACCCGACGCCCAGAAGAATTGGAAGGACAAATCCAGCTACAACGGATGGTACGAGTTGCAGGAGTCCCAGAACTAAAAACCCAGCAGGAACACCCGGAAAAAGCATATCGCGCGCAAAAGCAATCAACGCGAAACCGATGATGCCGGTAATAAGCACCCGCGCCGCTCCGGCAAGGGCATGACTGGCAAGTATATCTGACGCGGGCCAGCGTCCCATAGCTGCGAATCGAATCCCGGCAGTCCCGATTCCGAAGTCAGAAAATGCAACAAGCATGGAGGGGAGCAACAGGGAAAGGGCAAAGTACCCCCTTCCTTCAGCACCCAGCGCCCGAGCCATAATAATAGAAATGCCTACAGCGAGAACTGATATGATGACCTGGCTGCGTATTAACACAGAGACCTCACTCGCGAAGCTGGGCTTGAATTTGGGTGGCACAGAAGACGGACGCAGTTCTCTTTCAGACTTTCGCTCTTTCAAAACGATATTCACACTGCTCGCGTAACGTTTGCAATTTTCCTGAAATTGAAATTACACATGGCCTTCCCTTCAAGCCGTTGGCCTTGAGGTCTTGTCAATGAATAAGGAGTTGTCCACACATAACTCATGCAACTAAGCTAACTTCTCTCGGGGTGACTTGCGCCGGCCCTCCGTGCCTCAAATGATGAGCCTCTTTCTTGCATGTAAATTAATGTAGAATCTATCTGCTTAACGGTCGCTGGGGAGGGCGCAAGAGGATTAGCTTGCCGTCAGTACAGATATCCACAGAAGAGTTCACAAACGGAGTGAGCAAGAAAGAATCGGAAGAGAGCGAGGTTGTAGCCACGGCCCAGTTCGAACGGTTCTCAGCCATGTACGGACTGTGCCTATTTGTCGAAGCGGATCACTGCATGAAGCCTCGAGATCTGGAAGCGGTCCGTCGCGGAGTAGGCCTCGAACGTTCTACATTGGGAGGGTGGTGTCGCAAACGAGATCAAGACGTGCTCGAAGGTCTTGCGCTGAAGAAACGAGGCCCGAAACCTGCCGCGGATTCACGAACAAAACAACTCTCAACCCGCGCTCAGACTAACATGGACTCTGGTACAGAATATGAAGTCACGCCGGATGAGCGGTTCTAAACTTCACTAGTAACAATCCTATATTGCGGAATCGGCACTTCTACTTTTTCGATGTCCCCAGAAAAGGATTCGACACGTTTTTCCCACATCACGCCTGACGACCAAGCACAGGATGATCCGGGTGCCGCTAATTTGAGACGCTGTCTCCTGAAGCCCAGGTTGTCGCATACAGGCACGGTCATTTTGTTGCTCGTTCTATTGACTGTCCTGAATTATCCTCAATCTTCCTCCGCACAAGTCAAATTCCTCCGCCTTAAAGCTCAAACAGTCGCTACCGCCTCAGACGCGGCTAGTCAACCCTTCTGGATCATTACCAACCGCAACGGCATCGTTGATCCCTCGGGTTCAGGCGTATTTGCCCGCGTCGACGCAAGCTACACGTACCAACGATCTCGCAACTGGCACTCTACCGTAGCAGTCGACGTCATCGCCCGAGCGAGCTCCAACGAATCAGCCTTCTTCCACCAACTCTTCGGATCGGTTCGGCACAAAGCTTTTGAACTCACGCTTGGTTGGCGCGAACACACGGCGGGCCTGGTGGACTCGACCCTCTCAATCGGGTCTATGGTGATCAGTTCTAATGCCGCGACGATTCCTCGCATCAGTCTCGAAACTCCCGAATTCATCGATCTTCCGGGCACGTTTGGGCTCATTGCTTTCAAGGGCCACTGGAGTCACGGGTGGATGGGTGGCGACCGCTTCGTCAAGAATCCATTCCTGCACGAAAAATCGCTTCATCTCCGAGTATTCGGGCCAGCGGATTTTCCCGTACTAGGCTACGCCGGTATGATACATGCCGTTGTCTGGGGTGGCAGCCATCCTGAGTTCGGGAAAATACCGACTGGTTTATCGGACTATATCAACATCGTTTTCGGTCAATCGGGGGAAGGCGCCACACTGGAAACAGAGCCAACAGGAACGCTCGGCAACTCCGTCGCTGCGGTCGATTTCAGTCTTAAGTTCAATCTTAAACAGGTTCGAGCGCTTCTCTACCGCCAATTCTACATGGAGGCTCAATCCGATCTGAGATTTCGAAATTCTCTGGACGGCATATGGGGCCTATCTCTCAAGCGAAAGGGGTCGCCGAAACTCATCAACCACGCCGTCTGGGAGTTCATCTATACCAAGCGGCAGGGCGACCGAGTGGCCGGAGATCCTCGCACGGACTTCTCCGGCTACTATGCGAACTCTGTCTACCGTACCGGTTGGACACACCGAGGTCGAACACTCGGCAATCCCCTCCTATTCTCGGACGGGGCGGTGACCTTTCCCGTCAAGAATACTATACTTATCGCACACCACGTCGGTCTTGAAGGCGATCTACCCGGACAGTTTCAGTACAGAGCGCTAGCGACCTACAGCCGCAATTACGGCACCCGGGACGACTGCACAGACGATGGGTGTACCGGTAATCCGCAGTACTTCACCGGTCGCCTCGATCAGTATTCTTTTCTACTTGAAGTGAATGGCCCGTTGCCCATCCACGATCAGTTGAGCTTCAGCGCTGCGGTCGCTCTCGACATGGGTGAGCTTTACGAAAATTCAATCGGGGGCATGTTTGGAGTCACCTGGACGAACAATAAAAAGCCGACCGAAGAACGCCTGCGCGAGTGATAGAACTCTGAACATCAACGTAACTATTCGATCGAGTGGAACTCCCGGTACAAGGCGACGAATCGCTTCAGTCCATCCTTCATCGGCGTCGCCGGAGCATATCCAGTAAGAGAATTCAACGGCCCGATGTCTGCACAGGTGATTTCCATATCACCCGGCTGTATGGGGAATTTTTTCATGGCCTCGTCCCGGGAATGGATGATGAAATATTGTACGCATACTAACCTGCGCATTCTGTGTGCGCTTCACAGCCGCAGATCCGTAAACTGTTAGGGGGCGCGGAAATCTTTGCTCTAAGCCCTTGAATCTCAGTTGCCTGATTCTACAGGAACATCCTCCTGTCTTGTTCTTGTTTTCTGGGGATGATTCTTGAAGCGTGCAGTCATCTTTACGTTAGGCTTGGAATGCTGCCAGACCGAAACTTCATCACCTCCTATATAAAATTATGGGATTATGTTGTCATAGCGGCAATCCTTATCAAGAACTTGAGTAGTTCGAAAGTTATTATCAAAACATACGTTGTTATCTTTTGACAGTGACAAAGACTATCAAAAGCTCGGAAGGAATTAAGTGAGTAATCGAGCTGGAAAATTTTTGCGGCAACAAGCTGGTCCTGAAGGGTATTCTGCATTCATCCCCGCAACACTACCACCAAATCCGGCAATCGTAATTGATGGTGAATTGGCCCGGCTTCAAGAAGCAGCGGCTTATGCCGTGGGTAGACTCCGTGGTGCATCGGAGCGTCTAGATCCAGATGGGTTGCTGTACATGTATATCCGGAAGGAGGCAGTTTTATCGAGCCAGATCGAAGGAACGCAATCAACACTTTCAGATCTGCTTGAATACGAAAATACAGCGGTGCCTGGGACGCCAATCAATGATGTAGAAGAGGTCTCCAGATACGTTAAAGCTCTTCTGTACGCGGTAGACGAGATACAGCAAGGGACTCTACCGCTATCTCTCAGATTAATCAGGGAAATCCATCGTAAGATTCTATCAGGCGGACGCGGGAGCAGACAGACACCAGGGGAATTCAGAACTTCCCAAAACTGGCTCGGTGGTACTAGGCCTGGTAACGCTGTATATGTGCCCCCACCGCCAAACGAAGTCATGCCAGGGCTCGATAATCTTGAAAAATTCCTTCATGATGAATTTGGACAAACTCCGACGCTCGTAAAGGCTGGACTTATTCATTCCCAATTTGAAACGATTCACCCATTCCTTGACGGGAACGGAAGAGTAGGAAGACTGCTCATCAGCTTGATCCTAGTAGTTGAGGGACTTCTACCTCAGCCATATTTCTACATCAGCCTGTATTTCAAGGAAAATCGTGCAGATTATTATGAAGCCCTTCAAAGAGTAAGAACTAAAGGAGATTGGGAAGGATGGTTGAGGTTCTTTCTGATTGCAGTCGAATCAGTGGCCGTTGAGGCAACGAAGACGGCTGAGGCGCTTCATGATCTTTTTCAGGTCGACCGAATCAAAGTAGAATCACTTGGCCGAGCTGCTCCCTCTGCCATCAAAGTATATGAGCTGTTGAAGCAACGAATCCTTGTTAGCCCCACAAAAGCCGCTCATGTCCTCGAATTGACTTGGCCAACCACTATTGCTGCGTTAAAGCGAATGGAAGAATTAGGAATAACAACTGAAGTGACCGGAAAAAAGCGAGACCGCTTGTTTGTCTACTCAAATCAACTTCGAATTCTTGATGAGGGGCTTGGGGCATCTCCCACCGGGGGCAACTAACCTTCATCATACGGCTGATATTGAAGTTGAACTCTGAAAACGCGCCACCGAACACGCGTAGATCTGCATGAGCTTCGCGACCGCAGATCCGCAAACCGTTAAAGCCGCAACCAAGCATCGGCGGTCAATAGCTTCTTCACTTCTCGCAGGCTTGAGACTCTTATCCATTCTTGTTTTTGCTAAGTCTATTTATGGGAGCCTGTGGGGGCGACCTCCGCACAAAAGAAAATCCTCCCCGTAATCCCCTGCCAAGCAAGAAGTTACAAGAGGACTTGACTTTGTACCGCGTACTTCGATTTACTCGGCGCTTCCGCACGTCGTCAGTCGCTCGCAAAACCGTTGAGACCCGTATTTCCGTGGAAGCTCGCTCGTGTGTATCCGTATACGGCCCGACTCGGTGGCCATCTTCTGATTTAGTCCTGTTCGCGTTTAACCAACTAGTACGGCTCCGTACTAAATGGGCTAACTAGGATGACGCTCGTACCAAATGGGCAGATACCACGACTTTCATCCGAATTAAATATTGCGTGGCAACCTGCGTCGACGACGACCCCAACTAGTACCCATACCCGGCCACCAGACCCAGCGTAAGCCCGGCGCCGAAGGCATCGTCGAAAACACCGACGCGGGGACCGGCAATAATTCGTGCCATTCCTCCTACGTCCACCTCAATTAGCGCCTCAAGAACAAGCGTGAGTAACTCATCCGTCGACGATTCTTCATCTTGTTTGATTTCGATAGATCGATAGGCGAACGACACAATTTGAACGAAGCCGGCGGCTCGGCCGAACACTGAGCGGCGCAGAGAATACCGTCGAGACACGCCCGCTTCCAGTCGCCAGGCGCTCCCGTCCGTCAGTATATCTCTTTCCTCCAGGGCCGTGATTGGATCGCCCGAGAGCGCCTGATTCTCATACGTGGCTCCGACACGAAGGGTCACCGGTACGGATCCCGACTGCCGAAAAGGATACACCGCGACACCCGGCGCGAGTGACACCGAGACGATATCGGCTTCAAAATCCGATCTGCGCTCGAGGCCGAGTCCAATTTCAACTACTCCGCGGACATGGTACCCTACCCGGAACGCCAAAGTGCTACGCTTGGCCCCTATCGCGATTTCCGGCATCGTAACCCGAAACCCATGGCGCACAAAATGCCCCTGGGCATTGGCGTCGCCTGCGCATGCGAAGATCGATGTGATTCCGAGAAGAAGACGCCAGCTTTTCACAATCCTCATTCCACTGGTCCAGTCAGCAACGCGTTGAACACCAGCTTAAACGTGCCGTGCGTCTGCATGCGGTGCTGGGCGCGGAATCCGATCAGAATGATTTTTCCCTCGCCGCGATCGACCGAGACCATGGCCGCTTTCTTGGCAATAACTTCCTCTCCAATCAGCCACCCACTTTGAAGAATGTCTCGATCGACAAACGTCACGATTCGCTCGACGTGGTCGTTGTAGGAGGACGGCACCACCTGATACGCATCATTTCCACCAAGGAAAGTAGCCAGTGCTTTTTCCGGCATTCCATACGCCAGAGGATTCGTGTTGTCGACTTTAATGCGAAGCATCGAACCCGGCGACCAGAACTCGGTTGAGGAAAGTCCATCCACAACACTTCGCACCGGCAGCTTGAACTCATCGATGGCCAGTTCACCGGCCTGGGCAAACGTGAGCAACACGCCTCCCTCTTCCACGAAAGCTTTCAGGGCATCAACGCCTTCCTCCCCAAATCCACTCCGGTATTGCTCGGGGTAAGCCTCCGGGCCGGTTCCGTAAACTGTTGGTTCGTCCGTATCGCCGGTCATGCGATCCGCACCGTCCGCGGGCAGAATGATGACGTCGTACTTCTTACTCAAGTCACCGGAAATTAATTCGGCATCCATAATCGACGAATATGGAAATTCGAATCGCTCCAAGAGCAGACGTGTCCATCCCTCGTCCATGTTACCGCCGTAGTAGCGCTGGTACATCCCTATTCGCCGGCGCCTGAGGGGATACGTGCTCGCCGTCACATCGGAATCGAGCGCTCCAAAATCGACACCGGTCTCCCGAGCAACGTTCGCGACCAGCGCATCAGAAGCGTCGGCCATCACCACAAAATCACCGGGTCGGAGGACTCCGTCTACAGCTTGCTTGGCCCGGAAAACATCAACACCTCCTTCTATCAGCTGATTTACAGCTCGAAAACTGTCGTTTAACCGGCCGTCGAGCACGTAGCCAACCTGCCCTTTTGAGACCCGGCCTAAGGCAATCAACTCCGAACCGACCATCGTCATCTCGGTGTCGACGGGCGTTCCAACTGCGTCCACACGGACACCCATGAATTCGGACATATTGTCCGTAGACATGTCGTAAGGGCGAATTGGGCTGCCATCCCGCGCGCGCGTATAGGTGTTGTCCGGATACAACGTGCGACCGAGGAGCCAGCGTATTAAACCCATCTTCGGCTGCGCCATAGAGACGACGAACGAGCCTTCGCCATACACCTTGCCTTCATGCGTGAATGCCGACGTGGACTGATGAATTTCAATGCCCTGGCCCAACAGCTTGTTGATCATTTTGGCCATGGTAAGCGGATCGTGCTGAACGGCTGGAATGATGAATGCCGCCGTCTCTCCATTCGCCCCGCGTTCCGTCTGCCGTTTTGCTTTCAGATAGGCGTTTCTGAGAACGGTTTCCCGATTTCGCGCTGCCATATCGAGTGCCGCGATGGCCGCAATTTTCTGCTGCACGACGATGTCCCGGACCCTCCACCAGCCACCTTCCCAGGGATTCGGAAACGTCGTCTGGGCCTCGTACTCGGGCAGTCCCCGGCGCGAACCGCTCAGCTGATCAGGATGGACAAACAAGGGAGTCGCGAGGCGTGCACTGGCCGACTCCGTGAGCATTCCGGCGATATTGTGAAACGGAGTGATCCAGTGAAATCCGAAGTGACCCCAACCCGAGTACACGGCTGCGTTTACGACTCCTGCGATGCCCGCTTCCTCCTCTTTGTAGGCGATATGAGCCCCATACCAGCTCATTTCCCGCCAGACAAGCGGGTCTCCGGCCGGACGAATGGGCTCGGCGTACGGCGGCACATAGAGCCTTGCGCCGTAGGCACCCATTTGGTGATGGTCGATGTAAGCCTGGGGCACCCACTCGCGGAACATGAGCTGCGCGCCATAGACCGATTCGATGGTGTTAGTCTGGAATGCATCCCGATTGTTGTCGTGACCGATATACTTGTGATAGAGCCACGGGAGAGAGACGCCTTCATACTCCGTTCCCACATTTTCGTAATACCAATCGGTGACCATGATTTCACCGTCCGGATTAAAACACGGAATCATGATCGCAATCGTATTGTCCAGGATGCGCATCATTTCGTCGTCGGTCCGGGTCACCATGTCGTAGGTGAGTTCGGCCGCCATTTGGCTCGATGCGACTTCAGAGGAATGCAGACCCATCGACTGCACAATGACCGCTCGACCGTTGGCAATGGCGCCCTCGATCTCCAAATCAGAATATCCACGGGGATCACTGAGAATGGCATTGATCTGCTTTAGCTCATCGAGTCGCGCCAGATTGTCGGGCGATGAGATAAAGAGAATCAGAAATGGATTTCCCATGGTTGACGGCCCGGAGTTCACGACGATCAGACGTGAGCTTTGCTCACCCAGCAGCTCATAGTATTCGACCAGTTTATCCCACCGGGCCAGCTGCCGATCTGCACCCATCTCAAATCCGAAGTATTCCTCGGGTGACAAAATTTGCGCGTCCTGGGCAGTCGACGAATGGGCGGATAGCGTAAAAAAGACGATGGAGACGAGAACTCGAGTAAATCGTATAGAGCTTGTCATAGCTGGATTTCGACGGAGGAACCTTAAGGGAGTCGTGACGGGAGATAGATTAATGGTAGTGTTTTCTTTCTTCTCTCGCTCAGAGACGTTGCCGAAAGAAAGAGAATAGAAGGAAAACTGTGGCGATCCGTATGCAGAACCGCATCAACGACGTTCTACCTTTTTCCAGAGTGGGACTCAACAACGAAGCGATCCCGAGTGAAAGAGTTCAAGGATTTACCGCAGCATAACCAATAAGAGGCACGCGTGGGTCGATTGATCTGGTGTCCGAATCAGAGAACGATCTTGCCGATAAAGGATGGTTATTTCACGTTACTGGTCGATTTCGCAGGATTAACCGGGCCCGTCTGCTCTAAAACATGATGCGGGAAAGAAACGCTGAATGAAGTTCCTTTACCCTGCTCGCTCTGTACGTCGATCTTGCCGCCCATTAACTCGACCAATCGCTTCGTAATGGATAGCCCCAGTCCGATGCCTTCATGTGTCCTCGTCGTTCCCGTACTCTCCTGTCCGTACTCATCAAAAAGCCGTGGTAAGAACTCCTTGCTAATACCTATCCCTGTATCGCTGACCTTTATCAAGACGCGATCTGAATTCATCGTCTCAACGGAGACTGACACATGACCTTGCTCGGTGAACTTGATGGCATTGCCCACGAGATTATTCACGACGCCGGAAAGGCACGGTCGATCAAGGTTCGCCAGAATCTCAGATTTGGAAGATTCGAAATTTAAGTCGAGGCCTTTTTCGTCTGCGAGTGAGCTTAGTAAAGCTACGTCGTCGCGAACTTCTTCGACCACGTTTACGATTTCGAGATTCATTTCTACGGCCTCTGCCTCGAGCGCGGATAGATTCAATATCGAATTGAGCAGGTTAAGCAGCCGTTGGCTATTGCTTTCGATGTGCCCGAGCATCTCGCGAGATTCTTCCACCATATCATCTGCAAGAATCGAAGAAAATCCCATGATCGCGGTGAGCGGAGTCCGGATCTCGTGACTCATGTTCGTGAGTATCGTCGATTTGAGCCGGCTCATCTCCTCCGCCTCTTTCCGGGCTCGAATCAGTTCGGCCTCGTGTTGTTTTTGCAGGGTAATATCCCTGATGATACCCTGATAGCCCAGTATCTCTCCGTTTTCTGACAACCGGACGGTCGCGGTTTCCAGACACGAAAGCTCCGTCCCGTCTTTCGTTTTCATGACCGCCCCGAAATCCCTTACGGTACCTGTTTTTTTTATCTCCCTCTGAAACCGATCTCTATCGGCTGGAATGGCGTAGAGCAGGTGCGCCGCGTTTTCATTAGCCACCAGCTCTTCCCTGTCGTACCCAAAAAGGTCCGACAAAGCCTGGTTAATGTCGATTATGTTGCCGTTTGGATCCGAGATGTAGATCGCGTCCTTAGACTCCTCGAACAACGACCTGTATTTCTCCTCACTCTCACTCAGGGCGGCTTCGGTCAATCGACGCGATGTGACGTCGCGCAATGAGACGAGGGACACCTGATCCCCCTCCCACTCCGTTTCTGTTACGCGAAACTCAACATAGATCTCTTCGCTCCCACTGGTGATCACGAAATCGGTCGATCCATGTTGTGATATCGGCATATCTAACTTTTGTCCCAAAAAATCATCCGAATTCCGACCAAAGAGAATTTCTGCGGCTGGATTTACGAAGTGGACAGTGCCGTCGATGTCCACCAGAAGAATGGCGTCGGCATTCTGATCGATGATTTTTCGGATTCGAGCTTCACTGATCTTCAGATGTTCAACAGTATCCTCAAGCTCTATATGCAACTGATGCCGTTCTATGGCATAGCGGATGGACCGCAGTACAAGATATCCATCGGCCTGTCCTTTCACGAGGTAATCCTGGGCTCCTTCGTGCACGGCTGTCACGGCCAATTCGTCATCGACAAGGCCGGTGAGCACAACGATCGGCACTGAAGAAACATGCCCTAGGATCCGGGCTACGGTTTCCAGTCCGTGGCTGTCCGGAAGTGACAAATCCAGAAGAACGGCGTCAAAGGTACGCTCATCAAGCCGTCGCAGGGCATCTTTAATATTGGATACCGCGGTAAGGGCAACCTGCTCCGGGCAATCGTGCTTGAGTTGTTCTTCGAGCAGCCGCGCGTCAGCAGGATTGTCTTCAACCAAAAGTACATCCAGCGTTCCAGCTCTCATCGGAATGTGTCAATTGAGTGGCAATGTTGCGAGTTTGAACCAGAATTTATCAATGGCATTCACAATCTCCAGGAACCGATCCATATCGACCGGTTTCGTGATATAGGCATTCGCTTGAGATTCGTAAGCTCTGAGAATGTCATGGTCAGCGACAGAGGTTGTCAGCACCACGACAGGAATGCGCCGCAGGCTCTCGTCACTTTTTATCTCCAACAGCACTTGGCGGCCGTCTTTCTTCGGTAGGTTTAGATCGAGCAGGATCAGTTCCGGGCGCACGGCGTCGGCGTATCCACCCTTCCGTTGCAGGAATGACATCGCCTCAACACCGTCCTCAACCACGTACAGCCTGTGACTGATTCCGGTTTCCTGGAAGGCCTCTTTTGTCAAACGCGCGTCGGCTGGGTTGTCTTCCACGAGCAATATTACTTTCGCGTTAGATGATCGTCTCATTTGCTAATCACCGTCTAGGGGTAAGCGAACAATCGAAAGCCAGAAATCCTCCAATCCTTTTATGACTTTGAGAAAATCGTTCAGGTCTACGGGCTTTGTGACATAGGCATTTACGTGATGGTCATAGGCGGCAAGGATGTCCTTTTCCTCCGAGGAGGATGTAAGTACGACGACGGGTATATGTTTAAGGCTTTCGTCTTCTTTTATCTCCGAAAGCACTACGAGACCATCTTTCTTCGGCAGGTTCAGATCAAGCAGAATGAGGTCTGGGCGTACGGCGTCAGCGTATTCGCCTTCCCGCCTCAAAAAAGACAGAGCCTCAACGCCGTCCACTGCAACATGCAGTTTATTGCTGACCTTGGCATCTTTCAGCGCTTCAATGGTTAAGCGCACGTCGGCGGGATTGTCCTCAACCAACAGAATCTCTACCGCAGAAACATTCCTGACCATTAATCACCCCTCTGCCTGATTGGTATCGTGAAATAAAATATAGAGCCTTTTCCCGGCTCGGACTCAATCCAGATACGCCCCCCATGTCGTTCGACAATCTTCTTGCAGGTGGCCAGCCCCATCCCCGTCCCCTCATATTCGTTCCTGCCATGCAACCGGTGAAAGATCAGAAAAACACGTTCGGCGTGTTCCGGCTCAATTCCGATTCCATTGTCCCGAACCGAAAAGAGGCAATCTTTCACCTGGTTCTCGGCTCCGATATGAATTTCTGGAGTCATTTGATCTTGAAATTTGATGGCGTTGGCGATCAGGTTCTGGAAAAGCGTAGTCAATTGCACCTCGTCTCCCATCACTTCCGGTAATGGATCGCGTGTAATGATAGCCCCGCTTTCACTGATTGCGGCATCCAGATTGGCAAGCGCATGACTTACAACCGTCTCTACGTTCGTGGGACTCGGGGGCTTGCTTTTCGTACCGACTCGGGAATAGGCCAGTAGCTCGTTAATAAGCACCCTCATGCGGTTAGCGCCATCGACCGCATAGGCAATGAATTCGTCGGCATCCGCGTCAAGCTTTCCCCTGTATCGCTTGGCCAGAAGCTGTGTATAGCCAGCCACCGATCGAAGGGGTTCCTGCAGGTCGTGGGAGGCCACGTAGGCGAACTGTTCCAGTTCGGCGTTTGACCGGGTGAGTTCCTCCGCAGATCGTTCCAATTCTTCGTTTTTCTCATTGAGCTCTTCGGTTCGCTGTTCAACCATGGTTTCGAGTTCGTCGTGTGCTCGCTGTAACACCTTTTCGGCTTGCTTGCGGACCGTAATATCAACGATCGCCGCAAGTGCCCATTTCTCGCCGTTCATATCCATGTAACTCAGTCCGATTTCGATAGGAAATTCGTGCCCATCCTTTCGAACCGCATAGAGATCTCGTCCTGCTCCCATTTGCCGGGACTCTGGATTCCTGAAGAAGTCTGCAAAGAAATTCGGGTGACGCTCACGGAAACGTTCCGCCATGAGTTGCTCTACAGGAGCGCCGACCAACTCGTCCCGAGTATAGCCAAAGTGAGCCTCGGTCTGAGCATTCACAAGGTGGATAAGGCCTTCCGAGTCGACGGCTATCATCGCGTTTGGGGCAGACTCGAAGAGATGGAGGATGCGTTCGAAGGACCGTTTCCGCTCGGTGATATCAGCAATCGAAAGAAGCACCCAGTCCTCGTCGTTTACGTTAACCATGCTAAGTCCAATTTCGACAGGGAACTCCTGGTCATCAGATCGTACGGCATACATATCCTGATCCTCTCCCAAATGTTGGATTTTCGTACCCTCATCGAAGTTCGCAAACCGAACCAAGTAGCTATCCTGGAAGCGTTCGGGGAAGAGTATCTGAATGGATTCTCCAATTAGATTCTCCCGACTATCGCCGAACAGCTCCTCAGTCCGGCTATTGACGAAACGGATTCTGAGTTCGGGATCGAGTATCACGAATGCCTCCGGAGCGTTTTCAATAAAAATGTGGAAGCGCTCCTCGATCTGTTTTCTGTTCGTCGATTCATTCCGCAACTGTTGATGACTGATTTCCAGCTCTGCTCTGCGGCGCATGGATTTCTGGACAAAGTGCGTCACGAGAGTCAATAATAGCGCCATCAGGAGTCCCACGGACAGCGTAATTCCGAGAAGAGGAGTGAGAACGGTTTCCATTATCTGTGGAGTAGGCCATATCCTCAATCGGTACAATTCAACATCATTGAGGCGGATCGGAGCGTACGCAGCCCACTTCCGTTCGTATCGGCGAGAAACTGCGCGAATGCTGTAGATTTCGCCCCGGTTTCCAACGATGACAATGCCATATCCTTTGTTGGTTCGTTCGGCAAGAATGGATTCGAAAAACGAGTCGAATTGAATAGTCACCAAAAAGTATCCATCGAACTCTCCCGCTGGAAAGAGTGGCGAACTTAAAACGTATCCCCCATGATCCGGCGATATCTCAAAGGGAGGAGTAACCGTGACCTGACGCGAGAGCTTGGCATCGTAGATCGATGTCGAAACCGGCTCCGCCAGATGGAGAATTTCATCCGGTACGCTCTCCAATTCGGAGGACGGCACGATCCAGCGCACGTTATGTGAAGCGTCCATCCACGCGATGACCTCGTACCCGGGATGATCGCTGACATAAAATGAAGCGTCGGCTTCCCACTCCTGCCGCGGCGTTCTCCTGCGCACTTCCCAACGAGCGGACAAACGTTTAATCGCATTGATCTGCAGCTGCATTCTTACCTGCACTTCCGTTTGCAGGGATGCCAGCTCTGCTGCAATGACATCTCTGGTACGTTCACGGTTACTGTCGACCAGACCGTGAAACAGGGTGAAAGCGACTGCGGAGGCGGCTAGGCCGACCGTGATCGGAGCCCAACGCGGCATGCGAGTTTTCTCGGATACCGCACCCCACCAGGAGATATTGAGCAGGCCTATACCGACCAGTAAGATTCCCAATGCGGTGTGGACTGGCATGTACGACTGAAACGACGTCTCAATCGACATCAGATAAGCAACGAAGCCAGCTAACCCACATGCTATTACGAGTGAAGCCAGCGTTCCCACTGAAACGGGATACTCGACGGATCGCTCTACGGAACCATGATAGACGAGCGAGATTCCGATGAGCAAGAAGGCCACCGCCGTCATCGTAGTCATCCCGGCTACTTGCGACACCTTCTCCGAAATGAAAGGCTCGTACAGAAGCCAATCGATGCCGAGATTCAAACCGAACGCCAATCCCACTAATGCAATCAGACCGAATACTATTGTCACAGCACCAAACAAAAAAACGAGAGTCCTTCGCCTGACGGTTTGCATCAACAATCCTGCGCCTGAAAACAGGAACGCCGCCGCCACGTTGTATGACATGGGCTCACTGCCGAAATACAAGCGAGCCAGCGACTCTGTACCGGTGTACCATCCCACAAGTACCGTCAGACCGATCACGGCCGATGCTCCTCCGACAATGGCCGTAAAAAGGCGAGCGGTGGAGTGGCGAAAGGGATTCCCCGTCTTTTGGATCATACTGTCTCGCCCTTGCGCGAAATCATCTAGCCGTTTATCGAGGAGTTCCTTGCTCACACGTCACACCATATTGAGTAGTATGATGCTGGAAATGGCTACCACGAACATTGAATTCGTCGCCGGTAAAACCAGATATACCCAACCTACACGTAAGTAAATCGATCGGCAGAATATTGTAATAGATAAATGTAAGTAATTCAATAAGTAGATGCGTGTAGGGGACAAGCTTGAATGGACGTTCCGAACATGAAGAAAACTCGGTTAGTGAACGGGCTACACCATCGCGTCATCACCGGGATTACACGGATGTCTTCTCCCTAGATCGTTTGCGCGTAGGGCAGTTAGCTTCTCAATTCTGAAACGCCGCTGGACTCGGTATCAAGATGGAAGTACCCGCTCAGAAGTTGGCGAAGTGCATATGTGCAATCTTGTATCCATCTCCGTCCAGCGTATATACAGCTGTCATCGGTCGTTGAGAAATACGGTCTCGCTCAACGGAACGATCACCAAAAAACCAACGACCTGTTGATACTCGTACTATTCTTGGTGTCATCGCTTACCAGGATTGAAGGATCGAAATCAATCGATCGATGTCGTCCGTCGAATTGTAGTAATGAGTAGATATCCGTATCGCATTGTGGCCGTCTCTCTGATGTTCGTCGATGTGGATATTCGCAGCGTCGACCATCGCCGGGACCGATTCGAGGGCATCCACCCCTTCCATTTCAAAAATAGTAGACCCCGGGGCCGACGTTGAGGCTGTTGATCCACTTAGAATCTGGATCCTGGAAATCTCTGTGAGCCGTGTCTTCAGATAGTTGGATAAAAATCGTGTACGTGCCTCGATCGCATCTATTCCGATTCTGTTTACGAATGACAGCGCTGTACCGACAGCAGCCTTCAGCGGCAGATCCGATGTCCCGGGAGGATCGTAGTTCGGATGGTCTTTGGTTGAGACGTCCGAGTAGTTCGATGCCCAGTTTTCCCGGGCTCCTTTCCGGATGTACAGCATTCCCCCTCCCATTGGGGCAAGAAGCCACTTATGTAGACTGGCCGCATAGGCATCACATCCAAGCGAGTATAAATCAATGGGAAACATCCCAAGCGCCTGAGCTCCGTCCACAATCGTCGCGATTCCCTTCTCCCTTGCCATCGTCGAAAGTTCCTTTACAGGATACAGATGGCCACCACGGGTGACATGACAGAACGCAATCGCGCGCGTCTGACTTGTGATGGCACCCTTGATACTCGCCACAACCGAATCGTGGTCTTCGAGTGGACTCGGAACGAACACTTCTGAAACAGAAATGCCGTGTTTAGCTTCGCGGTACCGCCACGGCTGTCGACCCGCCGGATGCTCCTGCGTCGTCACGATGACGTGATCTCCTTTCCTCAACTTCAAACCCGTTGCGGCCAGATGAAGCGATTCGGTTGCGTTGCGGGTCAGGATCACTTCGCTTGGATCCACGCCCAGAAATGCTGCCAGGTCCGGGAGTACCTCCTCTCGAATGGCATCGCTCAGATCGTGCTTCGCTCGAATCGGGTCTTCACTAAGAGCGCGATAACCGTCCCACACGGCTTCGGCGACCACTCGTGGCGGCATTCCAAGGCTGGCGTTGTTCATATACGTCATCCCCGGAGTCGTAATAAACTCCCTCCGAATATCTGACCAGGTATCGTCGGTCGGCGAGGCCGGGAAAGCCCATTCAGTCATGCCTTCCGGGTCGTGCGACGAGCACCCCGGCAACAGGGTCGAGGCAATTCCAGCCGCGCCAACGGTAAGAAAATTTCTCCTGGATAGAAGAATTCGCAATTCCAGATGCCGGTAATCAATCATGACTCTGGTGATAAAATTTGTCTGATTATCCGCCGTCACTCAACCCGAATCCGCTCGAGTTGCTGAAGCCGCCCCGCGAACGAATCCAATATAATCGGTCGGGTTCGGGATACCACCACCGCTTCGAATACCCAGTGCGATCTGGCCACGATGATACGATCCGTGAAGCGCGACGTGCACCAGGATGTCCTCTAGTTGGCTCGAAAAACGCCGACCTGCACTATTCTTGTACACTATCATCCCCTTCAAGTCAGCCTCGATCATACTTGAAATGAATGCGCGATATCGGTCTTCTGACTTTGCAGCTAGTTGAAGACACGCTTCGATCGTCGCATCAGGCCAAACGGCAATCGACCGCTTCTGTCCCTCGATTCGATCCAGCCAAATCAACTCCGCGCCGAGTATGTGGGCATATAGTTCAACGAACTCACTGGGAGCAGAGGACATCGCCATTAACGCCTTTCCTGCTTCAGCATCGGCCCACCAAACATGTTCATACAGACGATTGATATATGATCCTTTCATGCCAAAATGGAGTCAGATTTCTATTCATCGGAGTGCGCAGAACGTATCGGGCACCACTGCGCGTGGGAATTTCTTGGACCCTCCTTTTCTCTACCGGATTTCTGCATCTCAACCAGCAAAAGCAACGTAGTATCCTGCATCCCGGTTTTCGAGCCACACAACCATACCAGAACTATGTTCCGAAATTACGTTTTTGTAGCCATACGCCTTCTGAAAAAGCATTCCGGTTACTCTTTTATCAATGTGTTCGGGCTCGGTCTTGGTATCGCGGCAGCATCTCTGATTTTTCTTTTTGCCCGAAGCGAACTAACAGTCGATCACTTTCATGAGAAGGGCGATAGAATCTACCTGGCATACAAGGAACGCGTTACGCCAACCGGAACACAGGCGACGTACGACACATGGGTGCCCTTGCTCGAACGGATGCAATCCTCATTACCGTCCATCGAAACGGGCACGCGTACCTTTTCTCGAACCAGCTGGGTTCAATATGAGAATCGGAAATTTGAGGACGAGGTTACGTATGCCGATCCGGAGCTCTTTGATGTGTTCACCTTTCCACTCGAACGCGGAACCCGGACAGGACCTCTGGCGGACATTGGTTCGGCCGTCATCTCGTCTGAAATGGCGGACAAATACTTCGGAACGAGCGATCCAATTGGCAAAGTTATTACCATCGACTATCTCTCCGATTACACGGTCTCGGCAGTTCTGGCACCGATTCCTGAAAATGCTACGTTAAGACCCGATATTCTCGTTCAAATTCAGAGCATGTCCTCTTTTGCAGATAATGAAGACAATTGGGGCGGTTCTTTTCTCGAAACTTATCTCTTGCTCGACGAAAATGCTTCCGTCTCATCCCTCGAGGCACTGTTTCCTCAGCTCGTCACGGAAATTTGGGACGCAGGCGTATCTGCTCGAACCAATTTCAAACTGCTCCCTCTTTTTGACGCCTATGATACGTTTACGGGTAGCCGTCAGTACGCTTTCATTCTGCTGGCCATTGCGATGGCTACCATTCTTATCGCCTCCATAAATTTCGTAAATCTCACTACAGCCCGGTCTCTCGAAAGAGCCGGAGAAGTGGGGATGCGGAAGGTGCTGGGAGCGAAGCAGTCGAATCTTGTAGGCCAGTTTTTGGGTGAATCTGTCCTGCTTGGTATGGGAGCTCTTGTATTCGGTCTGATGCTAGCCAAATTGTTGCTTCCCTGGTTCAACGATGTATATGGTCTCAATTTGACTCTCAACCTGTTCGGCGATCCAGCAGCACTGCTCGCAGCCATCGGGTTCGGCCTTGCGATCGGATTGTTGTCCGGAATCTATCCTGCAATCTTTCTGTCCCGATTCGGCCTGGTTGGGTCACTGAAGGGGGCGTTGAAAAGTAGTTCGCATGGACTTCGTATCAGACAGGGATTGGTGGTCGTGCAGTTTTCAATGTCCATTGTGCTTATTGCGGGCACGTTCATCATGATAGACCAGGTCAAATTCATGAAGAACCAGGACCTGTCTTTCGACAAGGAAAACGTTTTGGTAATACCCATTGAGCAGGATGATTTTGCTGATCAAGAAGAAGCGACCATGAGGATTGAGACGTTTAAGAACGATCTGATGCAGAAGTCCGGCATCGTTTCCGTCAGCTCCTCATCACACGTCCCTGGAAGATGGGGAGGATGGTTCACGTTCGCACGACCTGAGGGAAGTGACCCCGAAAATCCCATGCGTGTTCGACTCTCCTTTATGGATGCATCCTACTTCAATACGTACGGAATCAATTTCGTGGAGGGTCGATCATTTATCGAAGGATCAGAACTCGACCGAGACCATTCTGTCGTGATCAATGAGGCCGCCAGGCGAGAATTTGGATGGGACAGTGCGGAAAACAAAACAATTCGAACCGGTGGCACCGACTTCGAAGTCATTGGCGTAGTAAACGATTACCATTTCGCATCGCTAGTCGACGAAATCGCCCCGATCTTGCATTTCTACCGTCCTCCAGAAAACGGTGTTCATGGTTTTCTTTCAGTTCGATACGAAAACCGCGAGCCTGCATGGTTGCTCGGTTCTATGGAAGCGTCTTGGGCTAAACTTGATCCTACTCGTACGTTCGAGCCTTTCTTTGCCAACGACAACTTCGACCTGCTGTATCAAACACAAGATCGTCTCTCAGCAGTAGCGGTGTCTTTTTCTATTCTGGCTATTCTGATCGCGTGCCTGGGTCTGTTCGGGTTAGCCTCCCTTACGGTGATCCAGAGAACGAAGGAAATCGGTGTCCGCAAAGTATTGGGAGCATCTGTTACTAGCATCGCAGCCATGATTTCAAAAGATTTTGCAAAGCTGGTTTTGATTGCGTTAGTGGTGGCTACGCCGGTCGTTTTCCTGACGCTCAATCCATGGTTGGCCGAATTTGCATACCGGATCGACATTGGTATCGGTACAATCCTGTTGTCGGGAGCGATTGCCCTTTTCATTGCTTTGGCAACAGTGAGCATTCAGTCGATTCGGGCAGGACTTTCTGACCCGGTAGAATGTATTCGTTACGAGTAGTCAAACCTGGGTGTACTTAACCGTGCTGTCGGAATCGTCTGGTACTACGAATGCCCACCCAGAAAACGGTGGCTCCCGGTGACAGAAACAGATTCCGCCTGCGTCTCAACCCAAAACTTCTAACACCCGTTCGGGAGTGAACGGCATGTGCCGTAATGGTTTCTTCGTCAATGCAAGAAAGGCATTGGCGACCGCTCCGCCAACGACGGGTACACCAGGCTCCCCGATACCTGACGGACGCTCCTTGGACGAGATAAAACTGACGTTGATCTCCGGCACCTGACTCATGCGTATGAGTTTGTAGTCGTGGAAATTGGACTGGTCCACGGATCCATCCGAAAGTGTTATGCTTTCCAAGAGCGTACTACTGAGCCCTAGTACGATGGCTCCCTCGATCTGGGCGCTTGCGTTTTCCGGTTGTACGATAATACCGCCGTCAACAGTGCACCAGAACCGGTGAACGTGGATCTGCCCGTCTGAGTCCACCGATATTTCGCACACGGCTGCAGCAAGAGAATGACTTCTTTCGGCAAAGGCCATTCCGAACGCCCGTCCATTCGTCGGTTTTTGACCCCAATCCGCCATTTCGGCAACCGCCTCGACCACCTTTAGTGCACGTGGCGAATCCTTGAGTAGATTCCGGCGCATTTCGAGCGGATCGATTCCCTGATCCTGCGCGATCTCATCAAGAAAGGCTTCTATAGCGTATTTGTTGAACCCATGTCCGACGGCTCGCCAGTGCTTCAGCCGCACACCATGACTCATCGAGCAAAGTTCAATATTCTGATTGGGAATTCCATAAAATGGAATACGGGCTCCGGACGTGAGAAGGCCTCCGCCATCTCCTACGATACAGTGGAACCACGCCGTCAACGTTCCATTCGCATCTACGCCTGCCTCCATTCTTTGGAGGTTCATGGGCCGAAACTGCCCATATTGGAGATCGTCTGGTCGTGTCCAGATGAGCTTGACTGGCTTCTTCACAGCTTTGGATAAGTGAGCGGCTTCCACGACGTAGTCGGAAACCGAACGCCGCCCAAATCCTCCACCGAGATAACACTGATGCATGACTACGTTTTCCAAGGGCACGTCGAGCACGCGGGCAACCGACGTGCGCACGTTGTACGGGGCTTGCGACCCGGCCCACACTTCTACTCCGCTATCTGTCACAGAGACCACAGAGTTGAGCGGCTCCATCTGAGCATGATATACGTGGTCACTCAAGTAATCGGCCGAGTACGTTTTGGCCGCTCGACGCATGGCCCGTGGCACATCTCCAGTATGGGTCACGGACCGTGGTTCGACTCTCCCTGACCCCGGTATTTCAGCATATTCCGCTTGAGAGTCTCGGCTATTGAATCCATCCGCCTGTGCTCCACGAGCCCAGTCTATTTTCAGGACATTCCTTGCCTTCAAGACGTCGTGTATCGTTTCCGCAACAATACCGATCCCATAATCCAGTTCCACCGTAGTCAGTACTCCGGGTAGGCTTTGGATTTCCGCCTTATTGTAGCTCGCAGGTCGCCCGTCATGAACGGGAGAGCGCTGGATCATTCCATACACCATCCCGGGCACGTGGATATCCATGGCATAGGTAGCCGTCCCGTTGGTTTTGGCAGGAATATCCCGTCGCGGAACCGAACGTCCGATAAGGCGAAACGATTCTGGGTCTTTTAGATCGGATTCGCTGATGTCGGGCAGCTCTGACGGGGATTCAGCAAATGCAGCGATCTCCCCGTATGTGATCCGACGATTGCTGGAGGAGTGAACGATCGCTGAGGGCTCCGAGTGCAATTCCGCCCGGGGCACGTTCCATTCCCGTGCCACGCTGTCCATCAAAACGCGCCGAATTTGAGCACCAGCCATCCGTAGCTGATCAAAATATCCGCTGACGGTAAAACTTCCGACCGTAAGCATGATCATGCGGAAGGACGCGTTTCCGTACAACTCTGGTTCGATGGGTGAGTTCTCGATTCTGACGTCGTTCCAGTCCGCATCCATTTCCTCTGCGAGAATCACTGGCAGCGCCGTCATGGAGCCTTGTCCCATTTCTGCGGCGGGATTCAGAATGAGAATGCCGCCGTCGGTGTCGATGGTAACCCAGGCACCAATCGACGATTCCTGGTATGAGGGTTTTGCTGCTGAAAAAGCGGCTGGTCCAAGAACGACAGCGAATGTCAATCCTGCTCCTGTCGTTTTGAGGAATTCGCGTCTGTTAAGAGGCAGACCAGCCGTCAGCGCACGTGTTTCTTTTCTATTCATTTTTTAGCCCTGCTCGATCACGGATTCAATCGCCCGCAGTATTCGATTGTAGGTGCCGCATCGACACAAGACAGGGTCCATATGGGTGACAATCTCTTCATGTGTCGGACTGGAGTTTTCTTGTAGCAGAGCTGCGGCGCGCATAATCTGACCGGACTGACAGTATCCGCACTGGGGTACCTGTCCAGAGATCCAGGCCTTCTGAAGCGGATGAGATCCGTCCGGTGACAGGCCTTCGATCGTAGTGACTGATTTCCCTTCGATGGCCGACATGGGAGATCGACATGAAAACCTGGCTTGTCCGTCTATATGCACCGTGCAGGAGCCACATTGTCCGCGACCGCAGCCGTACTTCGTACCGGTCAGCCTAAAATCTTCACGCAGCACCCACAGAAGCAAAGCATCCGAAGGAACATCTACCGAGACGGGCTTCCCATTCAACGTAAACTCGATTGCCATGGGATTGATGAGTTCTCGAGGATTCGGGTAAGGATCATGGGTACAATATCACATTCTAAAGGAATCTCAAAACTCGGGGTCGCCCAGTGGGCTTGGTGCGCAACCGGTCGGTTCTACCGTATACATCGCGCTCGAAATCCGCCAACCATTGTTTGTTTTGATCAGATTGAAGACATCAGTACCACAATGCGAGAAAGTGCCGTTGATATGAAAATCATACGGCGTAGTGACCACGGCCAACCAACCATTTACGGAGACTTGCGGATCCCACATCCGCTCAAGAAAGGCACTCGTGTTGGATTGCATATTGGATAAGTATTCCTCGAATTTCGACTGGTGAACGAAGAGCCCGTCCGGGTCCTTTCGCGTGGCATAGAACTGTCCGCCCTCCATAAGCACAGCCCGACTAGCGACCGAGTCAGCAGCCGCCATTCCGTCGAAGAATTGTTGGACAGCAGACAAAACCAGGGTTTTCTCATCTTGGGCTAGAGCAGGTCGTCCGAATGCGAATCCAATCAAGAGGACAAAAAGTACGCTTATTCGCTTCATGTGACTGTTACGGTTGGATAGAAATACTGTAGCTCGTTACGAACTGAAAGAACCGGGAAACCTCCAGCATATCGGCTCCTACAAATCGTATCGTGTGAGAATTTATTCGCTCGACGATCGGCAAATAACCGAGCATCTCAACCGGGCGATAATGTTTGAGGCTGAGATCAAACGTAATCGGTCCTTCCAGGCGATATGGTTTGAAGTCCGAAATCCGTCCGACCGCTGCTTTCACTTTTTCCCTGATCAGCGCTGCGCCGGCTGCTGGTGTCATGGTCCTTGCAGAGTGAAAACTGTTAGCCCACTTTACAACCGCCCCTTCCATATCCCCGATGATGGCACGGGCCTCTTCGACGGTCGCATCGTCGCCCGAAATCATGATCACCGGCACGCCAAAATGGCCCGCAATAGCCGCGTTGATCCCTGCCTCCGGCATCGAAATTCCATTCAGTTTTACGTCGGTAATATTCGAACTCGACATGGTGTGCGCGCGAACACCCTCGGTATTGGTCGTACTTGCATGATATCCGATAAAGATAGCGCCATCGAAGGATTCGTCGATTCCCTGCATCATGGCCAGGGGTCTTGGCCATGCCCGCACGATCTGGATATCGTCTGGGAGCCGTTCGATCAAGACGTTCTGTCCATTTCCATGAGAATCAGCGACCAGGAATTCGGTTGCGCCTGCTTCCCGAGCCGCCTCAATCGTCGCGAGCAATTCATCCGTCATAAACCGTCGAAAACGTTCGTATTCGAATCCCGAGGGCCCCAATTGGGCATCCGTCACGACCCCCGTGAGGCCTTCCATGTCAATTGAAATAAAGATCTTAAGACCCTCCTGTGCCTTTGCACTTTGTAGAGTCAGGAAAGAAAGAGCGAGAATGGGAAGAACACGAAGTGCTTTCATGGGGAGTATAGCTCGAACGGTGGTTTCTGCTTTGACGGTAGGGATCGCTCCTAACCTACTCATTCGACGCCGTTTTCAGAAATCCCCGTGGCTATTCCCAAATCATCTTCAGAAAAGAAGACATATTGTGCAGGTGGTCCATGTGGTCGGGAGCGGTGTTCCCCGCGAATCCAAGAATGGTCAGTCCAGACGAGTCGGCCCGACTCAAAAGCTGCATACCGCCTGGGCCCCATTCCAAGACGGGTTGCTTCCGCACGCCCACTTTTGAAAGAAGATAGCCGGCCGTTTCGGTCGTGCTTGCATACGTACCCGGAAAAATCGCCGAGTGCGAAAAGATGAATCTTTTTTTGCCCTGAATCGCTAACTCGGCGAACGCGACGAAACCCTTCATTTTGGATTCGTTGAGTACACCGCTTTCGGATAGCCTGACCCGGTCCGGTACGTAGTCGGTATGCAGACCGTCGAGCAGGACGACGCCGCTAACGTCGTTGAAGTGCGACTCCAGAATGGCACGAACCGCTCCATAGCCTGCGCTGAATCCGCTCAGATAGATGGCGTTTTCAGGCTGGGAGTCTAAAGGTGACACGCCGGCGAGACGCAGTATCCCCCCAATGAGAATCGAAAAAGTAGAATCATCCAGAAACGGTCGTTCATAGACCGACGATCCAGAACCCAGATTGACAACGGCCAATATCGGAGGATCATCGAGGCCAGAGACCGCCGTCCACGGGATGTAGCTGACTCCGTGAAAATGAATCAGGATGTCTGTCTGCGAAGAAGGTGTGACGCGCCGAGGTACAAACACCGTTACGTTGGCCGGAAGAACCCCTTCAAGAGATAGCGATACGCCGCTCACATCCACTTCATCCACTCGAATGTGGGTACGGGTGCTTTCCGCCATCGGCGACGGATACTGCGACATCGGTTGAGACCCTTGATCCTGGCCACACGCGACCCATACAAAAGATAGTAACGAGATCAGCCTGCGTATCATTCTGCGAATGCGGCCTAGACCGAATCCGAATCGGACGGGTCCAGGGTTGGTCGATCCATGTTGATTTGCACCCGGAGCGCCTTTAAACCGGAAACCCCTTGCAACGCACCGATTTCTAGCTCCTCGACCTGACCCACCAGAAGGTTGTCGGCTTGCATAAAATCGAGATAACGATGATACTCCTCCGCCTCTCGATCAAACGCATAGACAATGGCAATCTTTCCCGGCTGGGAAATTCGTTCTTCGGATCCCGCAATCATAGCCTTATCGATTCGCTTCTTAATCACCTCATACCGAATTCCGTATGCGCCATCTACGTCGAATTTTTTCTCGTCCATACGGAAGCTGATGGAATGGGGCATGTCCTGAACCAGGATCAGCTGGGTAATATTAAGGGGAACTTCGAGATTCTGTTTCAGCCCCTCTATCGCCACTCCGATCTTGCAACACGTGATCAACTGATGGAGTCGCAGGTTCTTCACGTAGGCCAGGTCAAATGGCAGGTCGGGTACGATTGAGGCGCCGATGTACATCGTGTGTTCGACACCGTCCGTCTTATATTTCTCAAAGTAATGAGGGCAGGTTTGTTGAAGCTCAATCTGTTCGTTTTCAAGAATGTCCGAGATGGTTTCATTGATTAGCTGAACACTCCTGCCATACGCACGCTGTTCGTTGATCAGTAAGCCTCCATTCTCATTTACGCGATCGAAATAGCCCTCAATCAATTCATGAAGGACCTGATGCCGCCGCTGTAATAGTATCAGAAATGGATTGACCTCCCTGACGAGGAAGTCATTCGTCTCTGACTCGTCTTTAGTATGAAAACCCGCCTTCAGCTTGTCTCTCCAAGCGCCGATTCGATGCATAATCTCGCCGATCAGCGAGACCGGGACGTGATCTTCGGCCGCTTTCAACGTACTCCACACCAACTCCAGGTGCTCGATCAAATCGGACCGAACCGCCTGATTTCGTCGATCCGATGATCCTCGAATATCGGCGCTTCCGTACAAGGGATAAACTTCCCGAAATACGATATGATCTTCAGGGTTCGGGGCATCGGCTTCTTCCAAATCCATCATCGCAATCGCTGCCTCCCGAAATCGCCACGACACGGACGGATGAATTGCGGTGAAAGATTCACGCACGGTTGCTGTCACTCGGTCTTCAAAGCGCTTCAGGTTTTGGTGCACGGACAGCGCGAACAAGGACTCGATCAGATCCAATTTGAGCGTTGCAAGCGCATTCAAGTCCCCGGGTGTTCTTGAGGATAATTCGAGTATCCCCACAACCTCGTCCTCGTATCTGAGTGGCGACAGGAGCAAACTGTGCACGTCCTTATCAAGAAGACACTCCCGCACGTCCCGATTGCTGGAAAGCGTCTCAACGTCTCCGACGATGATCGGACGATCTTCCTCAAGAACCTCGCGATAAATAGAGTTGTTGATATCCAGTCTTTCATTCATAACGTCTTCGCGTATGATGAGGCTGTTCCAGATTCGACGCGACGACATGAAGTTCAGCTCTCCATCCTTTTGAAGTGATGCCAGCCCGAGACGTAAAAATGGTTTCCGGAAGAAGGTTCGTATTTCGTCCTGTATCAAATCAAATTTCTGTTCATTTACACTGGCATCGCTCGTTAAGAGTAGATGTTCAATGGATGCCGTGGCCACCTCACTCGTCACATCGGTCATGGTGACGATCTGAAACCCAGAAAATTCGAAGATCTCCGGCGGCAGGCATTCCATCCAGAGTCCGATATTGTCGACGTTGTTGAGAAGGAAATGCAAATCAGCCTGACCAAGGTCTGGAACCGGCTCCAGGTTGCGAACCCGAACATAATCGATCGTCGTTGTCAATTTGTAATACCGTTTCAGCAGATCGTCGGGCATCTTGAAAACTTGAATAATCGGTTGATCAACCTGCAGGTCCGTGTCATAAAACGCCTGCAGGATAAAACGGTACGCACAGAGGATGCGTATGCCGAGAAGGGATCTATGCAGCCATCTGGATAAATACTCATCCACTCGCATGAGTCGCCGCATTGCACTGGTTCGAAAAACCATGTGATTACCAAATGGATCAACGAGAGCCCGGAGATCATTCGTCCACTCCCGGTTCGGAAAAATCGGGGTCAGCATCGTAGACACGATCTCCTCGTGACGAGACAAGAGTTCAAAGTCCTCAATGATGTCCGCTAGCGCAGGAGCCTTTTTGACCCCCTGCTCCACCTTCAGCGCCAATGTGCGGATGAGCTCGGACTCATGGTCACGTTGCGTTTGCCAATGATCGATGATCGGCTTCAAGGAGAAGACAGATCGGAATGGAAACTCCTTTGGAAGCCCTCGAGCGATCTTATTGAAAAGCAGCTCATGAGCCTTGAACGTGGTCCGTCCGGACGAGCGCTTTATTTTGGTGACAGAACCCATTTCTGTGAGCTATTCCTCCTCATCCGGATTGCTGGGCAGCGTGACATCTTCCCCCCACACGTGCTTGGCAAACCACTGCCAGTTATGCCAGACCGCGGCGAGCCGCTCCTTCGGACGCGAGATGCCGTGACCAAACTTTTTGTAAACGAGAAGCTTTGTTTCCACCCCGACATCCTGCAGTCCCTGATAGAGCTCGTATGCATTTGGAATGGGAACGCGCTTGTCAAATTCTCCGTGCTGAATGAGGGTTGGAGTCTTTGCATCGTTGATTGTCGTCATGGGCGACGTGAGCGCATAGATCTCCGGGTCGCTCCAAGGCGTTCCTTTCAGGTACTGTCGCGTAAACGGGTGAATATCTGTGTTTACGTAATACGTCATCCAGTTCGAAATTCCGGCCCCCACCGAAATGGCGTTGAACCGATCTGTGTTCGTGGTCAGGAAGGCTGAAATATATCCGCCCTGACTCCAGCCCATGGCCCCCATCCGTGTCGTGTCGACGATACCCGTATCTATCAAATAATCGACTCCCGAGAGGACATCCCAGGCATCTCCGATGCCGAGATTGCGGACATTGAGAGACCGAAAAGCTTCGCCGTATCCGGCTGATCCTCGATAATTCGGCCTGAGAACGAGGGCGCCTTTTGCCAGCCACTGCGTCACGGGATAGACATATCCGAGTACCGCCGAGGGAATATCCACACCGGTTGGACCCCCATGAATGATGACGAGAAGTGGGTGCTGGTTGTCGAGATCGAAGTCCTTTGGCTTGTGCAGCACCCCTTCGATCGTTGTCCCGTCGTAACTGTCCCACGATACGACTTCGCTCGAACCCGTTTCCCAGCCGGTAATTTGACTGGAAAGATCGGTGATACGCGTGGGCTCGGAAGTATTAAACAATCCTTTGTAAACCTCTGCCAGTGTTGTATCGGTTTGTCCGGTGAGAGCCATCTTCGAACCATCGGCGGAGAAATTCACCGACCAGATGCGATCGGGTCCTGCAGCTAATTTCGAAATCCCTCCGGTCGACGGATTGACCCGGTACAGATGTCGCTTCGTTTTCTCGCGGGCGAGCAGGAAGATCCCATTCGGTGTCCAGCGTATGTTGGCGATGTCTTCATCGAGACCCGCCGCGAGCCGTTTTGAAGGGCCACCGTTGACCGGCATGGAGTAGATCTGATCGTTTGAATAGAAGAGTGCCGTCGAATCGTCTTGCGACGCGAAGTAAAGAATGGACTTTGAATCCGGAGACCACGTCGGCTGGCTATAAATATTCGGTCCCGTAACCAGCGGAGTAATTTCTTTAGAATCCAATGTGAGAAGAGACAGCTCCGTGCTCATAAAGGACAATAGAAGTGAACTCTCGTTTCTCTCGAAAGCGATCATGGATCCGTCAGGTGACCATCGGAACCCACCCACACTGAAGTCACCTTCTGTGAGTCGTGTAGGTTCGGGAAGCGATGTACAATTCTCGTCATCATCCTCGTCGACACATCTGACTTCTTGAGGAGCCGGCCACATGTCTGTCTGAACATCGATCATCCAAAGGTGATTTTGACGATACTCCGCATCTTCCTCTTCGAAATCTCCAAACTGTTCTTTCCGATCCTTCATTTCTGCGCTCTCTGGATCCGACATGGAGAATGCAATGCGCGAGCCGTCCGGAGACCACCGAAAACTCCCCACTCCTTCTTCAGTATCCGTAATCGCCTGGGCCTCACCTCCGTTTGGACGAATCACGAAAATCTGCTGTTTCTCTCCTCGCGTGGCCGCGAAGGCGATCCATTTCCCGTCTGGAGACCATCTTGGAGAGGAACTGCTTCCGTCCGCGGTCCTCGTCAGTTGAAATGGCTCCTCACCGTCAGGTGCCAACCAGATCTCGGTGTCATATTCGTTTTCTTCCCAATCAACGGTTCTGATTGTGAATGCCACGTCATTACCGTTCGGAGAAATCATGGGATTGCCCACGCTACGGAGCGACAAGACGTCTTCAAACGAAGGGCCTGATACGGACTGGGCGTACGTAACTGGTAGCGCCCGTGAGATGATCGACCAGAATAAAAAGAACAGAGAAATGGACCACATGGAACGAAAACACGGGTTCATTTGGCGAATTCGATGAGTGGGGAGGAGTACAGAGACGCCTAATGTAATCGCTTTCAACCAAGATGTCGATTCTTGTGCGGTGCACATCGCGGAGACTCCTGTAACGATTATCTGGAGATTGAGCTTAGATTTCAGTATATCTTGGCTAGCGTATGTCGTCCGCCGCACTGTCAACAGAGACCCTACCATGAACCTCTCCAGACGATCCTTTTTTCAACTCGCCCTCTTGTCCGGACTCGCACCGAGACTATGGGGCTCCTCTCCAGCGGTGGCGAAGAGGCGCGTGCGCGTCTTGTCCAGAAAAAGGAGAACTGTCGATCCGTGGATTGAGATTTCCAAGGATGCCCTTCGGCATAACACGCAACAAGTCTCTCGTCTTGCGGGCGGAAGGCCCATTCTTGCCGTCGTCAAAAATAATGCATACGGATTGGGGCTTGAAAACGCATCCAGCATCCTGGCAAAATTTCCAGAGATTGGTGGATTTGCGGCTGTCAAAGCGTCGTCGTGTTTGAAGTTGAGAGAGAAAGGCATATCCAAGCCCGTTCTTTTGATGGGCCTTACGCCGAACGAGCACGGAATCGAACTCATCCGTCACGACATTCAACTCAGTGCCTATACGCCAGACGCGGTGGAACGCCTGACACCGCTCGCTCGAAAAGCCGGAAAGCCCGCCTCGGTCCATTTCTATCTGGATACCGGTATGGGGAGGATGGGGATGCCGTATCGGAAGGCGTTACCTTGGATGAAAACCGTTGCATCCAGTCCGCTGATCTCTGTGGAAGGTACCTTCATGGCGTTTACGGAAGATCAGGAGTTCGATCTCGAGCAACTCGAGAGGTTTAAGGACCTATTGGGCAAGGCGCAATCTGATCGTGTTCCCACCGGACGTATCCATGCCGCATCCTCGAATGGCCTCTATCATTTGCCTGAAGCCCATTTTGACATGGTCCGTCCCGGTATCGCTCTCTTCGGCGCCTATCCGAGCCGGCCGGACGAAGAGCGGGGAAAAGCAGCACTGATACCGGCATTCAGTCTAAAAACGTCCGTCGTCCGCGTTGCCAGACTGGAGAAAGGTGACAGTGTGAGCTATGGACGAAATTACATCGCCGAAAAACCGACGTGGGTCGCAACGCTTTCGATTGGTCACGGGGACGGATACGCTCGCAAAGCGGTCGATGGGGCTGAGGTATTGATCGGCGACAAGCTCTACCCGGTGATCGGGGCGGTAAGCGCGAGCCACACCCTCGTTGAAGTGGGCGATGACAAGACGGTCGACGTGGGCGACACGGCTACACTCATAGGTCCGGAACACCCTGCGATTCACCCCAACAACTTCGCCGACACGGTTGGTGTATCCGTTTACGACGTGTTGATGCACATGAACCCGGATCTCGATAGAGTCGTGATTTAGACCATGCTCGATCAGTCTGGAATCAACCCCGCCTGGCGCGCATATTCGAACACATTTCCGGCGCGCAGGATCTCAGCAACATCACCAAGTGGATTCAAGAGATACTCTTCGCCTGTTGTCACATTTTTGAGCGTCGAGACGCTCAAATCGATCTCCAGTTCATCTCCCGTCCGGATCTTGTCGACCAGTCTGACGCGTGACTCCAACGGGACCAGAAATCCAGCATCGACCGAGTTTCGGTAGAAAATCCGAGCGTAACTCTCGGCTACGACCGCCTCAATCCCCGCCACCAGAAGCGAGAACGGCGCGTGCTCTCGGCTTGAACCGCATCCAAAGTTAGATCCGGCAATCAAGATCGTGTACTCACTCTCATGTTTCCCTTCGGCCGTAAAGGGTATGTTTCCATACGGAAGTCCTTGACCTTCAGAGGGAATGGCGCTCAACGCCTGTCGACCGTAGTGTTTTCTCTCCTCGGGATCCGACATGGAATAAACCAGATTCTTCGCAGGGATAATCTGATCCGTATCGATGGAGTCGCCCACTACATAGGCTCTCCCCGAAATAAAATCTTTCATGGTCACACCAGTGCTTCTCGGGGGTCTGTGATCACTCCTGACAGGGCTGACGCAGCTACCGTAAGTGGAGATGCGAGATAAATCGATGCCTCATTCGAACCCATACGGCCCGGAAAATTTCGATTGGTGGTCGAGATGACCACCTCGCTTCCTTGCATGCGACCGAACGTATCGATGGGCCCGCCAAGGCAAGCGCCGCAGCTGGCATGCCCCATCTGACACCCTGCATTCACGAATACATCCCAGAGAGAGACACCGTCAACCATCGTCGTCCGCATGGCCTCCGATACCTCGGTGCTCGACGGAACCACGTACGTGTCCACGCGAACTTCTTCCCCTTTGATAATCTGTGCGGCCGCCTGAAAATCTTCGAGTTTACCGCCTGTACAACTCCCTAAGTAGGCTTTGTCCAGCTTCGTACCGGAAACTTCCGTCACACCGGCCCGATTGTCCGGGCGATGAGGCTTGGCAACGACCGGTTCCATGCACGTGACATCGTACGCTCGTTCAAGAATGAGTTTCGAATCTTCATCGCCGTACACGGGCTCAAACGAGGCGTTCGTCCTCGATCGAACATATTCAAATGTCTTCTCATCCGGCTCGATGATGCCGTTTTTACCGCCCGCTTCGATCGCCATGTTCGTCAGCGTCATCCGCTCTTCCATGGACAAGTCATACACAGCCGTTCCCGTGAACTCTAGCGCACAATACGTACCTCCGTCAAATCCAATGTCCCCGATGACCGTGAGAATCAGATCCTTAGCCATTAGATACGGAGGAAGTTCACCCTCGAACACGAAGCGCATGGTTTCCGGAATACGAACCCATATTTTTCCAGTCCCCATAATGAGAGCCGCGTCGCTATTCCCAATACCGGCGGAGAATGGCTGGATATTGCCCCTGCCGTGCAATATCACATCAATGAGTCGCTTGCAGTTTCGGCCGCCGCGAAGATTCCTGTTGCCAGGAATCTGAACGACGTGCTGCAATTTACGACGAAGTATGCGTTCCGCCTGTCTTTATCCTATGTTTTCGGCAGCGATCAGTAGCATTCAGAATTAACCGTTATCCTCAGCAACTATTAACAGATTACCCCGCCCGGTTCGGCGCCAATAAAGACGCTTGGTCGTAACCATCGTGCGCTCGTGCTCCGTGATTGTCTGCCTGAAACGGCTCAGGTAGAGGCCGGGTTCTTCGGGATCAGCGAGCAACATGATGTTGTCGACGGAGAAACCCTCAATAGTCTGCCCGCCAACAGAGCGTATTCGGTACGCAAACCACTCTTCCCGACTCATCCCGCGATATTCGAATTCCTGCGCGTACAGGGACAGATATTGATGCCAGTCGCCAACGCGGTAGCTGTCCGACCACACCTTGAGCGCGGACATCAACTCTGCGCGTGACAGGGCAATTTCTTCGCGGCTCGCACGTTGAATACTACGTGTTACGATTACTGGCGTTTGCAGCGGCGTCAGATGAACTTCAAGAATCAACAGGTGCTCATTCGGCACCACAATACAGCCGTCAGTGTCCAGCACCGGGCGTGGTCCGCTGTTTGGCGTGACGCCATGAATCCAGATGCCATCGCCGGTTCGATTATTGGCACGGTCCCACACGTTTGGATAGTCGAGCGGAAAAGCGATCGGTCCGTATTTTTCGTGCAGCTTGTTTGTATCGAGATGCTCGGCAACGAAGTAGATGCCCAGTGGCGTCCGTTGATCGCCAGCTCTCTGTTTCCCGACACCATTTTGCCCGACTGACATCCGCTTCCGGTCACCTTTTTCGAGGCCGTCTTGTCCGTATCGAAATCGATGCAGCGTTGCGGTACCCGTCTCGGCAATGAGCACGGTTTCAACCGAAGCAGGTAATTCGAGCACATAGATGGGCAGGTCGATCTCCTGCGCTGCCAACAAGCAAGGCAGGAATGTAATCAGTAGTGAATGTCTCCGAATCATGATTCGATATTACAGAGACCGTAC
>JADFHF010000109.1 GCA_022567305.1 Bacteroidota bacterium | reverse complement strand
ATGCCAGCGCCAGATTGCTCCTCTGCAATGTGCTGGCCAGTCTCATGGTGCGCGTCGAAGACGAGCGCATGCACTATCCGCTCATGAAGGTGCCGGCGCCCACGCTGGAGCAGGTCGCGGCACTCGCGGCACGTCGCGCCAACGAAGGTCGATATAGTAGGTGCTACCGCGTTTCCAGACACTCATTAAGCACAGCTCCTCTTGTCGATCCACTCGACCAGGTCACGATGATGCCACCGCAACGTTCTTGGAGAGATCCTCATCCGTGAACTCATTTGAAAGGGTAACCGTGGCTGCGAGACCCTCGACGTTCCGAAACAAACCTGCACTCTTCAGCTCCTCAAGCAGCGTGCGGAGTTTCGTGAGTGTGGCCAGCATGAAGGTGATCACAGTACCGTGCTCGTCCTTTACGTCCCGTATAGCGGTTTCGCCCCAGGCCCTAAGCTTGATCCCGTGCGCGACGTGCGCAACGCGAAGCTCGTACAAGCGCTGGAAGTCGGGATCGGCGAGTCGCCTAGTCCGGCCTCTACCAACCCAGAGAGACCGTCCAAGCAGAGCGAGGCTCGCACGTTCGAGTTGCAGCTCCAGTACCTCGGAGAAGCGAAGGACCGTGATTGTGATTACGGCCGTCGGGGCGTAGCGAAACGCAAAGTTGAGAGCGCGGTGACGGGATACGTGGGCCTCGGGGTAGTATCCGATTCTGGCGGCAAGCTCAAGGTCGCGTTGGATGGCAGGCAGCCCGCAGTCCAGACCGAACAGCACCTGGAGATCGTCGCGGGAGAGCGGTTTGTGGGTCACGGCTGCCACGTCAGCGGGCTAACGGCACTGCCCATCAGCTCTGGCGCTATCACTTGCCATGCGCAAAGATGCTGAACGTTCATGGCTCACAACTCAAGGGCCTTCCTCATAATAATGCGTCCGCTACTCAGATGGCGGAACAAACTGCTTCGCCAATACGGCCGTTCCGTTTGTCGTTGAGTCGAGTCGAATTTTCTTGACCGGCCCATAGTCCGGGTCGTTGTACCAATTCATAGCCGCTGCCTCTGATTCAAACTTCAGTACGACATTCACCCCACGGCCTTGCCCTTCAACCGTTGTCGCCTCAAAGTCAGCAACCAAGATTTCGGCACCGTGCTTTTGAAGCAGCGGCATAACACCAGGGACATAGCCTTCGTACACCTCTGGATCTTCGATATCGTAGCTCACAATGAAGTACACAGGCATGGTTCGTTCCTTTCGGTTCAGGTTCATTTGGAAGAAAATGGGTCCTAACGGTCATACAAACCGGTGTTGGTTCGCAAGAGGCCTAACGTCCACGTTGAGCCGTGGCTTAGTCCGGCCGACTAACGCCTCTGCCCGTCACCTGCGGCGTCAATAATCTAGTTCCATTGTCAGGGCGTTTCTTGATGGTGTTAGACGCCGTGCAAGCGAGGGCCGAAGAGGATCACGATTGCTCCAAGCAAGCAGAGGGAAACACCAACGAAATCCGAAACAGTGGGCCGGACCCGCTCCACGGCACTGAGCCAAACGAGCGACGCGACGATATAGACCCCTCCGTAAGCTGCGTACGCCCTTCCTGCGAAGACGGCGTCGATGCGAGTTAGGATGAGGCCAAAAAGAAAAAGAGATCCTGTTGCAGGGAGAATCCAGAGCCAGTTCCGATCCAATCGCAGCCACAGCCATAGAGCATAGCAGCCTGCGATTTCAAAGAAAGCAGCTAGGGCATACCACAAGAAGTTTGTCATCTGTTACCTCGCCAGGGCTCCTGCCACGGGGCCTAACGGATCTTACCCATCAGCGGCGGCGCTATCACTTGCCAGCGTCGGGTCCGAATGCTGATCCACCCGCCCGACGTTTCTTGAACTCTTCAAACTTGTCGCGGAAGGTAAACACGTATTCCAAGAGCGCCTTTGTGAAATCGAGCGTCAGTTCATCTCCCACAGAGCTCAGGCTCAGACGCAAGTAGAGATACTTGTCATCACCAAACTTGTGAGGAAACGTCCGGCCCATGGGTGGGAAGTCTGCCTCGAAAGGGCGATCGTCAATCTTCGCGGCAACATAGGTGGACTGATCGTGTAGCAACTCCCAGCTCTTGCCGCGGTAGTTGTCCGCAGGTTTCTTGGCATTCCAGCTCTTCACCCATTGCGGATAGTCGTCGTAGTAGTAGGTGCTGGTGACGAAGTCGCCCGAGCTCTTGGAGTACCAGAACGCCTTTCCCGCGTGTCCGCCTGGCAGTATTGCGCCACGATCTTTGATGGAGATGCTGAAGACGCGCGATCGACCGGCGTTGTGCAGCACAAGTTCGTCACCGATCGTCGTGGACAGCAGAAGGCGCGGAGACACGCCCTGGTGAGCTTTCGGCTCCTTACCGATCAAGTGGTGGCGATCGTCCTCCGTGTTGTAGACGAATTCGCCGGTCACGCTGTCGATCCAGTCGTTGGCGACTATGCCGTGGCCGGAAGGGTTGGCTTCCTCATACTACAAGTATATCCTTTACCTCGATGAAGACATCGACCGGTTGCAAGTCGCACAGGAACTCCCGGAGCCATCG
>JADFHF010000057.1 GCA_022567305.1 Bacteroidota bacterium | reverse complement strand
ATGGAGTAGCCATCGAACGGGTCTGACGTTTGTTTCCAGACACCGTCAGACACTGCGCTTTTCATTAGTCGTCCCAGCACGTCCATATTCTTGGCGATGGTATTGGGCTTGTTATCCAGCGTCTTCCGCATAAAGCGGTCGAAGTCATAAAGAAACCGCGTATCTACACGTGAGAACGGGAGGGAAGCAGACTTGCAAAACCGAGAAAGCTTAGAAAGGACAACCCCAATTTTCTTCGATTCCCAGAACTGCTCACGGTCCAACAGTCTCTGGCGGTAGACCGCGCCGTACTGGAATACGTCTTTTGAGTCCTGTCCTCGAAGGTCAGAAACTAGGTGATCAAGAGTAAATCCAGATTGCAAGGTTTTCACTAACTCAACAGCCCTGTCTTGGGCATCGTCTATCATCCATCTCAGATTCTCGTTGAGTTTCTTGGCCCTCGGATGTGTCTTTCTGATTGTTTGATTTTTCGGATTCCAAAGGCTCGGTTGTACCCCAAATCCGGTACTCATATATCGACTTTTCCTGTTCAGAGTGAGGCGCAAGTAGATAGGCGCTTCTCCACTGGAATTCTTCTTCTTAGCCCGGATGACTAGTTTAGCTGTTGGCAATCGCATGACGACCTGTAAAGCAATTCATGATAGATGGGTACAACATAGGTACAACAAAATATGTAGTACCGTGCAGTTTAGGAAATGAACACCCCCTTTATATCGACCAGAATCAGCGTTTATTTAGCATTGAGGTGCATCGGGCTGCACGGAAGAACAGGGAATAGAGTCCTCTCCAGGGCACGCATTATAAACCGTAATTGCTTGGAAGACAGGTGGGTACGGTTTTTTTATGCTTTCTCAATTGAGAGAATAATTGAGAAATGTTCATGAAAGTGGACATTTACTAACTTTCGAATAATCTCGAATATTGGGTACCAGAAGACGACGCTCTAATCATCTCCACCTTTGGGGTGCAGGTCAGGGCCCACGTGATTGATGGCGTCGCTTCGAATAGTAAACGCGGGGCGCATCGTCTTCAGACAACGAATTGCGGGTCATCCCCAGAGTGGTCGATTTATTCGTACTCTGGTAGGTTAAGTGGAGGTAACGTCGGAATAACTGAGGTCCGAAGATGAGTTTTCAGCGCTACAATCGTGTTGCTATTCTCGTTGTTGCAGTTTGGTTAACCGCAGTTTCGGTAACACCGGTTTTAGCACAACCTGTTGCCCTGGATTATCTCCGTTACGTGCGCGAAAGCCTTTCAGGTCTTCGCGAGCAAATGCCGCACATTATTGAAGTCGCTGACTCGAGTGCGTCAAGACTGGCCAATTCTGAGGCACTGGTACACATTTCCGCCCATCGAAATTTTACACGTGAACTTAGAGGGCGGGCCGGCGGTCTGGGTATCAGCACGCCAGGTGGATCTGATGCGTCCATGCACCCTGATGCCCTGTTTATTCTGGGATATGCGCCAAATACTGAATCCAAAGACAAAAATGTCGTTCTTGCGTCGACGATTCGAAACGGTTATACCATAATATTCGCGGCACCTGAACACCTCACTGGCCTCTCCTGGCGCGGCACGAATACATTCCGGGTCGAAGATTACTTCAGCGCGATTATTGATAATCAGACGGGCAAACGGCCGCAGTTTGAAGCAGGAGGAAGACAAATTTCCACGTCGTCTCTAATGAACCTCGTTAACGGATGGGTATATGTCGGCGAATTGACCGCATCACTGACACGACTGGGCAAAATGCCGGTATTTTACCTCAGCTTCGCACTCGATCAGCGCAACGACTATGTGCGTGCTGGTAAATATTCTCGTGAGCTTAGTCCGGGTCTGCCCTATGGTCCGATGAAGGCGTTCCACGACGATGTGATCATCAGCAAAGACGCGGAAGCGTCCGACGAATTGATGGTCGTTCCTCCCCTTAATCCAGGCCACGTCGGCGACGAATATCTGAACCTCTTAGACAGCTACCTGGCGGATTATTCAGAAGACCGTCTTGCTGACTTAAAGAAGATCGTCGATAGAGCAGTCGCCGTTAAGCGGGCGGGCGGAGCTGTATTTTTCACCGCGATTGGTCATACGTTCCCGACCGAGGTACCCGTAAAAGAGCGCTCCCGGGGCGTGATGCACGTTATTGAGCAGAGATGGAATACGGAAAACTATTCCGGGCCGCGCCCCCATCCGGACGATCTCATAATCGTGTTCGGAATGCCGACCTATCCAGTGGCAAGGGCAAAGTTTGCGACTGAAAACGGACTGAACATCATCATTCTTTCTACGGAAGCGCCAACTGATCGCGGTCCTGAGAGCTATGAAACAGACCGTTTTCTCTGGCTGGAAACTCCGTGGCCGATGGAAGATGGGGCCATCGACATTCCCGGCTACGATATCAAAGTGCTTCCCGTAACGGGCGTTATGAATGTAGCGCTCTATTACGCGGTCAGATTGGAACTGGAGTCGCGCCTCGGCAAATAAACGGTCGGGGGCTTCTGATCGAATAGGACCAAAACCTTCGAAAACTAGCTTGTCACGACGTCCAATCGATCAGTTGTCCGGTCGAGCTTCGTGTCCTCGGCCTTCTAGACGATTCCCATGCCAACGCGGCCCAGCTCTTCGGGGATCTTGTAGTTGGACAAGGATTTTCCGACCATGATGATTCTGGGTGGGACTACAAGAAACGGGGTTCAGGGCGGAAGTGCAGTGAAGGGCGGAGTGGATCAGATTATGCGTGTGGCGCCGAAGCGATGAAAGCACCATATCGCTCACCGTTTCTTGCTCTAACCAGGTGATGTGATTACACTAATGGAGAATAGAGATTATAGATGATGCAACAACGAGTCGTCAAAGCACTTGGAGAAATCGCTCTCCGTGAAATCGGGGGAAACCCAGACACACAGATACTGGCGCTGTTTGATCGCACACAAGAGGCGAGCTATCGAGGCGTGGAATCGGAAAAGTCTACGGTTGATCATTTCGCATTCACAATTCCCCTGAAGGATTTTGACGGCGAGAAGAAACGGATTGAACAACCGGGATTAAGTGTGAAAATGGTTGAGCATACGTGGGTTCATTGGCGATCTCTATAAGTCAGGGATCCAGAAGATAATCGTGTTGGGTTAGTTTGCTATGATGAACGTGTGTAGGGGAAGCGTGAAGACAGGCGTAGCGATGTGCAATCACGGCACGCTCTGGAATGACTCCCGTTCTCATCGGTGTCCTTTCACGAGCCGATTTTCGTCCTCAGATTACGCCCGTCGCCCACAGACTCGGTCTTCAAGGCGGTATTCGGCGTGTATTAATGAGTTCCGCGCCCACGTCAACCAGAGCGAATAAGGAGATGGAAGGAAAGAAAGAGCTATACGAGAGCAGAAGACAGCTTCGCGCTGAGGTACAAGAACTGCGAAAAAGACTGGCCCGGTGTGAGCGAGAGCTTAGAAACGTGGATGCGGTAATCGCAGATAAAGATGTCACCTATGATCAGATTCGGTCGTGGGAAGACGAGGGCGGCAGCATTTCCTAATAACGACGACCCTTAATTATCGAGTATCAAACCGTTACGCTCGCGATGGCGAGGTTTCCTATTCGCCCAACTAGCCAGAGAAGAATGTTTTCATGGGTCTCCTTTTGGGTATAGAAACCGGTAACGAGAGCCAAGATATTCGGTTGATCGTGGAAGATGAGTTTTCTTATTTCGTAGCGGGCGGCCAGGTGTCAGCCGCAGTCAGTGAAGTCGAAGGTAGGCAGCGAGCGTACGTCCCTTTGCGCGCCGGTATTCTTTGCCTGATCTGAGATGGAAGAAGAGGTCTAAAAATCCTGGAGCTACTCAGTTGCTGGCACTACAAGGCGTTTAGGCGTATCCCATTCAACCATTTACCGTTGGATAAAAGAGGGGCGGATGCCGTATGGCATTAAGCGCGAACCACTGAAAGGGTATCACTTCTTAGAGGAGTGGCGGCAAAAGGATGAAGCGCTTGTAGCTGACTTGGGAAAAGACGACGAAGCGACGAAATATTACGCGGAAATGAGGAGGGAGATAGAGGCGGAAAAGGAGCTGTCAACAAACAATTCTGTCACCCGGGGTGTCACCTAAATCCGTAATAAGTCTCGTAAACCTACGGAGGACAATATATAAGAGTAAGTACGATTGAGTCCTCTCCGGGGCACGTAAAATAAACCGTAATATGCTTGGAAGGCACGTAATTACGGTTATTGTAGTGCGATGCGAGTTGTCCGTCAGAGACAATCGTAAGGATGGATCGGATCGAAAGTGTGGCGGCGCGGCTTGCCACGTCAGGATTGTTGATATCCAAGACCTCCACTTCGCAAGATGAGCGCGCCAGCTCATTTAATGATCGGATGGTCTCTTCACAGACCGAACAGCCTACCGAGAAGATTTCTATCTGTCTTATTGCCTTCATTGTAATACCCCAGAGTTCGCTAGGTATTACTCCCTGTATTAAGCGACAAGGGTCTCAGCTTGATGATAATTTCAAATATCAATACTTTTGAGGGTTACCTCGGTTACCATCCTGCTTAGAATACCAGCTGCTGCGAAAGCATAATTTCGCTTTCCCATGGTATTAAAAGACAAGGAAATCCATTTAGTACATCATTGGCTCAACTACATCTCGGGGCAACGCCACTTTTCTCAGCAGCTCCTCGTTCTCCAGCACGCGCATACAAGCGCTGGATGATTTCAACGATTCGTTCGTCGGCTTGAAGCCACCGCCTATACGAAAGTTAGTTTATGTACCCGTGCTCAAGGTTTAATATGCTATCACGATCGTCAAACTGATTGTTGAACACGTGTTCAATGGCGTAAATGAACCCAATGTTGATTCGAAAAGAATTGCTCGGAAGTCGAAACGACATGTCACCATACGAGTGCTCGAATATTCCTTGAACACCCACGTCAAACTTGGCCCCTATCCGACGGAAAAAATTTCCGACCATGATGAACTGACCGGAGTTCTTGTCCAAGTTTGTAAATATTCGGACACCTCCACCGACACTAATTCGGTAATCCGGTCGTTCCAGTCGCCTCCTCACATATTCTATTGATGTAAAAGAGGCTAGTGACCGCGCGCGCGTAGCGTCGAGATAAGTATTGATTTCCTGAACATCATCTGCTCCGAACGAGATGATCGTCTGATGCACCAACCGCCAGAAATGAACCGGGTCCGGTCTTAGGTTTATGGCAACTCCTAGTTTAGCGTTTGGGAGTACCTCGCGGACTAGACTTGCGTCTGGATCGTCTTTAGAAAAGAATCCCTCTAGTCCGAATACCAGCTGGTCTAGACGGTGCCGGTTCCAACGCTGACTCTCTGGGACACGATATCCGATCGTAAGACCAGCAGTGTTTAACTCAAAGCTCTCTTCCCGTCGTCTAGTCTCTGAATAGTACTCTCCGTGAAGGTCAAGACGAATGCGCTTCGTGAGATAACGTCCAAACTGGACGAGATTTCCAAACTGCGTGTCCTCAGAGTTTTGGCCATCCGAAAACGGGCTCTGAGCGTCTGTATATGAAAGCGCATCATCATCTCTGAGCGTCGGGAATTCCATTAAGTTACTATCAAGTCGACTGCGTCCGATCTGAAATACATTCCTTTGATTACTCAGCTTCACAAAGAGATGGTGATAGAAAACCTGTCCAAGTTGCGATTCAGCGTCTGGAAACTGAAATCCCACCACAAACTGTGCACGATACGATCCAAACAGCTGCTGTCGGGCACCTAAGAGAACTGACGAGTCTGAAAAATCGCTTACTGCACTTGCCGTTTTTTTATCGGCCAGTCCAATATTTCCGGATACTACCCCCATAGCGCCCAGACGCAGCTCGGGTAAAAATTCCTGAGCGGTCGATGAGTCGACAGAACAAACGAGAGCGATGGCAAATATGAGCCGAGTGTAATTCTCCATGTATCTCAACGGTGCTTTCATAATGCGCTTCTACTGGTCCAACGAGATGAAGGGCAGATGGGTAAGTCCGTCCATTTCCATCGACGCATTCTCCATCTGAGCCGCAGGGTCATGTTCCTGCATTTCGGCCATGCCGGGCATTGCCATGCGATCCATATAGGGCAGATCTTCGTAAACCAGCGCCGTCAGCGTTCCTCCGGGATACACCCCATTATTCGTAGCGCGCCTCGTATCGTGATCGTGAAATGCCCAGATTCCCGGGTTGTCGCCAGGGATAATAATGTCGTGAGTTTTTCCCGGCGCAAGTAGAATGGTGTTCATCCGTCGCGGATTCGGCAAAGGATAACCGTCATCGGCGACCACCCAAAAATCCGTTCCATGGAGATGCAATGAGTGTGCAGAAGCGCCTGCATTAATAAGGCGCACGCGTATATTCTCTCCCTCGCGAATCATTAGTCGAGGCGTCTCCGGGTACGATTTACCATTGATGGTGAAGAAATTTGGATCCGGTAGATCCGCCGATGTGCGCCGACGCGTCGTATATGGGGGGTGATAGCCTTTAGCCATCGCGCTTTTGAGATCGTCTATGTCAGCGAACAGCCCGAAACGCTCCTTCTCGAACCGTCCATTCTGCATGAGAAAGCGCCTTTCTTTCATTCTCTCAAGCATGATGTTTAGTTCGTTGCGAATGAAATTTGTGTCGTGCGATGAATAGACAAGCGTGTACTCGCGCTCGTATGGAAATACATTCTGAATCGGGTCCGTTTGACCCTCAGCCGGATCGACGATAATCGCCCCATACATGCCCGCCTGCATATGAAGCATGGTACCCCAGTGACAGTGGTAAATGTGGGTACCGTATGGTCTCGCATCAAACTCGTATACGAATGTCTGGTCGGGCATAACCGGTAGCTGTGTCATGTACGGAACGCCATCCATGCGCCACGGGACATGCAAGCCGTGCCAGTGGATGGTATGGTTGAGGCCGGTCCGATTTTCGAAATGAACCCTCACTCGGTCGCCCTCATTCACACGAATTTCCGGCCCTGGAATCGTGCCGTTAAAAGCAAGTGTGTGAATGGATACTCCGGGTACAATCTCGTGCTGAACGAGATCGACGAAAAGGTGGAACTCTTTGAACCCGGAGCTTGCGTCGATAGGCTCGAGTATTGGCGAAAAATGGCGTGCATTGTCCTTAGTTGAGCGCTCTTCAATGAAGTTGAAATTGGGAAGAACGCCGCCAATGGAAGCTGCAGCACCCGTCGCCAGAAATTGTCTGCGATGCATAGGAAAACTGTTCTGAGATTAAAGAAGCTGTTGACGTAGCAGTAACATGGATGTCTCTGACGGTGTCAGAGAAAGATCCATTTCTCAGATCAGGATTGAGCTCAACTCGAGATAGGTAGGAAAACATCGAAGCGGACACGGGGTCACCCGCAGACCGCTCTTCCTCTCGTTTCTTACGAATGCTTTCCAGCTTACTAACGAATGGAGAAACGTCGCCTGCTGAAGACGGACCTCCGTTCGATTTGGTTGAGGAGCTACGTAAGTTTTGATCGTTGACGCAAAGCATTGCGGGCAGCAACCTGCAAGAAAGAGCTCATTAGATTCATTTGAACAATGGCCCTTAGTGATCGCCATCGTATCTCCTACAGTATCGACGTATTCGGAGTGTCTTGTCTCTGAAGAATCATGATCCATGTGCCAGTGACACAGGATCTGATTGAGTGGAATCGAAGAAGACGACACCCCCAATAAAGCAACGATCAGGATACAGATTAGATCTCGGGCAAGTCGCATGACGCATAGCTAAACTTCTCCTCGTCTAACTTGAGGCGTTTGCTTCGGTTCTCGACTTTCAATGCACATGACGAACCCCTCTGCCAACCAGATAAAAGTTTACCGGATAGGCAGCGATGAATCCGGCGACCAAGGCAGCCAGCATACCAACCCAGAAGAGCCACGACGATAATCCCGCCTCCATCACTCCAGGGGAGTAGACTTGGATCAAAACCTCTGCCGTTTCCATCACAACAATACTCAATCCTTCCGCGATCAACACCTGCTTGAATGCGCGAGACCAGGAGAATCCCGCCCTCAAGAGGGGTATCAGGCCAAGGGCAAATCCGAATACGAAGCCGAGTAAAATGGCTAATACCATCGTCTGAAGCTGCGAAAGCGCGAGAGCAATCCCTAGAACAACTCCAATAATCTCTCCAAACCCGCAGCCAATAAGACAGTGGATCGTGGCGCTCGTTGCCAGTCGACGATGATCTCTTTTGGAAAGTTGATGATGGTGATGCTCGTTGGAATCCATGCACAGAGCCGTGCTAATACGCGGTGGTTACCATACTCTCGAGGGGTGGCTCCGTATGTGTGCGTCCACCGAACGGAGAGAATATCGCCTCAGGATAACAACTGTGAAGTTCACTTAGTACAGCGTTCGCTCAACGGGTGTCCGTCTCATATCCTTATTCCGCTTATCGTAGAGGTGGGTTGTTCTTAAGCCGTAAGGAGAGTCGCGTGGATAGGATTTGCGAACGCCCTGCAGTCTACCCACGCATGAGTGTCTGATCGCGCCAACTCGTCCTATATCCGGTTCATGGAATTTTTCGTACGCAATATCCACTCGTACATCACCCAAATCGTCGATCTTCCCGCGAGATACCTATGCCTCGAAAACCCAAAGAATTATGAAAGATAGTCTGGGCCTTTTGTCCGTACCCCATTGAGCCTTGCACCTAAAAATGACTTCAGTATGGACTTTGTGCATGCTGATACCCTCCGGACATCAGACCATTTACAGTTACTTTAACTTTAAGTGCCGCATTGATATGCAGACTTATATTTATGTATTTAGTTCAGTATTCTACGTAATACTACTCATTTTTTCTAAAGGCGTTGGGACACATGACCGATCCTAAATATAACCTCGCCCATTCGCTCGCATATCTGAATGCGGGAGTGGATGGAATTTTGGGAATACCCGCCCATGAAAATCGGGAAAGGATAAGTTATGTGGGTTTACCCTCGACCCCGGCTAGTCGCACGGTCGACTGCGCACATTGTCGTAGTCGCTGTTTTGCTGTTCGTGTTGCCCGGACTGGTCTCCATTTCATCCGCCCAGACCGCAACGGTTCAAAGCGGTACGACGACGTTTACCGGGCTGTCGACGGACGTAGCGATCACGTCGGTTGATCTGACAAAATCATTTCTGGTATTCAGCTACACGGTAGACGACGAAGGACCATCCCAATTCCAGGTCAGAGGCGACCTTACCACGTCTACCAATATCCATTTTGAGCGTAGCAACGACGCTGTTCCCGCCAACTTGGGATCCACGGGGTGGATGGACCGGAATAAACATAGCCGGAGGTGCCGATGATTGTCTTGAGTCAGTTCATCGGCGATGTCTTGGAAAAAGCGGGTCGTATCACGACCGTTCTGGCACTCGTGGCTGTCGGCATGGTGACATCCGCTGCGGTGGGTCCCCGCGCCCAGGCACAGATTGCCGTTGATGCTGTCTCGACTGCGATAAATATCACGGGCAATGGTGACAAAACTTTCTCCCACACAACGTCAGGCAACTATCGCCTGATGCTTGTGGGCGTTTCTATCCATGGCACTGGGATAGTTTCATCAGTTACGTACAACGGGGTCAGTCTTACGAATGTTGGAGTTCAAGCAAACGGTAGTTCTGCTAGAACAGAGATTTGGAGGCTTGTAGCACCGGCCACCGGCACGCATAACGTTGTTGTTACTTTCGCTTCAATGACCGAGGACGCAAGTCTCGGTATTATCACCTTCACCGGCGTCCATCAGACTACTCCCCTTGGCACGTTCGCGTCAACATCTGGAAGCTCTACATCGGCCAGCGTGAACGTATCTTCCGCAACAGGTGAGCTAGTTTTTGACCATATAGCTGTTATTAATGCAACAGTAACAGTTGGTTCAGGACAAGTTCAGCGCTGGAACGTAATGGGCTCAGAAGCCAGAGCTGCTGGCAGTACAGAGCCGGGCGCAACAACAACCACAATGTCATGGTCACGTGGCACCAGTGGGCCGTGGAGCATTGGTGCGGTATCGATTAAACCTGTCTTCACTGATATCACCAGCTCCGCTAGCTTGGCCGGCATCAGCAACACCTACGGGGTTGCCTGGGGCGACTACAATAATGATGGCTATCCGGACCTCTATGTCTCAGTGGCGAACGCGCTGTACAGAAACGATGGGGACGGCACCTTCTCTGCCGGTCCGGCCCTCACCGGCAACGGGCGAGCCACCCACTGGGCAGACTACGATAACGACGGAAATCTTGATTTCTTCGCTACGAGCGACGCCCAACTGAGTCTAAACAACGGCAACAACACCTTTACGCTGCAGAACAATGCCACTATCGGTATAACGTTTATCAGCAACCTGGGGGATGTCTCATGGCTCGATTACGACAACGATGGGGACCTGGACATATTCGCCCACAACGGCACGACCAGCGGCAACTACATTTATAGCAACGATGGGGATGGAACGTTCACCACGCTGCAGCCCACGGGCCTCAACGCGACGTCTGGAAATGGCGAGGTCACAGGGGTAGCCGACTACGATGGAGACGGCGACACTGACATCCTCTTCCGCATTGGCAGCACAGTCCGGCTCTATAGGAACAACGGCGACAATACATTTACGGAAGTTGTGTCCTTCGGCATCTCCGATGATGGTGGCGGCTACAACGGCATGGCCTGGGGCGACTACGACCACGATGGCGATCTTGACCTCTTTGTTGCCCACGCCAATTCAGCCAACCAGCTGTTTCGGAACAACGGCAACAGTACGTTTACCGATATAGCCGCCAGCGTAGGCTTGAACGATGCTGCGAGCAACTATGGAGCGGTATGGGCGGACTACGATCTCGACGGCGACTTGGATTTGTTTGTCGGTGGTAGTGCCAGCAACAGCAAGTTGTTCCTAAATACTCAGGACGACACTGACTACTTGAAAGTGAAGGTGACCGGTGAGGGTGCGGGTTTTTCGGCCAAGGACGGCACCGGGGCCCGGGTGGAGCTCTACAATTCCTCTGGCACGACCCTTCATGCAGTGAGGGAGCTTTTCGGGGCAGAGGGTTTTGGTTCGCATAGTCAACGTATTCAACATTTTGGGCTGGCGAGCGCTTGGGGCGATGGGAGTGGAACCTATACGGTTAAGGTCATATTCCCCAGCGGCACCACGGTAACCAGATCCAATGTGGTGCCCACCAGCGAGTCCATCGTCATAGGGTCAACCACGCTGAATAACACCATAGAGATTACCGAAGTTGACACAACAGCCCCGGCGGCGCCCGTCGTCACAGCGCCCGCTTCGCCGACGAACGACACGACCCCCGTGATTTCGGGGACCGCGAGCGAGGACGGCGGGACGATCACGCTCACCTCCGACATCGATGGCGTGCTCGCACCGACGGCCACTGTCACGGGCGGAACTTGGTCGATTCAGCTGACAAGCGTGCTGAGCGTGGCGACCCACTCCATTACCGCTACGCACACCGATGCGGCAGGAAATACATCCCCCGTTTCCGGTGCTGTAACACTGGTAGTCAATAATCCTCCAGCCGCTGTTGCATCGGATGTTCAAAGCGGCACGACGACGTTTACTTCCGTGTCGACGGACGTAACGATCGCGTCGGTCGATCTGACAAAATCCTTTCTGGTATTCAGCTACACGGTAGACGACGAAGGACCATCCCAATTCCTGGTCAGAGGTGACCTTACCTCGTCTACGAATATCCATTTTGAGCGCGCTGGGGCAACCGGTTCGCCGATTGTAACCATTGCCTGGTATGTGGCCGAATTCACCTCGGGCGTGACCGTTCAAAGAGGCAACGATCCCAATAACACAGAAACTGTAAATATTCCGATCACTGCAGTTGATCTCTCGGAATCATTCCCTCTCATCTCGTGGCAAAACACTGGTTCAACTTGGGGTGACGATGATGGCCCAAGAGCAAGGCTGACCAGCTCGACGAATCTTGAGTTGGATGCTGTCCGTGTCATCTCCGGCAATGTGAATTGGCAGGTTATTGAATACGACGGTGCTGTTGTTCAAAGGGGACAGCATACACTTGGAACCGCTGACGTCAGCGCCACGGTGGCAATTGCGGCTGTTGACTTAGCCAAATCATTCGTGATTGTGTCCAATACAAACGGCGCTAGCGGCTTCCCGGATGATCTAGGCATTCAGGCAGAATTTTCAGCCACCAATCAATTGACCTTTACGCGAGGCTCCACCGGACCTTTGCTTGAGATTAATTGGGTAGTCGTGGAGTTTACCGACGCTGAGTCCGTACAATCCGGTAGTGCGACATTCGGCGCGGGCGCAACCGTCAGTAATATTCCCATAACCTCGGTTGATCTCTCGAAATCCATCGCATTCCTGTCCCAGCATCAGCGAGGAGGTCAAGGCAACGTGGCCACGCCGGACAATCCGGGTCACGTTTGGTTTGCGGCAGACCTTACATGTAGTACTACGAATCTGCAACTGACAAGGGCACTGGGAAGCAGCGGAAGCACGGCCGAGGTTGAATGGTTTGTCGTTGAGTTTTCGGGATCGAGTGATACAACCTCCCCGACGGCGCCCGTCGTGACCGCGCCCGCCTCGCCGACGAACGACACGACCCCCGTGATTTCAGGGACCGCGAGCGAGGACGGCGGCACGATCACGCTCACCTCCGACCTCGACGGCGTGCTCGCGCCGACCACGACCGTCGCCGCGGGCGCCTGGTCGATTACGCTGACAACGGTGCTCAGCGAGGGGACCCACTCCATTACCGCTACCCACACCGATGCGGCAGGAAATACATCCTCCGTTTCCGGCGCAGTAACACTGGTCGTTGACACAACAGCCCCGACGGCGCCCGTCGTGACCGCGCCCTCGTCGCCCACGAACGACACGACCCCCGTGATTTCAGGGACCGCGAGCGAAGACGGCGGCACGATCACGCTCACCTCCGACCTCGACGGCGTGCTCGCGCCGACCACGACCGTCGCGGGGGGCGCCTGGTCGATTACGCTCACCACGGTGCTCACCGAGGGAACCCACGCTCTTACGGCCACCCATACGGACGCCGCCGGCAACGTGTCCGCGGCTTCAGGC
>JADFHF010000108.1 GCA_022567305.1 Bacteroidota bacterium | reverse complement strand
TAAAGATGACGGAACACGAAGATTTAGAGCCCCTAACAAAATGATCGTCGCACCGAGAGCGAGCGTTTTTGCCTCTGGCAAGGAAGGCGAAGCAGGCCATCCGAGGATGGTCGATGGAGCCTGACGCCGTCCAGAGGGACAACAGCGGCTGCCTTTATCCGCCAGTGGCTGCGCCAGCAGCGAATAAGACAGCTAAAGAAAATAAGTCGCTCGAATGCAGACTCATTTTGCGTAGGTGCTCTAATGTGATCTGAAGGGTCTCTGATATAAAGAGCTCGAAATGTGTTCTCCTATTCAGTATGATGAATACCGTTTTTCCTCTTCGGAAACTCTATTGACTGCACACTCGGGTGAAACGATGACGAAGCAACTGTCTATCATCAAAAAGCCATCCAGAAACTTTTCGGGTGCGCATTTGTTTATCCTGTTATTTTTGTTATTCGGATATGAGTTGAACGGTTCCACTCCAAAAGACGAGTGGAGCGACCGGTTCGATAATTATAGGGATTGGGCCATCTATCGGGGTGACAAGAAGGCCATTCAATACTCGGAGCTGACTCAAATCGATGCCAACAATGTCCACGCACTCGAGATAGCCTGGGAATACCACCATGGAGATCGCAACGGACCGTCCATGTATAGCAATCCGATTGTCGTCGACGGCTTAATGTATTTTACCACGCCCAAGGTAAACGCCGTCGCTTTGGACGCAGCGACCGGCGAGGAGATCTGGGTTTTCGAATCCGCCAAGTACAACAAAGACAACAGAGAATTTCGGGGTCGAAACCGGGGACTCGTCTATTGGGAGGATGCTCAGGGGAAGAAACAGAGGATCTTTAATTTCGTCAAGGATCGGGTGTATGGCATTGACGCGAAATCAGGCGCCCTGATTGCATCATTTGGTGAGAACGGCTTCATTGATTTGAGAAAGAATTTGAGTGTCGATCCTGCTCAGGCCTCTATCGAAGTCACGACCCCTGGCATTGTATATCGGAATGTTCTGATTGTGGGGTCGCGGGTACCCGAAGGGAACGATTCGACGCCGGGAGACATTCGCGCCTATGACACCGAAACGGGTGAATTCAAATGGATATTCCATACCGTGCCACATCCGGGTGAGTTCGGCTATGATACCTGGCAATGGGAGGAAGGAGATAGATACGGCGGCGCCAATCCCTGGGGCGGCTTCTCACTCGACGAGGAAAGAGGCTGGGTTTTCTGTGCCACCGGATCAGCGGCCGGCGATTTCATTTATGGAGGATCTCGAAAGGGAATGAATCTGTTTGCCAATTGCGTTCTGGCGTTGGATGCGAGGACAGGGGAACGCAAATGGCATTTTCAGACGATTCATCATGATATCTTCGATTACGATAATCCGCCGGCCCCGATCTTGGCGACCATTCGTGATGGAGACGAGTCCAGGGATGTTGCCGTGCAGCTTACCAAGATGGGGCTGACTTTTGTCCTGGACCGCGACACCGGAGTGCCCGTATTTCCAGTCGAAGAACGCACAGTGCCTGCCTCCAAAGTACCAGGTGAGCAAGCCTGGCCGACGCAACCCTTTCCGCTGAAACCACCGCCCCTGGTGCGCCTAGCCACCTACGAAGCAGATCTCACCCATATCACTCCGGAATCCCATGCCTCGGCGCTGGAGCAGTTTGGGCAGTACGAAACCGGATTCTTATATACACCCGCTTCCCTGCGAGGAACGATAACCACCCCCGGCCATCAAGGCGGCGTGGAATGGGGTGGCGGTGCATTTGATCCGGAAACGAACGTCTTGTATGTCAATGCCAATGAGGCCCCGACCATCAATAGACTTCAACCTCTAGAAACCGGTCAGAAAGCGAAGCCCATCATCTCGAACAATCAAACGCCAAAGCAGACCTCGACGCCACAATACGCACAGATCGCTCCCTTCTTTTCAGATCCGTACGGGGTTCCAGCAATCTCACCCCCGTGGGGAACGCTCAATGCCATTGATTTGAACAAAGGCGAAATCTTATGGAAAGTTCCCTTGGGTGAGTACCCTCAGCTAGTGGCAAAAGGCATTCGTAACACGGGGGCAAAAAGCTTTGGCGGACCCGTCCTAACGGCCGGGGGAGTGCTCTTTATCGCAGCGACGCCGGATGAGAAAATCCGGGCGTTTGACAAGAATTCCGGAAAAGTCTTGTGGGAACATAAATTGCCGGCGGGAGGATACGCCACTCCCAGCGTTTATATGATCGAGGGTAGGCAGTATGTTGCCATTGCCGCCGGAGGTGGAGGCAAGCTTGGCACCAAGTATGGGGACGCGATCATTGCCTTCGCGCTTCCTGACTCTGAAATCAGTAATAAGTAATCAGTTTTCATAGAGAATGAGAATACGAGCAACATGCTCCCTTACCTGGCTATACTTGCAAAGATTCGAGTCCCCAAAGACCAAGTGACTAAGGCTCAGGAAGTATTGCAGGCCATACCACCTGAAAGTGAAGATCCAGAAGCCGTTGAGCTTGATGATTAGTACGTGCATGACAACAAATTACCGAATTGTCCGCTCAGATTTAGAGCCCCTACGCAAAATGATCGTCGCACCGAGAGCGAGCGTTTCGTGCCTCTGGCAAGGAAGGCGAAGCAGGCCATCCGAGGATGGTCGATGGAGCCTGACGCCGTCCAGAGGGAAAATAAGCCGCTCGAATGCAGACTCATTTTGC
>JADFHF010000004.1 GCA_022567305.1 Bacteroidota bacterium | reverse complement strand
GAGTTGTAGAAGACATCCGGATCGTATCGAGTCCGTTCGCCCAACATAGCTTCGGCCACGACCTTTCCTTGTTCGCGGCCGGAATACCATAATTGCTGAACGGTTTCACCTGATGGTAGGGGCTCAGTAAATTCGGCGCAATCGCCTACCGCGTACACGTCCGGCGCACTCGTCTCCAGGTATCGATTCACATAAATACCCCAGCCCACATCGATTCCGGAAGCAGCGGCCAGATCAGTCCGTGGACAGACGCCGGTCGTGAGGGCCACGAAACCGACATCGATTCTTTCCCCACCCTCGAGTACAATTGCTTCAACGGTGCCATCCGCTCCTGCTTCCATATGACTAAGACCCTCATGCATCCGCAGATCTACGCCGTGTTTGCGAATCTGATTCTCAATGAGTTCAGACTCTTCTTTGGGTAATACATAGTCCATATATCTCTTTTCGCGCACCCCGAAAACAACCTCGATTCCCCTCGATCTAAGCATCTCGGCGACTTCAACGCCGGTAAGTCCACCGCCTACTACCGCAGCCCGTTTCACGCCGTTCGTGCTACGCCGCATCAATGCTAGATCTTGCATTGAATACAGGCTTTGAACTCCGGGAAGCTCTTCTCCTTTCCATCCAATGCGAACGGGTTTGGAGCCGGTTGCTAGAATGAGGCAGTCGTATGACAGATTATCGCCGCCCGCCAGGCGCACGATCTTCGCGGTTGTGTCCACCTTGATCGCATAGTCCTGCACGAGATCGATGCGGTTCTTTGACCAGAAGTCGTCTTCGTACGGCTTCAGGTCCTGATCACGGATACTGCCCATGTAGGCGTACATGAGCGCCGTCCGCGCAAAAAAATGGGGGGATTCGGAGGAAACAATAGTGATACTGACATCACTACGTTTTCGGACGTATCGAGCGGCTGTAACACCGCTGATTCCGTTCCCAACTATGACCATTCGCTCCGACATTTCAATTTTTTGATTCGCAGGCCGCAGTCTATCATATTCAAACAGCCCATCGGCTTTAAAACTCCGTCAGTACTTTTCCAGCTCGGACTTGTTCACGCTACGGACTTGAGTCGCAATGATGATCTCGGTCAACCGCATTGAGTCCATTCGCCAGTAGCTTACAGGACTAATCCAGCGTAGTTTTCAATCAATGACAATATTCTTCATACGAGGACACCGTTGGTGACCCGATGCGATTTGGAATTACTGGAAATACGAATAAAGAAAACATCTGGGCGCCCATAGCCGAGATCGTTCAGCGTTTGTTGGCTGCAGATCGAAAGTTTTGTATCCAGAAGGGTGTCGCAGACGGCCTGAAAGAGAGAAATCTCTTGAATGAATCGGTTCACGCCGAACAAACTACGTCAGATCTCGCCGTGGACGCTGACATCGTCCTTTCATTTGGAGGTGACGGAACACTACTCAACACGGCTCACGAGATTGGAGACCAGGGCACACCCATTCTAGGCGTGAATCTCGGTCGTTTGGGCTTCATGACCCATGTTGAAATCGCGACGCTGGATGACGCAATCGGCCGCCTGGAAAGCGGCAAATACGAGATTGAGGAGAGACTCGCACTGAATGCTTCCTTTTCTGACGGGTCCGAGCTGCCGATTACATGGGCTGTCAACGAATTCACGATTCAAAGGAGCGGCGAGGTTGGGCTACTTTCAATAGATGTCCATGTTGACCAGAAACACCTGAATACCTTTTGGGCGGACGGCCTGATCATCGCGACCCCCACCGGATCGACGGCCTACTCGCTCGCAGTGGGCGGTCCAATCATGACCCCTGGCTGTGGCGGCATTCTGATTACACCGGTAGCGCCTCATACCTTGACCGTTCGGCCTATTGTGATTCCGGATACCTCAATCATCGAAGTCAAGGTTTTGGATACGGACAAAGATCATGTGTTCACATCAGACGGAATGAGCACTGTGCTCGGAGGGAATTCGTCAAGTCTCATCATTGAGCGCTCTACACATTCCGTGCGACTGGTCAAATTTGATGACCAAGAATATTTCGACACGCTACGAAACAAGCTCATGTGGGGCGTTCGAAAGAGCTAGTTCCGCTTGTAAACTCGCAGTGAAACCGGTGGTCACCCGGAATCTTTGTTGACTCCTGTTCCTATACGATTATATATTCTGCGCTCTTGTTTGGTCAGGTAGCTCAGTTGGTAGAGCACAGGACTGAAAATCCTGGTGTCGGCGGTTCAATTCCGCCCCTGACCACATTCTTTGAAACTCAACAATACAGCGCCTAAAATCTTGGATCTTGCTATTTAGCGGCCCGTTTATTGGAGATTGAAATCGGTTCGGTAGTTCAGTTTGGCTAGAACGCCGCCCTGTCACGGCGGAGGTCGCGGGTTCGAGTCCCGTCCGAACCGCTTTTAGAAAGCCGTAATTCCATGCGAGTATGGTGTTGCGGCTTTTTTGTTGTCTGAAGGCAAAGGCTAGGGTAACGGTTTTTCTAACGGCCCGGCGCTCCAGCTTCGGGAGCGACTTCATGTTTTACTCTACTGTGAAATGGCAATACAATCCACATGTACTGGATAGATAATGTCTGTTACCCACAACGCCGAAATACATTGTGGAATTAGTGACAACTGGAGGCCAGAATAATAATTCATTAGAGAGTATCTGATTTGACATCTTGCTGCAGAATACACCACGTGTACAATGAGACGGGCTTGCCCGGCCGCTTGATTCCTTATTCACTCCTTCACCCCCTCATTGCACTTTCGCTTATATAAGCTTACTAATTCCGACGCTAGAGACCTCAACCGATGAAAAAACTGATACTACCTCTCACTCTAGTTTTATTGTCCCCAATTGCTGCCGTCTGTCAAACTGTTCTGATTATTGAAGTCGACGCCGATGATGAGAGTACGCACAACGCTGACTTTCTCGAAATCTATGATGGCGGAGCAGGCAGATTGTCCTTTTAAAACTCTACCTCACTACACTCACAAACTGCGACCGGTTGTCGCCCTCGAGGGAAAGAACCACGAGATACGTACCCGGAGCTAATCCTCGGGCACTCAGCATGGCCTCGTGTCTTCCAACCGGAAGTATGCCATCAATAATATCAGCAATTCGCCTTCCGAGTAGATCGTAAACAGCGATCCGAACGTGTCCCGATTCCGATATGGAGAAGGGAAGGTGTGTTGTTGACGTGAATGGATTGGGGTAACCACTCTCGAGTGCGAAAGGAAGATCAGGCAGCTCAATTGACTCGACGGTCGTAGACGTCGTGAAGGGCGTCGTCGCCCAGGGAGAGAACAACACAGGTCCTTCAATCTCACCACCTTGCCCGCCGGGATTGTTGGGGTGTTTGGGTCCGGAGGCATGTCCCCAGTAGTTGTCGCGGGCATCGATCTCTACGATATTGAAATGCTGCAACGCAACAACAGTGTTTATAAAATCATTCTCCCGAATTACCGGTGCACCGCTAGACCAATTCGTAATCGCAATCTCCTGATTTTCGAACCGGTTTTTGGTCACGATTACATCCTGAGTAAAAAAAAGAAGGCTTGTCTGATCAAAAACAGATCCTTCTATGCTTCCATGTGCGTTCGATCCAAACGCAATATTTCCGGGGCCCGAGAGCAATGCTCCTCTAATTTCGAGTGTTGCCGTCTTCGTTTTTCCAACTCCAAATGTCCCGAACGAACGCCCTCCAAACTTGAATCGTAGAATCATACCCTCAGGTATCAATAGGTAACTGCCGTTGGAAATTCCGATATCTTCAGCGATCACATACGGAACGCCGTAGTCGGTCAGCGTCCAATTGAAAAACGCATCCGCTGAGCCATTGGAAAGATAAAGTTGGTCAATTCCTTGATTGTTTTCGATCGTTAAACGCGATCCTATTTCGATTCCTATATCTACCTGGGGGCCAACAATGGTATTTGATATGCTAGACATGCGGACGGAATCCACAGGCACACCTGCATTGGGTCCCTGAAATACGATCCGTCCCAACCCAATGAATTCTACCCCGCTGATCGTTACTCCTTGAGTTGGGGCAATATCCACTCTTTCGGTCACTCTATAAGGCACACCGTAATCAGGTAGTGTCCAGTCGAAGGGCTCCGACGGAGAACCGGTCGAGAGCATGATTTCATCAATCCCAGAATTTCCGGCCAGATGTAACTGGGCTCCAGGATGAATGGCAATTTTGACATAGTCGCTCAGCGCACTGTTAACAATAGAGGACGTACGTACAGAATCGAATGCCGTGTTACGGTCAGGGCCTCGGAAGGTAATGGTGACCTGCTGTGAAAAGTTCAGATCGTCGACGTATAGACCGATATGCGGCGATACAGAAAGTTGTCCCAAAGCACGATACGGAAGGTCGTAATCAGGCAAAGTCCAGTCGTAAGGTGATGACAAACGGCCCGCGACGAGCCTTATCGATGACAAACCTGAGCTGTCTTCTAACCGAAGCTGCGATCCCAACTCTATGGACAGTGTAAACGCCGCGTTGAAATTACATCCCGTCAAATACGATGTCTGGACATCAGGCGCACTTACGTTTTCATCCGGTCCCCTGAATATGATTCGTCCACGTGCAAAAGAGATTCCTTCCGCTCTAAAAGACACGTCAGGTGCGATAGACATCTCACCACGGATGAAATACGGCACACCGTAGTCTTCCAGTTTAAATTGCCCAGGTCCGCCAATTGTTTGGCCCGGGAGTGTAAGATGATCGATTCCAATATTGCCTTGTATCTGCAGATTGGCTCCAGGAAATACAATGATTTCAGGGCCGTTAGAAAAGTCCGAGTTGACGATGCGACTCGGTCCATTGCTCTCGTCTGGAGCTTCAACAGCAGACTGAAAAATGATCTGACCATTCCCAACGAGTGTCACTCCCTCTAGAATCAATTGACCGGTAGGCGAAACGGTTAACGAATCGTCGATGAGAAAAGGTAAACCTATAGAAGGAAGCGTCCAGGTATGGGATAGCGTAGAGGAGGCATCTGTAATCGAAATCGAACTGACACCGGAGTTTCCTTCGAAGGTCGGGCTCCCTCCTGTATGAAAAGAAACGGTCGCATTGTCAACGAATTCTGAATTCTTAATCCACCCAAGTCCGAGTCCCATGTTGTTTTCCTGAGAATAGAACCGGATCTCTCCCGGACCAACAATACGGACACCGTTTGCCTGGAGCTCTCCCGCCGTTTCGAATCCAACATAGAGACCCTTCCCCATGAGTTGTATTTCAGTTCCCGGCTCGATTTCGAGTAGCGATCCGTCCTGAACGACGACGAAGCCAGCAAGCAGATAGGGACTTCCGGCCGCAGTCCATTGCTCACTCGCCCTGCCCCCCACGACCGTCTGGGATGAGGCGTCGAAACCGAACAGTCCGAGGAGCAGAAATGATATGAAGGATCGTACAACCCGCATTGGAGCTCACCTTCCAATCGTGATGATGAGAAAATCAGGCCGAAAAACTCAATCGACAATGCAAAAACTCATGAATGGTAAGGATTTGACCCCGTTTTCATTCGTTTGCTACAGCGCCATTGAATTGCCGGCTATTTCGCATTCAAAATGACCTAGATTTACTCAACCCCGATGATACCGACCGGAGAGTACGCTTTCATGAGTTGGGCGAAGTGATATGAACTGCATCGGATATAGTCATTAAATAACCATAAAAAACGTTTGCAATAGAGCATGTGTAGGCGTCTGGGAGGGCGTTCCGGTAGCCGAAATACTGTGCGTAGTCTGAGGGGCACTAGTTCCAACTTCTATGGTCTCATAACCGGCGATTTCACCCAGACGAGGAAGATGATGGGGGTGAAATGAAGTCCTCGACGGCGATACTTCCGATCACATCGCTCCAAACCTCAAGCTGATTTTGTCTTTCGTAGATAGAAACAGGCTTGATCGCCATCTTGTAATTCATTGAGCTCGATGGCTTTCTTCTCGAACTCATCAATTTCCGCTCGAGAAAAAATTGGTTGTTTTGGATTCAACCCATAGGAGCGTTCATCCTTCAAGGGAATACCTCGCTGATACTGAATGCTTCCCCAGAACTGGAAAGCAGACGAGTCATGAACAATGTGCTCAATTTTGAACCCGCATTCGGCAGCTAACATTTCCATACTCTTGTTTGTATGAAGGAATAGGTGCCTCGGGGCATCTAGCTGCACCCAGTCGGTTTGAAACGTCTTCCACGCATACGTTCCGGCGATGGGTATCCGGATAAGAACTTTACCTCCAAGCGGAACTAATCTGTTCGCATCTCGGAGAGCGTCCAAGGGATCTGGCATGTGTTCAAAAGAATGATGGAACATGATCAGATCAAATACGCCCGTTATCTCTGAAAGCTCTTTTTTCAGGATCCGAGTTCCACTGCCATAATTCAGATCATGATCGAGAAAGGGATCTATCCCGAGTGTATCTGAAAAGCCAATGTTGTTCATATCTAGCAACAGCTGCCCTGCGCCAGTTCCAACGTCAAAAATAGACGAATCCTGCGTTATGCCCACGGGTCGAAGCCACTCAAGTATGGGTGGAATTCCCCAGATTTGAACAAGAAGTCTTCCAATGACGGTATCGCCGCCCATGGCCTGCGTGGCACGACGCCGCTTCAGCAAACGCAGAAAGAAGTTTTCTCTTTCGAGAGTGAGGGAATAGTAATTTTCCGGATAGTATTCGGACATGTCGTACGGGATTTCAGCAGCCTGAACACAGCCGCATTCTCCGCACTCGAGATAGTCGAATTCGTCGCGGGTTCCGTACATCATCTCTTTGGCCGTATGAACCCGGTTACCGTGAGCGTTATTACAGATACGGCAGTTGATCATTTTTGCACAATTAGGCCGATTTGTGTCTTCAATGTAATGCCGGAGGTGAAAATATTGGCGGCACGGAGCATGGTGACTACGGTGCACCCCTTTTTCACTACCGTGTGACCTCGCTAACCACTACACTTATTGACTAGACGCACCCTATCACCATTTCTGGCACTGAGAGGCTGATTTAGCCAGAAATCAGCTATGACACGGTATTCTTACCGAATCTTGATTCAGAGCATTCTGCTCATGTCGCTGACGCTTTCGCTTCTACCGGGCGTCGTCGTCGCGCAAGAATTTGGCACCTGCGATCGCTCACTCGGAGAACAGTATCTGGACATTAACAATGTTCGGGCTCGGATCGTAAATACCGGAGTCCTCTTCTATCGAAGTGAGCCTCATGTGTACGAGGTACCCATACACTCTGGGTCGAACGCAATCTTTGCGGGTGCTATTTGGATTGGCGGTATGATTGATGGCAAGCTAAGAATGTCTGCCGCTCGATACGGAAACTACGAATTATGGGCAGGTCCGCTAGACGAGCTTGGACATCCACCTGAGGACTGCAAAGTCTACGACCGGATTTACAAAGTCAGCACTTCCAATATCGAAACGTATGAAACAACGGGCATCGCTTCGGACGATTTGCGGGAATGGCCCACGGGTCTAGGCGCTCCAACAGTGGATTCCGAAGGAAATGAAATCGACCTGATGGACCTGCCTCTCTCTGCGCGCCGAGATCGAGTGATCAACTTAGCGGCAAGCGAGCTGCCGGCGGTGCTCGGCAATCAGTCCATTTGGTGGGTCATGAATGATCGGGGGAATGAACACAAATCAACCCACACGTTACCGATGGGAATTGAGGTACACGGACATGCCTTCGCAGCGTCGAGCCCAAGAGAGATACCCAATAACACAACGCTCTACAATTTCCGGATCTTTAATCGAAACGTCCTTCCGGTAACGGAGGCATACATCGGAGTCTTTCTGGACACCAGTCTTGGTGATTTTGACGACGACTATATCGGATCTGACAGCACGCTCGGAATGGGATTCACTTTCAACGCGGACAATGAAGACGGTGGCGGAGAAGGGTACGGCACTCCTCCACCAGCACTCGGCCTTTTGTTCATGGAAGGACCGAACGCAGATGATGATCTCATCGACAATGACCGCGATGGAGAGGTGGATGAGCCGGGAGAGCGATTACGAACCACGATGGTTGGTTGGTATAACAGCGGTGGTGGTGTAACTGAGGATCCGACTACAGCAGCTCACTACTACCAGTATATGCAAGGCAAGTGGAAAGATGGAAAGCCGTATACGTATGGCGGAAATGGACGTGATTTCTCTAATATTCCAACTCATAATGTTTTTTCAGGTGACCCTGTTACCAGCGAATTTTGGTCAGAGATGAATTCTGACGGTCTGGGAACACGCCGTGAGCCGGGTGACAGACGCTTGTTTATTTCCTCGGGCCCTTTCACGCTCGGAGCGGGTAAAGACACTGATATCACGGTGGCCATCGTCTGGGCCATAGGCGAAGATCATTTAGACTCCGTGACTGAACTAAAAACAGCTGCGCTGAAAGTCCAACGTGCGTTTGACGAAGGATTCTGGAATTCTACTGTGTCGTTTCCTCTAAATTCCGTACGGATAGAACCCAATCTAAGTGTAGGGCTCGCAGACAACTACCCGGAGCCTTTTTCCGATAGGACAACAATTCGATATCGCGTCCCTCACTCAGCCGACGTGCAATTAGTAGTGCTCGATGTGCTTGGAAGAGAAATGACGGAATTGGTAAGTGAGCGGAAGGACGTAGGTGACTACTCGGTTACATTTGATGGCACCAGTCTCCCCTCCGGCGTCTACTTCTACCGAATCAAAATCGGTCATGAAAGCGCCACTAGATCGATGATGTTGGTGAAATGAGAAAAGCCCCTCTATCAGTCGTAAACAGACCTTTAAAGGGGCTTTTGGGCAGTTGCCCTACCACGATTCGAACGTGGAACCTCCTGACCCGCAGTCAGGAGCTGCTTCTGAATAGGTAGCCTATTAGGGCGTATCGACGCCTATAAACCGCCGGTCCCTGCCTTGTTGTGGGAATGTAGTGGCACCGTGCGTCGTCTGTGCGTCTCTCAGAGGCCCGATCTCTGAAGCCAATAAGAGCAAGCGTGGGCCGGACTTCCTGACTGGATTGGAAATCACGTCTGCAGAGCAACCGGTATTACGAGATTCCTCGAGGCCGGTGGCACGCTCGAAGAAGCGGCCCGCCATGCGGACATGAGAACAACCCGCATCTACGACAAGCGCGATCGGGTTATTCGACGGACGTCAGTTGAGCGGATTGTTTATTGATGGAGCTTCGCTCTACTTTTCAGACTTGCATCCTCGCTCGTCATATCACAACTGACTACCTGAAATCCTCAACCGAGCTTAAGGTGGCAGACCACGGGCAGAAATGACTAACATTATCTACCCAATAGTCTATATCGTCTTCGATGAATGACGGAAGACCATCGCAAGCCTCGATCGTCGATTCTGCCATCTCTATTTCTTCTGGATCTACGTGCCAACTCCAAGGTGCGTTATAATTGTCCTTACCCGAATTGCGACGAAGAGCACCGTTGGGGATATTTGCGTTGCTTTTCCCGTCGCGAAGATCCAGCACTTGCTGAATCGTCGTCTCTTTCGTGATCCAAATCTTGAACTGTTCACTTTCAACGTTGAAAGTCACAAGAACGCCACCGGCAAGCTGACCGTCATCATTTGAAGCGGTGTCACAACCGACGGCAGTCAGAAGCAGAGAGACCCAAATCGCTGTTTGAACGATTAATGACCGATGTGTTCTTTTTCGATTCATATTGTTTTCAAGTGCGGTAGTCTAATCCATATTGAGGCGGGAGACGAAATGCAGTAGCCGAGGTTACATGAATATCACCGAGGTGTTGAGATTCGGTGCCGACATGTGATAGACACCAGTCGAGCGGAGTAACCTTCTGTGAGCAGACGATTATTTCTTCTCTGGAAGAAGCAGCGAGCGACGCAGACATGAAAACGACGCGCATCTACGACAAATGTGACCGGGTTATTCGAAGGACTTTTGTAGAGCGGATTGTGTATTAAACGAGCTTCGCATTTACTTTCATGCTCAAGCCAAGCGTTCAGAGAAGTGGTCCGGGAAAACTGGACAGGGTCTTAAGTGGAATCTTACGGGTTGATTATGCTGCTTTTTGAAGCGTTTCGTGGTTGAAAAATACGTTAGCCGGGGTTCGTCTTCTGAGCGAACTGTGTCGCCGTTCGTTATTGAAGTACCGGAAGTAAGTGGCGATCGATTGACGCGCCTCGGACACGCTCTCGTACGCCTTCAGGTACACCTCCTCATATTTCAGGCTCCGCCACAGGCGTTCGACAAACACGTTATCCATCTCCGTCAAGTGCACCCCAACACGATGAAGAGTCACGACGTTTCGTCGTGACACATCCGTATCACCCGCTTTGTGGGCAGGAGTTCGAAGTCCTGACGTATCGCAATGCCTGGGGTGAAGATCGGGTCTATTTCTACGACGCAAAAGGCCATCCGACGAATATTCCGGCCTCCTGGACGGATTGTGTCGCCCCGGATCCTTTCGTTGTGGTCTCGGCCGGGCGGAGCTGTTTTCGATTGATCGATCTGCTTGAACTTCGCAGTCTGCTCAATTCTCTGGCAGATCCAAGGGCTTCGGAGTGTAAAGCAAAATCTGTCACTTTGTAAAAATAATAATGTCTCATCTACGTGCACCGGAATGCGGATAAGTACCATATATTCAAGGTTAATGGTAGCACATTGGCCAATATATAACTTATATTGCATTATCTATCTGGTTATAGATTCCTATAAAGACAACAATATATTTACAATTCAAACTAAAGCCATGTCAAAAAGCGACGGCAAAGACAAAGCGCTCCGTCAGTCGGGCACGTTCAATCCTCACGCCCTTGCGGTAAAGGACCTGCTCTTTCTCGAGGTCGCCTTCTTCGACGCAGCCGACCTTGTTCAGGTCAAGTACGAGATGCTACGCCGCGTGAAGCACGATGCTTGGAGCATCAGCCGAGCCGCCGATTGCTTTGGGTTCTCCCGGCCTACGTATTACGCGGCACGACGGGCCCTCGACGCGGGTGGTCTGTGGGGATTGGTTCCCGAGCGGCGCGGCCCACGCGGTGCATTCAAACTCACGGCTGACCTGGTGGAGTTCCTCGAAGGACGTCTCGCCGAGGATCCTCATCTTACGTGGGTGGATCTGGTCGGCGAACTCGACAAGCACGTGGGCCTTCGTGTGCATCCACGCACGATCAAGCGCCGCTTGGAGGCCCGGCAAAAAAAACGATGAGCGTTACCGGTAAATATCCCGAACCCTACACCGGAATCGAAGCCTACGAACAGCTTCGCTCCCGGGCGCTCGGGCCTCGCTGCCAGGAGGACCGCCCGATGGGTTACGGACTCGTCGTGCACCGGGGCCTGCTGACCTGGATGCGCACGGCTCACACGGCAGAGGTGCTGCCGACGGTGAGTGCACCGGCGATGCGGCTGCCCGAAGAGAGCGAACTCGTGCATACCATCGTCTCGCTTATCCTCGGATCGGGCAGGCATCCCGATCCCCAAATCAACCATTTGAGGTGAAAGCCCATGCAGCCAGCCAATCCGAGCGTACAAAAGGTAACCGCTTCGCATCTCGGCCGCGACGCCTATCTCTATGTGCGACAGTCCTCCTTACGCCAGGTGGCCGAGCACGGCGAGAGTACTCAGCGACAGTACGCACTGCGCGAGAGGGCACTTGCGCTCGGCTGGCCGACGGAACGCATCCATGTCATCGATTGCGATCTCGGTAAATCGGGCGCCTCTGCGCAGGGCCGCGAAGGGTTTCAGAAACTCGTGGCCGAGGTGGGCCTGGGCCACGCAGGACTGGTGATGGGGCTCGAAGTCTCGCGCCTGGCTCGCAATTCGAGTGACTGGCATCGCCTCCTGGAAATTTGCGCCCTCACGGCGACGCTTATTCTTGACGAAGATGGCCTTTACGATCCGGCACATTTCAATGACCGACTGCTACTTGGACTCAAAGGCACGATGAGCGAAGCCGAGCTTCATTTTTTGAAGGCCCGCATGCGTGGCGGCGCCCTGAACAAGGCCCGGCGTGGAGCGCTGAAGATGCGGTTGCCAACCGGTTTTCTCTACGACGAACAGGATCAAGTCATTCTCGATCCGGACCGGCAGGTGCAGACGAGCATTCGCTGCTTTTTCGCGACATTCCTGCGTACCGGTTCGGCGACGGCTACCGTCAAGGACTTCCGGCGACAGGGTCTCCTGTTCCCGCGTCGGATTCACAAGGGTCTGCACAAAGGCGAACTGCACTGGAACGACCTGACGCACACTCGTGCGCTCACGTGCTTGCACAACCCACGATACGCCGGTGCTTTCTTCTATGGGCGTACACGTACAAAGCGGCGTCCCGACGGCCGCTACTCATCGCATTCTCTGGCGCGTGAGGAGTGGTTCGCGCTGCTTCCCAACGCCCACGAAGGCTACATCAGCTGGGATCGGTTCGAGGCGAACGAGCGGCGCCTGCGTGATAATGCCAACGGGTATGGCTACGACCGACACAAGCGTCCGCCTCGGGAGGGGCCGGCACTTCTGCAGGGGCTCGTGATCTGCGGCCGGTGTGGCCATCGCATGAGCGTGCGCTATCATGCTCGGCGTAAACGCCTGGTGCCTGACTACACGTGTATGCGCGACGGGATAGAACACGGTCGGCCTTTCTGCCAGATCGTTCCCGGCGCTGCCATCGACGACGCTATCGCCCGGATGCTCCTCTCGTTGATGAGCACGACGAGCGTCGAAGTTGCCCTGGCCGTGCAGGAGGAACTTCTTGCTCGCTCCGAAGAGGCCGATTGTCTTCGGCTCCAAGAGGTTGAGCGAACGCGCTATGAGAGCGATCTGGCCCGGCGTCGGTTCATGAACGTCGATCCAGCAAATCGTCTGGTGGCAGATGCGCTCGAGGCCGATTGGAATGCAAAGCTGCGCACGTTGGAAGAGGCTCAGCGTACGTATGAACAGCAAAGGCAAAACGACGCTCTGCTCGTGGACGAGGCGCTTCGCAGCGAGCTTCTCGCGTTGGCCAACGACCTTCCCAGACTGTGGCGTCGCCCGGAGACCAGCGATCGCGAACGCAAACGGATGGTTCGCCTGATGATCGAAGACGTGACCCTTGTCCGGAACGGGCACATCAGGCTGCAGGTACGCTTGCGCGGCGGTGCCGTAAAGCAGCTCGACCTACCCCGACCCGCCAGAACCTGGGAGGTGCATCAGACACCTGCCGAAGTGGTGCGAGAGGTGGACCGTCTACTGGAGGATCACCTCGAGGCCGACATCGCCGAGATCCTCAACTCGCGTGGACTCACCTCCGGTCACGGACTTCCCTGGTCCCGTTCGATCGTACACAACATCAGGCGACAGTACAAACTGAAGAATCGCTTCGAACGGCTTCGTGCCCGTGGAATGCTTACCATAGAGGAGATGGCAGACCGTCTGAATGTTCATCACATGACCGTGAAGGCGTGGAATCGGCATGGTTTGCTCATCGCTTATCCGTATTCTGCGAAAAACGAATGTCTCTATGAACCACCCGGCCCCGATGCGCCGCGCAAAATGCAGGGTAAGCGACTCATCGGCCGGACTCCCGCGCAACCTCGCGTTTCAACAAGTCAATGAGGTGTAGTATGCAGCTATCGCTTTGTCCATCCAGCGGCCCTTGCAATCCATCGAGATGTCGACGTTATGGGCTTTGAGAACGGGATTTACGTGAAGTGTCCTCATTCCAACCGAAAGAAGGTGTGCGAATATCGACTTCCCAACACGGCGTGATCCGCCGTGTCAGATCGTGGACATTTTCGGGTACATCGTCAATCCACTCACGATCTAGAAGCTCAGCGAAAATCCAAACGTTGGGGCTACACCCGAGCGCAGTCCTCCGTCCTGAAGCGGTACAATCAGGTTTGCCAGGATTTGTATTTGCACCGATTGCTTGAGGACAGGTGCGTATCGGAATCCGATCGACGTATCCATCCGATGGTCATTTCGTCGTTCCGGAATATTGCTGAGGTCAACAATGTTTTCGATCCGGCCATGGATCGTTTCGGTGCCGGGAAAGATCTCGATCGTCTCAGCGCTGTCAAGATCGAATTCTCCCAGGAATTCAAGCGCAAAAACCCAGTTTGTGAAAATAACCTGATCGAATCCTATGGCCACCTCAAATTCGTCGCTGTCAAAGTCAGAATTCCGATAGTCAAATCCAAGATTGACGTGCGGCGTGAATTCACCCATTCTGGCCGAGCCAATCAGAAGGGTGCGGGCCGTAAAATTCCCGGTACCCAGAAAATCGTCTGAGTCGCCGGTCGGCAGTCGCACGTCCAGCAGGGCTGCAACGCCATTGGCCGACTTCTCATCCGTGAAACGATACTTCAATCGTACCGCCAAGTCACCTACGCCACCCGCACTCACATCATAGGGAATCACCCTTTGAAGAACCGGATTCAGTGAGTCGCCGCCAAAAGAGTGATTGGCATTGCCTCCAAGAAGAATCGTAGCGCTATTTACACGTGCGCGAGCACTCCCCTTCATACCCACGTTTACAAAAGGGACGGCGACGCTGAGGTCCAGATTTCTCGAGAGTCCAAACGTGGCAAAGACAGCAACGATGGAGGCATCGACGTCAAGATCCAGAAACAAATCTACAACATCACTTTCGTTCGAACTGTCTCCGAGACCCGGTTCTGCGACGTCTTGGTGGAGAAAGGTAAATCGCATTTGATCCGTCGGTAGACCTCGAAATTGATTAAGCGAGAGATAGGTCGCACTCAAGCCAATACTGATATTTCCTGCTCCGACCGTTTCAACCGGTTCGGTAAAGATGGGTCCGAGGCTGGACGTCAAGGTTTGTCCGGTCATCGGGTCGAATGTCACGCCAGCGACGGTAGACGTCAACGGGAATGAAGCCACGTTTCCGGAGATCAGATTGTTCAACGCGGGTGTGAGTTCGTCGCTCGCAAGATTGGCAGAAGGAATAAAATGCTCTCCGTGCTCCCCGGGACTGCGAACAAACCCTTCTCTAAGGAAATCGTCGAAGAGATTGTCCAACTGCTGATTGAGCTGCGACTGTGCAGGTACGGCGGAAACCGTCAATACAAGAAGGCACGACGCAATTCTAAAACGCATAGTAGAACGAGCTGAAGAGTTGTTGGATTAGAGACTTTGGACGTCGACCAGATTCCAGCTTCCGTTCACTTCTTGAAATGTCCATTGCTCCCTACGTTCGAACCCGATCTCTTCATTCTTGTTGTTCTTGTAGACAAACTTTGAACTGACGATGGCTGAGGCCCCTTGAGTCGTAACGCCGATACTGGACGCGCTCGTTGAGGTGGAAAGCTCCACTGCGATACCGAATAAAGTCGCGTAGTAGTCAGACGCATAAAAATCGTGCACGTCACGCAGGTCGATCAGATTCATTCCGCCGTACCCGGAGTCTAACCGCCGCACGAGCCGTGCGATCACAGAATCCAGATTGCTTCGAATCGAACCGGCTTCGACGAATCCGATGGTCGAGCTTCTGAAGAGTTCGGAAGCCCTGTCATAGTCGCTCGAATCGTATGCATCGCTCCCGTCGCTCTCCTGAATCAAAGCTGCCAGGAAAACAGGGTGCCGCTGCATGTCGGCCATCACCCGCCCTTTCGCATCGAGCATTGCGCTCCGCTCGGCATCGGCCTCGCTCGGATCAGTAGGCGATTGGGCCTGATTAAGTTCTGCGGCTCCGTCTTGTAAGATGGCTCCTTCCTCCAGGTCCTGACCAGGATCTTCCTCAACGATTTCAGCCGATTGTTCACCGTCCTTGATCGGTGCAGCTTGCTCTGCGGACTGCTGATCCGCCCTATTCTGGTCAGCCGCGCTACGTGCGATGTTTCCACCGCTCGGTGGAGGTGTCTGGGTCGAGTTATCAGTGTCTGATATTTCATCCCGATTTACGTTTCCAACGCCTTCGCCGGTGTCATTCTGCTGATTTTCGCCCGTGGACGTCGCGCCGGCAGATACCGACGACGATAAGCCATCGGATTCGACACGATCGGTGGATCCGGGTGTAGTCGACTCCGAGCCAAGAACGAGAACTCCAATCGTCACTAGCACGACGGCGAGTGCAACAACCCCGGCATAGACCCACGTACGTTTTTTCGACGACGGCACGGAATTTTTCTCTAACAATTCCGGGGTCGGTTCCGATGATACGGCCACAGCGTCTTTCGCCAGAAAATCCGATATCGTCGAATCGAGAATTTGCGACTTGAGTGAATCTCCTACTTCAGTCGTCAATCGAAGGACTGACTGCAGGTCCCGCAATATTTCGGTGAAGTCGTTGTACCGATCTTCCTTTTCCTTAGCGAGACATTTAAAGAGTATGGGCTGCAACTCTTTGGAAACGACTTTCGGATCAAACTCAAAGGGCTCCGGATCTACGTTCAAAATCATGTAGATAATGGTAGCCACGCGATCGCCGAAGAAAGGAGCCGTCCCGGACAACAATTCGTAGAACAGAACCCCGAAGGAAAAAATATCCGATCGAGCATCCAACGTTTCGCCGCGGATCTGTTCGGGGGACATGTATCGCGGAGTTCCGATGCTCGTCCCGGTGAGGGTGAGAGTCTGAAACTCCGTATCGTCCTGAATGCGGGCGATTCCAAAATCCAGAATTTTGACGCGACCATTTGGCAACACACGAACATTATCGGGTTTGATATCACGGTGAATGACGTTGTGTCTATGCGCAAAGTGGAGACCCTGGCAGATCTGAATGGCGACATCAAGTTTTTCTTCGGGAGTATGACTGGCATCCGGATTGATCATCGACCGCAGATCGTCTCCCTCCAGGTACTCCATAACGATGTATGGGTGGCCGTTGTCCTCGCCGACATCGTAGATAGTCGTAATGTTTTCATGGGACAATCGCCCAGCGGAACGGGCCTCCCTGTAAAAACGCTCCTTAATGTCTGATGTGTTTAAGGCGTTGTCTGAAATGACTTTGATCGCGACATCCCGTCCGATCACAGAGTCCCGAGCTCGATAGACCGCGCCCATCGCTCCCTGGCCGATTTTTTCCAGGATCTCGTATTTGCCGATGCGGTCCACGATAGATTTTGGCCGTTAGTGATGAATTGGATGATGCTGGGTGGGCACTCTATAACCTTTCAATATAGATAGATACGTGCACAACAAGTACGGGGCTTGCCACATTGCCCGGAAATAGTACGAGGACCGTTCAATTCATGACGGTCTTGAGAAGAAATCTCGCAAAGACGAATCACGAAGATGATCACATGATGCCCGGCAACAAAAAGGCCCCGAAATGTCGAACAGTCTGGGCTACGACGGGATTTCCCATGGGTGTACTCGAAGGTAGAGAGCCGGGCGGCAAAGTGTATTTAATGGTAGGTCCAGCCGGCGGTTATGCAGAATTCATGGCTCAGGAAATTAGGGTCGAAGGCTAAGAAGCCTATCCGGGAGCCAGCATCCTAAGCAAGATTTAGAAGAAGGAATATGACAAACGGGTAGAGAAGGCTGATCAAATCGTGGCCAGCGCCTCCTTTTTCAACCGTAAAGACCCGACTACATATCCACCCAATACTCCTCAGGCATGTCCTGAGCGAGTGCCAGGGCTCCGTCGGCGCCCGCGTAAAGCGGATCTTCGATCACTGAGACGTTAAAACTACCGTACTCTTTTAGGGCGTCGGCGATGCCATCGTCCATCCCACGAATCAAGCTACTGCCGCCTGCCAGGTACACATTCTTTTTTACGTCTTCCTGGAAATCGGGCTCGTAACCCGAGATCAGATCCATCGCCGTCTCGGCGATCGCGGGTATCACGCTTTCGCAGACATGGCTCATCTCTGATGAGATATCGAGCGACCTCGTAACGCCGTCGAACGGAACCGAGACCTTAACTCTATTCCTGGCACTTCCGACAAATCCTTTGCTCTCTTTAAATCCCCGAACCATTGTTTCGCTAAAAGAAGCACCTGGATATTTTTCCTGCAGTCGTCCCAGAAGCTGCGCATCAATGAAATCGCCCGCAGTGGTAATCGTTCGTTGGTCTTCCTCGGTTGGCATCGTGCCATGCATGATGCAAAAATCCACCGTTCCGGCTCCAATGTCGATAAACAGGGCATTGTTGAGCATTTCTTGACCATAAGCGACGGCAAAAGGCTCTGAGACGATCATGAGTCGATCAGCATATTCCTTAACGGCGTCTCGAATGGCCAGTTTGTTTACACGAAGCGCTTCCGCCGGCACGCCAACAGCGGCGTAGATTTCCTGGGAAGATCCCGGATCCACCATTTCGATCAAATGGTGTACGAGTTCGCGCACGGCTTCTTCATCGCGCTCGGTTCCGTCGCGAATTACGCCCTGTTCGAGCGGCCGTACAAGATGTACAGATAGGCGGTTATCCAGTGCCTCCTGACCAAATAGAACACTGTCGCCGAGCATTTTCTTTGCGACGAAGTCTTTGGGCCAACCTACATAGCTTTGAACCCACTGTCGCTTTCCAGTACTTGCGACGATCGCACTGCGCGACGTGCCCAGGTCGATTCCAATGTACAAGGTGTCAGTCGTTGTCTTTTTCTTCGGTGGCATTTTCCGTGACTCCGTTCTGTGTGGCTGCTAGATTCGAAAGTTCGTTAAGGTAGGCAAGGATCCCTTCCTCCAAAAACATGGCCAGCTGCTCGCGATATTCAGGAGTGCGTAAGCGGCTCTCTTCCTCGCTGTTGCTAATTACGCCAATTTCACAAAGAATGCCAGGAGCCGTTACCCCTACTAGAACCAAAAACGGCGCTGTTTTAACTCCCCAGTTCCGAACCTGACTATTCAACTCCCGGGAATTACGGAACATGCTCGCCTGAACATGAGCCGCAAGTCGTCTGGATTCTTCCGTTTTGACTCGATCCCCGATCTGCCGGATCATCCGATTGAATTCTGCTACCGTGTAGTCTGAGTTCTTATTCTCCAGTTCCGCCAATTGCAAGGCAGATGCATTCTTCTGCGGACCAAAATAGTATGTCTCGAGGGCATAAACCGGCTCTTCAGGAAACTGATTGACATGAAGGGATACAAAAAGGTCTGCGCCCGACGCATTTGAAAACTCAGCCCGCTGCTTCAGACTAAGGGTTTGATCTTCCTCTCGTGTTAAGTCGACCCGGATCCCATGAAATTCAGTGAGTCGACGCTTGAGTCGTCTTGCCACATCAAGCGTAATATCCTTCTCCATAAGGCCTTCCGAACCCAGAGCGCCAGGATCGCGGCCGCCGTGCCCGGCATCTACGACGATTCTTCGAACACGTAGATGGAACAGCTCAGCCAAGGGAACAGGAGCCGTTGCGATTGCGCTGAAATCATCAGCAACCGGCAGTTCGTCAGACGGAATTAGCAATTCGTTTGACAATCCTACGTCTGCATAACCCGACTTCGCCGGAACGGAGGAGAAGTTTTCGATATCGAACTCGCTGGATCGGGCATCCTGAAACACGTAATTCGTTGCTAGAACGAAGACAAGAATGAGGAAAATGACGCCTCCAATTCCCGTTACGTTCGTTCGCGCCGCGGGTACCGCTCTTCGCGGCCGGGACCGATCTTCGATGCGTTTGTTCTCTTCATAAACGCTTCGAAAAATCTCTTGTCGATGGCTATGTCGACTCCGATCGTTCCCCATTTACTTCCCCATTTCCGTCCGAATTTCTGTCGAATCGAGTAGTACTATTCACAGACCATCTGTCTGACTCGTCGCCTCCCGATTTCTCAACGGCCTCGAAAGTTCGTCTACGCTATGCTTCTGCAAGCTCTCCCGCTTCCGATACGACTTTGTCCTGAATATGGCGGGGCATCACTTCGTAGGCAGAAAACTTTGCGCGGTGCAACCCTCGTCCCTGCGTCAGCGAGCGCAGCACGGTTGAATATCGGTCCAATTCAGCTTCCGGTACTTGCGCAATAATTTTTTTGAAGATCCCCTCCGTTTCGATACCCTGAATTCGGGATCTTCGCGTGTTCAAATCCCCCATCACATCTCCAGTGTAAGAATCCGGACACAGGACCTCAATGTCATAGATCGGCTCCAGTATCGCCGGTGTTGCTTGGCGAAACGCATCGCGATAACACATTCGAGCTGCTGACTTAAATGCGGCCTCGTTAGAGTCGACCGCGTGCATACCCCCGTCAAAAATCACAACCCGGACATTGCCAACGGGGTAGCCGGCGATCGGACCCTTCTGACTTGCTTCCAGCACGCCCCTGCGGATAGCACCGAAGAATCGGCGCATGTCAATCACTCCACCCACAATGCCATTAATGAATTGAATGGTCGATCCCCAAAGCGTGACCTCTTCTTGGACGCCACGGACAGAGATATCGGAAGGTGGGACAAAATCGCCCTCCAACGGCTCCACAAGGATGGAAATATCGGCAAACTGACCCGCACCCCCTGTTTGCTTCTTGTGTCGATATTTGGAGCGTGCCTGAGACTGGACCGTTTCGCGATAGGCCACTTTGGGTCTGACAAAGTCGATATCCACGCCGAACCGGTTTTTCAGTCGATATTTAACGATTTCGAGCTGCATCTCGCCTTGACCTCCGAGTACGAGCTGATTGAGATGCTGGTCATGGACCACGTGAAGCGAAGGATCTTCTTCCACAAGGTGATGAAGACCTTGTGCTAACTTGTCTTCCTCCCCATCCTTGGCTGCTACAACGGCCGCCCTGTATCGAGGCTCAGGAAATTCGATGGGTTTGAGTCTAACCGAACTCCCCTTGGTCCTGAGCGTGTTATTCGTGTGCGTATTTTTCAGCTTTACCAGCGCGCCAAGATCTCCCGCATTGAGCTTTTCAACCGACTCGCGCTTGCGACCGTCAATAACGAAGAGCTGACCGAGTCTTTCGGTACTCCCGGTGTCCGCATTCTGCATATCTGTTCCGTGTTCGATCGCACCTGAATAAACACGAACGAACGAGTAGTCACCTACGTGATGTTCTGCCATGGTTCGGTAAACCAGAGCCACGGGTTTTCCCGATGGATCTGCTGCAATGGTTTCTCCGTTTTCCAATTCTGCTTCTGGAACGTCGGCCGGACTGGGACACACGTTTCCGATAAACTCGAGTAGACGTGAAACTCCGAATACGTTCGTGGCACTGGTTAAGAAAATCGGGAATAGTTGCCGCCTAACCATGGCCTCTCTCAGGCCGCTTCTCATCTCTTCTTCGGTGAGCGAACCCTTCTCAAAATAGAGCTCCATCAGGCTCTCGTCGTTTTCAGCAATGTTCTCGACCAATTCGTTATGCAGCGATTCTGCTTCATCTGCGAAAGACTCGTCGATTTCAGCATGCGAAGCCTTTCCCATGGCGTCGAATGAGATCTGCTTCATCAGCAACACGTCGATTACAGCGTTCGTGCCCTCTCCCGCAGGGAGCTGAACCACGGATGCGCCACGTCCGAATCGGTCCTTGATTTGAGCGACTACCGTTCGGAAGTCAGCTTTGGATTTGTCCATGTGGTTGATCACAAACATGACGGGCGTCCCCGACTTCTCGGCTGACCGCCAGCCCAGCTCTGTCCCAACCTGCACGCCTTCAGCCGCGTTGATGACGAACACTGCCGTGTTCGCAACGTGAAGGGACGCGATGACTTCTCCAACGAAGTCGGGATAACCTGGTGTATCCAGCACGTTGATCTTGTTTCCACCATATTCTACGTGAATGAGCGAAGCAAAAACTGACATCTCGCGCTCCTTCTCGCTCGGGTGGTAATCACTGACTGTCGTGCCCTCGGCAATCGTACCCATTCGTTGAAGAACACCGGTCGTGAGAAGCATCGCTTCTGACAACATCGTTTTCCCGCTTCCCTGATGGCCAACCAGAGCGATGTTGCGAATGCGATCGGTCTCGTATACGTTCATTTCTCCTAATCTTTATTTATCAATAGCTGAAGAATTGCAAGCAAGATTATTAAGATACGCCCGTCAATGTATATGTCAACCCGCCCGGACCGCCCTCTTTGAGATTTTGAAAACGCCAGTCATCACGTGTTAAAGGGCGTTTTCGTACCCTTGGCCACCGAGACGGAACATTCATTCGAGCACTGAATTCTGTGCGGCCTTATGCCAGAGTAAATGAGCCATTTTCTAGCGCTGGAAACAGCCACAGACATTTGTGACGTTGCCGTTTTTTGCGACAAACATCCGATCGCTCATCGGAGTCTCGATCAAGCGAAGTCACACGCTGAACGACTTGTACCGATGATCCAGGAATGCCTCGTCGAAGCGGCCATCGAACCCGAGCGCCTCCAGGCGATTGCCGTATCATCCGGGCCGGGTTCGTATACCGGCTTGCGGATTGGTGCGAGCACGGCAAAGGGGCTCGCGTACGCTACAGGCGCGCGCATCATCGCGGTCCCAACCCTTGAAGCTCTCGCTTTTCCGTTACTTCAGTCCACGAATGGCCCAGTCATTGGAGTGCTGCCGTCACGTCGAGGCGAAGTCTATCTCGCGGTGTTTGAAGCGGACGGCGATAGTATCCGCAGAATCGTGGACGAGTGTGCTCTTGAGACCGATACGTTTTCAAAACGCCTCAGAGAGGCCAAGATTACCACTGGATTGATCTGCGGACCTGGTGTGACCCGCCTTGTAGAATCGGGTGTTAACCTGGACGGATTCACCGTCTCTGAAATCAGTCTTTCGGCGAAAAACGTGGGTTTCGCAGCACTCGGTAGGCTGGAAAAACAATTATTTGAAGACACATCGGCGTTCAAGCCGTATTATTTACGTGATTTTGTGGCGCGGAAGGCTACAAGGTCCATTTTCGACCGTCTTCCGTTCTAATCAGTCAATACGACGCGTATGGCATGGTTCAGGCGTAAAACTGCCGGTATTCACACCAAAATCAGCCAGCAGATCAACGTTCCCGAAGGACACTGGGTGAAGTGTCCGGGGTGTTCAACAACGATCAATCAGCGGGAGATCGGTAAGAATTTGAAGGTGTGCCCCAATTGTTCGCACCATTTCAAACTGTCCAGCAATGAATACTTCGAGTTGTTGTTTGATAATGGTCAGTTTCAGGTTTACGACGACACACTCATCTCCGTCGATCCACTGAAATTTGTCGATAAAAAATCGTATTCGAGCAGACTCGAGACGTCGCGCGAAAAAACCCAGCTGAGTGATGCCGCACGAACAGCGATGGGAATGATAGGCGGGCACCGGATATCGGTGGCTTCTATGGATTTCTCCTTCATTGGTGGAAGCATGGGATCGGTCGTTGGCGAAGTCGTCACCCGCGCCATCAGACGGGCGTGTTCTGAAAAAACGGCTTTGCTCGTCATTGCTCAAAGCGGCGGAGCCAGAATGATGGAAGGTGCGTTGAGTCTCATGCAAATGGCCAAGACGAGTGCAAATCTTGGCAAGCTGGAAGAACTCGGTCTACCGTTTATGGTCCTCCTGACCAACCCTACAACGGGCGGTGTCACGGCTTCCTTTGCAATGCTCGGAGATATTCATTTCGCTGAACCCGGTGCACTGATCGGGTTCGCAGGGCCGAGGATCATTCGAGAAACCATGGGTCAGGATTTGCCAGACGGATTCCAACGATCTGAATTTCTTCTCGAACGCGGGTTTGTCGACCGGATCGTGGATCGGAGAGAACTTCGACAGGAACTGGTGCAGTATTTGGATTTGATCCTGGAAGACGATCCGGATACGCGGAAGTAATTGCTCGAATTGGTCGACCTAAAAAAGAACGTCCAGCGCACCCACTACGCCGGACGTTCATGCAGCTACCGAAGTAACATCACCCTTTTGAGAAGCCTTGAGTAGCTCACCCGGATTCATGATACAGGGATGATCGCAGGGCGGCGGTAATGAGCGGGCCAACGGTCGGAATTTGTATCTGAATGGAAAAAAGGAGACGCCGGGTGGATAATCTCCATCAAGACTGTTTTTCCATTCGCGTAAAAACCCTCGAAATCGTAGCGTGGACGGTTTTTGTATAGAATCCAATCGGAGCAACCCACGGAATCGTAACCCGTTCGTAGCCGAGGTGTACAAGGTCTGTGAGGCACCATTTAAGAAGATTCTCCCCGATCCCCCGTCCTCTGTATTCCGGTGCCGTGCCCATCGGTCCAAAAGTACCCAAGCTGGCGTTATTTCCTTCATACGCCGAGAACGCAACGATCTCTTCGCCATTCAGAGCAAGATGTACGGCGACAGGGTCGCGCCCTAAGGAGCAATGGACTTCCGGCACCCAGGCTTTCCATTCAATGGCGACGAACTGCTCAACCTCCGGGCCGTCGGCTTCTTGCGCCCGTCGAATGGTTAAACCGAGGATCTGGTCGGTCGGATATCCTTCTCCCGGCAGACTCGCCTCCATGTTATAGGCTTCTCCGATCGTCTTAAATCCATGCTTCTCAAACAGGTGTAGCGCGGGCGTATATCGAACGTCGAGTCCAGGAGTCAAGTAGTTTGGTGCGGACTCGGCAATACGTATCCGATTCACACCCTCGACGGCAAACGCATCCAGGAGTTTAACGAGTAACGCCGAGCCCGATCCTTGACGGCGGCGCTCCGGATGGACGGCCAGGAGTTTAACATAACCCACCGAAATCCGATCGACCGTCCGAACGACACCCACGACGAACCCGCAAACCGCCCCCTCTTCTTCCTCCACCCACCCGAAACCGTCCCGGTATCCGTCGTCTTCAAGCTTCTCCTGAAAGACTTCGAGGGGAAGACGATCAAAATGGGCCGACGCATTCCAGCATTGAAACAGGGCGTCCATTTCGCCGTCCAGTTCGATTCGCCTGATCATGGTTCGCTCGTTGACAACGCCACAGCCTCCTCTCCCTTTCCAAACTCGGGATCAACCGGTATCAGATAGGCCACAATAAAGCCGGGGATGGTTGCCACAAGCACCCAGACGAAGAACAGTTGATATCCGATCGATTCCTGAATCCAGCCGCTGATCATACCTGGAAGCATCATTCCCAGGGCCATGAATCCGGTGCAAATGGCAAAATGAGACGTTTTGCAGGGGCCATCAGCAAAATAGATCATATAGAGCATGTACGCGGTGAAGCCGAAGCCGTATCCAAACTGTTCGACCGCCACGGCAGCATTGACCACCAGAATACTCTCCGGCGTCACGTAGGAGAGAAAGACATACACTACATTTGGTAGATTAATCGCGACAACCATCCAGCCCAACCAGTATTTCAGACCCTTCTTCGCGGCCATCAAACCTCCTAGAATACCGCCTGCTGTCAGCGCGGCCACACCGACGATGCCATACACCTTTCCAACCTGCCCGGTAGACAACGCCAGACCTCCTGCCTCTCGCGCATCCAACAGAAACAGAGGTGCCATCTTAACGAGCTGCGCTTCGCCGAGCCGATACAACAGAAAGAACGCGAGAGCAACGACCACATGCGTCTTGCGGAAAAACGAAGTAAACGCATCTCTCGTCTCACGAAGTAGATGGCCGAACGACTCAACGGTGCGCGGATCGTCCGAATCCGGGCGGGGTAGGGCCCGGGTGTGATAGAGATAAACGAGGATGTAAATCCCGGCGGCCACCATCAGCGTAATCGACCACCCCGTCTGAACGCTGTCAAATCTAGACTCCAGGTATCCGGCAAGCATGACCAACAGGCCCTGACCCGAAATCATCGCGAGTCTGTAAAAGGTACTGCGAATCCCCACGAACCAGGCCTGATCGTGATCGTTTAGGCCCAGCATATAAAATCCGTCCGCCGAGATATCGTGTGTGGCTGAACTGAAAGCCAACAGCCACATGAATGCAAGGCTGTACCGGAAGAAATCAGACGTGGGTATCGTCAGCGCCACGCCGGCCAACCCTGCCCCGATAAGAATCTGGGTGGTCAGGATCCAGAATCTCTTGGTCGAAACGGTATCAACAATCGGACTCCATATGGGCTTGATTACCCACGGCAAATAGAGCCAACTGGTGTAGAGTGCAATTTCCGTATTCGATACATCCAGGCGCTTGTACATGATGACGGAAACCAGGATGACAATGGCGTACGGCAACCCCTCCGCGAAATAAAGCGTCGGAACCCAGCGCCAGGCGCCACGGGTGCTCGAGCGGGTGGGTTCGCTCATTCGTCATTCTCCAGATAAGAGAGAACCGACTTCATGAGCTGATTTCGTCCAGTTTCGGTGAGAATTGTTTCAAACGGAAAGCCAAAGATCACAACGTTTGAATTGCCACGCGATCCCACTGCGGCGCTTGTATTGTTGTCTCCGTAGCGAAGCAACGTCTCCGCAGACTCGTCGAGAGGCTCCACCGCATCGGGAGACTCGACCCGGTAAATAGGTCCCGACGCGTCCGTGTTATAGGACATGCTTGCACCGTATTCAAGAAATGAGTCATCCGGGGCCGAGACCAATCCGCTCTGAGATGCGTGATCCGTTCGCCACTTGAACCGAAGGACGTCTTCTGAAAATCGACGATCCTCTTCCCTACTGAGCGGGCCATTCAGATCCGTCCCGACATAGGCTCCCGAAACAAACAAGTTACCCCCGCCGGCAGAGTAGGTCTCTAGTACGGCCTGCAGTCTGAGAGTGAAGGTTCGAAAAGCAGCCCCGCGTCGGTTACCGGGTCCAACCGTTGTGCGCTGCTCTCCGAGAATAATATCAAGCAGATCAAATCGGCTAAGATCTACAACTCGCTCAGCCACGGCTTCATTTGATGCGGTCACAAACGAGCGTCCGGAAGCGAGGATGGCCGCACCATGGATGGCAGCATAGTCATGCGTGTTGCCCGTTCTGACCTCTGTCTCTGCGGTCGAGTGACTGGCACCGTGTCCAGGAGCGTCGTCGTCCAGCCACGGCGAGTCGATGTCGAAATCATACTGCTCACCCACAAAGCTGGCGTCCCGCCCGTCCGGAACACCCTCGTCCACGAGTCCTGCAAATCCGCGCCAGTCTCCCTGCTCTATCGTTCCGGGTCCTGAAACGCGATCAAATCCGTTGATCACGAGGATCGGTGCTCTCGAATCGTAACCGAGTCCTACGGAGACCACTTCGGATGCTCGAGACTCCCCTCCACGATTTACCGCAGTAACTTTGAAGCTGTATACGACGTCCGCCTCAAGATGGGTGAGTACATATTCGGGATCGGACACGAACGTTCCATTATCAAAAGCGGACTCTCCGCGCCGTGTATAGACGATATATCCGGTTGGATCTGCACTGGTTTCGAGCGGATCTCGTCTCGGATTCCAGGTAAGGCGAACGGCTCCGTCATCGAAGAGATCTGATACGATGTGAGATACCTTAAGTGGTTGTACGACATATGGTTCTCTGTTCTGAAACGAGAGATAACGTAAGATGGATTTGTAAATAGAACGGGCCACGTGAAATCGGAATCGTGGATCCAATCCGAACTTCATGTCGGCAAAATTTTGGTGCGACAAAAGCTCGAGCAGCACACCCGGCACATTCGGTCGAACAGCTTCGCTATAGTCCCGATCCCAGATGGGACGTCTGTGCCAATTTGAATCATAAAGCGCACGCAAATCGTCCACGATTTGGGTCTGCATCAGATCACCCAGATCGCGGTTCGCAAACCTCGAGAGGCCGTCCGGAAAGCGGGTTTCGTCGTCGAATCCTTTGCTGCTGTAAATCATCAACGTTCCGATCGTCGAATCACTCTTCGTGATGCCCGCGTCCGTGTGAAATGCCAGCGAGATATCAATCGGTATTCCGAGCCCCGAAAGCTCGCGATCTTTGTTCGGACCGGATGGAGCGCCGCGGAGGAAGTTCACCCATTCCGCCCTGCCCCGATAATCATCTACATAGTCATCCAGCGTCCCGGTCACATTGTATACCAGCGTGTCCGGCATTCCCGAGTACTGCATATAGTATCGGGCCCCTTCCGTAAACCGTGGTCTTCCGCTGGCCGCCCTGCCACGTACAATATTTCCCATCCCGCCGCCAAAACGAACCGCGTCTGCGGAAAGGGTTCTTCGTCCGCCCACACTTTTGTTCTCCAGCTTGACCCGCCCACCGATGGGATGTACGCCGGCATCAAACAGAAACGTACCCAGGTAGGTCCAGGTACCCGCTCCCATGGTCTGGTCGACCACGAATCGGGTTGAGCCGCCTAGATGGTATACGGTATATCGCGCATCGGTGGTAGCGTTTGGCAGCTTCGCGTAGGAAACGTAGACAGCATACTCACCGCGCTCCGGAATTTCCGGTATCCACTCGACGTCGGCATCGGTCTCCGTATTCGTGTGGGTAACTCGATACGATCCAAGTGAAAATGGATTTGTTTGACCGTAGAGCAGATCACCGGCGCCACCGAACCCTTTTTCGATCCCCGAAAACCAAGTCCGTTCTGCCCGCGTGTGTTCTACGTATCGGCTCCGGTTCTCACGAGAGTATCCGTCATTGTCAACGACTACTTCATGATGTTGTATGTCGCGCTCGCGCGGGAGGTACACGGAGGCACCAGCCCGTTCGAGCATCGGTTCCAGAAATGGCACGATGAATGACATCGGGAGGAGATCCTCTACCGTCTGAAAAAGTCGAGCCCGTTGCCACTCCCACCGATCCAGAGTCGCTTCATAATACCAGCCGTGCGATGGCCAGATGGCGATGTGACGCCCAAACAAGCCTTGAGAGGGAATAATTGGCCTATCCAGGTTTCGAACGTGGGTGCGAAGTGCACGTGGTGCCTGTGGCATCCGCTGCTCATCGATGGCAGTGGATCCCATTCTATACCGGTTTGGAATCAGTTCTTCAATGGGAATCCCGAGTGCAAGCAGTTCCAGCTTATAGCCGTTGAATCCGGATCCCAATGCTTCGATTATACGCCGACGAATGGCCCGAACGTTGTGCTCGCGAAACGGAATCTGAGCAAAAGCTTCGTTGAATTCGACGCGGATCGTACGCGTAGCTTCGTCTACAACGAGCGTATCCACCCGACTCCCCGGATCAAGAGAAAATCCACATCCGCCGAGCGTGCATGCGTCGATGAACCGACCAAACCCCTCTTCAGCCGCCACGAAATCGTTTGAAAGTGTGTCATTGGATGTAATAACTAGTCCGGAAGAAGCACATCCCGCCGTCAGCAACAGTGCAAGCACGAGTGCGGGCGCAAAGGAGTGAATACGCATGAATTGAAAGATTTGAAATTCAGATCTACCAGGCACGACGCTCGGAAGACGGGTTCCGGAATTGGACGATCGATACGGGCCCTTCCAGTCCTGTCCGATCAATAGCCGAAATGGCAACGGCTCGGGCTCCACCCGCCCCGGAAGGAAGCTGGACTCTCCGCTGATTCCCCGGGACAATCTCGGTAAGCCAGGAATCGTTCACCAGGGTGCGTACGATCCACAGCCAGATCCCCGAGCTCGTCAAATCGAACATTCTCGCCTCTTTCCCGGCGCTGGATTCCATCACTTGTACAATCGGCTTTCCCGGAGGGGTACCGTTGAGCCACGGACTCGCCGGAATAACAGCTGCGGTCGGATACGACTCGATCCCGAGTTTCTCTCCCATTCGATGTTCGGCAGGCATCAGCGCGACCATACTGAAATGAATATTCCCTTCGGCGCCCGGTGTTGCTTGCGTGTGTTCGATCTGACTGAGTAATTCTTCGGCGCCCCAATACCGAGTGCCTTCGAGCCGGATGCGACTCGTGAAGTTTCCGGGCCACATATGCCTCTGTGCCTCGTTTTGCTCGATCCACCAGTCAAGCAGTTTCGGATAGGGTTGGCCTTCGCTTTCCATGGACCAATAGAGCTGCGGACTGAAGTAATCGACCCATCCCTCAACCAACCACTTCCGGGCATCCGCGTAAAGCATCTCGTACGCGTCAAATCCGACGATTCCTTCCGGGAAACCCGGCCGCCAAATACCGAATGGACTGATCCCGAATTTCACCCACGGTTTACGCTCTTTCACCCCGTCATAAACGCTTTTTATAAGATCGTCCACGTTCTGGCGCCGCCACTCGTCTTTGGATATGGATTCGTTCGTGGCACGGTAAGCCCGCCAGGATGGCTCATCTGGGAACGGCACATTCGCACCTGAGTCGTCCTGAACCGGATACGGGTAGAAATAATCATCCATATGAATCCCGTCGATATCGTACCGCTCGACGATATCCATAATGACTTTCAAAGAATGAGCTCTTGCGTCCGGATTTCCAGGGTCCATCCAGCGCTGGGTGCCATATTCTACGGTGAAGGATCGCTGAGAGACGTGCGAAGGGTCGAATTTCGCCTCAGCGGTGGGGTGGTAGGCACGGAATGGATTGACCCACGCGTGAACTTCGATTCCGCGTTTATGCGCTTCGTCGATCGTAAATGAAAGCGGATCGTAGTACGGATCCGGGGGTTTTCCCTGCGTGCCTGTCAGGTAAGCCGACCAGGGTTCGAACTCGGATGAATAGAAGGCATCTGCCGTCGGCCGGACCTGAAAAATGATGGCATTCAGATTCAGCTCCTTGACTCGGTCAAGGATCGCCAGCATCTCGGCCTGTTGATCGGCCGTGGAAAGCCCCGGTTCGGAAGGCCAGTCAATATTGTCTACGGTTGCAACCCAGACCCCTCTGAACTCTCTCTTGACGGGTGGAAGCGTCGCCAGTAGAGCCTCATTTGAACCATCCAAAATGACTTCTACGAGCCGAACCGAGTCTGCCGGTGTCTCATTATCTGGAACGGGTGTGTCACGAGCAACTGGAGCGAAGCTGGAGCAAGCCGCGACGAAGAAAGAAAAACCGAGCAGATAGAAAGGGAAACAGAAGCTGCGCTGATTTTTCAATGGAGATTCGGAAATGTTTGAATGGGTCTCAAAGATACCGATTGCCTCAGGGTGTTGCCTAGGCGGGTTGCTTAGAAACGTTGCTTTGTAAGGCTGCTTGGTAAGGTTACTTCGTACGAATGCTTAGAATCGTTGCTTAGTAAGATTGCTTAGCCAAAGTGATTCATCTCGTCGCCGCCCGTTCCAACCGATCCATGAGTGCAACACCAACCCCCTCGCGTATAACACGTTGGCAATAAATGGATTCTGCTCCAAGTCGATCGCATTCCCGAAAGAATTCAAACAGCCGAAAAGCGTAATCCTCCAGATTCGAAACCTGCCCAACGACGAGAAAATCGTCAGAAGCATCTGGAGCGGTAAACCCGATGAATCCCGCCTGACTCGCGGGCTCAATGCCATCGGACCGATCGACCAGGATAACCATGGCCTTCGGTGCGTAATGTCGATGTAAAATTCCCGGGCTGTGGGCGACTACAATATCCTCTTCAGCTTCCGGCTTGATTTGAGGAATCACCAGCCGTAGTTGCTCGAGCGTGACATTGCCGGATCGAAGGATGACCGGGTTCTCGCGCGTACAGTCGACAACCGTCGACTCGAGACCCACGGGGGTCTGTTCGCCAAGCAGGATGCAGGCGATCACCCCGTCCAGGTCCTCTTTAACGGCCTGCCAGGTCGTTGGGCTGGGTAGACCCGATAGATTGGCCGACGGAGCTGCAATCGGGCGACCGGCCTTGCGGATCAGTTCACCGGCCTGGTCATGGTCGGGCATTCTAACACCTACGGTCGGAAGCCCGGCTGAAACCACATCTGGAATGGACGGATGCCGATCCAATATCAATGTGAGCGGTCCTGGAAAGAACGCGTCCATCAGCGCCATCGCCGGAGCCGGTATAGATTCTGCAACGCCCGTCAAATCACGAAAATCGGCGATATGTACAATGATAGGGTTATTCGTGGGCCGGCCTTTAGCTTCAAAAATGTCACGAATGGCCGCCTCGTTGGTCGCGTCAGCTCCCAATCCATAGACCGTTTCTGTGGGGAATGCGACTAGCAACCCTTCTCGAATCAGACGCGCAGCCACCTGAACATCTTCTGTGATAACCGTTTGCATGGGACGTTCAACCTTTCTTTGTCATACTACTTCCACGCTTTTAGTGCGGACCGGAGTGATGTGGCCAGTCCGTCCTCCTTCCTGGCTTGATCCAAACATGCGATGAAATGCTGAGCCCATCCCGGAAAATCGTGCTCATCCCAGAGGAAGTTGTGCCAAAGACCAACGAATACGCCACCAAACGCCTTGCACGTCGCCATGAGCTCGTTGCTTGCCGATATCGCTTCGTCCACCTGGAGATGTCGTCGATTGAATAGCGTTCCTTCCATCACTACGAGTGGCATTTCCCAGAGCTTGAGTGACTGATCTGCTTCCAGATCGTACAATGGAAAGGGAAGGCACGTACCGCGTCGAAAACCCTCCTGTTCAGCAAATCCAAGGGATGAATCGATCTGAAACCCGGTGTCAGCGAGAAGTCTTGGTGTGGCAGCTGGATCGAAGCGCAAGAAATGGGTACGCGACGATGTGGCCTCAATACCGGTCGCCCTTCGTAGTGCGGCGCGCTCCTCACGCAGATACCTTCCGTGGTTGTAGGCATGATAACTGGGATGGAGTCCGATTTCGAAGTTTAGATTTCGTAATTCCAGGTATTGACGATGCAGAAACGAGGCATTTTCATTGTAACGAACGTCATTCGGCCCCCGGGCTGCTGTCTTGAAGAAATACGTTGCTTTTCCTCCCCGGTTTGCCACCTCGTCCCGCATCCGCTTGATGGTATTCGCATACGGATCATGATGTTTGAGAAGGCCCGCCACAGCACGGCCTATTCTCGATCCCCGAGCCCTGAGCGTTTCCTTTTCAGCATTGAATAGTGCCCGCTCTACGACTTCCCTGTAAACAATTCCGGGTCTCCACTTCTTCAGGCAATCGATATCGTGAGTCGGGCAAAAAGCCCACGTTTTTTCGTTCCACTGCTTCCGTTCGAGCGGTACACGTCGCCGGACCAATTCCTGCTGCAGAAGTTTACGATATAGATCAACGACTGGAATCGTGGCCAGATTGTGACGACTCTGAATTGACTCAGAGAACAGGAAACGCCCGTGTTCGTCGCGAACCATGGACGTGTTCTCTTGCCACCCTGCCAAGAAATAGAACGTGGCAGCGACGAGATCGAAAGGGGAGTCTCCATCGCTCTCGAACAACACCGGTAAATCTACCCCGCCTATCGTCACCATTCGGGCAGATGGAGGCTCGTGCTCCCCACTTGCAAAGAAATCAACGGTCGATTCGAGAAGGCCAATTCTCCACGCAGACGCCGAAACGAGTTCCGCGTCCGTTCCGTAGTAGATTCCGCCTCCCTCGAGCCGGTCACTCGATGTCCATTTCGGCTCGACTCGAAACGGCAACAACAGCATCTTGACCCCATAGCGGGCCTTCTGAAGGAATTCTTCAGGTACGTCTATGCAGCACGGAATACGCAACCGAATATGCAAGAATAGGGTTATCGATAGAAATCCAGGTGACTCTTTGCTATATACAACAACCTGAAATCAGATCTGGTGTCCACTCCAACGTGAAAAGCCGCTTCAAGATCTTCTCTGACCCGGTTCATGGATTTATATCCGTACCAAGAGGTCCCGTATTGGACCTGATCCAAACTCCTGAAGTCCAGCGGCTTCGGCGAATTCGACAACTCGGAATCGGGTATCTCGTCTTTCCCGGGGCAGAACACTCGCGATTCGGCCACGCATTGGGTGCGATGGCTTTGATGCACGATGTGCTGACGTCACTCTCAGAAAAAGGCACGGCTATTTCACCGGAAGAACATACGGCAGCCCTGGCCGCCGCACTCTTACACGACGTCGGACACGGCCCGTTTTCCCACACGCTCGAGCATGAATTGATCGATGACTTCGAACATGAATACATGAGCAGAGTCCTCATCGGTCGATTGAACCAGCGGATGGACGGAGCGCTGATGTTGGCCCTGAGGATGTTCGACAACGACTACGAACGGCCCTTCTTCTATCAGCTGATTTCCAGCCAGCTGGACATGGATCGACTGGATTACTTGCGGAGAGATTCCTATTACACCGGAGTCGCGGAAGGTCGTGTTGGAGTAGACCGGATCATCAAAACCCTTCGCGTACATCCGGATGACGGCACGCCCAACGATGAAATCGTGGTCGAGGCAAAAGGGATACATGCCGTAGAAAATTTTCTCATTGCCCGCCGACTCATGTATTGGCAAGTGTATCTGCACAAGACCATTCTCGCAGGAGACCACCTACTGCGAGGGATCATCCGTCGAGCTCGTACCCAGTTCTCGGTCGGCAATCTGGACGCGGTGGAGGGCACGGCTCCGGCTTTTCAGTTCTTTCTGGAAAACACCATCACAGGTTCCGAACTACAAAACGATGACGTCATCGAAAATTACAGCGCCCTCGATGATTCCGACATTTTGTATAGCCTGAAGCGCTGGCAACACTCGTCAGATGTTCTTCTCTCCGATTTGTGCCGACGAATGCTAAACCGGGATTTCTTTCGAGTCACGTTTACGGATGCGGTAGTGTCGGAGGAGGAGCGTGCCCAATGGCGCGAAAAGGTCCAAAATTTCCTCCTTGAATTCGGGCTTTCCCGTCACGATTTTCTTGAAACAGATACCGAATACTACTTGGATTTCGCCGAATCGGGGCATGCTGCGTATGAACGAGCCGAAAACTCGATACGTGTGATCCAAAGAGACGGTAGGGTCGTCGAACTCTCCGAAGCAACCCAGATGAGCGCTATTTCCGGTATTGCCAGCCCAGAGCAAAGACCCTACGTGTGTTATCCCAAAGAATTGTCATGAATCGAACCCGGTTCTCAAAGAAGTCATGATCACGCAAGGATGTACGCAAATGGAGATTGGGGACACTGCGTCCTGACCCGACCCATGGCCTCACAACCTGGATCGACTTTCTTGTATAACAGCGGCGTCTCCATCACGCTAGGAGCGATCATCCTGAAGGCGACCGGTCGATCGGTCAGCCAATTCGCAGATGAGCACCTGTTCAACAAAATGGGTGTTTCGGGAGAACGCTGGTCGCTGGCGGCCAACGGCACGGCTCAAACCGGTGGCGGCTTGAGCATGACTCCCCGGGACATGCTGCGTTTTTGATCGCTATTTTTGAATGACGGTATGTGGAATGACACCCGTCTCATCAATAGCGATTGGGCAAACGAATCCACATCGCAGAACGGTCCTAACCCGAGCTACGGATATCACTGGTGGTTGACCAACTACCAGGTGGGAGCCAAGCGCGTTGATGCGTACTACGCCGGAGGTCGCGGAGGCCAGTACATCATTGTAATCGATGAATTGGACATGGTCGTGGTGTTCACTGCCGGAAATGATAACCGGCTAGCTTGGGAACAGCCACGAGACTTGCTTCTCCGCTACATCCTTCCGAGCGCTCTCTAACGAGAACGTCAGGCGCTCAACTCAGACTTCGAGCGTGCGCCTAGTAGCGCTGCCGGCGTTCTGGCCTTGGACGGGCCTCGTTCACACGGATATCTCTCCCGCCAACGTCAGAGCCATCAAGCCCACTGATCGCGGTTTGTGCTTCTTCGTCACTGGCCATCTCTACAAAACCGAAACCTTTTGATCGTCCTGTATCTTTCTCAGAAATAATCGTCGCGCGTGTCACTTCGCCATAGGCAGCAAACAGGTCGTACAGATCATCTTCAGAAGTTCCCCAGGCCAAATTGCCCACGTAAATGTTCATTTTCTCTTCTCAACGGAAATAGTTAGTAAATCGAATTCGGGCCCGGTGTTACAACAAGCAATACTGACCTCGATCGCAAAAATATTGAATTTTCGGCTATAAAAAGAAATTGATGTCCACTTTTTCGATGATTTTAAGGTGAACCGGACGGTTGCATATTGGGTCTATTTACTGCCCTGCCTCGTAAACAATCCTTCCCCCGACGATCGTAAACAGAACTTCCGCATCAAGCAGAGCCGACGGGTCGTTATGCCCTAAATCGATCAAATTGGTATTGAAAACAGCGATATCAGCCAGTTTTCCCGGCGTGATGGTGCCTTTAAAGGCTTCCTCAAAGGTGGCCCACGCTGAGGTTCTGGTGTACGCTTCGATCGCTTCTTCGATGGTCAATCGCTGATCCGGAAACCAACCTTCAAGAGGCTCTCCAGATAAAGTTTGGCGGGAAACAGCTGCGTACAACCCGTATTTGGGGTTCAGAAAGTACCTGGCCGCATTCGTCCCCGGGCTATCGCTCCCAAAGATCAATACGGCCCCGTTTTCCTTTAACGTGCGAAATGCATAGGCCCCTTTTGATCGATCTGCTCCGATTCGTTCCTCCATCCAGCGCATGTCGTCAGAAACATGATAAGGATTGACTTCGGCAACGAGATTCAGTTCACCAAAGCGGTGGAAATCATCTGGATGTACGACTTGAGCATGAATCATTCGCCATCGATGATCGCTGTCCACCAATTCGTTTTCTGTCAGCACTTTGTCATAGATATCCAGAAGAATCCGAACTCCTTTGTCGCCGATCGCGTGCACGTGTGCGGGTAATCCAGTGGGGACGGCAGCCTGCAGAAGTTTTTCGAGATTTCCTGCGGGAAAATCTGTGTACTTCTGGGATTTCGTCATAGACATCCCAGCGCCCAGTTGCCCTTCTGGAAACATGATGGTGCGGAGGTTGCCGAAATGATCCGACATGTGATCGTAAGACTCATAGAACAGCGCACTGCTCCCTCCCATTATCCCATCGACCCAGGCTTTGTAGCCCACGAATTTCAGGTAGTCGTCTCCGAATCCCTTCGTGATCCCCAGCGCACCGATATGTTTGACATTGTAGAGCGTCGGCCGGAGCATCACCCGAACGGTTAGATTCCCGCGGTTTCTCGTCTCCTGGTAGACCCGGAGCATCTCAGGCGACGTTAGATCTTGAATGGTCGTCACGCCACCAAGTCGGGCTTCTTTCTGCACGGCCTCAAACTCGATCATTCTCTGTTCGAATGACTTCGATGGCATGGCTCGTCGGACCTCAGTGTAGGCCGATCCTTTCAGTATGCCGGTGAGTCGACCTGACTCGTCGCGCACGAATTCTCCTCCAGCCGGATCCAAGGTGTTGGCATTGATTCCTGCCAGTTCAAGAGCACGACTATTGGCAAGATGCATCGAGCGATCAAAACGACTCACCAGCACCGGGTGATTGGGCGAGAAACCATCCAACAAATCACGATGCGGAGTGAATGGTTCGGCCACTTCGTCGGTCTTGGTTTCTCCAGCCGACCCTTCACCCCATTGTTCATACGCACCCCAGCTGCCCCCACTGATGAGACTTCCCAATGGAAGTCTTTCCGTCGCGGTCTGGATTCGATCCGCGAATGCGACGGGTTCGTGTACATCCAGAAGATTCACACCGACAATCAGCGCTCCGGTCGATGAGACGTGCACATGCGCGTCGTTGAACCCGGCCGTGACAAATGCCCCATTCAGATCGATGGTGCGGGTGTCGGATCCTGCGAGGCCCTGAATCTCAGCGACTGACCCGACTGCAGTAATGTACTCACCACTGATCGCGATCGCTTCGGCCCAAGGCTGCGCTTCGTCTACGGTATAGACGATTCCGTTGAGCAGTACCAGATCCGGAGAATCAGATGACGTCGAACAGGCTGTGAGGAGCAGGGGAAGAAATACAACGAGTGCGCGGACTTGCCTTTTCATTTCATTCACTTCGGAAAAATCTGAGACATGCAACAGGATCGCTACAGTCTAAGAAATTATTCTAAGCGCGTGGTCGGAAATTCTTCCCAGAACGCTTCATAGAACACGATTCCCGCGCCGTTTGGATCGTCCAGAAGGATGATTTAGATCACCGCTGAACGCTGAGCTACAGAATACGTAACACTTTGGCTCCCTTAATATTACCAGACTTCATATCATTCAATGCCTCATTCGCATCTTGAATTCGATATTCCTGAATTTCCGGGTGGATATTCATCTCCGCAGCCAGATTAAGAAATTCGGAAACATCTCTTCGACTGACATTCGCTACGCTCTTGATCTCCTTTTCCTGCCAGAGATGCTCTTCGTAGTCAAGCCGCAGGAGATAGTCTTTATCGATCGCCTCCTTGCGAATGGCGTTAATGACGAGCCGACCACCCGGTGCCAGGTTTCTCAGTGCCTCGACAACGGGTTTCCAAACCGGTGTCGTATCGATAATACTTTGCAATTTTTCAGGCGGCGTGTCCGACGTATCACCAGCCCAGACAGCGCCGAGTTCTCTTGAAAATTTCTGCTCCTTTTCGCTCCGCGCGAAAACGTAAACATCAGAATTCGGATAGAGGGATTTAACCATTTTCTGAACCAGATGGGCCGAGGCACCATATCCTGTCAAACCCAGGTTCTGACCGTCTCGAAGACCAGTCAATCGCAACGACCGGTATCCAATCGCTCCCGCACAAAGCAACGGAGCTGCTTCCACATCGGTCAAAGATGTTGGAATTCGAAAGACAAAATCCGCAGGAGCCGTGGTGAATTCCGCATAACCACCATGAGCATCTCTTCCGGTTGCTCGAAAATTCGCGCACAGATTTTCGTCGCCCTTCAGGCAATATTCGCAGGATCCGCAGGTCGAAAAAATCCATGCTACGCCCACCCGATCGCCCACCGTGAAGCCAGACACTTGATTTCCAAGCTCGGCTACGTGACCAACGATTTGGTGACCCAGTATGATGGGCAGGATAGAAGGAGGTGTCCGACCTTCTATCTCATCAAGCTCTGTATGACAGACACCGCAGACCGACACCTGAATGAGGAGTTCGTCATGCTTTGGGCTCGGCCGCGCCAGATCCATCAGCTCCAACGGATCGGGATGTTCAGCCAGAGCACCAACTTTATGGAGGAGCATTGCCTTCATCTGCGCCCAGGTCGACCTCAGTCCAGCGTGACAAAGCGTTCCAGACGGGCGACCTCATCTTCACTCACGTACTTCCCGATTTCACGCCTAAACTGTTCAATGCTTCGATACGGGCGGTATTCCAGGAATTCGTGGAGCATCCGGTCTCCGACTCCGGGAATGCTCAGGATGTCTTCTTCGCTCGCTTCGTTCAGATTAATGGGAACGAATACGAACTGTTCGAAACGAGCCACCTCGTCATGGTCCACGTATTTGCCGATTTCTCTCCTGAACTGGACCATGGACGTATACGGCCGGTATTCCTCAAACTCGTGGGCCATCCGTTCGCCGACTCCCGGAACGAGTAAGATTTCTTCACGAGATGCTGAGTTCAGGTTTATCGGCACGAACAAATGGGGATACAGCTCGCTCAACTGCTCTTCGTTCAGCGACGCGCCAAGAAATTCGTGAAGTACAGAAATGTCCAGGTACATTCTGTTATCCACGATCTGCTCGGCAAACTCTTCGGACACGTGAGGTAGTGCGGCGAGCTGATCCGCCCCGGCCCTGTTCGGATTTAGGACGTGGTCGTTGTTACCGACCTGCGCAAACGTTGGCAACGCGGAGGCAGCGACGAATAGGACGGTCGCGACGCAGCAGAAAAATCTCTTCATGATCAGGGTTATCGTTTTTGATCGGGATCAATATTGGGGGTCTTCGAAAAACGAGGGTGTCGAAACGTGTACAACCATCCCAGGAGACCCAGTAGGACCATGGTACCCGGAGCGAGAGCCGGTGTTGCGCCCGTGATCGCTTCCCAGAAGAGTTCCAGCCCGCCCATATTCGGATACATTTCGAGCTCGAAGGCGACGTTTTCCCGGTAGTGGAGAAATAGTCCTATTGGGCCGGCAATCAAAAACAACCCCATGGCGTACCGGAATAATTTCAGTCCAGTCGGCACACGCGAGACCATGTGCCAGCCAAGCAGGAGCAGGCTCGTTCCAAACAAAACAAGAGGCAGGTATTGCCAGAACTCTTCAGTATGACCCAACAAGAACAGTTCTACCGCACTCCCTGCGACGCCCATCAAGAAAATGAGGAGTAGAAACGTTCGAACAAAAGAAAGAGTCATTATGAACGACGATCTGGATGACGTTCTGGATGACGTTCTGGATAACCTAGAGCGGCACGTAACATCAGTGCTGCTCGATCAGGTCCGCGACGCGCCTAAACATCCTCGTACTGAAAGAGTCGGAGATACCCATTTCACCCGCTTCAAGGTCCCGAACCGGGTCGAGATTGTGGCCGGCTCGTGCGAGGACCCATTGCGTCGAAGCCTGATTTGAATGAGCGGATTCGGACAAAACTTGAATCAGCTCTCGTGCACCGCTCTCATTTCCAAGTTTCTGATGAGCGAGAAATCCCAGATAGTGCTCCAGTTGACTCGATCCGATCCTCGACTCTGTTGCTGCAATAACGCGCCGAAAAGCCGTACGGGCTTCTGAATCGTTTCCCACCTTTCGATTGCAGGTCCCGATCAGAAACTGAAAGATTCTATCGTCGGGGTCGTAGCTGCGCCCGGCTCCCAGGTTTTCCGGCCATTCGAGTCCAGTCTCGAAAAAGCTGAGCGCCCCAACACAGTTTTCCTCTTCCAATTCATCCAACCCCGCCATCAGGTGAGCCTCTTCGTAGACCGTGTGCCCTCCTCTTGAGCCTTCCGACGGTAGAATGACGGATCGTTGCAGGACGTTGATCGCGTCAATCGGCCTGTTGAGATGAACGAGCGATCGGGCGTGGAGCACATCCATGTTGAATTGACCTACATACGTCTCTCGAAACTGCTTCGTCAGTTCGAGCGCCTCCTCCCAGCGATCGTGACGCTGTAAATATTGAACCAGAGGCAATCGTATTGCTGGCTTAAAACCGTCCAGCATAAGCGCCCTGTGCAGATCCACTTCCTCATCATGGTCTTCAACTTCGCGCAGCAAAGCAGCCCGTGCAACGTAGAAAGAGGCGTCGTCGGGTCTTGCGCCCAGGGCCTTCAGCTTCGCCGCCGCGTCTGCCTTTCGACCTACGGCCCAGTAGTTCAAACCAAGTAGATACGTCCAGAGCCAATCATCGCTTTGGTCGACCACCCACTCCATGACGGGTATCGATTCTTGTCGATACGGTCTTCCGATGGGTTCAACGTCCGCAGCCCGAACCAACCATTGACTCGAAGACTCAGGATCGGGTGTACGAGTTAGAAATGCTGCCCACAACCGCCCGACCTGAGACGGCGCTTGAGAATCAGCGAGTTCAAGTACCTGCAAAGCGTCCGCGCCCCGGCCGCGCGACTTGTATGAGATGGCCAGTTCAAGGAAAACCTGATCCGGGAATTCGCTTCGAATTAGGTCATTCCAGTCATCGGGACTCGATGAACTCACATCGGCTAAATGGCGCTCCATCTGCACAAAATGATTGAGAGGATCCAGTTTCAGCAAGTGTGCCAGGCTCTTTCCGACGAGCTCGACATCATTCAGCGATCGTCCCGCAATGGCCAGTACCTGGTGAGCATTGATGCTATTTCGATCGTAATCCAACGCTTTCCGGGCATAGAAAACGGCTTCGTTGTAGTCGTCGACGTTCAACGCCAACTCTGCGAGCTCCGCATTTGCGGCGGATCGGTGAGTCATCGACCGCTCCGCCCATCCGAACGCTTCTTTCGCGTTGACGAACTCCGAAAGCGCCCGGTAGTGTATACCGGCTTGAAAATTCGCATCTGCGCTGTACGAATCGAGCTGGAGAAGCCGATTCGCGGCGACCAGTCCTTCGGCGTATTCGCCCCTTCTGTAGTAGAGTTCGGAAACGCCCAATAGCGCATCCGAGTGCCACGGCTCCTTCGACAAGGCGGACTGAAAGAGGGCCATGGCTGCCGAATACCGCCGCGCTTTTAAGAGCTCCCAACCCTCAAAGGCATCCCGATCCGCCTCGGGAATGGATGGCTTTGCAGCGGGCTCAGTCTCGAAGGGACGAGACAGTTGAATGGACCCGGGGCTGGAACGAAAATGAAGATCTAGTTCCGGCACTACGATCTCGTATTCTTGTTCAGGCAAAATGGCGAAATGTTTGGATATCGCTTGTAATGGTTCCGCTGAAAACGGCACGCTGTGGATGGTTTCGCCATCCGTGATCACGCTGATCGTGGCGCTCGATTCCTGGAAGACATTGATCCCGATCGTCAGTTCACCGCCCTTCTCCCTCACCGACATGACGCCTTTTGGAGACACATCGCTGAGACCTCCAATCCCTTCCACCGGAAACCAGATTTCCTTCCAGGTGTCCGTGACATACGGCTCAAATCCGGCCTGTGTGATGGGGTTTACGTGACTCCCCGGTGAGTATTGGACAAACAATCGACCCGCCTGAAATTCGATGTATTGTCCGTCCGTGTCGGTGAGCAGGTCTTCCCAGATTCCGCCTTGCCGAGAAAGTGCCCAAAGCCAGAGTTTCTGACCGGGCATCTCGCTGTACCGGGACCAGTGTCCGAAGCCGTAGTCATCGTCTGTGTAATAGCCGCCGAAGAAATCGTTGAACTCTCCCACAACGTGGTAGGACTTGCTGCCCCCAAAGGCATTATTCGAATAGGAAGACAGAAGCCTGCCGGTGTCGTCAACAGGCCAGGAAAGTGCTTCTCCACCATGACGCAGATATTGATTGCCGGGTATGCTCAGCTCCAGATCAACGCGCGCAAATGCCGCCGCCGTCATCCAGTTGTAGTACGACTGCGTGAGCGGAGTGGGGTTGGTCCAAAAAACATTCGTCTCAAAGATCGATTTGTCAGCAGGAAGACGGATCTCGACGCGCCAGTGGGTTCGGGACGGGAGATCCATGGCCCCGACAAAACAGCTCACGCTTCCGTCCGGATTCTCTACCAACTTGTAATCGACGGGGCTGGCGGTCGCAGGTGTATGCCCGATTACCCCGAAATTGAATTCGATTCCTCCCGACGTCCATGGTCCGCGAAGTGAGATACTTCTGAACTTGAGCACCTCATTTCGATAGATGAACTCGTGTCCTGATGACTTTTCTATCGCTCCCCACACCTTCCCCCCGACTTCAGGTAGGACATACACCTCGATGTACGCATTCTCCAGTTTGACTACGGTCCATTCCTTTTCGACAGGATCAACGGCGTATGCTTGATACTTATGATAAGGATAGAGTCGAGGGTCGCTCACCAGTACAGGAACGGGATTCGCTTCAGAATACTCGTAGGTTGAAATGAAACGCCTTTCTTCGGAAATGCTGGCCGTCTGTGCGAATACAGACCCATGCAGCACCGCAGAGACCACACTTATGGCTAATAAAAAGCTTCTGCGGGATATGCCTGAGCGTCTCATGGCCGCTCGTCCACCAAGGTGGCGTGGATCAAAATCTCGGCAAAGATTGGCTGGTGGTCCGACATTACGGGCTCGTTGAGCACTTCGTGTGACAGAAGCTCAAGCTCCGCATCCCTTCTGGCGACAATGAAGTCGATTTCCCGCGCAGGTGCATATGACGGAAACGTGAAGCGATTCTCGCCTTTGTTCATCACAGACCACTCTCGTTCCAGATACTGCATCACAGCCGATCCAGGTTGTGAGTTAAAATCTCCTGCAAGAATAACGGGCTTCGAGCGATCCTTGAGTTCAGTGACCAATGTCTTCGCCTGAGCCATTCGCTCTTCTTCCGTGCGGTAAAAATGGATTCCTGCGATCACAACTCGGTTTCGCGTCGTTGGCGATTCCAACATGGCAACAACGGATGATCTGGGCTCCTCTCCGTCGGGCAACCGTACATTCGTGGCGTCAACGACCTTCCAACGAGAAAGAAGCGCCATCCCATACTGTCCACCTTGATAGTCCATGAAGGCCCCAAACACGGGTGTCAGGCCGGTCAATTCTCCAAGAACCATCGCCTGATCCACTCGTTCGGTTCGCTCGACAAGCTGGTCCACTTCCTGAAGAGCAACCACGTCGGGTTCCAAACGATTGATTAGATCGGCGATCCGTTCCAAGTCCACCGTGCCATCCATACCCTCGGCGTGATGAATGTTGTACGAAAGAATGCGAAGCGTATCTACGGACGAGCGGGTTGCCGTACGCTTGTGCTGCTCCGCACAGCCGGTCATCATCAGCGCAGCGATGACGAGCGTCACCGACAATCCAATACGAGAACGTTTGCCCGATTGCAACCAAGTCATCGCTGTCCCAGCCACTGTATGCCTTATTCAGGTAAGTATTTCTTGGGAAACTTTGCCACAACCGTGTAAATGGGATCAACAATATTCGCCACCATATGCTCGCCGAGCTGCCCGACCAGATGATACGCATCCCACTTTCCGAAGCCGTAATCCTCCACCATCCATTCGATTAGTTCAACATGGGCCAGCCGAAATGCATCGATAAGCGGTCGAGCGCTTCCGGCAACCATGATATAGTTGGCGTCTTCCAGACGCGGCCACGCGATAGTTTTCCCTTTGATCACATCGATGCGAAGGATGACGTCCATGGAGGTTTCCAGACCCGTACCGTTGACCTCGCCTTCTCCCTGCTTGGCATGCCCGTCACCGAAATAGAAATAGGCCCCGTCGTGGAAGATGGGAAGGTATACCGTCGTCCCTTCCCGGACATCCGGGGAGTCCATATTCCCTCCGAAATCGCCCGGCCAGAGACCACCGAACGCTTCTTCACCCCTCGGGGCGACGGCAATTCTCCCGAGCATGGGCTCCAGATCAATCGTAATAGAGCCCATCTTGGAATCCGGCAGTTCTGTTGTACCGGTTAAATTCTCCGTGTCCAGGTGCCATTCATATCTTCGCGCTGGGATCGGGTCGTTCAGTAATCTGAGCCTACTGTCAGTTGCCAGGCCTCCGAAATCGGCATAAATCTGAGCACCCGCGAGGTGGTGATTCGGCCGAACCTTGATGATCTCCACGACGAGCATATCGTTCGGGGTCGCCCCTTCGACGTAGAACGGTCCGACTTCACCCGGAAAGGCTCCGCCTCCTTCCTCATAGTAGGCTCCCTTATTGGTCTCGGAGATAAGTACCGTATTGGGCTGGATGTAAGCAACTGGTTCGCGGACCGCGAATGTGGGATATCCGACGGTTGGCGTAAAACGAAGCGTGTCTTGAGCCTTGGCTGTCAGCACGGTCGCCAGGCACATCAAGCCTAGGCTTAAAAAAGCTCTGTGAAATCGGGGCATAACAACCTCCTTCTCTTACAAGTGCAGTGGGACAAAACGAGGACGGTGAGAATCCTCTCACGCACCTCAGATCAAGGACAATCTAGTTATCTAATCGGAAAATCAAAGTAGGTGTCTGGAAACGGTTCATCCACGAGCGAATAGTGCCACCACTCCCTGGGATAGTTCTGAAAGCCGTGTTTCTCCATGAGCGATTTCAGCAAAAGGCGGTGAGCCCGCTGGGATGGTCCAATTCGATCATCATCCGTCCAGGAAAGCGTATCGAAACAGTCATATCCAACTCCCATATCCAGGCTATTGTCGGCAAAACGCTGATCGGCGGGCAGCTTGCAGGATTGCTGATTCTGTGCCGACCAGTCGGGCTCATCCGGAGGCGGATAGGGTACGATCGTCAGATCGAGCGTGCTCCCGCGAGTATGCCCGGACCTGGCCGCAATGTAACCTTCGTCAAACAACATCGATTTCGACAAATCTGGATAAAATTCAGCCTTCGCTGCGGTATCGTCAAGGTTTTCAGCCCATTCAATGAATTCGTTAACCGCGCGTTGAGGCCGGTAGGCGTCGTAGATCTTCAGCGATAATCCGAGCTCCATTAGCTCGTCCTGGACAAGTTTCAGCGCCATCGCCGCAGGACGTGTCAGATAACTTTTCGGTGCGAGATAACCGTCGATCTGACGCCCTATGAAATTGTGCCCATGATAGTACCGCATGTCGAGGACGATCGAAGGAACGACGTCCTTCACCAGAACAAACCCTTCTGGAATATTCGATTCCTGACTACACGCTGGTGCAATCGAAATACTGGCAATCAGACCGCCGGTCGCAAACCAGACCCGTGTGTTAGTCAGCTGGAGTCTCCATCCCAGACTGCGTCCACTCTTTTTTTGACGGACCGAACCATCCAGGACCGGCGAGACCAGCCTGGCGCATGAAAACCTTCCTCTGTGCGCAATGACGGATTTCATGGCAAACGAGTCCAAAAAGTGTTTGTCCCTTCGGCCACTTCTCGCCATGCAGGTCGTCCAATTCCAGAAGGCTTTTCGTTAGCGTCAATTAGAACCGCTGGCAACACTCCTTCTTCGCTCAATGAATACTCCGCTACATGACCGATTTTTTGATTCGTGTCTTCCTCCAGATTTCTGACCATCAGGTCCGTGCCTTTCGTTTTTACGCCCTCCGCCTTGTATTTCGGCATGGCCAGAAACGCCCCGTCACCAGAGAACGTAAATTCTTCCACGAACTCGAACGTATCCACGACGGTCGCGGATAAACCCATCATTCCGAGCTTCAGACGCACTGGCTTCTCCTCATCCTTCAGTTTCTTTTCTTCTTTCTCAAAGACCCCGATCGAAAAAGTGAACCAGCGATTGTTATCCGAGAACGAGGGGCCGCTACCGTGCATGACTTCAGGCTCTTCATCCGATCCCATTTCCTTGACAGCGAGCCATGTATCCCCTTCTACGGGGTTCATGGAATAGGCAAACCAATGGCCATCGGGCGACAATAGCGTCGTTTCGAAGCGCTGCCACTCGGCATAATCGTCGAGCTTCAGCTTCCGTTTCTGAGCCTTTAGATTTCCGACGATCGAAACGCTGATAGATAGCGAACAGACGGTTGCTCTCGAGAGAAATCGCTCCATTTTCGTTCGGTATCTGGAGGAAGAACGGGAAATGCATCTCGCATGGCTCGTAATATAGAGTGCCGTATCATTCAATATGCCTATAATTGGATCACTGAGCCGTCCTAGAGAGCGATATCCGTGAATCGACTTCCTCCATTTGAATCCTCTCCCGCCTTCGCAAGCGAGGAAGACCGTCGAGATCCTCTCGGCATATTTCGCGATCGTTTTCATCTTCCTCTCGGAGCGGACGGGGCGCCGATCATCTATTTCACGGGCAACTCACTCGGGCTTCAACCTGTCGGCGCCGAGGCGCATGTCCTTGAAATTCTGGAGGCCTGGAAGACGCGCGGCCTGGATGGCCATTTTTCTGGCCCGTCCCCCTGGCTGAACTATTGCGAAGACCTGAATAGTAAGGTGTCCGTACTAGTTGGTGCAGATAGTACGGAGACCGTACTAATGAACGCGCTGACGATAAACCTTCATTTTCTGATGGCCTCGTTCTATAACCCCTCGGCTGCGCGATATAAAGTGCTGGTTGAGCAGGACGCTTTCCCGTCTGACCGATACGCGATCCGGTCTCACGTCGAGTGGCGCGGATGCGATCCCGAAAACGCCATATTGGTACTTCGGCCGCGCGGTGATGAGACCCTCCTTCGTACCGAAGACATCCTCACGGTAATCGCGGAATCCGGATCTGAAATCGCACTTGTACTATTGGGAGGGTTGAACTACTACACGGGCCAACTTCTGGACATGGAAGAAATCACCCGAGCCGCTCATGAGGCAGGATGCGTGGTCGGATTCGACCTTGCCCACGCGGCCGGAAACGTGGCCCTGAATCTTCACGATTGGAATGTGGATTTTGCTGCCTGGTGCACCTATAAGTACCTGAACGCAGGTCCCGGTGGTCCAGGGTGTATTTTCGTCCATGCCAGGCATTCGGCCGATTCAAACCTCCCCGCACTTCACGGTTGGTGGGGACAGAACATAGCGGATCGCTTTCGAATGCTGGACAACTTCGCTCCGGCTCGTGGCGCGCTGGCATTTCAAATCAGTAACCCGGCGCTCCTTTCAACGGCGCCCCTCAAAGCGTCTCTGGAATTATTTGAAGAGGCCGGATTTCCAGCCATACTCGAAAAATCGCGGCGACTGACTGGATACTTTGAATACCTATTGAAGACGCGAATCGGGGAAAAAGCGACCGTCATCACTCCCGGCGACCCGGACCATCGAGGAGCCCAGTTATCTATTCGGATCCATGGCGGGCGGGATGTTTTTGAGACCTTGAAATCTCGTGGTGTTTCTTGCGACTGGCGAGAGCCTGGAATCATCCGGATGGCGCCCGTTCCTCTCTACAACTCGTACTCGGACGTTTTTCAAGCCGTAGAGGCTCTAGACGATGTGACCTGAGTATTCCAGACTGAGCCTAGGAGTCATCCTCGTGCGGATCCAGCACATAAAGGTCCGGGAGATTCCTGCCGACCTGGCCATAGTCCAGTCCATATCCGACGACAAACTGATTCTTAATTCGAAATCCTACGTAGTCCAGCTGTACGTGCACTTCGGTCGCTTCGTACTTGTGAAGGAGCGTAACAACCTTTACGGATTCGGGATTCTGACTGTGCATGATATCCAGGATGTACTGCATCGAGAGACCCGTGTCCACAATGTCCTCGACGACGAGTACATGTCTGCCCTCGAGGTCTGCGTCGATTTTCTTGAGTTCCCTGACGACGCCACTCGAAATCTTCTCCGCGCCGTACGACGAGAGCTTCACGAAGTCTACTTCGCAGTCAATCCGAATCTTCTTCATCAGATCGGCAAGAAACATGAACGCGCCGTTCAAAACGCCAATCAAGATCGGACGCTTGCCCTCGTAATCGACCGATATTCTTGCTCCAAGCTCGGCGACACGATTTTGGATCATTTCGCTGTCCATGCAGACACTGAAACGTTCACCACGAAGGGTGATCGTTCTGTCATCGTGTAGAAGAAGATTGGCGGTCATGGCTGCGGATCAGGTCGAGGCCACGGAGACGGTTGGCGGAAACGGTTGGTAAAAAGGGGCGAAAAAGGAAGGCGGAAAATACGGGATTCAACTGAATGCGTACACGAAATTCTCCTTGAGAAGATAGATTAACGTGCAGGTTCGAATAAGATTTGTCGAACTCGCTTCGTGTGATCCTCCACACGGTATTGATCGTCCATTCGGTGCCCCAAAATCCAGACGATGCGTTCATCGTCGCACAATACGTGAACCGATTTTCGTTCCGAGGAGGCGACCTTTGCGTCCGTTAGAAACGATTTCACTTTTTTCCACCCGGCCATACCGAACGGTTTAAAGCGGTCACCCGGACGCCAGGGCCTTACCGAAAGACACCCTCTGATTTTGTTCTCGTCCACGACAATCTCAAACCGGCCCGTCTGTGTCTCGACCGTTTCCGATGGAATTACGTTCCAGGTCAACCGACCGAAGCTTCCCATAATTTCATTTCCGGTGGTGACGCCCGCTGGGGTCGGTTCGGCTTCACTCGGGGAGGGTACGAATCGGATGCGATCGCGCTCTCTCCAAATCGACCCGGTTTTGAACTGAATGCGCTTCCCGGTCGGTGCATCCATCAATCGATCGATGGAAAAAACGGTCGATCGTCTTACAGGGGCCTCTGGAAGCCACTTTCGTACGAGTCGAAGCAAATACCAGCCCCTTACTGCCGGATCAAGTTCTCGTAAGGCTTCGATCGGCACCGAGTGGCCGATCAGCCGACCAAACTGTAGATCCGGTGGCAGCGTTTCAGGGAGCAGTTCATCCACCAGCACCCGCATATCCTTCGAAATCGTCACCAATTCCCCAATCAGGTCGGATTCACCGCAGGACTCAAGCGCCGGTAGGGTGCCCGTTCGGATTTTGACTCGCGAATAGCTCAAATCGGCGTTTGAGTTATCCTCACGCCACGGAAGGCCCGAGGAAGTCGCAATTGCCACGATGTCTGAACGAGAAATATCCAGGAAAGGACGAACGACATGGATGGGCGAATCTTGTCGCACGGGTCTGGACGGCCGCATACCAGCCACGCCATCAAATCCTCCTCCGCGAAGCAGATTGAGCAGAACGGTTTCTGCCTGATCGTTTCGGTTGTGAGCCACTGCAATACGGGTCATCTCTCGATCGATGGCGATTTCCTCAAATCGCTGGTATCGAAAATTGCGGGCATTTTCCTGCAAAGAACCGGGGGGCATCGCGCCTGGCTCGACTTCATGCAGAACCAGATCTCGATCCCTTGAAAACGAGCGAACGAGTTCAGCGTCCCGATCGCTTTCATCGCCACGAAGTTGGTAATTAACGTGCGCTACTTCGATGTTGTAGCCGAGTTCGCCGAGAACCCAGGCCAAAGTCACGGAATCGACGCCTCCACTCACCCCTACAAGAATTGGCCCGCCGGAGCCGAATAAGCGGTGGTCGACGATGTATGACTGAACTCGCTCGAGCATTTATCAGAGCCTCAAAATCTCGACTACCCTCGCCGCCCAAACCGTTCACGGAGCTCATCGACGGATAGCTTGACGATGGTAGGTCTGCCATCCGGACTGACATATGGCATTTCGCAGAGAAACAACTGATCGATCAAGGCGCGCATTTCTTTGTGGGACAATCGCGCTCCAGCCTTCACGGAGCTTTTTCGGGCAATACTTCGAGCCAGATTTTCCCGACCGGTCAGTTTGTCAACACTTTCGAATGACTTGTACTGATCTAACACAGCATCCAAAATCTGTCGTTCATCGCCAGCTCGGATGTCGGCCGGGACTCCGCGCATGACCACACTACGACCGCCGAACGGTTCGATGTCAAATCCAAGCGATCGAAGATCAGGCATCAATTCTTCCAGCAATACAAAGTCGCCCGGCGGATACTCGATCGTGATTGGGAACAGCAACTGCTGTGAAAGTCCAAATCCATCTGCGAGACTAATGGTGGCTTTTTCGTACAGAATGCGCTCGTGTGCAGCTTGTTGATCCACGATCACCAAACCAGAGCGAATCTGTGTGAGTACATAAGCATCATGTAACTGCCAGAGTAAGTCTGACGACTCTGTCTCACGCGTTTCGTCTCCCCGACTCTCCACCGTTCCTGACGACATGGCTCCCCCTGGGCCGGAGTCATATAACCGTTTACTTGCAGATCCCGCTTCCAACCAAGGATTTGAGTGGGGTTCGTGCGCAAACCCGGTCAGGCCGGTTTCGGCTAAGCGGAGCCCCTTCGATCCCTTCCCCGACTCATGCGATTCAGAGGAATCCAGATCCAGCTTAATACCCGACAGCGGAACGGCCGAAAGAAAATCAGGCGTGAGTTCAGCCGTACCCAATGCCTTCCGGACAATCGTCCGCATCATACTGTATACACCACTCTCGTCTTCAAATTTCACTTCGGCCTTTGCCGGATGCACATTGACATCGACATGTCGAGGGTCGATATCGAGAAAGAGAGCAAAGAGCGGGAAGGTGCCCTCCGGAAGTAGATACTCGTAGGCCGAATAGACGGCGTGTTCGAGGTATCGGTGCTTAATCGCCCGGTTATTTACGAACAAAAACTGTCGTCCCCGAGTGCGTTTGTACAATTCGGGCTTTCCGAGAATCCCGAAGACCCTCAAATAGCTGGTCGACTCGTCCACCGTAATGAGCGGTTCGAAGGAATCCAGCGAGAGTAATTCTTTAATCCGCGTTTGTAGAATTTCTTTGGGATCGTGGCTTTCACCACGCGTGACACACATCAGTTCATTTTCTCCGCTTCGAAGGGTCCAAGCAATACCCGGATTGGCCAGCGCATTAACCTGGACTACGTCGACGATGTGCTTCAGCTCCGTGGACGGACGTTTTAAAAATTTTCGGCGAGCCGGGACGTTGTAGAACAGGTTGCGGACAGAAATCGTGGTGCCCGGGAGCATGGGTTTAGGAGCGTTCGAAATCGGCTCGCCCCCCTCGACGATGATCTCCGTTCCGACTTCGTCCACCGATCGACGCGATTGCAATCTCACTTTTGCGATAGCAGCGATTGAAGCCAGAGCTTCGCCCCTGAATCCAAGCGTGCGAATGGATTCGAGGTCCTCAATCGACCTAATTTTGCTCGTAGCGTGACGCTGAAAACTGGCAGCGGCGTCCGCCGCGCTCATTCCACAACCGTCGTCGACGACCTGAATAAGTTCGCTTCCCGCTCCTTTTACGACGATGGAAATGTGTTCGGCCCCCGCATCGATGGCATTCTCAACAAGCTCCTTTACGACAGAGGCCGGCCGTTGAACAACCTCGCCAGCGGCAATCTTGTTCGAGACGGTCTCCGGCATTAACCGGATCACTTGATCTTGCTCAACAGAAATTTCCACCAATCTCCTGTCCCAAATACCTTTCCGGCCTCTTCTCCCTCCCGCCTCGATCGTTCATCCGAGATTCAGGTACATGTAGAGAACTATTCCGGCTAAAATTCCGAAAATGATTAGCCCCATAGGATCTCGTCGGCGTCCGGTCACTCGTTTGACTCGAATCCGTCTTTTCAGTCGCTCTTCTTTCTCGGGGTTGTAGAATCGCGGTTCGTACGAAAACCTTTTGTTGGCCTTTTTATTTTGAATGAATAGACCCATAGGACTGAGTCTCGTTATTCCCAAATATCCGCCTGTTACCGAGCGCCTGTATCTACGTTCCGTAGAAAAACTACAGCACGTTCATGAAGAATCGCAGATATAAATAATAGAGAGGCACGACGACGATCAGCGAGTCGATCCGATCCAGCATACCTCCATGGCCCGGCAAGATGGACGCTGAATCCTTAACGCCGGCGCTCCTCTTGAACGCACTCTCCGCCAAATCTCCCACCTGCCCCCATACACCGCTGATCAGCGAGAAGACAACCACGTCCGTCCAGCTCAGGTAAGACAACCACAAGACTTTGAAACAGATGGCCACTATCAGAGCCCCAGGAACGGAAGCATACGCCCCCTCCCAAGTCTTCTTGGGTGAAAGCGATGGAGCAAGAGGACGCTTCCCGACGGCCTTCCCCACATAATACGCGGCCGAATCCGCAGCCCAAACGAGAGCGATCAACATCATCGTCGTTCCAAATGCCTGTCCGGATGGAAGATTGCCTTCCAGGCCGAGACGAATATCTGTTAAATAGGAAAAAAGCCAGACTGGGTAGACAACCCCAACCAGTGTACCTGCGAACCGGGCAACAGGGGTCTGGTCAGGACCCGTTCTGAGCAGGTCCGCAATAGTGACCAGTGCCAGTCCAATCAGAAGTGGTTCATTCCAGGAGATTTCATACCGAAGAATAACAACCAGCGCCAAGATCACGCCCAGGATCCGAGACGGATTCCATCCGACCTTGTTTTGGAGATCGTAGAATTCGAGTTGAGCCAGGATAGCGGTAAATGCAATGACCGCGGCGAACAAGGTACCTCCGAGATACGCAACGACCACGACCGCAGGAATTCCAACGGCGGCAGTGAGTACTCTGGTCAAACTGTTTTTCACTTCTGATCTCCCGACTGATCCGGATTTTGATCATGGTCCGTGAGTCGAGGGTTCGCGGCAAGGGCAGCGGCTTCCAATTCTTCATCGGTCAGCGGAACTGCCTGAAGAATCCGCATCGCGTCCTCATATTGACTTGGGGCTACCAGCACTCGAACGACAGCCAGGTCTCCAACCGTCAGATGAAAGGCGTGGTCTCGATGCGTGAGAATGACAGCCGAAAGACCCGAATCGACTAGCCGATCTTTCACAAGATCCGCCTCATAATCCGTCCCGCTCTTGAAAACGGTAAGCCAGCCTTCAATCGGTTTGTCTTCTTTCTCGCGAAACATCTGACAGGTCCTGATTGATGGATTTCTCCTTGAGTACGAGCTTCGCCGTTCTGTCTAAACCAAATGTAACGATCGCAAGGATCAAAGCCGCCGGGATAACGACTGAAAGGGGAACTTGAAACGACTCTACATCGAGTGCTGAACCAGCCTCCGTTTGTGCATATCGACCCAATGCAATGGCGAACGCGTTGTTCGCAAAATGAACAATAATTGCCGGAATAATGCTACCGGATCTCCAGGTGAGATAGGCGAGATATACTCCGAGAAAACCGAGTGGAATGGCTTGAGTCGGTCGAAGGTGATAGAGTCCAAAGATCAGACCCGAAAACAAGATCCCACCCCAGATTCCCATGCTCCTTTCGGCCTGGCGCTGAATGTAGCCGCGAAAAAGAATCTCTTCGCAAATCGCGGGCGTGAGGGCCATCATCGAGAGGGCAAATGTAACGCTGAAGTCCTGCAACAGAATACGCTCGATCAAATCCATCTGGGTCTGTTCAAAGTCTCGTATGGACTGTGGCCAAGGAAGCGATTCACTCACCACGCCTATCCAGTGAACAACAGGTACGAGGGCGAGCAACCCGATCACCGAAAGAACGACAAGCCTGATGTCGGTTGAGCGAAGGCGTAGAAAATCAGAGTGATTCTTGCTATGAAGACGCGCGAAAAGGATGGCAGGAATCAGTAAGCCGAACACTTGACCAATCGTATTGGCAATCATCAACTCACGAGCATTTTCCTCGAGTATTACATTAAGATCCGTAGTTAAATCTGTAAGAGAGACGTCGTTGATGAAAAGGAGAATAAATGTGACGACGAGACTGATACCCTGAAAAAGCACAAACGCGAAGATGAGACCCACAAAGACAGTCAGCCAGGGAGGAAATCCGCTCTTTTCCAGGCGTCCAGCCAGAGGAATTGGGCGACCAAACGACCATGAATCGGTCAGATAATTCTCAGTGGGATGAGAATTGGAAAGGTCCGTGGTGTTGTCGGAGTCGGTCAAAGAATAGATGATCTACGGGAAGAAATGAGGCTGAAACTACGACTTGCCGCACGAAGAGTTGCTCTTTTATAGGTACCCGTTCTGCGAGGTGGTCGAGCCGTGATCAGTCCTTTAGGCAGAGGCAAGCTCAATCCGCTACACGGATTCCGCGCGGATGACCTCTCTTCGAAGACGATTCACGACCGTTCGCAACCGCGTATATACGTACCGGTGATTTTCGAAGTGCATCACTTTTGCGATGTCATGAGCTCTCATTTCGTGCTCAAAGCGGAGTAACACGAGTAGCTGATCCTCTGGATCGAGATTCTTTACGGCCCGGTTGAGAAGGGTGACTTGTGCCGGGGTGGACGAGTCAGGATCGTCGGACTCGGCCAGTAGCTGGTCGAGAATCGTTCCGCCTGAATCAGACGAATCATCCAGGGAAAGGGTTGGTCTATTGGCACCCAGTGCGGCCAGGAGATGCCATCGTTTGTTGACGGATAGCATCCGGTCAATTCGTTCGATGGCCCTCGCAACGTCGATGGAAGAGCACGGCATGCCGTGACGGCCTTCAATGGTTTCCGGGATCTCCGACTGTGGTACGTGGTCCTGGAAATAATATTTGAAAATCAGTTTCTCCCGTTCATTCAGCCGACTGATCACGGACTTGGGGATGGAGATCATGCGATTTCTACGAAACAGGTCACGACAGGCATTGGCCACAACGACGCTCAACCAAGGAGTAAGGTCACTGTTGATGCGGAATCGTCGGAGAGCCTGAAAATTTTTCTGACGGAGCCGTTCACAAATGGACGTATACGTCTCCATGACCTCGTCCGGATCGGAGAGGAAACGACGAATCATTCGCAGAATAATCGGCGTGTAGCGATCGAGCAGTGCAGAATAGCCGGCGGCAGGATCGACCTTGAATTTCTTTATAAGGGCAGCGTCGGTCATATGGTATCCGTCATTAACACAGAATCGTATGAGACAGGCGCCTCACACGATCTAGTTCTGCTATCAACTTTCGAGTCGTTTTTCAACGTGGGTCGGGGATTGGGTCCAACTCGTTTACTTCGCGTCTGAGTGGGACTCTCCCACCCTGGCGACGCGTGTCACCAGTGGGTATATTGCGCACCGTTAGCGCTTGTAGCTCAGTTGGATAGAGCGCTGGATTCCGGTTCCAGAGGCCGGGGGTTCGAATCCTCTCAAGCGCGCAGCTCGAGAGCTGCAGACGCCTCGTCATTTTTCAATGGCGGGGCGTTTTTGCTTCGGGAGCAAGGGGTCTGGATTGATCAGCCTGAATGCCACATTTCACCCTGAAGAACGGAACCGCTCCTATTCCAGAAGAGATGAAATCGTGCGCTGCTGTTGCTGCAGCCGCGTGTATAAGAATGAGGGTCTATACCGCGATGACCGTATTCACGAATTCATATCGGGGGTTGGTGCTTCCTGGAATAGGAGAAGTTCCTAAAGGGGTATCTCTCGATACTGACCGCAAGCGTTACGCTTACGATTCAAGTTCAAGCCCTGACAAGCGCTGGCTTCCTTGAGGGTTGGAAGCAAGCGTGAGGGGGATTTGTCAGGGACAATCGCTGCCTAAATGATTCACACTTGAGGGGCGTGTGAATCAATACGGTTTCGAAACCCGTGAGGGCGGGTTTTACAGTGAGGGAACCGTTTCCGAAGCCAGAGGGTGGCGTTGAGGGTGGATCAAGCGTCTCGATGGGGAATCAGCGTTCTGATTCAGCGAGTTACGTAACCCAAATACGTGACAACAAAGCAATGAACTGTCACGTGCTTACTCGAATATGATGCCAAACTGTGAATTATGGAGATATGCTGCGCAAAAAAGCAAAAAATGGACGTATGGACGATTTTTCATTTTGAGAAATCGGGTCAGATCTGTCTCAAATATCGAAAACACGCCAGATTCAGGATGAGACCGCTCCGGTGACGGGAGCAAGTTTGAGCTCCCCCTCACTTGCCGCGATGATGGTGGCGACCGCCGCATCACCGGTTACGTTCGTAACGGTTCGGCACATGTCAAGAATTCGATCGACGCCCAGGATGAGCCCGATTCCTGCGGCTGGTACACCGACCGCTTCCAGGATAATGATCAGCATCACGATGCCAGCTCCCGGGACCGCTGCCGTTCCGATGGAAGCCAGCAGCGCCGTAAAGACAATCGTGAGCTGGGCGCCCAGTCCGAGATCCATCCCGATGGTCTGAGCAATAAACACGGCGGCGATAGCCTGATAGAGAGCGGTTCCATCCATATTGATGGTCGCTCCGAGCGGTAGAACAAAAGACGAAACTTCTTCGGATACGCCAATCTCCTTTTCGCAGGTTTCCATCGTTACTGGGAGCGTAGCGCCGCTGGAGGACGTGGAAAATGCCACCAGCTGAACGGGCACGAGAGCGCGATAAAAATCTCGCACCCTTAGCGGTGTCATAAATTTTATGAGGCCCGTGTACGTGATGCTCATGTGAAGAAAGAGCCCCATCAGAACTGTAATACTGTAAAACCCCAGCGCCGAGATCAATTCCAGAATTGCTCTGAGGTCATCCCCGGCAACTGACGTAATCACATCGGCCAGAAGTGCGAACACACCCACTGGAGCCATGTACATGATGATCTGAACCATCTTGATCACCATCTCATTGATGGCTGAGAAAAAATCGAGCAGTGGTTGTCCTTTCCCACCCGGAATCATTAGAATCGCGATTCCCGCGAAGATTGCAAAGAAGACCACTTTTAGCATATCTCGGTTGCGCGTCGTGGCCGAGAAGATGTTATCGGGCACCATATCGACGATGGGCTGCAGCGGGCTATTTTCGGCGATGTCTTCTGCGGACAGGGTTCGCGTCTCCACGTCGTCCTGATACGTGGCCTCCAGCTTCTCTCTCATCTCCGGCGGTACGGACGATCCAGGCTGAAGGACATTCACCAGAACCAAGCCAATAACCAGGGCTATCAGTGTCGTCCCTATATAAATGCCAATCGTCTTTCCTCCGATCCGGGAAAGCTTCTTCATATCCGACAGGGAGGCCACACCTGTAATCAGAGAAGCCAAAATCAGAGGCACGGCAATCAATTTGAGGAGATTCAGGAAGATCTGTCCGAATGGAGCGATCCAATCTGATGTGAAATCGCCCCAGCCAGCCGCCGCCGCAATTACACCGTAAATAAGGCCCAAAACCAGGCCGATCATGATCTGCCAATGGAGTTTTTTATGCCAGGACATAGAGCGTAGGAATTGACGGTTGATAGCAGGTGGCACTGAAAAAACGTGCCCGAATGTCTGCCGCAGCGACAGCGCACCGTAAGAACGTCTTACAGAGCTAACATGTCAAGTTATCAGATCGATCCGTAGGGAACAACGAGACCGATTCAAAGACGATAGCGAATCGACGCGAAAGGTACGGGATCACCCTCCAAAGAGTAAGAAATGCCCATGCTTGTGGAGATCCTGTCATTGTGAAGTTTGGCGCTCACAGCGGCGTCAATGGCCGCCACCACGTGATTGGCAATCACGATAAGAGAAACCTGCGACGCCCTTCTTAGAAGATCCTGGGCGTCCGCGTGATCGTGGGCATAAGCATAGAAATTGTCGGATACATTGGGCTTCGTATTTCCCGAACCTGACATTTCCGGGTCGATCGCTGCCGTAAAATTCCCGTTTTCATCGATCCATTCGGGATAATCGTTCCATCCCGGAGCAAATTGAAAGTACTTACCGATCAATTCATAATACTGCTGCTCACCGAAATTTGGAATTCGATGGGAGAACGTGGCGCCCGTCTCGGGATGAAATAGCTCCCTTTCTACGGTTTGTATTTGACTGAACATTTGGAAGATGGCAGATCGCTCCTGGCTGGTCCAGGAATTCGGATTCTGAAAGTCAACGTCGGAAACGATAGAAACTGAAGGTGCGGAGATATTTGCCCCATGCTCGGCTTCCAGGAAATCGGAGTAATCATTGATCCACGCTGCATACTTGTCTGGCGCCCAGTCCCGATCGGCGAACGCTCTAAAATCATCCTCAGCATCCAGGCCATTTGATCTGGACGTAGCCCAAATAGCGATCGCTGTGGCTTCGAGGGCCACGCCGATCACGGCCTTGGTCCAGTGACCATTGTATGCCTGCCCGGCGCCCGGTAGAATCGCAGACATCCCGAATGCCAGTGGTATACTTCTACTACCGAAGCTGCTTCTTCTTACTAGGTACGACTCGGATGCCCCTGTTGAACGGTAAAGCAGGAAGGCTCGAATGGACGCGCGCGATCGTTGGTGCAAACACTCCTCTGGATTCTCGTCACACACGGCTAGCACAAATCCAGGACGGCCTGAAAACACAATAACTACGGTGACGGCAAGTACAGCGACTTTTGCTGAAAGAGTTGAAAAGACGCTAGTGTTCTGCTTCACCTGATCGACCGGATTTCCCCAGATCTACAAGAAAGGAGTGATCACTCGCTCAAAAAAGCCATATGAGCGTGCACCCAATAGATACCTGCGAACCGTTCCTTCTCGGTCAATGATAAAGCTCGATGGGCGGATTTCGAGAGCACCCGTAAACGGAGATGGAAGACGAACGAGCTCGGGAAATCGCATCCTGGTCGTAACCATGGGGAGTCGTTTCTCGAACTCCAGTAATAGTTCTTTCTCCTCATCCGAGATGGAAACGATCACAAGACCCTGATCCCGATACTTTTCCTGGAGCCGATTCAGGTCCGGAATTTCAATCAGGCAGGGCACGCACCACGTCGCCCAAAAATTGATCAGGACGACATTCCCTTTGAAATCCGAAAGAGAATATTCCGCGTCGTCGTGAAGTCCCGTAAACGAAAAATCGCTGGCAGGGACTTCGAGTGTGATGTCTTCGATGACCGGTGGCCGCTCCTCAACAGCCATAGATCGAGGAGTCGATGACTTCGTCGCCATGACCATAAGGGCGAGCGCCGAAATTACGAGAAGACCAGAAAGCGCTGCCCCTATCACTTCCAGTTGATCCCGCGGCTGACCGGCTTTCTTTCCTTTCAGTAACAAATAGAGAAATAGGACGCCAATGAGAATCATCACGATCGACATTCCTATGACCATTCCTGTACCCATCTCATTCCGTTTAAGCTTTCTGAACTAAAACAGGTCGAATCCAAACATGACTCCGACGTGCCACAGAAGTTCGTTCCCGTAGATTACCGATTTCGATCCGCTCGGTGTCACAAATCCGTCATCCAGATCGATTTCGAACGTGTCGATTCCATACGTCGCGCTCACGAACACGGCGGTTGGGAGTAAATAGTACGAACCCAAACCGAGTCGGATCTCTGCGCCAACGTCTTTTCGGGTATTCCTCAATCCCGGCCAGGCGCCCGTCCAGGCAAGAGCTGCATCGCCGTAAATTCGAGCGTAGATCTTGTCTATGTATGTGAAAAGGATCTGTTTCTTAATCCTGGCGGCAATCGGGAACGTAACCGAGAGCTGCGTCCATAGTGTCTCATTGCCGCCGAGTGCATAGAACGGATATCCCCGGGCACCAGAGAAGCCACCCACGTAGTCGTCGTAAAAGTCGTCGACAGCGTCTCCCAGGATCGAGCTGTGCTTGAATCGAAACCCCACACCCAGTGCACCACGACCGTGCCCGGATTCGGTTATCCGATACCCCACACGACCATCAAACGTATATCTAAAAATCTGCGATTTCTCATAGATCGGCCTCAGGAATCCGTTTTCTATCGTAAATCGCTCGAGCAATTTACCCTGTTCCAGTTCGAACCCTGCCTCTACGCGCAGCCCGTGGGGTACGACGTCCGCGTCCCGATACGAATGAAATGACTCAAAATAGGCCTTGATGCGAGGCCCGTGACCAATAAAGTATTTCGACGATGATTCCGGCACAGCTCCACGAAGCTCTTTCGAAAAAAAGCGTTCGGTGGTGACCTGATACGGGCTGTATCGGTATCCAGCTTCAATCAGCAACGAACGATTGATTTTACTTCTTGCTGACAGATTGACCTCCCACAGGTTGTAGGAGAGATCGACAAGCGTCGTATCGGGATAACACGCCGTGCAAGGAAACTCGTCGATGGCCAGGCCCTTCTCAACATTACGTCGAATATTGAATAGCTCGAGCGAAATCTGGGGTGACCATCGGGCCTTCACCAGTCCGATCCCTTTGTTATAATCAAATTGTAGAAACAGATCGCGTTCCAAATCCAACAGATTGCTCGGATTAAAGAAGTCGCCGAGCGACCCGGGCGACGTTGACCCTGGAGCAATCAGTACGCCCCCGAACATGCTCAATCCGCCCAGGATTTCTCTCGAAGTCGTATACATACCAAATTTCAGGTTTCGCCAGAGAGTTTCGGCGCGGGATCGATCCTTCAGGCGAACTTCGGTTCGACTGCGTTGACGAGAGACGTACTGGTCGAGGCGGAGAACAGGCAGGAAACTGAACGAGGTGAAAACATCATCGTACGGTCGCAACTCGGCGCTGTGCTCAAAACTGCTCGCGGGAAACGGACGGATTCCTGAGTCGAAGTCGATGGGATCCACGTGAAGACCCTCAGGTGGGCTTGAATCGATCTTTTTTGTGGTCGCGGGTGGTGAATACGCTATCCCACGTGATGCAGCGGGAAGGTCACTAGGATCAGTGAGAAGCGCGATTTGATACCCCGTGGCCTCATATCGAGCATACACTACGTGCCCTGTATGCGAAAGATGTGGCGTGAATGCGCCGCCCAGTTCATTCGTCAGTTGCTCTGTAGGCTCGACCTTTCCCGAATTCCGATACAAATTATAGATGCCCGTCCGATCCGATGAGAAATAGAGCACGTTGTCTTTGTCAAATGCGGGCGAGCGGTCATCCGCTGCCGGGTCGGCGACTACCGACTCCATTTCCTCGCCATTCGATCGAATCCTAAAAATGTCCCTCGTCCCATCCCTTGCCCAACCAAAGTAGATCCAGTCACCTTCCGGGTGCCAGGCGGGCTCACTGATCTGGGTACCGTCTTGATACCTAGTGACGGGCGACACGTTTTTGGTTTTCACATCAAGCAAAAAGAGGTTTGCCGAACCATCGCGTTCGCCGACAAAGGCAATCGTTGAACCGTCCGGGCTGTACGACGGAGAACGCGCTCGAAGCTCACTAGTCAGGCGCGTTTCGGTTTTGGTTGAAATCTCGATCGAATACAGATCGGAGTATAGGTGCCCGAACTCGGTATCCCGGATACGCGCGTAGACGATCGAATTTCCATCCGGGTGCCAGTCAATGGCGCCGGTCGCCGGTTTGGTTAGGGCATACCCGAACGAGCAGGTTAGGCCTGACGTGATGGGCCGATTCGCGCCTGGAAGTTCAAGAACGGTTTCGCTGCGCGCATCAAGATCCAGCAGGTGAATTCGAGTTCGACTATAGTCCTCTCCCCGGTTTGACAGGTACGCAATCTTGGCGCCATCCGGCGAAAATCTGGGATAGAAATTGCTAAAGCCCTCCTCGATCAGAACGGATCCCGACGACGCTTGACTCCTGATTTCCTCGGTCCCAGCCAAATATGCCCTTCGAAGTGATGTAATCCATTCTTCGTAGAGCTGGTCCCCAGCGATACCCAACGCGTCTTTGGCTGCGGACTCGAAATTCCAGTTGCTCCACTTTCCAAGTTGCTCCGTGACCGAATTCAGCGCTTCCTCGCCGAATCGGTTTGCGATGTATGTCGTAAAGGCAAAGCCCTGATTGTACACGCCCTCGCGCATCAGGCTGGTATGCGAATAGAATCCGCCCATATCCGCGAGTGAAAGCTCTTTGCCGGCAAGAATCCGCGTTCTGAGGAGCATATCACGGTGGGTATCCCAATGATCGTAGTCCATCCAGTGGCGCTGGTACTGAGCTGTTCCTTCTGCCAGCCATGCCGGATTATTCAGGATGGGAATGGGGTACGTGGCAATCACATTGGGATATCCGTAGAGAACATCCGGACGGCGAACCTCTTCGTAATCCAGGAGCTGCAGGTAGTAAAACGGGACGCGGCGCGAGCCTTTCATCGATTTCTGAACCTGCACCATGTGCGTGAATTCGTGCGTGATCACGTTTCTGAGCCAGTGGTGACTTCCTCGGAACGGGGTATCCAGGGCCGGCGCCCAAATCTCGATGATATTGTCGAAAAAGTAGGCCGCTCCATTGGAGTAGTCTTCAAAGTCCTTCAGTACAAAAGAAACTTTCGTATCCGGCTCATAATTATAAAGGGATGTGATTGGGGCGTAGATGTCCTCGGCGATCTGAGAGACGACACGGGCCGATCGATTACTTCCCAACCCGCTTTCATCGGCGTGAAAATGAATGAGGAAATGTTCCGTTTCGATCGTATACCAGTCTAGATCGCTTCTCACGTAATCGTAAAATGCCGGGGAGACCTGGGCACGGGTCGGGCCCGCGAATACCAGCAAGCAGGCCACAGAGAGGGACCTGAGAGCCTTCCAGGCGATATTTTGGAGTGCGCTAGGCCTCATCTAATCACGGCCATTTTGATCAGGTGGGTCCGGACTCGTCCTCCGTCGTCCGTCAATTGAACTCGTGCCAGATACACACCGCTCCCGACACTTGGCCGCCACTGTATTTCGGATGAAACAGCTGCCGGTGCGCCTTTCATTTCAAGGATTTCAATGTGTTGACCGGTCATGTCTACGATCGTGATTTCGACGTCGCTGATCGAATCCGGCTTGAAACGTATCCAGGTCACGCCATCCCGGATGGGATTGGGCCAGTTGTAGGTCTCGTTGATCCTCGCCATTTCTTCGAGCCTATCGCGTTCTCCTGTTGGCGGGAATGGAATCCCCGGCAACTGTGTAAAGCTTCGATTTCCAGTACTGAACAATTCCCCCCAGACGATTTCATCCACCACGGCGAAATCCCATTGATTGACCGCTCCAGTGCTTGACAGGGCGTACAACGACGTGCCATCCATATGTGGCGTGACATCCAGCTCACTACCTACAGATAGAGGAAATCCCGGAACGCGGTGGTTCCGAATACCCAGATCGTATGCATCGATGCGTCCATCAACTGCCGCGATCAATATCACAGGGGCGCCGTCCCCTTCAAACCGGACCACCAGGGGCTGAGTCGTTGTTTCCGCGCGCAACTCGATCGGAAATCGGTTGACAACAGCTCCTTCCTGGTTAAAGGCGACCAGCGTTTTTCCAACCACCGCTAGAATATCTGGACGTGAGTCTTCATCGAGATCCACGATCATTGGATACCGATTCAACGTTCCCGACACTCCGATCTCTTCATAGGCGTTCACGCTCACTTCGAGTGTTGTGCCCAGGTTGTGTAGGATGATCAGTCTCGAATTCTGCGGATCCGGGACAACACCCGTAATTCCGCGATCATTTGTGGCAAACGCGGCATAGAGCGGACCCTGTTCGGGTATCTCGTCAAACGTCCAGCGCTTCAACAAATTTGGAATTTCAGCATGCGTAGGAAAGACATGCACTGGCTGTAGCCCTTCTACAACAGCAAGTGAAATAAGGCGCTCCTGAAATCGATCGACGCGAATGGAGCCGTATTGCGCTGAGAGTAGAAAGGGCCCCGAAGCATCGACCGCTCCTACCATATACGTGTCGTCTAACGTTGCAACGACCGGGGTCGTCACGTCCGTGATCTGCAGCGATGAAGGAAGCCCTGCCGTTACCTGCAGGACTCCGTTCGGCAAGAGCTCCCAGAAATTGTGTGGCCCCAGGGCAATCACGCGTGAATTCGTGACTGCTGGTACCGCAGGCAACAACGGAGAATACGAACCCATAACCTGTCCGGACTTCGCCCATTGCAGCGAAGCAGTACCGCTGTTGTCGACGAAAAATCCCGCGATGTCTACGCCTTCTCCGCCGATGTGCTTTAACGCGCCACCCGATGCCCTGTCACGGTCGTCGAGATCAAATGAAAAAGCCAGATCGGCACGCTGCTCAATACCGTCTGCGCCCACTCGGCGATAGGTAAGCTCCATCTCCGGCCCGGGCAACGAAAACGCGGAGAGTTCGACGAAGCTGTTTCCACCCGCGTTCGAGTCGCTGTTCGGAAAAGTTTCCGGGCCAAACCGGTTCTGGTAGAGACGAATTTCGGATCCGGCAGGCGTAACAACGACGGTTGGATTGCCGGCATAGAAAAAATCAAACGGCGATCCTTGTTCGAATGCAGGTCCAAAAATGCCGAGGCTGGGCTCTCCCAGGTCCTGGCCTCCATCTGCTTCTTCAAGGTCAATGGCACGGCGGTCCGGATTTGCATTCACGGAATTTGAACGTATCCCGGCCTCGAGTCTTCTCTCGTCCACATGCCAGATGAGCGCCCCACCCACCAGCACGTTCCCAATATCATCTCTTCCGCCCGGAAGCGCGAAATCGAAATTGTCCGCATCGATGACTACGCCCCCTGGATATCCGCGCCGCGAGAGACTGTTGAAGTCGTCAGCTCCGTTATCGAAGTGTACGTCTTGCGTTTCACCGTCTCGCCAGACGCGCAGGTTGATTCCGTCGTCTTCGGGATCCCGATTCCGATTCTCGACCAGAAAATATTCTCCTTCGGATACGGGCGCGACGAATACATCGTTTGATTCCACCGATCCCATATGACGCAAAGAGATGCTCTGCTCGACAGCCCCATCGGGGAAAATCAGATCCGCCCAATCCAAATAAACCTTCGTCCAGGCGGAAGGCTCGGGTGGCAGTAGCCCGCCGTAGGCGAATATCCCGAGACCGTCCATCACTCCGAACGGACCAATCGCACTTTCGCCGGTCGCCGTGTCAAATAAATCGGGAACGCCCAGAAAGCTGAGAAAATTGGCGGCCAGCATGCCGTTGATCGAAAACTCAGCCAGAAAAGGCTCATCCAGTATAAAATTAAATCCTCGGCGCGTTTCCGTCCGGGGAATGAGCATGGTATTCGTCACGGGAACCCCGTCGACCGAGACGACCCATGTACCCAGAAGCCGATCGAACGTCTCGGGGCTGAAGAAAAGTGAAGGCAAATCCTCTGGCGTCTTATCCAACGTGGTCCCCGTTAACTCGACGTCCCGACCCACACCCGCGTGAAAAATCACGAATGCCGTTCGCTCCGGGTCCAGGTCTGGCGGAAGATCAAATGAATCGAGCTGGCTGGCCAGGGTCCAGGCTTCTTTGACAAATCCGGCCAGTTTTTGAAGTTCGGTGTCCGAACTCGCATTGAATCCAATCGGGGCATACTCGCCCATTTTCCCGGATACCTGGACGACAACCGGGATCAGATACGTACTGACCGTCGTGCGTCCATCCGAAACGCTTTCGATATAATTCTCCAGAAACTGGAGGTGGGCATCGAAATAGGCCGAATCGTGCGGTAGCGGATCCAGCGTTGGTTCGAGCGTTGCTGCAAACGATCCGGAGAGCGATTCTGCGTCGATGTCTTCGAACAGCCGACCGCCAAACGTACCGTCTCCTGTTGTAAAATCGGTCGAATCGGGCTGAAATTCGACCCGCAGTGCGACGACGTCGTACCGGGATTCGGCCGGACGCTGAAGAATTGATATCTCTGTGGTTAGTCCCTTGTGAAAACCAACGGAGCGATCCTGTCCCGTGACCGGCACCGACAAGAGCGCGAGCGAGGCGATGATACACGAAGTGAAATATCCGTTCACAGGGAATTGGCGATCAACCCGCAATCCCTTCATACGAGAAGCCCTTTCATACAGAATGCCCTGTCATACCGAGATTCCCCAAGCGGTCCCTGAAACGATGAAGCGGAACCGATTGAAAGGTACTCCGTCGGTCCTACCTGGTAAAGTTCAGTAGGAGCGAGAATCTCATGGTTCCTGCTAGGGGCGATTCCTCTTCGAGCGCATAGATATAGGAGAAGTCGACGCCGATGATATTGTATCGGACACCGGCTCCAAGCGTGAGGAACTGTCGATTACCGTTATTCGGATTCTCGTAAAAGTACCCGGCCCGCAGAGCCAACAGCTGATCGTACCAATACTCGATTCCGGTTCCAATCGTAAGCTGTTCCAGAACGGAAACAGTATCAAAAGTCGTATCCTCGTCACCGATCGGGCCATTGGGCACCTGGAATGACGTCCACGACGAGAAGATGGCCCGGTAGAACGGATCATACTTAACTCCGGTCGAATCATTTCGAGAGGAGTGAATCAGATCCTTGTTGAAGTCCGTTACCCACGTCAGTGAATTGTACTCATCGAAATCAATCGTGAAGGCCCATCCGAATCTGAAATTAGTCGGAATTGGATCGGCCTGTGCGTTGTCGGAATACTGAATCTTCGGACCCATGTTTGCAAGGTTGAATCCGAGAGAAAGGGAGCCCAACGCATTCCCCAAATTGAAAGGTTTCATTCTGTACAAACCCGCAAGATCGAACGCCGTGGAAACACCGGCCTTCGTTTTCTGTGCGCCGACGATCTGGCCCGGTGCCAGATTGGAGTAGATAAATCTCAAACTTGTACCTAGAGCGAATCGTTTGGTCACTTTAAAGCCATACGAAAGCCCCAACGCCATGTCGTAAGAATTAAACGTGCCAGTGGGATTGTTTTGCTCGTCTCGGCCTTCGTGCTTACCCAGATTGAGATAGGTAAGATGAGCACCGATCGTTCCCCATCCCGGAAGATGATGCTTCGCAACCAAATATTCGTAATAGAGACCGGCGTCGAACTCAGGTAGCCACTCGGAGTGTGTGATGGCTGCTTCCGTTCCCGTTTGAAACGCCAATCCGGCTGGATTCCAGAAAATCGCGCTGGCATTGTCAGCGAGGGCCACTCCGGCATTTCCCATTCCTGCTGCCCGGCTATCCGGCTCAATTTTCAGAAAGACTACGGCCGCCGATCCAGGTCCTCCCTGAGCGACAACGGTCCCAACGACCGGAGCGGACAGGGCAAAAATGAGTACTAGTGCGATCCCGTAGATCGACCGGTTGATTTTTTCTGGGCGTTTCATAAACCCTTGATATCGCTCTAAAATAGACAAATGCATGACAATCATTGAAGAAGTTAAGTATGTCGGGAGACCCTAACGAGGTAATTCGCCAGGTACAAGATCTCTCGTTAATCGTGTTCGTATCGCTGTAGCGGATCGAGCTATATCACTTAACTATCGTATGATTGCCAATTTCTCTATTCGTTCACTTACCTCAACAGAACCGTCAGGATGTTCGACTTCGACGCGCAACTTATACAAGTAGATCCCGGTTGCCAAACGATCGAAATCTTCGTCTCGTCCATCCCATTCGATCTGCAGTGAACTACCGGTCAAAACACCTTCCGGTAACGATTCTTCCGTATCGATCGTCCGAATCGGTCGTCCACTTAAGGTGTAAATCCTAATCTGAACCCTTGCAGGGGTACCAGTGGGCTGATTATGATCGAAAACGAACCGGGTTTCCCGATTCATAGGGTTCGGGTAGTTATACACATTAGTAATCGTCAATACCTCATCATCTGACACGGTAAACAGCACTTCCGCAGAAGAAGAATTGTTTAATACGTCCCAGGCGCGCACCGTTAGGGAGTGAGGACCCGGCGAAATCGCGCCCAAAGGCCACCTGGCTTCACCGCGTTGATACGAATTTTTATCCGAAACAAACCCGCTTGAGATATCCTGAGCGGCGCTTTCATCCCCATCCAGCACCAAAAGCATCTCGTGTCCAACTCCAGCGCCCACCGTATTGACACCACTTTGATCAAAAAGACGGACAATTACCTCTGGAGCGGCCGGAACGAGGCCGCCAGAGACAAACGTAGTGTCATTAATGAAAAGTTCGATTTCAGGGCCGACCTGGTCGTTCGGCGGATTGTCTGAAGTCCCTCCCACTAGAAAATTCTCGGAATAACCCAGTGCATCGACATCCGCAGAAGCCGCGTACACGGTAATCCTTCCAGGTTCGTTCGAATAGGAAATGTCCTTCGGAACCACAAATTGAGCCGTGAACTGTCCCGCCTGAACCTCAACGTCTCCCCGCCATATGAGATCTTCCCTGATCTGGTAGTACGGAGTGGGCATTCGCACCTGTTCAAGCAATGGGACATTTCGAACCGCATCAAAAACGATCACATTGGCGGTGCCATTGAACCCGATGTTTACCGAACCATCGGAGTAATTAATGCGCCCGGAAATCTGAACCAGATCAAGTGCCTTCAGCTGGCCCGTAGTCGTTCCCAGTGGCGTTGCATTTAGCATCTCGACCTGGACGTCGCTGCGAGGAACGCCAATTCGCATCGAGGGATCGCCGAGCAGGCCTAATTTACGGCTGTTACCTTGCAAGCCTACATTCGTGTTCTTGGTAAGCCGAAGGACATCCCCCAGCCGTCGGGGCTTTCCTTCATCGTCCTGGCGAAAAAGCTCCAAATTGAGGGCACGATTGAGGCCTGCGTTAAGCGACGTCGTGTCTCCGGAGGTGTAAACAAGTCGTACCGTGGTAAAGAGCGCGATGGCCCCTCCCGAGTCGTTCAACAAGAGGGCTTCAGCGCCACTCTCTCCGTTCTCGAGATCCCACCAGCCGAATGAACACGTGGCCGTAATGAAGAGCGGAAGACGGTTTCCGTTCATCAGTAACTCCGCGTCTTCCCTCGTGAATATTTTTTCCTGAGCCAATCCATCGGGCCCACCGTGGCCGCTATAATTAAACACAAGCGCGCCCGCATTCAGGGCTCCGTTTATCTCTTGCGCTGCGCCAGGAATCCGGAATCCGTTCTGAAAAACCCTATCAAAACTCTCTGCATAGATCTTGTCGAAATCGAGTTTGGGAAAACGACCTACGCGGAGCAGTTCGACAACCTGATCGATATTCTGGAGATGGAGATCTGCGTCGTTCTGGATACCGGCGAGTCCAGTCGGCCCGTCATCGGCCACCGCTATATATCGAGAGCGCCACGCTCCAAAAGATTCGGGGCTTTCGTACTGAATGACCTTGTCCACAAGCAGATCCGCTTGCGATCGTCTCTGAACTGTAAAACGGCCGATTCCAATATCGACTCGCTCGGTGCTGATGGCGGTAAATCCTGAATAGGTCCATACACCCTCGTCATCGTCGAGAAGTCCGAAATAGTCATCCGAAGTAAAGCTCGCATCGGTATTTAGAGACTCCGGCGTTTCGTACGGAAAGATCCAATTATTCAGTTGATTTTCGACTCCCGACAGATTCCGAAAATCATAGTGCCCGTCTCCAAAGAGAAGCGCGTAGCGAAATAGACTGGCTTCATCGGGAGCACGATCATAGAGAAACTTAAAATAATCTCGAATCGCCCGCATATCAGGCAGGCCGCCTGAAAATTCATTGTAGATTTGGTCAATCAGAACCACTTGAACTTCGAGGCCATCCTGTCGACGATGATCGGCCAGGCGATTAGCCGGGTCGAGAAACTCCTCGGGTGTAACGATGACTAGATCCGGGAAGCCGGATACCCCGTGGAGATCTTGGTTTGAGATCGGCGAAAAATTCTCTGTAACCAGAGTGGTCGCTGAGGCGCGTGTGAATGCAATTATTTCGCGAGGCAGGGCATCGCTAATGGGATCGATTTGAAATTCGTGGTTCCCACCTCCAACGGATACGCCCAACCAGGAATACGACGAAGGATCTGAAACATCCCAGATCATGGGTGTCCCGGAGAATCCTCGAAGCTGATACGATTGCGGACCGCTCGTGCCTGGCTCCGTCGCGAACCTTAGAAAGTCGTCCGTGGCGACCAGGTCCTGGTCATACGTCAATCGGACCCAATCGACCGCAGCTTGAGGCTCATTGTCCTGATTCAGGAGGATCATGTTCAAATCCAGGATTTGTCCAGCAGTCACTGCCTGGTTGAACGAAATCACTCCGGCAGAAGCAGTTGGAGACTCCGAGCGGTTGACAATAATTTGCGGTGCAGTCATCTGGGCGAGACTCACCCCGTTCGACTGAAAGGCCACTGTGGCCCTCGGATTCGATGCAATAGCCGCCCGAGCCTGGTATCTAACCGTCCCGCTAAGCAGTCCAGGAAGGGTCACATCATCCAGAATCGTCCGAGAACCGCCCACTCGAATCGTCTGGCTCATCCAGTCATGTCCAGAGCCGTGCTCCCGGCTCCAGATGAATTCTTCGATGTCTTCCACGTATCTGCCCGTCGTGGATGTATGCAGCGTAGCGCCAGTGAGTCCGGGAAACGGCAGTGGGGTGAGTCTCGCACCCGCACCCTGGCTGATTTTCAGGAAGTACGTATTTTCGTTGGAGAATGGATGGACATAGTGTACCCATACTCCTCCCGCATAGACCCATCCTCTTGGACCTGCCGCGTAAAAAAGGATCTCATCGCCTTCGTCGAAGCGACCGTCCCCGCCACCGTTCGAGAAAACTGCATTTTCGACCAGATCTGCGTACCGAAACCCCTCATTGGATGCCGGAACAGGCGCCCCACCGTTGCCGAAAATTTTAATGTCATCCGGGTCTATCGAGTCTGGCAACAGTCCAAGCCCCGTAAGAAGACCCCGATCGATTCGATAAATCCCTTCTTCCCTGATTCGAATTTTAAAGATCGTCCCATTGGCAAGCACACTCTGACTCACGAGCAGATGCGGATTGTCGGATGGGTCGACCTGGAACCGGACGGGAACGGCTGCCTGACGTTCTACAGAAACGCGCAGTCGTCGGTAACGCCGGAGCGCTCCGGTATTTCCATCGAGTTGATAGAGTCGGGCCAGAAGAGAAACCACGGGTTCTTTCCGGTGCGTACCCAGACCGACCGCCTCGACCTCTGGCGTTTCTCGCTTCGCGAAATCGGTCTGCGGAGAAATGGCAACGGCGACTTCATCGTACTCCCTTTCCACGACCGTGACTCGCGGTAGTTCAAGAGAACCGGCTTTTAGGACTAGAGAAGTTGCATCAAAACCCGCAGAATATTTCTTCAGAGTGAGTTGATTCCAGGCTTGTATGCCGCTGGAATCGATAGCTTCTTCGAGCGAAGTCCGCCATTCGAAATTAAACTCGACCAAGGCCGATTGCCCGTCGTCGGAGATGATACGGGTTCGAATGGACTGAGCCGAAACAGTGGATATGCCCACTAGGCACACCACGAAAAAGGCCGCGTTCGTGTAGAGGTCGGCTCTACAAAAAAAATCCCGGTCCGATCGAATTCGCATACGGAGGTGATGATGATTTCGAAAAGAGATACATGTCGTTCTCGTTAAGCGATGAACGATCGTCTGATCTCAAGTCGTAGCGATGATCGTCGATAGGCTGTAGAAAGGTCTTGGTAAGGATTACTAGATCCGATCCCGGGCGTTTTTTCTCAGAATGTTACGCAGATTTGAACGCTCGAATTTACCCGCTACGTTCGGCACGGACAAGGGAGAAATCGGTCTCCGCCCAATTCCGACCACGTCAATCTGAGTTCTCTTCGAGTTGCGCGAGGACATTCCGAAGAACCAGTAGCTCTTCAGTTATTCCAGTGAGTTGTTCGACGGCGACCATCGCGTCCTTGATCGGTACTTCAAAATCATCGCCAACCTGGAGAGCTTTTGAAAGCTCGTCCATAAGTTGCACGTTACCCGAGACGATCGAGAGCGGATTGTTCAAATCGTGATGGATCCGCGAAAGGTGTTTGCGCACCGTGCGTAACGTTGTGTGAATCTTTTCGGATTCATCCCGCGTCATCTCGACCTTCTCCATCGTCCTCAAAGGCGTAGTGTTCGACTCGAGTCTGTTAATCCATCGTCTGGGCTGCTGTTCCCGGTGTGACGCTTCGATTTATGCTGAAGGAACGGGGAATTCTTCGACCATGAGTCGCCGACCAACAAATACGTCGAACGAGGTTCCTGACTTCATTTTCAGTGTGCGTGCTACCCACCTTGAAGCGTATGACTGTCCATCGAGACCGCGCACATCCATAATCAGCGAACGTTCGGATGGCCCTTCTTCGAGCCATTTCTCAAATCGCGACTTCGCTTTCTGGTCAAGATGACAATCCACAAATCCAGCTAATGAGGCCTGATCGACGGTCTCATCTGTACGAAGATCAGCCGATTTTAGACTGGAATAGATGATTTTTCGTTCGCTATCAAGCACGAGAACAAAGTCCTCTGTTGCATCGAGCACAGCCTCGTGCAGTTTGGATAGGTCAGGCCGAAAAGAGGGTTCGACAGACTCACTCGAGCCGTTTCGACCGACTTCAATCGCGCTGACATCAATATCGATGGATGGTTTTACAGAAGAAATATCTTTGGCCGCATTCATCCCGAAAAAGCGGATAGCGATCACGCCCGTTACCGACATGAGACTCAGGGCGAGAATGGCAAATATCAGCCAAATGACTTTCGCAAACTTTAAAGGTGGCGAAAGCGTGACCATAGTCCAATACGACCCGTCTGCAGAAATCGTCCCGGCTAATACGAAAACTTCATCGTCAGCGATGTACTCGTCCATAATCATCCCATCGATTGCATTTGCCGTGAGCGCCCAGATATCTGGGCTCAGTTCAGCTTTTTCCTCACTTGAAGCGAGAACCTCACCTGACTCGGATATCACCCAAAAACGATCAAGCCGACGTTCTGAGGGCGAAAAAACGACCTCCTCCGGATACTCTGTTTCGAGCCGGTAGGCCTCTTGGACGGACTGGACCGTAGCAAATGCACTCGAAACTGAGCTTTGCTGAAGATCTGAATAGGTTTGTACTGCCAAAACAAGGGCAGCTATTGAAATAACGACGGCGGCTGGAAATAAAAAGAACCGAACCAATCCATCGAGCGGTATCCGATTAAACTGTAACCTGCTGAGAGAGAACAAGTTGGAAACGTATTTTGAGTTTTTCACGGCCGTGGGGATATACAATGAAACAGGGTAAGTTTTTCATCGATCTCCAAATACCATGCCGCGCTAATTTCTTATTTTATTTCGTAAGGCCGGGAGGAAAATCTTTAAAGTGACCGTTAGAGAGCACTTTCATCCGGACCGACTCTACTTCTTCGACCATGGGGAGGAACCGCTCCAGGTGTTCGACTAAAAATTCCAAGCGGTCAGCTTCTCCACCCATTTCGAGAATTTTCTGCTTCTGGTCAAGACTTAATCCTGCATTGTGAGCGATAAAGAAGGATAGAAAGCTCCGATTTTGGTAGCTCGTAGGTGCCGGCATACGTCCGGCCAACTCGAGCAGTTTGATGTGTTGGGCGATAACACGTTCTCTTAGATGGATATCAATCGCCTGTTCGATCTCGGCCAGTATTTCTATGTCGCCGGTCAGATACGATCTCGTGTCGCTAACTTCTTTCACGCGAATACGGTGAAGGCCGTAGACTAGAATATCTTTTCTACCGTCCTCGTAAGACTCTACAATTTGTTCGATTCTGGCCGAACAGCCGACATCCGATAGATCACCATCCTGATTGAGCACAACGCCGAACGGTGAATCGGATTCAAGGCAAAACTCTACCATCTCGCGATACCGGAGTTCAAAAATGTGCAATGGGAGTTCTTCCTCAGGATACAGAACCAGATCAAGGGGGAAGAGAGGGAAAACGATCTCGCTCATATTCGTCAATTTGGTCGCGGTGGTCGGATGACACCAACCTTGACAACCAAATCTCCGTTCCAGGATATTCAATTCTTCATGTCATTCTTGAATAACCGTGGGTCATGATTGAAGCGAGATCCACGTACGAAAAAGTGCGCAGCGAAGGTGACCTGCTCTTGTACGGACGCCCAGCAAAGGTTAGACCCTCTCGTTGGACTTCGTATTGGATTTTAGATGGACCCGAGAAGGGAGCTTCCGAGCACCACTCGAACGGTGTTAGAGCACGGCAACACTCATCTCCATCATTCGATCGATCGGACGGAGCGCTTGAATCCGTATCTCCTCGTCGAGAAGAATTTCAGGTTCCTCGTGGACCAGACACAGATAAAGCTTCTCGAGCGTGTTCAACCGCATGTGCGGGCACTGGCTGCACGCACACCCGCCTTCTGGAGGGGCCGGGATGAAGGTTTTCTCGGGAGAATCCTTCTGCATCTGATGCAGGATTCCCTCTTCTGTAGCAATGATAAAGGTGTCGTATGGCTCTGTTACAGCAAATCGGCGAATCCCGCTGGTCGATCCAATGTAATCGGCGTGCTTCAGTAGATTTTCTTCACACTCCGGATGGGCCAATACGGGCGCATCCGGATATCTGGTCTTAAGCCTTACGAGTTTCTGTTCGCTAAACAACTGGTGCACGATACACACACCATCCCATAACACCATTTCCCTGCCCGTTTTCTTGATGAGGTACGCGCCCAGGTTTTTGTCCGGAGCGAAAATGATGGGTTGGTCCTCAGGAATTTGATCGACTATATGCTCGGCATTCGAGGATGTGCAAATGATATCGCTCTGTGCTTTCGTGGCGGCTGAACAGTTGATATAAGAAATCACCACGTGATCGGGGTATTGCGCCTTGAACGCCGCAAATTCATCGGCGGGGCAGGCATCAGCCAGCGAACAACCGGCATTCAGATCCGGAAGAAGAACTTTCTTTTCGGGGCTCAGAATCTTGGCGGTCTCGGCCATGAAATGCACACCGGCGAACAGGATTATATCGGCATCCGTTTCGGCCGCCTGTCGGGACAAGCCCAGCGAATCCCCGACATAGTCAGCGACATCCTGAATGGCCGGCTCCTGGTAATAATGCGCCAATAACAACGCATTCTTTTCCTGCTTCAGGCGTTCGATCTCATCATAAAGATCCAGTCCCGGATCGACGGGTTCATCGATGTAGCCGACGATGGGATCCAATACGGGAATGCTCATGATTATTAAGCATCGAGTAGGCGTGTTTCGATACTTTCGTATTCTTGGACGGTGGATCCGTTCCATTCACCGTCGCTATTCTTCGCGATTCAATAGTTCGATTAAGGTGGCCGATTCAGGTAAAACAACGGTGCTTTTCCTGTGCACACACAATAGTGCGCGGAGCCAGATGGCTGAGGGACTCCTTCGCGCATTTCACGGTGATCAATACGACGTGTATAGCGCCGGTACGGAGGCTACGTCGGTCGATCCGCTCGCCATAGAAGTGATGTCTGAAATAGGAATTGACATATCCGCCGGCACCTCCAAGGTGCTTGCGGAGTACTACGATCGGCATTTTGACTGGGTGGTAACGGTTTGCGACTCGGCAAAAGAAGCCTGCCCGGTATTTCCAGGAAAGGTAAATCAGGTTCACAGGGCTTTTTCAGATCCATCAGAAGTGAAAGGCTCCTCGGAGGATCGCCGAAAAGCGTTTAGGGAAACGAGAGACGAATTAAAGGACTGGATCGATTTGGCGTTTCGGAAATAGCCAGAATCAGGTTCCGGCCTCCCAGGATCTCAGCTTTTCGATCAGCACGCCGGCGACCGCATCCTTTTCCACCCGAATTTGCTCCATGGAGTCCCGCTCTCTTATGGTGACGGTTCCATCGGTCAACGTTTCGCCGTCTACGGTGACACAGAATGGAGTCCCAACTTCATCCATTCGGCGGTACCGGCGACCGATCGCCCCCTTCTCATCGTAAAACGTGTTGAAATCCGCTTTCAGAGAGTCTTTTATGGCATGGGCCACCTCCGGCATGCCGTCCTTTTTCACGAGCGGCAAAATCGCGACTTTGATCGGCGCGATTCGCGGGTGAAACGCCATGAGCGTTCGTTTTTCGCCGTTGACCTCTTCCTCGCGATAGGCTTCACAAAGGAGGGCGAGAATGATTCGGTCCAGGCCCGCTGCCGTTTCAACTACATAAGGGATGAAGCGCTCACGGGTCTGGGGATCTACGTATTCCATCTTCTTGCCCGAGTACTTCTGATGGGCTTTCAGGTCGAAGTCGGTTCTTGAATGAACCCCCTCGAGTTCCTGCCAACCATTCGGATACTCGTATTGCAGGTCGAAGGCCACATCGGCGTAGTGCGCCAGCTTCTCGTGCTCGTGCCAGCGCAGTTTTTCAGGCCGAATACCGTTGTCCAGATGCCACTGCATTCTACGTTCGCGCCACATTTCGAGAGCTTCCATCTGCGAGCCTGGTGCGACGAAGTATTGCATCTCCATCTGATGAAACTCCCTCGTCCTGAAGATGAACTGCCGTGCAACGATTTCATTCCGAAAAGCCTTCCCTACCTGAGCAATTCCGAACGGGATCTGAAGCCGTGCCGTCTCCCGGACGTTATGGAAGTTTACATACGTGCCCTGTGCCGTTTCCGGGCGGAGATAAATCTTGTTCTCCGAATCCGACGATGCGCCGAGACGGGTGTCGAACATCAGGTTGAACTGACGCACTTCGGTCCAATTGCATTGCCCCGAATCCGGTGATCGAATTTCCTCCTCCGTGATAAGATCATGGAGGGCATCCGTCATATTTTCGTCATTCAACGCTGCAACGAGACGCTCATGTACTTGATCAGCCCGTTCATCTTTTCCTTTCTTTCTCAGGCGGGCAATGTGACCCTCAATCAGGTCGTCGGCCCGGTAACGCATGTTCGTCGTCTTGTCGTCAATCATCGGGTCGTTGAACGCGTCCACGTGCCCCGAAGCTTTCCAGACGGTCGGGTGCATAAAAACGGCTGTGTCTAACCCAACAATGTTGTCGTTGCGATAAACCATTTCATCCCACCAGCACTGGACGACGTTTCGTTTGATCTCGACTCCCATCGGGCCATAGTCATACGTGGCTGCAAGACCGCCGTAGATTTCCGAGGACTGAAATATGAATCCGCGACGCTTGCTGAGAGAAACGATTTGATCGAACTGAGCGCTCATGAACGATGTGAGTAAGTCGGTCCAGGAAAGAAATGGGCGTCCCGATCGGAAGGATCAGATTTGGCATTCAAGTTACCATAACGCCCACGAGGCTTCAATCCAGTAGAATTGAATATCTAGCTCATTTCGCAGTCGTATCCGCGTTTTCTGATCCCGTCCGCTCGAGAAATCCCCGTTCCGCAAGCGACGTGTACCCGTCCCCGGCGATGATAATATGGTCGTTGAGCGTAATGCCCACGACCTGCCCTGCTAGTGCAAGCTGTTTCGTAATGCGGATGTCCTCCTGACTGGGTTCGCGATTTCCTGAAGGATGATTGTGCACACAAATGATCGATGCCGCGTGAGCTAGAATCGCTCGACGAAATACGAGTCGGGGTTCCACGATGCTGGCAGCCAGTCCCCCCTCGCTGGCCGTGAATGTGCGGATCAAGCGGGCCGCGCTGTTCAACATAGCCACTTTGAACACCTCCCGGTGTAGATCGCGCATCGACGGCGCGAAATGAGCGGCCACGTCTTTCGGGCCGCGAAGCACAACGCGGGAGCGTTCCGGAGTTTCTGATACTCGACGACCCAGTTCAAACGCAGCCACCAACTGAGCACTCCGGGCCATTCCCATCCCGGGCAGCGCGACCAGCTCGACCGCCTCAACAGCCGCCAGATCTCTAATAGATTCGTGTCTGGAAAGAATAATCCTTCCCAATTGCACGGCGGTTAGAGAACCCTTCGTGGTGCTCGTGCCGGATCCAAGAATGGCTGCAATCAACTCGGCGTTGGAGAGCACCTGAGATCCTGAATCGAAAATTCTTTGCCGGGGCTGGTCCTCATCGGCCCACGTGCGAATGCCTGTTATTCGTCTTGATTGGCGATTGTTCACGGAAGCAGGACACGACCATCGACCGTACGTAACCTTCAGGCTAGTCAGCCGCCGGAATCAAGTTGTCCAATAGCTCGTCGTTCGTTGGCACCTTCTGCATGTGTCTCAGCAGCGCCTGCATGGCATCGATTGGTTTGCGCGTGTTCAGAGCCCGGAAGAGGCGTCGGTGCTGGTCGATTTTGTCACCGATCAGCATTTCTTCCATCCTTGTCCCGGATTTTCGCAGATTGATCGCCGGATAAATGCGTTTGTCAGCCATTTCTCTATCGAGAACGATTTCAGCATTTCCGGTCCCTTTGAACTCCTCGAAAATAACCTCGTCCATTCTGCTCCCGGTTTCGATAAGCGCGGTGGCGACGATCGTCAGCGATCCACCGTCTTCGATATTTCTCGCAGCACCAAAAAGTTTCCGCGGAATGGTCATGGCTTTGGAATCCAATCCTCCGGAAAGTGTTCGTCCACTTCCTCCCATGAAGAGATTAAAATTTCGCCCAAGACGCGTTAGCGAATCAAGAAGCAGGACGACATCTTTACCCAACTCGACCAGACGTTTCACGTATTCCAAAGTGAGCGTGGCCACGCGGACGTGATTGTCTTCTTCCCGGTCGTTGGATGAGGCAAAAACGGTAGCCGATGTCGTGCGCTTGAAATCCGTTACCTCTTCCGGTCGTTCGTCGACCAGAAGCGCAACCAGTTCGCACTCGGGGTGATTCTCGGTCACGGCTGCCGCGATTTCCTTAAGGATATACGTCTTCCCCGTTCTCGGAGGTGCGACAACTAGTACTCTCTGGCCTTTTCCAATGGGTGCTGCCAGGTCGATGACTCGTCTCGTCGCATTTGCGGAGGTCTCAGAAACCATGCGGAGTTTCTCCTCTGGATAGATGACCGCACCTGACTCAAAGTCGTCGATTTTGCTCCACTCATCCGGTGGAATACCCATCACGGAATCAATCCGATGGACCTGCATGTCGCCTTTGCGACCGGGTCGAAGCGTCCCTTCCATCACGATACCATCGCGTAGCCCGTGCTTGCTGATTAGAGAGGGGGAAACGAATGGGTCCCCCTTCATTTTGGGGAGAGCTGGTTCAAAGGGACGGATAAACCCGAACTTTTTATCCCCGATCAATTCGAGGATTCCGGAAAATGTCTTTTCTTCCATATTACGCTCTGAATTTTTCCCTGAGGTATCTTGATAACGATCCATTTTATCGCGACAAGACCGGTCAGAAAAATCATGGTTCGCTTCAACCTAAAACAATCAACCATTCAACGTGCCCGTCGAAAGCACGGCAATGGCGTGTCGGGGATAAAAGCGAAGCGTTGATTATCTTCAACCAAGACATACGTCCAAATAAGGTGCCCAGACCACAGGGCGACCGCGGGCAACTAAAACCTCCGACTAAAAAGAGGTCGTTGCCGATAGAAAAAGCATTTCTGCTGAATCGGTGGATAAGATAGGTGGTTTCTAGTCTTGCAGCAACGGAACAGCGATCTTCAGCATCCGAATACACTCGAAATTGAAGTGGATTCACATCGCGTGCGACTCTCCTTCGAGTCGAGCGGCGAAAAGGGATCACCAGGCGTGCTCTTGCTGCATGGTTGGGGAAGCAGCGCGCAGATGATGCGGCCGATCGCAAAACGGCTCGAAGCGACCCACTATGTAGTCAATTTAGATTTGCCTGGACACGGGAAAAGCCCCGTACCGCCAACGGCCTGGGAAATGGAAGATTATGCTTCCGCGGTACGGCAGGTTGCCGATCAAGTATTTGCCGGTCCCTTCAGTATCGTAGGACACTCAAACGGTGGGCGGATCGCTCTATTTGTTTCGTCAGATGCCTCCACGCCCGACTCCCTGGAAAAATTGATCCTTCTCAGTCCTTCCGGAGTTCGGCGGCGACGATCGATACGCTACTACATCCGCGCGGTCGTAGCATCTGTTCTAAAAGCTCCATTCCAGATTCTACCCGAACCAATTCGGGAATTCGGGCTCGATTGGCTCCGTCATTCTTTGGTGTGGAAGCTGCTGTCATCACCTGATTATCGGGAGCTGGAGGGTGTGATGCGAGAGACGTTTGTGAAGACCGTGAACTGCTATCTTGAGGATCGTCTGCCCGACGTTCTCCGACCTGTATTGCTTTTTCGGGGTGAGAACGACGATTCCGTCACACAGGCTCAGGTCAAACTTATGGAACAGGAGATACCCGATGCCGGGCTCGTAACCGTCAAGAATGCCGGCCATTTCGCCTATCTCGATCAGCCGGACACGGTTGGAAATGCAATGCTTCACTTTTTGAACGGCCAGTGATCCTCACGATCATCATAGCAGTTGCGTTCTGTACGTGGCGGATCGGGCGAAGATTGCAATTTTTTGCGCATATCTTTCAGCTTGAAGCGTACCAGGCAGCGAATTATCTCGATTGGGTCCGGAATCGGTTTGGGGATGTGGTCCTGCGCGTTTCACACCGCTTGGCCGTGACTTGGATCGTTATCGTCATTCTGGTCCAGATTTCGCTCGACAGCTTTCTCCCGACAGCGCTTATCCCCGGCTTCTATCTACTTTGGGCCATGACTTTCGCTTCATCCCGGCGATATCGTCGCGACCAACCGAAAAAGCCCCTTGTATTAACCTTCCGAATGAAACGGCTACTCGCGTTGTCAGCTGGCCTCTCGCTGGCGCTGGTCGTCGCCGGGGCGCTTCCCGCAACGGGACTTTCTGGATGGCGGGCGGCTATTCTATTCCTAGCGGGATTTCTCGCTGCTGATTTTTTTGCTCCTTTTACCCTTTACGCGGCCTCCATTCTTCTCCATCCGGTTGAAACCTCAATCCAAAATGGATTCAAGAGAGCTGCTCGCAAGAAACTATCAGCCCGTCCCGATCTGGATATTATAGCGGTCACGGGTTCGTACGGAAAAACCAGTGTTAAATTCGCGGTGGAGGAGGTGCTCGCCCACCGATTCTCCGTGCTCGCCACGCCGAATTCGTATAACACGCCGATGGGCATCTGCAAGGTGGTTAACAACGACCTCTCCCCCGCGCATCAGGTCTTGATTCTGGAGATGGGTATCCGAAATCCGGGAGATATCGAAGAGCTGTGTTTGATCGCCACGCCGAAAATCGCCCTCGTGACGTCGGTCGGGATCGCCCACCTCGAGTCCATGGGATCCACCGAAGCGATTGCCCATGAGAAGGGAGCGTTACTTCAGTTTACCCGGTCTGACGGCCACGCCGTACTCAATGCCGATGATGAACAGGTTCGGGCCATGGCGGCACAATTTCCAGGAGAAACGTGGTTGGTCTCGTGTGAGAATCATCCTGATGCCCACATACGGGCGTCGGAGATTCACTTTGGACCCGAAGGCTCGGCATTTCGAGCATCCGATGAATCCGGGGCTTCCATCCAGATGCACACACGCCTGGTCGGCCGCCACAATGTCACAAATATCCTGATGGCGATTGCCGTCGGGCGAATCTACGGTCTGCGTCTGAGACAGATCGCGCAGGCTGTTTCAAGACTGACTCCAGTTCCGCACCGACTTGCGGTCCGCCGCGAAGGTACCATCACCGTGATTGACGATGCCTTTAACAGCAATCCGGTCGGCGCCCGAAATGCGGTCGAAATTCTGGGTCAATTAGAGGCACGCAAGCGATTTATAGTCACCCCCGGCATGATTGAACTGGGTGAACGACAGGATGAGGAAAATCGACTCCTGGGTCGTCACATAGCTAAAAACGTGGACGTGGCTATACTCGTAGGTGAGCGTCGAACCTATGCCATTGCCGAAGGTCTCAGGGAGGCCGATTTTCCCGACCAGAATATTCAGGTCGTTCAGTCGTTGTTCGAGGCCAAGGATTTCCTGAATGGGGCCCTCGAATCCGGCGACGCAGTGCTCTTCGAAAACGACCTTCCCGATCAGTTCAATGAAAGCTGAACAGACGTTAGAGTTATTTCCAGTCGATCATGCCGAAAGTGCATCGCTGCGCATCGAGCGAAAATGCTGGGCTCGGGGCTATTCCACGATTGCAGGTGTAGATGAAGCGGGTCGAGGATGTCTTTGCGGACCGGTAGTCGCGGCCGCGGTGATTCTACCCATTGAGCATCAGATCCCCGGTGTAAAAGACAGCAAGAAACTGACGCATACAACACGGGTCGAGTTGGCTGAAATCATTCGCGAGGAGGCCATTGCCGTGGCTACGGGATCGTGTTCTCCTCAGGAGATCGATCAACTGAACATCTTGCAGGCTGCGCTTGAAGCCATGAGAAGAGCCGTACTCGCCCTAAACACGGAACCGGATCATCTTCTTATTGACGGAAACGTCTGTTTTTCAAATCCTCCGGTTAAGATACAAACCGTGATCAAGGGGGATGCGCGAAGTCACTCGATCGCAGCGGCTTCAATTATTGCGAAAACATCCCGAGACGCAGCCATGCAAAAACTCCATGCTGAAAACCCCATGTATGGTTGGGATACGAATATGGGATACCCGACTCAAGCTCATTATCAGGCCATCGCACAGTTCGGACTCACCGCGCATCATCGCCGCTCGTTCAGGCTGTATTCATGAACGAGACGCCTTTCCCCCAGCCCGACGACCTGAATTCACGGGACAGCAGCGAGCCGCTTGTGTCCGTGGTAATTGTTTCGTGGAACGCCATCGACACGGTTAAACGGTGCCTTCCCAGCGTGATCGAATCCACCTATTCACGGCTTGAGATCATTTTTGCCGATAACGCCTCTTCGGACGGCTCATCGGAGTGGATTGAATCGAACTATCCATCGGTCAAAATCGTCCGGCACCCTGAAAACTGGGCCTTTTGCAAGGGCAACAACGAGGCGGTTCGACACGCCTCAGGCAAATATGTCGTACTTCTCAATAACGACGTTGAGGTGTCATTCGAATGGTTGCAGCCTCTTGTCGCGACGCTGGAGAGCGATCCGTCAATTGCCGCCGTTCAGCCGAAACTTCTTGATTTCTCAGACAGAACCCGATTTGAGTACGCTGGGGGCGCAGGGGGATTTCTCGATAAAAACGGGTATCCGTTCACGAGAGGCCGACTTTTCTTTACGATCGAAGAAGATACCGGGCAGTACGATGATGAGCGCGACATCTTTTGGGCCACCGGTGCAGCCGTCATGATTCGAAAAGATCTGTACGACCAACTCGGTGGACTGGACGAACGTTTATTCATGCACATGGAAGAAATTGACTTGTGCTGGCGACTGCAAAGAAAGGGCTACCGGATTGTCTGCAATCCCGATAGTCATGTCTTTCATATCGGAGGAGCGTCGCTCGCGAAGGGCTCGTCGCAGAAAGTGTATCTCAATTACAGGAATAACCTGCTCGTTCTTTACAAGAACCTACCAAAACGTGTCTGGCCAAGGGTTTTGTTGAAGCGAGTCTTGCTGGACGGGATCGCCGTTCTCCGCGCACTTTTTCTATTTCGACCCGGAGAATCCTTCGCCATTCTTCGGGCATTCTTGGGCGCTCACAGAATGAAAAAGATGATGCGTGAGGAAAGACCGGGAGCAAACGAGAAAAGCGTACTGCCCTCATACGAAGGCAACATCGTGATCGACTACTTTGTAAAGGGAAGACGCCTGTTCAAAGATCTTCCTGCAGAGAACTTCAATTCCTGAGGTACTATTTATCTCAGGCAATCTATCTCAGGCGATCAACGGACTTGATGAGCTCAATGTCTTTGTCGATCGCCCGGCGGGCCATATAAAAGAAAAGATATCCGGCGGCCGTAAGTCCAAGACCAATGCCTTCGATCATTCCATTCGAGTCCGTGCCGATAAACGGCAAGGTCCCGCCGAAGTATTCTCCAGCAAAAAGTGTAAGAAGTCCCAGGATCGTAAATACCTGCAACAGCACGACCACGCTCCGTTGGCGCTTGCGATCCTTGTACAGGAACACGGCAACGAAAGCACCTACGACGCAAATTCCGGAAATCCCTAGCGTTACGGCCGTAAACCAGGACGATTTGAGCGCAGCCGGTCCGGTCCAGATATCACTAAGAAGATAGATCGATCCGATTGAGATCGCTCCGAGAATGAGATATGCACTTTGAATTCTATGAATCATACCAAATCCGCGCGTATTAGCGCGATCAACTTATTCCACATGAATCGCCACCCGCTCGGCCAGTTTCTCGGCAAACTCCATGGTTCCGGTCGAGCCGCCAAGGTCTGCAGTGAGATATTTGCCTTCCGTATACATCTCCGACAATCCGTTCGCAACGGCGTCTGCGGCGTTCATCTCCCCAAGATGCCGAAGCATCATTTCAGCGGATCGAATTAACGCCGTCGGATTCGCTAGATTCTGTCCAGCTATATCCGGAGCGCTGCCGTGGACGGCTTCGAATACAGCATATTCATCTCCGATATTGGCGCCCGCGACGACGCCGAGACCACCCACCAACCCGGCAGACAGATCGCTCAAGATGTCTCCAAAAAGATTGGTCGTCACAATGCAGTCGTAATCTTGGGGATTGATCACAAGCTGCATGCACATGTTGTCAATAATGCGGTCATTGAATTCTACATCGGGGAATTGGTCAGAAAATTCGCGGGCAATCTTCAGAAACATTCCAGAAGTCAGTTTAAGAATATTGGCTTTATGAACGACGGTCACCGGATTTCGGTGATGCGCCTGAGCATATTCGAAACAAAATCGAATGATGCGTTCTGATCCTGCGCGGGAAATCCGAGCGATGGAATCCGCTATATCATGTCGCTCATCGTATGTCTCCATTCCGGAATACAGACCCTCTGTGTTCTCCCGAAAGATCACGAGGTCCACCTCTTTGAATCGGGACGGGATACCCGGCAGTGATTTGCACGGCCGAACATTTGCATACAGATCAAGTTTTTGGCGAAGCTGTACGTTCACGCTCTTGAAGCCCGTTCCCACGGGCGTGGCAACCGGAGCTTTGAGGGCCACTTTTGTTTCTCGAATCGACTCAAGAATGGATTCTGGAAGCGGCGTCCCTAATTTTTCGAGCGCGGACGCTCCGAGGTCCGGGTACTCAACCCACTCGAACTCCAGCTCGGTTGCCTTGAGAACCGTGACTGTCGCTCTAGTTACCTCAGGGCCGATTCCGTCTCCGGGGAGTAGCGTAATCCGATAAGCCATTCTTGCCAGGGATAGATGCGAGGAACAGGTTTCAGAAATTCCGGTCGACGTTAAGATGAGCTCGGGGTAACACTCACCCGGGTTTTGGAAGCGGGCAAAGGTACCGGGTTACGGCCAAAAAAAAAGCCCCGCAATGCGAGGCTTGTTCGAATTCAGGGACGATTCACGCGGACGTCCAACATAGAGTCACATGGGGGCCACACGCCGTGATTTAGGCGGTCAGAGTACGACGTCCCGCTTTGTAGAGAAGTTGACCCGGAGAGTACCCGCTTCTCTTAGTTCCTGTTGAACGTCCATCAGGATCCCCATTTCAGACGTCCCGTCAACCCGCAATGAAACGATCAATTTGGGTTGTTCGACCAACTTCCTATACATGATCGAACGCACGCTGCTCAAATCTTCGACCAGCGCATCGTCAATTTGGACGCCCGTCTCTCCGATAGCGTTGTCGGGAAGCTTCTTCGGACCGATCCATAAGTAAGTGACCAATCTTTTTTGATCGATCTTTGTCAGAGCCTCGGCCTTCGGAAGAATGGTTCGAACCTGAACCGTGGTTTCGCGAAGTACGGTCGTAACCATAAAGAAAATCAACAGCATGAAAATAATGTCAGGAAGGGATGCTGTTGGAATATCCTGCTTCGCTTTGCTCTTCTGTTTAAAATGCCCGGCCATATCAGTTACCTAATTCAGTCAGTCGTCAAACGACGCCGCTAGGCCGCGTCGGGTTCAGCGATGGAAATAGCCGCCTTTATCTTCTCACGGATCGGGTTATCCTGACCCACGACAGCGACATAGTCACGGTAGTTGGCATAACCCAGTTGGCGAGCCTCCGAGTCCCACATTTCGAAGTAGGCCATCCAGACTTCGTCAAGAACCTGGATATACGCATCATAAGGAGTTTCCCGTGCCGTTTTAATCGAGACAAGGGCCTTATCCGTGGCTTCAGCATAACGAGGATCCACCCCATTATTTAGAACGTGTTTTTTCACCTGGTCGCGAACAAGACCTACGGCAGACGGCAGGTCCTCGAGCAGTACCTGGCCCTGTTCATTCACCAAAATCTTCAAAACATTCCGCTCCTTGATCGGAGGTGGGATAACATCCTCCTCAAGTTTTGGCGGAAGCACCATCCCAATCCCCGTATCGACATCAATGGTCGTGGTGACGAGGAAGAAAATGAGCAGCAGAAACGCGATATCCGCCATCGACGCAGTCGGAATAAATGGCTCTACGCGTTCTTTTTTCTTAATTACCGGCATGAGGCGATAAGGTTACGTGAGCAGAATTACAGGCCCAAGAGTCCCCGGAGGCTCGAAATAAGTAAGGAAAGAGACGTTAGGACCAATAAAATCATGAAGGTCATTACGGCAGCTTCAGCCCACGAATCCATTACGAACCCTAAAACCACGAGAAGAAGGCCGGGTGTGCCCAGCAAGCCAGCGGTTACATAGTCCATCTTCCCGTAGGCGATATTTCGAATTCCGAACACAGCCATCGCCGCCAGACTCAGTCCGGAAACGATGAGAGCAGCCCAGATTAGGTATGGAACGATTCCAGCCATATCAGAATCAAGTTTTTTGGGGATTAACGAGCGAATCAGAGACTCGTCCATCCCGATTTTGTTCTATTCGCTTCCTGGTTGGCCAGCGCGTAGCAGAACGAGCGAATCGATCAGTTCGATCGCAGCTTCTTCCATATCGATTACAATTCGGTCGATTTTTGAAATGACGTAATTGTAAAAGAACTGAAGAATGATCGCCGTGATCAGACCAAACACCGTTGTGAGGAGAGCCACCTTAATACCGTTGGCTACCAAACTCGGCGAGATATCACCGGCTTTCTCAATCGCGTCAAACGCAGCGACCATTCCAACAACCGTTCCGAGGAATCCAAACATTGGAGCCAGCGAAATAAACAGTGACAGCCAGACAAGGCCTCTCTCCAGAAAGCTCATTTCAATGGAGCCGTAGGATACAATGGCCTTTTCGACGGCCTCGATTCCTTCGTCGTGACGAAGAAGTCCGGCCTGGAAGACGGAGGCAACTGGGCCGCGAGTATTTGCGCAGACCGCCTCAGCCGCGGCGATTCCATCTTCTTCCAACGCTCCCTTTACGGTAACGATGAATTTACGCGTGTTAATATCCGCTCGGTTCAACGTGATGATGCGCTCAAAGGCAATAGCAAGTCCGATGATCAGCGATACGAGAACGGGCCACATAAACTCGCCGCCTTCGTTGAAACGTTGAACAAGCATGTTGACCAAGCCGTCATCGGCCGCTACCTCTTGGGGCAGCATGAGAACCAAGCTATAAAGCTTCATGGATTACATCCCTCCGTTGGGACAGGTTAGTTAGCTGAAAGAGTGTCGGGGTAATGGTGGGAACCCTTTCCAAATTCTAGTAAACCCTCTTTTTTGAAAACGGCCGCCCCATTCTAAAATGAAGATCGGCCGTAAAAACGAGGCTCAATGATATCTATTCTAGCGTCATTTGTCAATGCACGAAGCCAAGCAAGTACGCAATCACGTGCTCGACACCCTCAAGACACAACCAGTTGCCCGAAGTTGCCGGAGAATTCCTCCCAACTTAACGATGTCCTAATTTACCTGCGCGTACGCCTGCGCAAGATTTTCGGCAGGCTGCCAGAGTTTGAGTGCTTCTTTGAGGTCATGATCAACCGTCCGGAAAATCGGATAAAATAAACTCCGGTCGAAAAGTCTCGTGCCCAATCTGGCCTTCAAAATGGTCTCAAGGAATTCTGTGTTCTCTGCAAGATCAGCTAAAGAAAACCGTTTGATGGCGGTTTCGTCCACGTCGCCTGATACACGATCCCCAACTACCACTCCCCTTTCCGCAACGAAATCAAGAAATGCATTCAGCATTTGATCGTCAACAGAATAGTCTTCGATAAAGCCAGCCTGGTTTTCTGTTTCTACCCAGGTGGTTTGCAGCGCCTCTGAATGCGTGTCAATCCATGATCGGATAAATTGATTTTCCAGACTGCGACTCAGAATCGTTTGTACGAGGTCTGAAAGACTGTCCACGGGCACAATATAGTCCGGGATGATTCCTCCACCCGCTATGACCAGTCGTCCGGCGTCCGTTCGATAGCGGAGTGAATCCGGAACCTCATTCAGGAGCTCGACGGCTGTCTTCGGACCATCCTGAAGACGAAGCGACATCTTGCTGCTATAGTAATCCTTTCGATCTCCGTTTTCATAGGGCGTCTGAATCAGTCTTCCCGAGGGCGTGTAGTAGCGAGCGACCGTTATGCGAAGAGCGCTTCCGTCATTCAGGCGCCACTGCTTCTGAACCAGTCCTTTACCAAACGTTCTTCGACCCACAATCAGAGCTCGATCATGATCCTGAAGGGCTCCGGCTACAATTTCGCTGGCCGAGGCCGAACCGCCGTCAACCAGAACCATGATGGGTCCAGATTCCCACAGGCCGCCTGAACTTGCACGAAAGCTCTCATTGGAATCACGGGTCCGGCCGCCTTGCGAGACAATCAACTGCCGACTGCTCAAAAATTCATCCGCCACTCGTACGGCCATATTCATGTATCCACCCGAGTTACCCCGAAGGTCCAGAATCAACCGTTTCATTCCCCTTTTCTTGAGATCCTTTAGACTCTCACGAAACTCTCTGTCCGTATTGCTGGCAAATCGATTCAGACGAATGAGGCCCGTGTCATCGTCCAACATATACGCGACATCGAGTGTATAAATGGGAATTTTATCCCTAGTAATGTCGAACGAAAGCAGATTCGGAACGCCCGGGCGTCGAACCGTAATATTCACTTCGGATCCTTTAGGCCCCTTCAAGTTTTTCTCAACGTCCGCATTCTTGTAACCAATCGAAGTCACCTTATTTACTTCAATAATTCGGTCACCTGATTGTAGCCCCACTTCCTCACTCGGGCCACCGGGAAGAACATTCAACACCGCCAGCGTGTCCTGGCCGTCGGGTCCTTTGAGCAGCTCGTATCCAATCCCGATTCCCTCAAACTCGGCATTGAAATTTTCATTGACGCCTTTCAGCTCATCCGCGTCGATGTAGAGCGAATGCGGATCCAGATCCTTAAGCATCGCCCGAATCGCCGTCTCGGCCAGTTTGTCGGCATCGACCTCTTCTACGTATTGTCGGTTCAGCAGCAGGAAGGTCTCCTCGAGCTTTTTCAGTGCCTTGGCCGTATCAGCCGTAGACACGCTGGCTCCGAGTTGAAGGCCGACGAACAAGGCGATCACGACGGCCATGACACTTGCGTAAACAAAAGATCTGCGCAATTTCATACTCTTTAAGATCAGATTGGGTATTGGTCGGGTAGCAATGAACAAGCCGGGCACCCTGAGAGGGTGGCTAACATGAACGATATTCTGAATGATCCCGGTCGGGCATCAATAATGGCCCTAACCATCCATTTTGCTACTGTTTATCGCGGATGGCAGATTCAAAATTCGTTCCTTTCTCCCGATCGAGGGCGTATGTACCTTGGAATCAACGCAATGACGATTCATTCGTCCCGGTAAATGACCAATAAAGCAGTCGCACGTGTACTCAAAGAAACCTCGGCACTCATCGATCTCACAGGTGGAAACCCGTTTCGGAGCCGTGCCATCGCAAATGCAGCTCGAACGATAGAACGCCTGGAAGACGCCGTCGGTGACCTTCTAGATGCCGGTACCTTAACGGACATCAAGGGAATCGGCACGGGATTGGCCGATCAGATCGGTCAAATCCTCGAAACAGGGTCATTCGATGTTCGCGATGACCTGCTCGGTGCGGTCCCGCCAGGCCTTCTAGACATTCTCTCGGTGAAAGGACTCGGTGCCAAGAAAGTCCGCTCGCTATGGAAAACGCTGGGCATTCAAACGATTGACGAGCTTGAAGCCGCGGCCGAATCAGGATATATCTCTGAGTTGGACGGCTTTGGGAAAAAAAGCGAGGCCTCCATATTGGAGAATGTGGCCGCACTGCGCACGTATCGAAAGAAACGTCATTATGCCGATGCATTCGTACGAACGAATGATCTCGTCGAGGAGCTCCAGAAAATACCGGGCGTGACGGCCGTCGAGATCACCGGCGAGCTACGACGCAACTTGGAAACCGTATCCGAAGTCGAGTTGATCATCGAACTGGATTCAGACGCTGGCAGCTCTCACCTGGTCGATCGTTTCGGCCCGATCGACAACGGAGTGATCACTACGCAGCTACAGGACGGGCTCCGGCTGAAACTCCACCTGGCAGACAAAGGTCAGTTAGGAGTTCACCTTTTCCGTCGGACTGGAAGCGATAGTTTTGTTAAGGCTTGGCTCGACCGGTTTCCGGAACCTAGCGAAGCAGGTTCGGAAGAAGAAGTATTTGCACTCGTCGGCGTGCCCTTCATACCTCCGGAACTGAGGGAGTCCGGAGAAGTCATTTCGATGGCCGAAGGTGGCGAACTTCCCGACCTGATGTGTGACGCTGACCTCCGAGGTACACTCCATAATCATTCGACGTACAGTGATGGCGCGCATACGCTCCGCGAAATGGTGGAAGCCGCTCGTGAGATGGGATTGTCGTATTTTGGAATTTGTGATCACAGCCAGTCTCTGAAGATCGCCCATGGGTTGAGCGTTGAGGAAGTAACCCGTCAACAGGAGGAAATCGATGCGCTGAATCGCGAGTTCTCCGAAGATGGCGGAAGCGAGTTTCGCATTTTTTCAGGCATCGAAAGCGACATCCTTACGGACGGAAGCCTGGATTATTCGGACGAGATCCTGGCGTCATTCGATTTCGTCGTGGCTAGTGTGCATATAGGGTTCAACATGACGGAGGAGGAAGCCACGACGCGCGTGATTACGGCGGTATCCAACCCCCATACGTCGATCCTCGGTCATCCCACTGGAAGACTCCTCCTCCGACGAGAAGGATATCCATTGAATCACGAAGCTGTCCTGGACGCGTGTCTAGAGCACGGAGTAGCTGTTGAACTGAATGCCAACCCCTATCGCCTCGACCTGGACTGGCGTTGGATTCGCGAAGCGACCCGACGAGGAATAAAGATCTCGATCAATCCTGATGCGCACGCCGTTGATCAACTTGCTTACACTCGATGGGGTGTGGCGGTGGCAAGAAAGGGATATCTGACTTCGGACCAATGCCTGAATGCAATGAGCCTGGACGAGTTTGACGCCTGGGTTCAGGCCCGCAAAACAGCTCTCCCTACATGACAGCGTATTCCCGAGTTTGGCACGTGTCAAAACCTGGTGTCATCGTCGGAACGATTCTGGCGCTTGCCGCCGGGTTCATCGGTATTCTGTACTACCTCTCTTACGGTGTAAAGACGGCGCCTCCGGCCCGTCATCCTATTCAGGGTCTTGCAGAGACGGTTTCGATCTACTGGGCCGAAGAAGGACCCGTTCACATTCAGGCGGAAGGGCGTGGAGATTTTTATACCGCACTCGGGTATGCCCACGGGATGAATCGGCCGTGGATATCGCTGCTGATGCGACAAGCATCTTTGGGGAAACTGAGCGAATGGTTCGGACAGGAGGCGTGGGATGAAGACCGTCTTGCGAGAAGCTTAGAACTTGCAAAGGATGCCCGGCGCTCTTTTGATTCGCTTTCCCCGGAGGTCCGTACACAACTTGAACGTTACGCGGACGGGATGACCGCAGCGCTCATGACCAAACGGGTTCAACGTAAAGCAGTCCTTGTACTTCTTGAGATCGTACCGGAGAGTTGGCAGCCCTGGCATTCTATTGCCGTGGAACGGTTATGGGCCTGGCTCAGTGCGCCCGTTCAACGACTCGATCCAAGAATTCCTGGAGTACAAGAGCTCCTTGCGGCGGACCGTTCGCTTCGTTCTCGATTGCACGTTTTCGGCATGGGTGAAAACATGAATCTTCTCATCGGGGGTGGACAACAGATGCGCCATCTTCTCCGCTATCTAATGGGCAATTCTGGTCAACCCATCCTCCAGGAGTTTGCGTTCGCGTCATCGGCGGGGGAGAGAATTGACGGGTTATCGATTCCGGGGACGATCTTATTTCCGGCCGGACGAACCTACGAGTTTTCCTGGACTTTGTTGATGGCTGCTAACGTATCCGTGGAGCAAGTATCACTGGCGGATATTACATCATCCGAGACGATTTACGACCGCCTGAAAGATGCTGAAGGCTTCGAAGAGGTGGTCCAAATCGAGAGGATCAATGGAGCTCTTGCGATCGACGATAGCGCCTCGACCGATAGCCTCCGGACGCTTTTGAAATGGTCGGGCATGAATCATTCTACGGACAGCGAGTCTTGGATTAAATTGACGGCTGGAATTCTTCGCCCCTTTTCGCTCTTCCGAGATGATGGAATTGTCAACAAATCCGGGGTCGGCGCGACAATCACCGGCTTTCCATTGACTTCTTTTCGACACCCGAGCGGTGTCCTATTTATTAGTAATTCTGAATCCGGCTCCGATCTGAAAGAACGGTTGCAGGAAATAATTTCTGGACAGACTGAAGCTCAATCTGACTGGGATTTGTTGCACGACACGTTCAGCACATCAGCAAAGAAATGGACAGACCGTTACCTATCGGCGCTTGATTCCGTAACAAATCGGACAGTTCGAGAAAATGAAGCCGTTGACTACCTGCGGAATTGGGACCTGAGTTACCGAGGATCCTCTATCGCGGCGTCGATTGCAGAATATGCGGATCAGGAGTTGAGGCGATCGCCTGAAGATTCGCTTCTTGGAGAAACCGCAGAGAGTTCCCTGGCGAATGCGGTAATGGCCTTGACCAGACGGTACACCGCGGACATGCGAGAATGGCGCTGGGAGAGCGTACAAGAATTACAAGTTTACTATCCGGGATGGATGAGTACGCTGACAACAACGGATCGGCGTGTCAGTAAATTTCAAAACGAGTTTCTGCCGGTGTCGGTCGCAGGTCGGGGTCACCCGACTTCTCTTTCGTGGGGACCGGCGATTGATGCGTCTAAATTGAAAGCTGCGACCGCTTGGGAGGGCTTGTTCGGCAGTCGACCAGGATCCACGTTTGAATTTGAACGACCTATCGTTCGTTACGCATCATTCCTGGGGCGATTTCTACCTGAAAATCGGGCCCCCGTCAGCGTCCACATGGGGGTCGACGAAATGGAATACGAACGGACCGAACTCAGGCCGGCCAGATAATGGAATCACAGTCCAAAATGTATGTAGGGTTCGATATCGGTGGAACCAAAACGTCCGTCGCATACCGGCACAGGGACGCAGACGCGGAACACATTATCCGATTTAGTACACATGGAGCAAATTATCATAGAGCCAATGCTTCTCAAGTCATCGGCGTCATTGCCGCTTCACTCGCGCGAATCAGAGAAGAAGCTCATTCGGACGCCATTATATACTCGGTAGCCGGCGTAGCCGGTGCCGGTCGGAGTGCTATCCTGAACGAGTTGAATCAGGGGTTTGTAACTGCCCGAACAAACCCCCTCGATCGGTTCGAGGCTCACTCGGATGCCGTCATTGCCCTTGAAGGTGCGTTTTCGGGTCGGGCGGGAACGATCCTCATCGCGGGCACAGGCTCGGGAATCTTCGCAAATACCGACACGGGTGATTTCTTGCGCGCGGGAGGATGGGGAGCTCGCCTGGGAGATCCGGGGAGCGGTGAACAAATCGGTCGGCGAGCCGTGCGCGCCATATGCATGGCATTGGACGGAGGTAAAAGCACATCATTGTCAGCAATTTTGTCCGAAATATTGTCCGAACGGTTGACGGTCGAACTGGAAATCACCGACAGAGATGGAATGATCGCAGCCGTGAACGATGAGAATTTGAAATTTTCGACGCTGGCTCCCTTTGTATTTGAAGCTGCTGAAAACGGCGATGAAGTGGCCATCGAAATCCTCCGAACGGAGGCCACCGAATTGGCTCGCGAAGCAGGCTTGGTTCTTGATCAACTCGACAACTCGCGACTCGCCTTCATGGGTGGGCTTTGCCAGAACCCGCTGTATCGGAGCTTGCTCGAAAAGGCGTTAACGACTGAAAATCCCAACGTCGAATTCACCGATCCAGATCATCCACCCGAAATAGGAGCGCTCAGACTCGCTGAGGCGCTTTCGGGTACGGACGTCTAGTCGGAGAATGTTACCCCTTCGGTGCGGCGTGAAGCACCTCGTCAGACGATCCTTCCTCAAACTGCTCGAAATTCTCCCTGAATGAGCGAGCCAGTTTACTTGCCGTAGCATCGTATTCGTCGGCACGGTCCCAAGTATCGCGCGGATTCAACACCTCCGACGGAACGTTCGGAACGGATGTAACGACATCGAAACCGAATACGGCATCTGGAATCGAATCAGCATGGTCGAGTGACCCATCGTGGATGGCATCAATAATGGCCCGTGTGTACTTGAGTAACATCCGTTCACCCTTACCATACGGCCCACCCGTAAGACCTGTATTGATCAGCCACGCTTTGGCGCTATGCGATCGCATTTTCTCCGCCAGGAGTTCGGCATATTTGGCTGGATGCCAGACAATAAAGGCTGCCCCGAAACAGGCGGAAAACGTTGCTTTGGGCTCAGTTACACCCACTTCGGTACCGGCTACCTTTGCCGTGTAACCGCTCATAAAATGATACATGGCCTGTGCAGGAGAGAGCCTGGAGACGGGAGGAAGGACTCCGAATGCGTCGTAAGTAAGAAAAATGATGTGATTCGGATGTCCCGCAATCCCCGGAATCTTGGCATTCTCAATAAACTCGATCGGATAGGATGCCCGCGTGTTCTGCGTGATCGAGACGTCATCGTAGTCCACTTCGCGTGTATCTGGATCGTAGACCACATTTTCCAGGACGGCTCCAAACCGAATGGCACCGTGGATTTCCGGCTCTTTCTCTGCTGAAAGTCCGATGGCTTTGGCGTAGCAGCCCCCTTCAATATTGAAGATTCCGTGATCGGTCCAGCAGTGTTCGTCATCTCCGATAAGAGCTCTATGCGGGTCGGCTGACAGCGTGGTCTTACCCGTACCGGAAAGGCCGAAGAAAAGGGATACGTTTCCATCAGGACCCTCATTGGCCGAGCAGTGCATGGAAAGAACGTCCTGCTTGGGCATGATATAATTCATGATCGTAAACACACCCTTTTTCATTTCACCCGCATATTCCGTCCCAAGAATCACGAATTGCTTCTTCTCTAAACAGAGCGTGACGCACGTCTTGGAAGTGACCTGTTGGGTATTGCGGTTGGCAGGAAACCTTCCCGCATTGAAAATTACGTAGTCGGGCTCGCCGAACTTTGCAAGTTCTTCCGCCGATGGACGGATCAACATGTTATGCATGAAAAGCGCGTGATACGGACGAGTGCAAATGATGCGCACCTTGATCTGATATACAGGGTCCCATCCAGCAAAGCCATCAAAGACATACAAGCGTTCGCATGTATCGAAATAGTCGATCGCGCGCTCCAGATTAATCTCAAAGATGTCGAGGTCCATCTTAATATTGATGTCACCCCACCAAATGTCATCCCGGCTCTCGGATGATTCGACGATCCGCTTGTCGCTAGGAGATCGCCCTGTCTTGGTGCCCGATCTTAGCATGATGGCACCCGTACTCGAAACCGCTGCACCTTCGTCGTACAGGATCGCCTCCTCATAGAGCCGCGCGGGCGATGCGTTGCGAACGATCGTGGTTACGTCTATGCCATATTGTTTCAGGTTGAAGTAAAAGGACTTAGACATAAATATCAGTTTATAAAGTACTTACGATTATTTTTATTTAGCATGGTTAAGGTCGCGGTTAAGGAACCTAGTGTTCCTTGAGTAAAACCAAGAACGTACGTACCCGAAAATGACGCCCGATACAATACTTCAAAATGGTGCGATATCCCAAGCAGATTCAGAATCAAATTCCAAGGATGACGCTCCCGCTCGCTTCAATCTCTTGAAGCCTATCGAGCTAGAAAAGGAGGTCAGTCATGACGTCCACGAACCGAGTGCCCTGTTACGCCTCCGATTCCATAAAAGTAACCCGCGACGTGATCGTGCGACGGCGTCTACTCATGCGAGAGCGCTAAGGACGAACTGAGCACCAGATAGGGGCTCGTAACAGGTGTTCGATACCATATCCAAGATCCGCTGCCTGGGGACGATTATTACATGATGACTCCGGCATGAGGCTGTAATCCGCAAGAACCGCCCACGAGCTCTCCGGACATACGGAGCGCACCGGTTATAAACGGATGAGGAACGCACTTCAGTCTAATCGACTGAACCGCTCTTCTTTTCCTTTCTCGAATATGGATATTCAACGTAATCCTGGTTCGCTAAAAAACAAGACCCCGATCCGCCCACGGCGCCCAGTCCGTGAGTTCGTCGACTGAGCTTCGCCCTCTCTCGTTGCCAGTGATACCGCCAATCTGAGACCGATCTCGTTGGTTCTGCTCGTATACGGCGCGTCGTTCAGAACGAATAGCCTCTTGCTGATCGGTGTTCTGGGTAATTTTTATCGTGCGCGATGCCGCCAGAAGTCGATCTGAAAAGAGTAGGTGCTTTGGGGCACAGCACCGGAGCGTTAACGACTCTATACCTGGCAGCCCTAAGCTAAAGCTCAAACGATTGGTTCTTGATGCCACCGCCGTTTCGGAATCATGGCTCCAGTCAATTTCAGCCGACGCGAAAGCTCTCGGCTGAATTGATCGGTGAGCAAGTTTCAGTTGGGTTGCTTTACTGTTCGCAAATACGGTTTTACCGTTTGCCAACCATCAGGAAATATCGTTTCAGCTTCTTCATTGGACACACTGGGTACGATGATTACATCATCACCTTCTTTCCAATTTACAGGAGTAGCTACTTTGTGTTTGGCTGTCAACTGCATAGAATCGATGACTCGTAAGATCTCATCGAAATTGCGTCCTGTCGTCATTGGATAGGTTAACATTAATTTAATCTTTTTATCAGGGTCAATAATAAATACGGATCGAACGGTCGCATTGGTCATCGCTGTGCGTCCTTCTGACGTACCTGTTTCTTCAGCAGGAAGCATGTTATATAATTTTGCGACAGCTAAATCATGATCACCTATCATCGGGTAATTAACCGCGTGCCCCTGGGTTTCTTCAATATCCTTAGCCCATTCATTATGGTCGTCGACCGTGTCGACACTCAAACCAATAACTTTACAGTTCCTCTTGGTGAATTCGGGCAACAAACCAGCCATATATCCTAATTCGGTGGTACAGACGGGCGTGAAATCTTTAGGATGTGAAAACAAAACTCCCCAGCCATCACCTAACCACTCATGGAAATTTATTTCCCCATGGGTGGTTTGAGCCGTGAAGTTAGGCGCTTCATCGTTGATTCTGAGTGGCATAACGTTCTCCTTAATTAATTAATTGAGTTGTTGTAAATGAATAACGATATACATCTAGAATTGCCAACATAATAATCTTATCCGTTTCAATTTGGGCGTACTGTAAACTTGAATTTCCCCTTGTCCTACAACGACTTATTAACAGGATTTGAGGTAACTCCGATGGACCACTCCGTTAACCCATCACACATTGTGCAAATTGGCTCGGGTTTCTAGGCCTCCAACGTTCTGCGGTCAGCGGTAGAGTTTGAGGTGTTCACACACCTGGGGGACGGGCCGAAGACCGGCCTGGAGCTTCAAGATGCGCTTCCTGAGGGAGGAGCGTGTATCGCCGTCGAGAATCTGATCGACAATGCCCGGCGAGAAAACGAATTTGGCCTGTTGATGTCACTCAACATGCTCATCGAATTTAGTGAAGCCTTCGACTAACCTGGAGCCGACTTTCGTACATGGTGTGAGGAAGTTGGATTTACGCGCTTCGAGATCCTTCCAAATGCCGGCCCAGCAAGCGCAGCGATTGCCTACAAATAGGCTATTGTAGACACCGGCTGAATGAACGCCGGGTATTTGCACTTTCGCCCTGAGCCCCGTTTCCTTAGACTCACCCATCCGGGATCGCCATGGTCGGCAAAAACTTATCCCACTTCAAGATCCTCGAAGAACGGGGCCGCGGAGGTATTTGGACGTATTGCAATTCCAGGGACTGTTAGGGCACAATTAATTGCCCTGGCAATTCATGGCAATTGAGTAAAGATATTTCTATCCATTGCGTGAGTAACGTGCAGAATAGTGACATATGAGTGGTGGGCATCGGACGTAAGCCAAACCAAAATCACTGGTACACGACTATGAATAGACGCCGATTTATTATTGAAGCTGGAAAGGCCTTCCCTGTCGTGGCTGGAGCCATTTATGTAGTGGGCTGCGATACGAACTCAGATGGCGAGAATAATTCGAACACCGGAAATAATGGCGGCAATCAGATCATGACGTTGAGCGCTGTTTCCACTATCGTTGCCGGGCATTCTCACTCGGCATCAATTCCGATTGCTGATTTGGACTCGGCGACCGCGAAAAGTTATCAGTCGTCTAATTCTGACCAACATGTGCATACCGTTACGTTGTCAGCTACGCAACTGGGAACCATTAGTACGGGCACTTCTGTCACGGTGGGCTCATCAAGCTCCGTAGGACACACGCATCAGTTTACGTTTTCATTGACGAATAACGATCTGACGGATATAGGGTATTGAGAAGTAACGGATCGTACGGTACAGCCCCGATTCTTTTAAGTCAACCTCGCAAACATGAGAGCAACCCGTCTCTACGACAAGCGGGATGGGTTATTCGGCGGACGTCGGTCGAGCGAATTGTATACTCATTTTCGGAAGCCCTATATCAAGCGATCGACTACCGCATTCAGCCATCCGGCGGATCGCTCAGGGCTGCATTAGGGTCGTCGTCGATTTTCCCGGCGCCCGTGAACTCGATCGCTATCATCCCAGCGTACAAACTGCTTTTTGTGCTTCCTCGACGGTCGGGAATTGCTGGAACACCTTGTACGATCGCGTCAATTTTAATGTAATCCTAACCGTATCTGATGCCGAGGCGAAACAGATCATTCCGCTCAACGGCTTCAGCTGGCGGTACAACGTAAATATCGAACCTAGTCCTGTCGAGTCGATTGATTTTGTATCTGAGAAATCCAGGATGAATTTCCGAGTACCCTGACGAACTTGGTCTTTTAGAATGACATTGAAATCCGATGCATTCCGAAAATCAAGGTATTCACCAACGGTCACGACGGCCGTATCAGTGGTAATTGGATCGACGGAAAAAAATTCTTCTTTATGCCTGCCATGATCACACGTCATTAATGTCCGCCTTCAACCTGTTTTCTGGAACGACAACAAGCGTAATGAAATAACACGCAGCTCCGGGACCCTCTCCAGGAGCCACGCATTATCTCATATTAACCACATTATCTCAAATCAACCATCATGGAAGCGGATAAGTAAACTTCCACCATGAGTTAATCTCACGATTTCTAGTTCATGTAATCGGCTCTCGGAGACGTAAAGAATATAGGTAGTTCGGCGTATTTTTCGTAAAGCCAGGTTCGCTCTACGGATGCCCGTCGGCGAGAGCGACAAGAGAACATCGGAGACCGTTGTCCCGATTAGGCAGCGGCTCGGTCGCCGGCAAGGTCAAGCGGAATGAGGCCTTGATGAAGTGCAAATCGAATCAGGTCAGCAGGTTTCTCCACCTCGAGCTTCTGCATTAAGTTGGACCGGTCTTTTTCGACGGTCCTAACGCTGATCCAAAGCTTTTCCGAGATCTCTGATACGGTTAATCCTTCACCAACCAGCTGGAATATCTCTCGTTCTCGAGTTGTGAGTAATTCGTAGCGATCCGCCGGAATCGGCTCGCGTTGGGTGAGACTTGCCAAGCTTTTGCTCATGAAGCGCTTTCCGTTTAATGCACTAACGATGGCATCATTCAGCTCCTTGATGTCTGAATTCTTGAGCACATAGGCCAAGGCGCCGTTTCGAAAGGCGAGGGAAACACAAGAATCACTCGAATACACCGAGAGGACGACGACGGCCGTGTTGGGAAATTCCCGATGAACCCGCCGAGTCACTTCCAACCCGTCGAGACCAGGCATACGAAGATCGGTGATGAGGATGTCGGGGCGATGTTCTTTTACGAGCTCCAGGGCAGCTAAGCCATCACCGCATTCGGCGACAAGTTCGTGTTCGGTCGTCTGGGTTAGAAGCTCCCGAATCCCTTCTCGAACAATCGAATAATCCTCTGCGAGAACGACGGTAGCCATTCCGGTAGCCTTGGGCGAAGCAATTCGTTAGATCAAATAATCCATCATCTTTGACGTAAAGAATAGGGGTAGTTCTACGCTATTTTCGTGCCCTTAGGTTTGGACGTATATCTCAGGTGCGTAGTCGCTCTCTGTACATTTTGCGAACGTGAGAATTGCTTCTGGGGAGGAGGCGTTATCATTCCTTGCCCTTAATAGAGGGAAATACGACCAAGTCTAGAAGAGAGAAACTTCCCGTACTAAGACCTCTCCCCCAGGAAACCAACCTCTGTACCCGGCCCGTCTACCCCCCATCTCTCGCCATCTACCCGGCGAACCATGCAGACATGAGAACAACCCTTGTCTACGACAAGCGCGATCGGGTTATACGACGGACGTCATCTGAGCCGATGGTGTACTCATTCCCGGAGCAGTTCGGAGTATGGAGACGCTTCATTCCCATTTGGTTGCATAACGTCGAAAAAGACCATTCTAAGGACTTTTTGGGAACCATCCGAAATCGTTCAGAATCTATGCCACATTCCAGATTGAATGAATCGGCCGTTTTCTCACTTTGGATTAAATGATTTGATTTGTTAGCTAACTGAGCCTGTTTTGGCGATTTTCAATAAGGTCTGAGACGACGGTTTCATCGGCAAGCGTCGACGTGTCACCCAGGTTTTCGTAATCGTCCGCTGCAATCTTCCGCAGGATTCTCCGCATAATTTTTCCACTTCTGGTTTTTGGAAGTCCCGGAGCGAACTGAACAAAATCCGGCGTCGCAATGGGACCGATTGCTTTGCGAACCTGTTGCCTGAGATCTTGACGCAAATCTTCTGTTGGCTCCTCCCCGGCATTCAGGGAGACATAGCAGTAGATACCTTGTCCTTTGATATCATGGGGCACCCCGACAACCGCCGCTTCCGCGACGCTTGCATGGGCAACCAGAGCACTTTCCACCTCGGCCGTACCCATTCGATGGCCTGAAATATTGATGACATCGTCCACGCGGCCGGTGATCCAATAGTATCCGTCCTCATCCCGGCGACAACCGTCTCCCGTAAAGTATTTCCCCTCGAACGTCAAAAAGTACGTTTGTACGAAGCGCTCGTGATCACCGTAAATCGTTCGAGCTTGACCGGGCCAGGAATCCGCAATCGCAAGAACTCCCTCGACCTCGCCATCCAACACGTTGCCCTCTGTATCGAGTACTTCAGGTTTTATACCAAAGAACGGAACGGTCGCGGCACCCGGCTTCTGCGGTACGGCTCCGGGAAGCGGGGTGATCATGATCCCGCCGGTTTCCGTTTGCCACCACGTGTCAACGATCGGACATTTTCCGTTTCCGACGACATTGTAATACCAAAGCCAGGCTTCGGGATTGATCGGCTCGCCCACCGTACCAAGCACCTTGAGCGACGAACGATCGGTGCGGGTGACGAATTCATCGCCCTGGGCCATCAACGCCCGAATCGCTGTCGGTGCGGTATAAAACTGGTTCACGCGATGCTTATCGACGACCTCCCAAAATCGACTCGCGTCTGGATACGTAGGAATGCCCTCGAAAAAGACCTGCGTGGCGCCGTTCAGTAACGGGCCATACACGATATAACTGTGGCCCGTAATCCAACCGATATCTGCCGTACACCAGAACACGTCTCCATCCTGATAGTCGAAAATGAGTTCGTGTGTGAGGGAAGCATAGACCTGATACCCGCCTGTGGAGTGCACCAGTCCTTTCGGTTTCCCGGTCGATCCACTCGTATACAACATGAAGAGCGGGTCTTCCGCGTCCATGTATTCTACGGGACAATCGCCGGAGGCCGAGGCTACCTCTTCATGGTACCAATGGTCGCGACCGTCCGTCCAATGGATATCTCCCCCCGTTCTCTTTACGACAATCACCGACGCAACGTCTGGACAACGCTCCAGGGCCTTATCCGTGTTGTCTTTAAGAGGCACTCGCTTTCCACCTCGAAGGCTTTGATCGGACGTCAACACGATCCGTGAATGACCGTCCAAGATCCGGTCCGCAAGCGAATCCGGTGAGAACCCAGCGAACACAACCGAATGAACGGCGCCGATTCGTGCGCATGCCAGCATGGCGTACACGGCCTCCGGAATCATGGGCAAGTAAATCGTTACGCAATCACCCCTTTTCACGCCGTGAGTCTTGAGAACGTTGGCCAATCGACAAACAGCCGCGTGTAGTTCGCGATACGTGATGTGCCGGACGTTGTCCTTAGGATCATCGGGTTCATAAATCAGAGCCGTCTGGTCTCCGCGGGTTTCCAGATGTCGATCAATGCAGTTGTACGCCGCGTTGGTTTTACCCCCCAGATACCAGCCGATGTGGACGTCGTCGGACGCATACGACACGTCTTTGACGGTGTGAAAGGGCTCGAACCACTCAATTCGCTTCGATTGATCCTCCCAGAATGATTCGTTTTCCTGGATGGACTGTTTGTAGAGGACATCGTACTCCTCATACGATTTGACATGAGCCCTGCTACTGAACCCTTCCGAAGCTTGAAATCGCTCGTCCATATGTGACCTCTCAATTACCGGTCGCGTCTGTAGATCAAGAATACGGCCGAGTCCTGAATTTCGCCCTTTGCATCTACGCGTTTCTGCATAGAATACTAACGGAACAAAAAGATTTCCTGGTCTCCGCGTGAATTGGATTCGGAATGTGCACGAGACACTTATCTTGAGACGGGCCCCTTATGACCGACAAATGGTGCCCTCATTCATCGATTTCTCTAACAATCATATCGTTATCACGGGTGCCGCCAGCGGCATGGGAAGATTGTTCGCGCTCACTTTCCTGGGGCTTGGCGCCCGGGTTGCTGCGTGGGACATCGACTCTGAGGGACTCGCCCGGCTGGTCGAGAGCGGAAAATCAGTGCCAAGTCCGACGGAGAACCATCTTCACGTGTATACGTGCGACCTCGCAGACAATGACTCGATCCTGCAAGCCGCAGAAGAAACATTACGTGATTTCGGACACGTCGATATTCTGCTCAATAATGCCGGGGTGGTAAACGGAAATTGGATATCCGAACTCTCGGACCAGGACATCGAGAAGACGTTTGCGGTCAATGCCCTGGCGCCCTTTAGAGTTACAAAAGCCTTTCTTCCCGAAATGATCTCGCGCGGAAAGGGACACGTCGTAACGATCGCATCTGCAGGCGCCTTTGTTGGCACGCCTAAATTGGCAGACTACTCTGCCAGCAAGTCGGCTGCAGTTGCCTTCGACGAGTCGCTGCGACTCGAGATGAAGCACCTCGGACATCCGGTCAAAACAACCCTCATATGCCCATTTTATGTCGATACAGGGATGTTTTCAGGTGTCAAAACGCGATTCAGCTGGCTTCTTCCGATTCTGTCTTCGGAGTTCGTTGTAAAGAAGACCGTGCGTGCGATCTACACAGGAAAGAAAAGACTGATCATGCCCCGGTTCGTTCTTGCTGTTTTTCTTATTCGGGTTCTTCCGGTTGCCTGGTTTGACGCGCTGATAACGTTTTTCGGGATTTCTTGTTCAATGGATGATTTTGAAGGTCGCAAAAGGCCTCCTGTCCATTCCGACAAGCCATGATGTCATTTCGATGCCTCGACGGATTCGTCTTCCTCACGAACCGCTCGTATTCGACCCCGGACAGCATTGGTCAGGACGATCTCTTCCGCCCTCAGATAATCGTCTCGCGTAAGAATGCATTCTTCGGGTGATCGTTTCGAACCCAGTTCGATCTCCCTCCCGATGCCGGCCAATAAACCGCAAGATTGCCGTGGAGTCTTCCAATTTCCGTCCAACAGAAGAAACACGTTTGTAATCGTTCCCTCAGTGAGTTCTGCCTGTTCATTTAGAAAGAGAACTTCATCCAGTCCGCGCTGCTCAGCCTCCCTTCGACCGGCCTCATAAATACGCCGAAACGTAGTCTTGACTTGCAGGAATGGGTTATCGGAGTGTACGGGATTCTGGGAGATTCCAACGAGGTAGTCCCGTTTGATGTCATGAATTAGCGGTTTGGCTTCAACTCTCAGCCCTTCATAGGGGCCGAGAAGCAGGCGGATGACATGAGGTGATCCGGATTCAAGTGTGTTTTCGATCCGCTCCAGTTCGCGAGAGATTTTGTCGAATGGCAGAGCATAACCAAGTCGATCGGCTGTTTGCTGGAGGCGGGCCAAATGATGATCCAGAAGATCGATGCCATCGTGCCATTTCATGGTCTCAATGATCTCAATCGGCGCCGATTTATTCTGAGCCCGGCTCGAAAGGAATCGGATTTTAAGAACCGCTTCCTCAAGTTCGTCAGCAGAATCAGAATCCCAAACGATGCCGCCACCTGCGCCGAGTATAAAATGTCCCTCCCGGTTTGTGAGCGTTCGAATGGCCACGCTGAATGTGCCCTGCGAATGCGGCGAAATATGGCCGATGGCCCCGCAATAGACGCCGCGGGGTTTCGATTCGAGTTCCAGTATCCGTCGCATGGCTCGAATTTTTGGCGCTCCGGTGACCGATCCACACGGAAAGAGCGACGACATCAGTTCAGACGACGTAACACCCGGTCGAAGCTGAGCTTCAATCGTCGACGTCATTTGAAAAAGCGTGGCGTACTGCTCCACCTCAAACAGCCGGGGAACTTGGACGGTACCGGGGATACTCACCATGGAGAGATCGTTGCGAAGGAGATCCACGATCATCAGATTCTCCGCTCGGCTTTTGTAATCTGTACGTAACCACGAAGACAAATAGTTGTCCAATTCGTCGGTGGCCCCCCGCGGTGCAGTACCTTTCATCGGCTGCGCGCGGATGACCCCTCCTTCCCATTCGACGAATCGTTCTGGCGAGGAAGATAAAATCTGCACGTCCCCCAGTTGGATGAACGCACCGTAGGAAACCGGTTGCTGGCGCCGCATCAACCCATACAGCTCGAGGATTCCGCGATCCGAATGGGCTTCGAATCGACCCGTCAGATTGATCTGATAGACGTCGCCATCTCGAATAAGCTCACGGATCCTTTCGACCTTAACACGGTACTCGTCGTCCGATTCCTGAAGGACCAGATCGTCCAGAAGCAAGCCGCCCTCAGGCGGTGGAAACAGCTCTCCGATGTCTGCCGAAGCTATCTCATCGGGCTCTTCGTAGAGTCCGAACCAAGCAATCGGGTACCCTAATTCTAGTTCGTAATCTCTGTCCGCTACGTGACTGAATCGATCCGGCTCGAATCCATATCCAGCCTCATAGGCCAGGTAGCCGGCGATATGCCATCCTTCGCTTAGCACCTGGTCGACGGACTCAAGAAGCGCCGGAACATCAGCTGGCCGAGACGCAGACAGAATTCGATCCGGCGCCGTGAAGAGCAGGCATCGCTGCCCCGGCTCCAACGATCCATCGAGAAGCACGGTACCCGGTTGCCCCAAGAGCCGGAGGATATCAACCTTCGGATGAGGCGTTTCGGGTGAGCATTCTGTGGCCATTCTGTGGGCGTCCTGTAGTCTTTCTTTGAGTTGCCGTCTTTATTCCATGGGAATCGCTCGTGTGTTGCGCGGCCGTCGCAAAAACGCCAGCGCCCGGGCCAAAGTCAAGACGCGGCGTTCTTCTTCCGCGCTCATTCATCGCTCGTGTGTGATCTTCCTTTTTTGCTACCTTTGGCGGAGCACATCCAATTCCTGTCCTTTCGGCGCATTATGCATCTCTCCGGTATAGACTGGGCCATCATGGCCACCTTTTTTGCGGTGTCTCTCGGGATAGGCCTGTCTGTTTCTCGAACCTCTGGAAAAAGCTTTCGATCCTATTTCCTTGGCGGACAGTCCATGCCCTGGTGGTTGCTCGGTGTCTCGATGGTTGCAACTACGTTTTCAACCGACACACCAAATCTCGTGGCCGACATCGTACGCGGCGGGGGTACGTACGGCAACTGGGCATGGTGGTCCTTCCTGCTGACAGGTATGTTGACCGTATTTCTGTATGCAAAGCTGTGGCGGCGATCGGGTGTCCTGACGGATGTAGAATTCTACGAGCTTCGCTATTCGGGTAAAACGGCCGCGTTTCTTAGAGGCTTCCGGGCTGTATACCTGGGCATCCTGTTCAACATCATCATCATGGCCTCAGTCACGCTGGCGGCAATCAAAATCGGTACCGTAATGATGGGTTGGTCGCCCATTCAAACGGTCGTCATCGCTGCGGGTGTAACGGTCGTCTATTCAGCTCTTGGTGGTTTACGGGGAGTTATTTTAACCGATCTCGTTCAGTTTTCACTCGCGATGGTCGGATCCATCTGGGCGACCATTTACGTTCTAAATCTTCCAGAAATCGGGGGACTGAGTTCACTCCTGGTCCATGAAAATGTCGTCTCCTCGCTGGACTTTCTACCGTCCTTTGATACCGTATCGATGGACGTACTCGTTCCGGTCTTCATTATTCCGCTGTCTGTTCAGTGGTGGGCCGCCTACTATCCGGGCGCAGAACCAGGTGGCGGGGGTTATATCGTTCAGCGTATGCTTTCGGCTAAAAACGAACGGCATGCTGCGGGCGCAACCCTATTATTCAACGGTCTCCACTATGCGCTCAGGCCGTGGCCGTGGATCTTGATTGCACTCGCTTCGCTCATCGTATTCCCAGATCTGGCCTCCATTGCTGAGCGTTTCCCCAATGTGCCGACGGCACAAGTACAAAATGACCTGGCCTATCCCGCCATGCTGACCTATCTCCCCAGCGGACTCCTGGGGCTAGTGGTCACGTCGTTGGCCGCTGCCTATATGTCGACGATGTCGACCCAAGTGAATTGGGGCTCGTCCATCATCGTCAACGATATCTACCACCGATTCATTCGACCGGATGCCACAGAAAATCAGCAGGTTTGGTCTGGTCGAATCACGACGGTGGTACTCATGGGGGTCGCCTGTACGCTGGCATTGTTTCTAGAAAGTGCGCTACAGGTATTTAATATCGTGCTTCAGATCGGCGCGGGTACCGGACTTCTTTTCATCCTCCGGTGGTATTGGTGGCGGGTAAATGCAGCCTCAGAGCTAACTGCAATGGTCGTTTCCTTTCTTGTGGCCATTTTATTTCTGATTGGGCACGGTTTCGGGATGGAGTCGTGGCAGCAACTCCTTGTAGGCGTTGGAGTAACGACAACGGCCTGGCTTTCGGTTGCTTTCCTGGGGCCTACAACCGAACCAGCTGTTCTGGACTCATTCTACCAGAAAATTCGACCGGGTGGACCGGGTTGGAAGCCCGTACGGAGCCGCCTGGGCATCGACCATGTGACGGGTGGCTCTGACATCCCGACGGGCCTACTGGCTACCGTGGTTGGAGCATTAGGGATTTATAGCCTTCTATTCGCCACAGGCTACTTTATATATGGCCGTCTACCTGCGGCCATCGCCATGGCTGGTGTTGCAGCGGTTTCGATGTTAGCGCTCTACCGACTGTGGTCAAAAATTCGATTTGAATAGGAGCGATTCGGGATCTACGCCGAGAACAAAAGTCCCCGGACCCGTCTTTTCCTGGAAGAAGTAGGCCTTCCTCAATCGATGCTGAAACGACCGTCCGTACGCAGCAAACCAGCGCATAAGAAACCGGGGCGAGTTCTTTGATGGAACCAGGGCCCAGACAGAGCCACCAAAGCCGGCGCCAAATGCCGATGATGCGACAGCTCCGTGTTCGCGAGCCGTTTCCACCAGATAGCGGGTTTCGGGGACCTGATTCCCGAGCCACTCGTCCGCCATTTGTTGAGAACGAGATACATGGTTTTGGAGCGATTCATAGTCGCCCGTCTGAAGAGACTTAATTACGCCAGGAATTACCGTTTGGGTTTCCTCGATGAATTGCCTCACCCGGTTGAGAAGAGCCCGTCGAACTTCCACATCTGCCTCTTCTTTTTCGACGCAGACCTCGAACGCGTCCAGTGAAAAATTGCCGGATGTGACGGTGTCGCGGAGTGTCGCTTTCTCCTCGCCGATTCCCCTCACCCCGCCCATTCGCTTCGACCAGATATCTACGGACCGAGCGGCTAACTGCACCGTGTTATTGTAATCCTCCTTTGCGCCGGTCGTCTTTGGGGCGCGAACGCCGCTGGATGCGATCACAAAAGTGAGTTCGCTGGGTATAGAAACGCCCTCCAGTCGCACCAGAGGACGATATTGAAAGTGGCCAAGCGTTCGCGGATCAGAGAATAGAATGGCCGTATGATCCTGGGCCCCTCCCATCGTGCCTACACCCGCATCACCATCGAGATCTTTGAACGAATATCCATTTTCCACACACCCCATGTAGCTCGCGAGATCTGCTCCCGTTTGAATGTTCTGTCGAAACGAATCGATTCGGGTGACTTCAGAAAGCGCTGCGATGCACATCCATGTTCCGATCACAAAGGAGCTGGAGCTACTCATTCCGGACGCCCTCGGTATATCGCTGCTGAACACCAAAGACATGCCAGTCTCTGGAACTCCGAAATTGGCGCAATACCTTCTTAGCACTGTACTCGGATACGCCGTCCAGCCGGGACCTGGGTTGCCCGAGTCACTCTCGAAGGAAATGAAGGCTGAATTTCCCGAAACCAGGTCTTCAATCTGGACTCCCGGCTCCGGTGCGGCGCAAGCCACCATGCAGAATGATCGCTGACTCGCACACGTCAGACTACTTCCTCCGGCGTAGTCAGTGTGTTTACCCACGAGTTCTATCCGCCCCGGGCTGTAGACGGCCACCGCACGAGCGGATGGATCGCCACCCCCCGACAAATGGCCCGCCGCAGCCGTAATTCGATCGGCGATATGCTGTGATGAGACGACACCAAGCCCATCCTTTGGCAGCTCATCGAGCATCGACAACACGTGCTGTCGATGGCTCAGCTCTTCAATTGTTGTCCAATCGGGTCTCATACGAACCTGCTACACGACAACCGTCTTCCACCTCCCTCTACGAAACGCAATGGCTGCAATAATGGCAAGTGCCAACTGGGCCGCGGCAATTGCCCAGAATATACCTTCCTCCCCCATTCCCAAAGGCCACGCAAACGCCCATGCTAAAGGGATCTGCAGGATCCAGTACGCAAAAAGATTGATCCAGGTCGGGGTTTTTGTGTCTCCCGCACCGTTGAACGCCTGGACCGTCACCATCCCAACCGCCCAGATCGGAAAAAAGAGCGCCAATATTCGCAAACATCGAACCCCCACTCGGACCACCTCTGGATCTGCTGAGAAGACGGCCAGAATAGGATGAGCAGCGAACCAAAATACCGCGCCCAGGATGCCCAGAAAAAATGCGTCTAGAACAGTACATATCCAGACCGCACGTTCACCGCGTTCCGGCTTCTGTGCGCCCAGGTTTTGTCCGACCATCGTTGCCGCTGCATTGCTGATCCCCCAGGAAGGTAGCAGAGCAAAAATGACCACGCGGATGGCGATCGTATATCCGGCTAACGAAGCGCTACCGAACTCAGACATCAGACGCATGATGGCCATCCAGGAAGCCGTTCCGACCAAGTACTGAAGCATGCCCGGGCCGGATATCCTGAGCAAGCGTTTCAGAATATCCAGATCCAGCCGCATGTGTTCTCTTCGTATATGCACACGCGACGAGCCTTTGAAAAGAACCCAGATTTGATACGCAACGCCAATCCCACGACCGAGTGTCGATGCCACGGCTGCGCCCGTCACGCCCATCTCCGGAAACGGTCCGATCCCAAAAATAAATAGTGGATCCAGGATGATGTTCAGAATGTTGGCGAGCCAGAGCGCCCTCATGGCCACACCGGGATCCCCTGCCGCACGGAAAATAGCATTGAAGAGGAAGAGCAGGATGATCGTGACGTTGCCGCCCAAGAGGATGGCTGTATATCCCGAACCCACGTCAATGACGGTAGAGCTTGCTCCCATCAGGCTGAGCAGATCGTCTGCTACAAGAATGGCGATTATTCCTACCGGAATTGCACTGACTACACTCGCCCAAAACGCTTGGCCTGTCGCTTTCGCCGCACCCTCGAAATCATTCTCGCCGATTCTTCGGGCTACCATGGCTCCGGCAGCCATCGCGATGCCGAGGCCGACTGCAAAAATCAGAATGATGAGTGAAGCCGTAAGACCTACGGCCGCCACCGCATCCGCGCCCAGTTTTCCGACGAAGAAGATGTCCACCACCTCGAAGATGGATTGCATAAACATCTCGAGGACCATGGGTACGGACAGCACAATAATTGCGCGTGGAATGCTGCCGGAGGTGTAGTCCCGCGCTTTTCCTTTCAGCGAATCCCGGATATCGGAATAGAGTCCGCTGAAAAGAGAAGAAGGGTCCTGTGATTGATGATTGGAAGGCATGTTAACCGTGTTTTTCGGTGGGTTTCCTGCTCGTTGATTGTTCTTCTGGAGAGGTCTGGATGGAGAATCGAGTTACGCCTGACGACAAATTCTCCTGGACAATACGATTACCGGAAATCCCACCCGCGCGTGAGAAATGCTATCGTGGTTGAACGTCTAGAGCGTTCGTTCGGCGGGTCCTAAGATGATCTCAGTCACGCTCATGAAAACGCGATCTTTTACGGGGTCACAAGTTCATAGAAAATAGATGATCCCGGGAAGGAATGAAAATTTCCACGGGCCGTTTCGGTTCAAAGTACGGGGCTGTCTTTACCGGATCTTTTCTTGCTGCGTGAATGGCCAGTGGCTAATTTGCGCGCCGATTATCGAGAGAACGGCGCTCATCTTGTGCGCCGCGAGCGAAAGCCCACCCTTCATTTGAATGGCTGCTCAGATTTTGTTCTTCTTGCTCGCGACGGTTGCAATCGCAGCAGGACTTGGGATGCTTCTTTCAAGAAATCCAGTCGGTAGCGCACTCTGGCTCGTACTGAATTTGTTCTGCATCGCAGGTCTTTACTTGACCTTGAACGCGGAGTTTATCGCCGTCGTTCAGATACTCGTTTATGCCGGCGCCATCATGGTGTTGTTCCTGTTCGTGATCATGCTGCTGAATCTAGACGTTCTGCCCGAAATCAAGGATATCGAGTGGAAGAAAGTGTTCGGATTCACACTTGGAATGGGCGTTCTGGGTCTTTTAAGCTTCGTCGTAGCCTCCAGCCTGGATATCCTTCCGAACGAAATCTCGGCACGAAGGGCCGCCGAAGTTGGATCTGCCACGTCGCTGGGAGAAGTACTCTTCACACAGTACGCATTGCCTCTTGAGGTCATCGGTATTCTGTTGTTGGCGGCAACGATTGGAGCCGTGATGCTCGCCAAGAGAAAGCCCGTCTAGATCCATCCGTAAACCGAGGCTGCAGCCCGAATGGAAGTCACTCTGAACTGGTATCTGATGCTCAGTGCAATCCTCTTTGTGATTGGTGTGCTGGGTGTTCTATTCCGACGAAATGTGATTGTCATCTTTATGTCGGTCGAGCTCATGCTCAACGCGGTTAACCTGACGCTGGTGGCCCTGGCTCAACACATGGGTGATACAACCGGGCAGATACTCGTCTTTTTCGTGATCTCGGTGGCGGCCGCTGAGGCCGCAGTCGGACTCGCGATCATTATCGCCATTTTCCGGAATCAGCAGACCGTTGACGTTACCGAAATCAATCTCTTTAAATACTGATGCGTCGAGAAACTCTTTGCTCCCCTCGAAAGGCTCTTCGCCCGCGTCGAGACGCACTTCGCTTGCGACCATAACCAACCTGGTCTGTTTCCGAATCCATGAATGCAAGCACGCTCATACCTGTCATTCTACTTCTCCCGCTCGCGGGGGCGCTGTTCTGCGGACTCGTGGGTCTTTTTGTACCGGCACTTCGCCAGCGTGAAGGGCTGATCGGCGTCGTGGGTACGGCCATGGTAATCGTGCCGTTTCTCGCGGTCCTCTACCTTTTTCTGAATTTTGACGGCGGTGCGATTGTCGTAGAATTCTACACCTGGATGGCGGCGGGTGACCTGAGCGTCGCATTCGCCTATCGAGTTGATCAGCTTTCCTTGGTCATGACGCTCGTGGTAACAGGCGTGGGTGGACTTATCCACCTCTATTCGATCGGGTATATGCACGGAGACCCCGGATATTGGCGATTTTTCGCCTACCTGAATCTGTTCATTTTCGCCATGCTCAACCTGGTACTGGGCGACAATCTTGTCGTACTCTTTCTGGGTTGGGAAGGAGTGGGCCTGTGCTCGTATCTGCTCATCGGATTTTGGTACACGGATCTGAAGAACAGCGCCGCTGCAAACAAGGCGTTCATCATGAATCGGGTAGGAGACTTCTGCTTCCTTCTCGCCATGTTTCTACTTTTTCGGGAGCTCGGAAGCCTGGACTTTGATGTCCTGCTCGTTCAGGGTCCGTCATTGGACGAAGGCGTTCTGTACCTGACGGTCTTTCTTCTCTTTATGGGCGCTACCGGAAAGAGCGCGCAGATTCCACTTTTTACATGGCTGCCCGACGCCATGGCAGGTCCCACACCCGTATCGGCGCTCATTCATGCGGCCACAATGGTTACGAGTGGTCTTTATCTGCTCGCACGATTTTCGCCGCTTGTTCTTGCCGCCGAAGGCATCATGGCCTTCATCGCCATCATCGGCGCGTTAACGGCGATTATGGCGGCAACGATTGCGATCACGCAAAATGACATTAAAAAGGTCCTTGCCTATTCGACCGTCTCACAACTGGGATTCATGTTTTTGGCCACCGGGGTCGGAGCCTTTTTCGTGGCCATCTTCCATGTGGTGATGCATGCGTTTTTCAAGGGCTGCCTCTTCTTGGGCTCGGGAAGTGTCATTCACGCCATGCACGACGTAGAGCATCAACTTTCGCAGAAACTGGAACCCGAAGGCCATACCGGCAAATTTGACCCCCAGGACATGCGGACCATGGGCGGGCTGAAAAAATTCATGCCTTCAACGCGCATTACGTTTCTGATCGCAACGCTGGCTATCGCAGGAATTCCTCTGCTTTCGGGCTTTTTCTCGAAAGATGAAATCCTTTTCAGAGCGTTCGAATCGGCGTCAACGAACGACTACGGCATGCTCGTGTGGATTGTCGGAATGGTCACGGCATTCCTGACGGCGGTCTATATGATCCGGGCTTATGTACTGACTTTTGAAGGCGAGCCTCGCTGGCCAAAGGCAGATACCATTCAGCCACACGAGTCGCCCTGGACCATGACACTTCCACTTTGGGTCCTCGCAATTCTTTCCATTGTGGGCGGTTACATCGGATTGCCGGGTGTTTTCGCGCACGGGGATTGGAATCTGATCCATCATTATCTCGGAGAGTCGTTCGGGGGCCCGCTGGCGGAAGTACACGGAGAGGCACACGTCGCGCTTTCAACTGAGTGGATTCTGCTCGCACTGGGAGCGGCTATTGCCATTGCGGGTGTCGCGCTGGGTTGGTACTGGTATTCGAAACACGGACCTGCGTTTGACGACAGGCTTCGCTCTCGATTCGGTCGGTTATACCGAGCGGCCGAAGGCAAGTACTTCGTGGATGAGGCCTATGAAAAAGTCATCGTCAAGCCGCTCATCGTGGGCGCCGAGAAAGGGTTGGCACCATTCGACACATACGTGGTGGACGGTCTCGTGAACGCCGTGGCCTTCATCACTCGTGGTCTGAGTTTCGTGTTGAAATACATCCAGACTGGGGTCGTACAGATCTATGCCATGGCCATTGTCATCGGTGTCATACTCGTACTTGCGATGATGATGTTCGGATAATTCAGTTAACCCACTACTCGAAAAGCCACAGATATTTTTTAACGTACACATGAACATTCCTCACCTGACATCGATCGTCATCTTTCTGCCTATGGTGGGTGCGATTCTGACTATTCTCGCGCGTCGGACCGAGCAGGTGAAGTGGGTTGCGCTCGTTGTCACGTCCGTGACATTTCTGGCCTCCCTGGGTCTATACGTTGGCTTCGACCCCGGTATCTCAACCGCTTCGAGCCCCCAGATGGGGGACGTTGCATTGTGGTTTCCCGTCGCCTTCGACATTAAATATTTCGTTGGAATTGATGGTCTGAACCTGCTTCTCGTTCTGCTGACGACTCTTCTCGGACCTATCGTCATTCTTTCCTCATGGACGTCCATCAAGGAGCACCAAAAAGCCTATTACACGCTCCTCCTGGTATTACAAACGGGTGTGACGGGTGTCTTTACTTCCTACGATCTATTTCTTTTTTACGTGTTCTTTGAGCTCACGCTCATCCCTATGTACTTCATCATTGGCATTTGGGGCGGAGAAAATCGAATCTATGCCGCTTTCAAGTTTATCATTTACACGCTGGTCGGTTCGCTTCTCATGCTGGTTGCCCTTCTCGCCTTGGGGTTCATGGCCGGCGATGCCATTAATGGCGGTGTGTTCACCACAGACTGGTACAAACTCGTATCCTACAACATTCCAGTGAGTTCTCAGGGGTGGTTATTCCTGCTGTTCGCTCTGGCGTTTGCCATTAAGATCCCACTGTTTCCTCTGCATACGTGGCTCCCGGACGCACACGTGCAGGCACCCACCGGCGGAAGTGTTATTCTGGCGGGCGTGTTACTGAAAATGGGTACTTACGGTCTCGTGCGATTCTGCCTTCCCCTTTTCCCCGTCGCGTCGCAGAAATACGCGATGATGTTTGCTGTTTTGGCCGTCATCGGAATTCTATATGCCGCCCTGGTGTGCCGTGCACAAACCGACGTCAAAAAGCTAGTTGCCTACTCATCCGTCAGTCACCTTGGATTCGTTGTATTGGGAATATTTGCGTTCAACGTAGAAGCCATGCAGGGGGCCCTCATCCAAATGGTCAATCACGGCATCTCAACGGGCGCCTTGTTTCTGATCGTTGGAATGATGTACGAACGACGCCACACGCGACTCATGAAAGACTACGGTGGCATCGCGAAATCGGTACCGATACTCTCTTTTTTTATGATCTTTGCCGTCCTGGCTTCGGCGGGACTTCCGGGGTTGAACGGGTTCGTAGGCGAATTTTTGATCCTCATCGGGGCTTTCAAATCATCCGTATTGGGCAGTCCCATGCTGGTCGCGCTTGCGACGACGGGTGTCATTTTGGCCGCCGTATACCTCCTCTGGATGGTCTATCGGATTTTTTGGGGTAGCCTCGAGAACGAGGAAAATGCCTCAATGGCTGATCTGAATGGCAGGGAAATAGGACTGTTGGTGCCTCTGGTACTCCTGATGATTATACTTGGGGTCGCCCCGAATCCATTTCTCGAGAAAAGCGAACCTGCCGTCCGCGATCTCCTGGAATTGATTGAATCGAAGAGAGCCGCGGCAGAATCCGAATCGTCTCTAGAGTTCGAGTATCGATATGCAGACACGCCGGAATTCCGCGTTCCCGAAATCGACGAAGCGGCTTTAAAAGCCGCGAGGAAGATTACCGGAGCGTCAGCGGAGGAAACCGAATCGAGCTTCGGACTCAAATAACTGAGGTCAGAACCCCTTTGCATGAAGGCAGCTTCTCTAATATGGCTCAGGGTTAGCGCGATTTTTCTAATCGCTGCGGTAGAACTGGTTCGACCTGTATTCGCACAAGAGCAGACTCCAACTGACCGGGCGGAGCAGGTATCAGCCGAAGGTCAAGATGCGAATCATCAGGACGAGGTTGCAGATCACACGGAAGGCGCGGATAATCAGGACGAGATTGCAGATCACGCGGAAGGAGCGGAAAGTCATGACGAACACGGACCGCTTCCCCCACTCTGGCTGGTGCTGCCCTTCGTTACCATTCTGCTAATGATCGCGACGGGGCCATTGTTTTATCCTCATCACTGGCATCGCCACTATCCGAAATACGCAATCGGCCTGGGACTTTTCGTAGGTGCGTATTACATCTTTGTGCTCGATACCATTGTCCCGATTGAGCATGCAGTGAGCGAATACCTTTCGTTCATTGCCCTGGTCGCTTCACTCTTCGTTGCCGCCAGCGGAATTTTCCTGTCCATGAACCTGAAAGGATCTCCGCGCAACAATATTATCCTTCTGCTCATCGCATCGGTCGTCGCAAATATTATTGCAACGACAGGCGCAGCCATGCTCTTCATTCGCTCGTTTATGCGTTTGAATCAGGGTCGATTGAAGGCCTACCATATCATTTTTTTTATTTTCCTGGTCGCAAATGTCGGCGGAGCCCTCACTCCCATCGGAGACCCCCCCCTGTTTCTTGGCTTCTTACGGGGTGTTCCTTTCTTCTGGACGCTGGCCAATGTCTGGTACATATGGCTCCCGACGACCTTCATGATACTCGCCGTCTTCTACGTCTTCGACAAAAGAAATACGGAGCCGGGTAGAGAAGTGAATCCCAGCGAGCCGATCATCAGTATTCTGGGCACGAAAAATTTCATTTGGGTCGCGATTATTGTTGCTTCCGTCTTTATTGATCCCAATGTATTCAAGTGGGTTCCGAATCTCAGCGAGATCTACGGCATTCCGTTTGGAATCCGAGAAATCATCATGTTCGCCGTCGCCGGCCTGGCTTTCGTAACGGCAGACAAAGAGGCTCTCGAGAAAAACGAATTCAATTTTGAACCCATTCGTGAAGTCGGCTGGCTCTTTCTGGGGATTTTCGCGACCATGCAACCGGCACTGCAGCTCATCGCAAACTTTGCCCAACAAAATTCCGAATCCCTGACGGTTGGAATGTTTTACTGGGGAACGGGTGTGCTCTCCGGAATCTTGGACAACGCGCCGACCTACCTCAATTTCATGGCTGCGGCTATGGGCAAATTCAGCATGGATGTGAATGATCCTGCGGATGTTGTCAAGTTTGCCGAAGGGGTTGTCCAGGGAGGATCCAGTTCGGCAGTTGTTCTCCAGGCCATCTCCGTGGCAGCCGTCTTCTTCGGCGCGCTCTCCTACATCGGAAATGCTCCGAATTTCATGGTAAAAGCGATCGCTGAAGCAAACGGAGTCGAAACACCGTCGTTTATGGGATACATATTCAAGTATTCGATCCCGATCCTACTACCCATTTACCTTATTGTCTACGTCGTCTTTTTCAGCGGCTGGATTTTTTAACCGATATGCCTAAACGCGCACCACTTAATACAGAAGAAATCGAACTCGCCCTCGCCGACCTCCCGGGGTGGACCTGGGAAGCGGAAGCGATCCAAAAACGATTCCAATTCTCATCGTTCAAGGAGGCCATCAGCTTCATTGTTCGCGTGTCATTCGAGGCGGAATCGCTTGACCATCATCCGGAACTCAAGAACGTCTATAACCGGGTCGACATTACGCTAACCACACATGACGCGGGAAATCGGGTAACCGAGACAGATCTCGAACTCGCACGCGCCATCGAAAGCTTCTCCTGGACGTAATTCATCGTATCGCATTACCGATCCTTCACTTCATGGATTTAACGCAATCCTTCTCATCGCTCGGGGCCGATATCATAGTCAGCGCGCCTCTCGTTCTGACGATGGTCATGGGACTCGTCATCGTCGTTCTGGATGCTTTCCGGAGAAATCATGTTGCCACTCCGTGGATTGCCGCTCTTACATTGGCGTTTGGACTGGTCATGGAGATTACGCGGATCGGTGCGGCGTCCGGTACCGCGTATTACGACTTACTCAGAGTAGGCGGCATGGCCGCCTACGTGAATGCGTTGATTTTCGGGAGTGGATTGCTGACCGTCATTCTGGCTCGACCCTACCTGGAAAGCATCGGGCACCATATTGGCGAAGTGTATGCCCTCATCTTGTTCGCTTCGACGGGCATGATTGTGCTTGGCACAGCCAATAGTCTGATCACCATTTTCGTCGGATTCGAGACCATGTCCATCTGTCTCTACATCCTTACCGGACTCGTTCGAACCAATCAGGGCGCCACAGAAAGCGCGTTGAAATACTTCCTGCTGGGAGCCTTTGCGACCGGTTTTTTACTGTATGGCATTGCCCTGATGTATGGCGCTACCGGAACGATGTATTTGCATGAAATGCAGAGCGCCGTCGGTGACCATCAGACGATGTTCAGGTCGGGCGTTGGCTTGCTTCTGGTAGGCTTCCTGTTCAAGGTGAGCGCCGTACCGTTTCATATGTGGACGCCAGACGTGTATCAGGGCGCGCCTACGCCCCTCGTTGGCTACATGTCGACAGCCTCGAAGTCGGCGGCATTTGCCTCACTGATTCTGGTGCTGTACCTGGCGCTTCCCTCTACGCAGTGGATCGGCGTGGTCGCGGTCATTGCGCTGCTCACCATGGTCATTGGAAACGTCATCGCCCTGGCGCAAACGAATGTGAAGCGCATGTTGGCGTATTCGTCGATCGCCCATGCCGGATATATACTCGTTGGCCTGGCGGCAGGAAGCCCGGAAGGATACTCCGGGGCTCTCTTCTACCTGCTGGTTTACACGGTCATGAACATTGGCGCTTTCGGCGTGATTGCGCTGCTCGAATGGGACGGCACCCAAGGAAGTGAACAGTCGCTCGACTCGCTATCGGGAATCGGATATAAGAAACCGCTCCTCGCCTGGAGCATGGTCTTCTTTATGTTTGGCCTGGCTGGTTTTCCGCCGCTGGGTGGCTTTATTGGAAAAGTGGCCGTATTCGGCCCCGCGATCCATTCCGGACTCACGTGGCTGGCCATCGTGGGCGTGCTTACGAGCGCGGTCTCGGCATATTACTACTTGAGAGTCCTGGTCGTCTTTTTCATGAAGGAATCCAACCCGGATGTTGCCACAGACAACATCACATTCAGCGTGCCTGGAATGTCAGCGGCCGTGATCGTACTCTGCGTAATAATGCTTATCGTGTTGGGAATCGTTCCCACGTTTCTAGACGTAACTGCCTCCTTTTTTGACGGCAACATGCTGGCGACATTACCATAAAAGGGGTCTCTTTTCTAAAAGAGTTCGGCAGCGAAAAACTAAATGCCCTGAGCAAATTAACCGACTATCAAAAACCCGGATCTCATGTCACACACATTACCCGACTTACCCTACGCTCACGACGCCCTTGAGCCGCACATCGACGCGCGGACCATGGAGATTCACCATGGAAAACACCATCAGGGATACGTAAACAACCTCAATGCTGCCCTTGCCGATCAAGGAGACCTCGCAGCAGAAAAAGTTGAAAAAGTGCTTCGCGAGATTAACAGCGTGCCGGAATCCATTCGAACCGCGGTGAGAAACAACGGCGGAGGACATGCCAATCATAGTTTGTTCTGGACCATCATGTCTCCGAACGGCGGTGGTACACCCTCGGGTGACCTAGCCGGAGCAATCGACTCGGCCTTCGGTTCATTCGAAGAATTCAAAAGCTCGTTTTCGACAGCAGCAGGTACCCGATTTGGCAGCGGGTGGGCATGGCTCGTACGAACTGCAAGTGGAGATCTGCAGGTCTACTCGACAGCCAATCAGGACAGTCCGTATATGCAAGGGGATACGCCTGTGATGGGTCTTGACGTCTGGGAGCATGCCTACTATCTCAACTATCAGAATAGGCGCCCGGACTACGTTTCGGCTTTCTGGAGCGTGGTCAATTGGGAAGAAGTCGCTCATAATTTTAAAAACGCCGGTTAAGATGCCGGACTGCATCGACCGGACAGGTTTTTTATCGGACATTCAGGGCGCTCGTGCAACTCCCCGACGACATTCACTTCTATCAGCTCAGGTATGAATTGCAAGAAGTAGCTCGCTGGGGAAGCTATCTATCAACGGAGGAAGTAGAGCGCCGCGGCCTCATGAAAGCCGAGTCGAGGAAACAGTCCTTTCTTCTGGGTCGAGCTGCTCTTCGATCGTTATTGGGAGAGTTGACCGGAGCAGCCCCGGCGGCAATCGAGCTCAAGGTTTTGGATGACGGCCGCGTGGTCGCTCCGAAAACCCCTTATCATGTGTCGATTGCCCATAGTGGAGATCGGGCCGTTGCCATCGCTTCTAGACGCCGGGTGGGGGTGGACATTGAACAAATTGTTGAGAAACCTGAAGCACTCTTGAGATTCGTTCTTCACAAAGACGAAATTGAACATGTAAATTCACTACCGGTCCCGAATAACAAGCGACTTTTCCTCTGTTGGACCTTGAAAGAGGCCGTTTTGAAGGCCATCGGCACGGGGCTTCTGCGTTCACCGAAAACGGTCAAATTAGAAATATCCTACGATTTGGGACGCGCAAATGTAAAAGAGGACGAAGGATTCCTGTGGGAAGTGCGTTTCGAACAACAGGAGGACTATATGCTCGCTGTTGCGGTTGAACCGGCGGAATAGTCGGCCGAGGAAAACGGGTCTCCCGGTAAACCTGTCGATAAGAATAGCGTTCTATGCATATTCTCCAGAAATTGTCTAGAGATTGTATAGAATGTGTATTCTGAACGCCTGACGAAGGTTAGCGCTTCTCTCACGGCAATCCAGAAATCGTCAAGCTGCGACTCACCCAACCGCTCCATGGAACAGACGGCCTACAAGCCAGAAAACGTGATCCGCTTCGTAACAGCGGCCAGTCTTTTCGACGGTCACGACGTTGCGATTAACATCATGCGGCGCATCTTGCAGGCCGGAGGAGCCGAGGTCATTCATCTTGGACACAATCGTTCGGTTCAGGAAATCGTAGATACGGCCATCCAGGAAGACGCCCAGGGAATTGCCGTCTCGTCCTATCAGGGCGGGCATATGGAATTCTTCAAGTACATGCTTGACTTGTTGAAAGAACGAGGCGCGGGACACATTAAGGTTTTCGGCGGCGGTGGAGGCGTGATCGTGCCCGAAGAGATTGAAGAGCTGCAGAAATATGGCATTACCCGGATTTTCTCGCCGGATGACGGGATGGACCTTGGTCTGAAGGGGATGATTCAGGTGATGCTTCAGGAGTGTGATTTCTCCACAACCCATTCTTCGCCCAATGCCGATTCGACATCTGTATCCGTAGAAGCGGTCGGTGAACTGGCCCGTGAGCTGACCCTGATCGAGGCGGGTAGAAACGGGGTCGCGGTGGCGACCGACAGCGATGGTATCTCTTCGAAAGAAACCAAAATCATTCCCGCCATTGGCGTAACCGGTACCGGCGGTGCTGGGAAATCTACCCTCACCGATGAACTCGTTCGTCGGTTCCTGTTGGACTTTGACGATGTGCATATCGCCGTCCTCTCGGTTGATCCGACGCGCCCGAAAACAGGTGGAGCGCTCCTCGGAGATCGCATTCGCATGAACGCTATCTTCGGAGAGGATGGAAATCGCGTCTACATGCGCTCATTCGCCACGCGCGAGGCCAACCGTGCCACATCACGGGCGCTTCGAGATAGCATTGACGTCTGCCGGATTGCCGGATTTGACTTGATCATCCTTGAGACAGCCGGAATTGGTCAGAGCGATACGGAGATTACGGACCTGACCGACCTTTCGATTTACGTCATGACCCAGGAGTTTGGGGCGCCGACGCAGCTCGAAAAGATCGGCATGCTGGACGTCGCGGATTTCGTTGTGCTGAACAAATTCGAAAAACGGGGGAGCGAAGACGCGCTTCGCGATGTCCGAAAGCAAATGCAGCGGAATCGGGAAGAATTTGATGCCCGCCCCGACGAGATGCCCGTCTATCCTACGATGGCGTCCCATTTCAACGATCCGGGGGTAACCGAGCTATATCTGTCGCTTCTGGATCGATTGAATCAGGATTTTGAATTTGGGCGCACGTCGGATCTCGAAGTCGACACGGATCCTACTGTAGCATCGGCTCAGGAGGAGGCGCTTATCCCGGCGCGACGACAGGATTATCTGGGTGCGATTTCTGCGACCTGTCGAGATTACCGAGAGAAGGCGGAAGAGCAGATTGAGATCGCTCGAAAATGGCACGCACTCGGCATCTCGCTGGAACAACTCGAACAGGAATCGGGTGCCGAAGAAACAGTCGCGATTCTCACAGGGCTAATGAAAGAGCGTTGGGAAGCGCTGGAGACAGACTCGAGAGACGCCCTTGATTCGTGGGATGAAATGAGTCGTCAGTACCGCGCCGAATCCTTCACCTATGTTGTTCGGGGAAAAGATTTCACCGTCCCGTTGGTTTCGGAGTCGCTCTCTGGACTACAGATCCCGCGTGTTTCGCTCCCTCGCACAAAGAGCGCAGCAGACCGACTTCGTTTCAGTCTCCTCGAGAACGTCCCCGGCAAGTTTCCGTTTACGGCAGGTGTATTCCCCTTCAAACGAGAAGGCGAAGACCCGACTCGAATGTTTGCCGGTGAAGGAAGCGCCGAGCGCACGAACCGCCGATTCCATCTTGTTTCTGAAGGAATGCCGGCGAAACGCCTATCCACCGCCTTCGATTCCGTGACCCTTTATGGATTCGACCCCCATAGACGACCTGACATTTATGGCAAGGTCGGGAATGCAGGTGTCTCCATCTGCACGCTTGACGATATGAAGCGTCTGTATTCTGGATTTGATCTTTGCGATCCGGCCACGAGCGTTTCCATGACCATCAACGGACCGGCACCGATGATTCTGGCCATGTTTCTGAACACCGCCATTGATCAGCAGGTGGAAAAACACCTACGAGCCGCTGGAGATTGGGACCGCGTTTCGTCCGAAATCGAAAAGAAACTGGGAGCGAGTAGGCCGCAGTATGAACCCTATGGCCCAAATGGTCCTGAATCCCAGTTACCGCGATCCCACGACGGCTCAGGACTCGGACTCATGGGGACCCACGCCCGACAACTGGTCGAATGGGACCTCTTGAACGATCAGGATTATGATCAGATTCGAACGACTGCGTTGACGGCGGTGAGAGGAACCGTGCAGGCGGATATTCTGAAAGAAGATCAGGCACAGAATACCTGCATCTTCTCGACGGAATTCGCCCTCCGAATGATGGGTGATGTCCAGCAATATTTTGTCGACAACACGATTCGGAATTTTTATTCGGTCTCCATCTCGGGCTACCACATCGCGGAGGCAGGCGCCAATCCCATCTCCCAGCTGGCGTTTACACTTTCAAACGGCTTTACGTTTGTAGAGTATTACCTCGCGCGGGGCATGGACATCGACGAATTCGCGCCGAACCTCTCGTTCTTTTTCTCGAATGGAATGGACCCCGAATACAGCGTGATCGGCCGGGTTGCGAGACGAATATGGTCAGTTGCCATGAGGGATCGATATGGTGCCAACGAACGGAGCCAAAAGCTCAAGTATCACATTCAGACATCAGGTCGGAGTCTTCACGCCAAAGAAATTCAGTTCAACGACATTCGAACGACACTCCAGGCCGTCCTTGCCGTCTATGATAATTGTAATTCACTGCACACCAATGCATACGACGAAGCCATCACCACCCCGACCGAAGAGAGCGTCCGTCGGGCGATAGCGATTCAGCTGATCATCAATCGGGAACTGGGACTGGCCAAGAATGAAAATCCGCTTCAGGGCTCGTATATCATCGATGATCTTACGGACTTGGTTGAGGAGGCCGTCTTGGTGGAATTCGATCGCCTGAATGACCGGGGCGGAGTCCTTGGCTCGATGGAGACTATGTACCAGCGCGGAAAAATTCAGGATGAAAGCCTGATGTACGAAAGTAAAAAGCATTCGGGAGAGCTTCCCGTCATCGGGGTGAATACGTTTATGGGATTGGAGTCAGAATCAGAGTCTGATGGCCCAGTTGCCCTCATGCGCTCGACCACCGATGAAAAAGAACGGCAGATCCGACATGTCGAGGAATTTCAGGCTGCTCACCGCGATCAGAGTGATTCGGCGCTCGTCGCCTTGCAAAACGCGGCAAAATCGGGTAAGAATACGTTTGAATCGCTCATGGACGCCGTCAGGGTCTGTTCACTCGGTCAGATAACCCATGCCTTGTTTGACGTGGGTGGCCAATACCGGCGAAATATGTAATCTTGTTGTCTCGTCCCAGACCGACACCTTTTTGAAATTGGTTCGTAGTGTGGCGATACCCGAAAAACTTCTTTAGCCCAAACTCGGTGTTTCCCGAGAGAAGAATATCATGCGATTAGGAACAGCACTTATATCCATTCTCTTCCTCGCGTTCCTCGTTAGCGCCTGCGACGACTCCGGCGAATACGGAACCGACGGCGAACGCATTTCCGAGGAGATTCGTGATCAGCTTCACGAGGTAGAAGAAAACCTTGAACGGACACGCGAAGAGTTAGAGGAGAGACTGGAAAAGGCGGAGGAAGCCATTCGGGATGAACTGGAAGAATTTGAAGACGACGAGACTGTCACGAGGGAGGAATTAGAAGAACTTCGAACTCGCATCCATGAATCGGCGCGACGGATTCAGGAAGAACTCAGAGATAGCGACAAAGACTTTGAGTTGGCCATGCAGGATCTCGGATCTGCACTGGAGCAGATCGGAAAAGCGTTAAAGGACGACTCTGATATTGAGCCAGTCCCTCATCGAAAGCTGCGCGATCTTTTGCCCCGAGAAGTTGCCGGGATGGCGCGTTACGACACGGATGGTTCATCACATAGTGTTCTCGGGATTCGCGTTTCGAAAATCGAAGGCAAATACGAAGGATCCCACAAAGACATGACCATCGCAATTGTGGACCTCGGTTCAATTAGCGGAGTGGCCGCACTTGGGATGGATTTCATAGACGCCAAAATCGATCGCGAGTTTAAGGATGGATTCGAGAAAACAACCGAAATCAATGGGTACCCGGCATTTGTAGAAGTTGAAAAACGGGGAAGAGGAAAGCGGTATACCGCACTGATCATGGTAGCCGAACGATTTATGATCGCCATCGAAGCCGAAGGTCGCGACCTGGATCGTGACATCATCGAAGACGTAGTAGACCGCATCTCATTAAGACGCCTAAAGAGACTGGCTCGGTACTAAGAGCTGATCGCCACCTTACCCCTCTTGGAAAGGTGATGTGCCAACCGGGTGGGCTCAGGAAGTTTATACCGAACCGTAGACGCAAGTGTCAATTTCAACGCGTCAGCGAGTTCCATTTTGTGGCCGACGCTCACGAATACAGGATTAACGTTCGTCCGAGTCCGAAGAACCGTCCCGATGAGCTCGTCTTTGTCCATGAGCGGCGACGAATCTCCTTTCGTCATGCCGGGCTCTTTATGCGTACCTGTCAATCTGGACTTTGCCACCCCGAGCGAAGGAATGTCCAAAAGCACCCCCAGATGACAAGCCAGCCCGAACCGTCGCGGGTGCGCCAAACCATGGCCGTCGAGCATGATGGCGTCTGGCACTACAGATATAAGTTTTAGAGCCGGCAAAATTGCCGGTATCTCCCGAAAGCTTAACAGACCGGGTACGTAGGGGAATACAACAGGCCCTTGCCACGTCGCCGAGTCGACGAGACTCAAGCTACCCATGTCCAGAACTACAATCGCCGTTCGAACGTGATTGTCCTTGACCGATACGTCTATTCCGGCGATCAACCGGATATCGGTTTGAAGCGGTTCGACGACGACTCGGTTAACGAGCGACCGCTGAAGCGCTACGGCTTGCTTGGGTGAGATATCCCAATCATGTGTAAATGTTGGCTCGAGCATAAAATAGAAGGGGTCTGGATCCGAGCAAATGCATCGTCGTAGATGCTCCACCCCAATCTCGGTTGCACATCTCGGAATGTCACGTACGTCGTTATTCGAAGGTCGCAGAATCTCTGTAGCAAACTCAATGCGCACCAGCTGCACTCTGTTTTTTATTCTGCTGGGGGCCTTATCTGGTATTCAGGCATTCGCTCAGCCGGCACGATCAGTCAGAGAGCTGCGGCCTCAGCTTGATATGACTCCCACAGAATTTAATCAACCACGACGCGGCGGATCGGATGCAGCCCTTTCTGCTTCGAAGGCCTTTGGACTGAGCCTGATCCTTCCTGGCCTGGGCCAGCGATACGCGAATAGTGGATTCTGGGGCGGATGGGGAACGGCATTTGCAATTACCGATGCGAGTCTATGGATCGCGCTGTTCGGAGGCGAGTGGCATCGGGATCAGCTTGTCGAGAGCTACAAGTCCCTGGCGGTCGGTGGTGCCAGTGCCGATGTGGACGGTAAGGATCGGACCTTCTTCTTGAACCTGGCCACGTATAGATCTTCCGATGACTATCTGGAAACCGTGTTGAGAAACAGGGCCTGGGACCAGATTGACTACGTAGACAGTCCCTCGTTTCAGTGGAATTGGAGTAGTGACTCGGATTTCCTTCGATTTCGGGGTCTTAGAGAAGATGCCGAATCCCTCCGGCGTCGGCGCGGGATCATCATCGCGTCACTCGTAGCCAATCGAATTATCTCAGGGATCATGGCCGCGTGGCGTGCATCGCGATTCAGAACAGAATCGATGACGATCCAGTTGGGCGCGCCGCCAAAGTTTTCGTCGCTTCCAAAGGCTCAGCTCAAGATTCGATTCTGAGTTCACGGAAGCAGGGTGAAATGCTCACGTACATCCGCTCTTTTCGGATCGGGCGTCTTGGCCGGATAGCCGTACATGAAGAGGCTTACCACGAATTCGCGCTCTCCTGAAATACCCAGTATGTTGTAAAACTCGGGGTCTCTCGTCACCGGACCGGTCGACCATTTCATGCCCACGCCGTGAGCCCAAAGAAACAACATCATATTCTGAGCGGCGCCACAGCACGCCGCATAATCTTCTTTTTCGCGGAACGAATCATCTGATTTTTTACACGTGAGCGCGAGCCATCCCGGAATTCCCAACCATCGATTTAACTTGTTCTTTGCGGCCCCATCTCCGCGTTCCGCGCGGACCAGTTCTGCATTGAGCTCGGCGACACGTCGGTGTGACTCCGGGCCTAAGTCGTAGAACCGCCAGGGTTCGGTGAGTTTGTGATTCGGAGCCCACCGTGCGAGGTCGATCGCCTGCTCAATCAGGGCGGAATCGGGTTTCTCAGGTAGAAAAATTAGGATAGATCTGCGTGTGCGAATCACGCGCGACACGGCGTCTTTTTCAATAGCGGTTGGGAAGAGATCGGTCATCTGGGGTATGGGAGATGAGGTCGAGAGCGTCCTTGAAAGCCCGTCAATATACCCGCGAACGATGGACTTGACACGCTAACGAAAGGGAGTCTATCTTCCGAGCCCGTTCAGAATGGAGCCGTGTGAAGGGTCATTAGCTCAGTTGGCTAGAGCGCTACGGTGACATCGTAGAGGTCAGCGGTTCGAATCCACTATGACCCACATATAATATCTGTAAGTCTGTTATACACAAGTACTTACAGAAACAAGAGTAGAATCCAAGGAGAACAATGTGATCGTTCGCCGGGTGTTCTACTTTATTCTTTTGTCCTTCTTTCAGTAATTGCGATAAGGGGGTACCCATTAGGGAAAATCACTCCCGCTACACGTGTGGTCACCAGCAACATCTAGCCTGGGCAGTTTTGAGTGAGGTGCCTTGAGATGCTTGATTCAGATCGATCGCGTCCAATCGTCGACCGTCACATCGCCACCCGGGTAGAAAGTGCTCGTCTCTTGGCCGTAAGACAGGACGGCGACTTTGAATCTGATCTGGTCGACACGCGCAGCATTTAATAGCGCGAGAAGAACAGTAGCTAGAATTCGCATTTTTTCTCTCGGCTAAAAAATAAGAGTTTCTTTCACCAAACGTTAATGCATTTCCCTCCACACCAAATCAACTACATACGGCCGGCGGTCGAAAATAACGGGCTCATCACTTAGAGATTGATTCACGACATCGAATTACGTTGCTGGTTGATAGAGCAGAAAGTCGATTTCTCTGATTGGCGTCGCACCCTCAAGTCGAACCTCGCCGTGGGCGATGACGACGGTCTCAGCGACGTCTATAACGACGTTTTTAATCCAATTCATGCTGATCAGCTCGATAACAGATGACGTTTTGCAAGGGACATCAATCAACCGATCATCGCATTGCGTTGCATCCCGGCCGCATGCGTTTATATTTCTATAAACATTAGAAATCATTCGATCGCCCGCATTATTTAAAATCGAATGTATTCAGCAGTGACAAATCCCCGGCAATGTCTCGCGCGACTTGGCGTGACGTTGTGCCTGGGATTATGCCTGGCCATCTCTGCAGGAACGAGCGAGGCATTTGCGCAGTCCGGAAATACGGATACGGTGCCGGGCAACAGAATTGGTATGGCGCGCGAATTGTTGTCGACAGGACGATTCACAAGCGCCGCGTCAATTCTCGAATCGCTTGTTTCGGACTCAACACATCATGTTGAAGGCCGCGTTCTTCTTCTCAGACTCAGACAGGACAGCTATTTGCGATCGAAAGGACAGGCTCTCGCACTGTCGCGGCAGCTCCAACGACTTCCGAAAGATGATTTGATTGTAAACGGCGACTCCTTAGTACTCGAACTACGTCTGCGCCATCTTCAGCTCACGTTGTCGCCGATTAAGTCTGCCAGTGCGATGGACAGGAGGCGTGCGCAGGCAGCTTCGGATCTACTCAAGCGTGATCTATCTCATCCTCTGGCCCTTCTGGAACGAGCCACTGAAGCGTTGATACTCAATGATCTAAAGAAGGTCAGCGATTACGCTCAATCTGCCCTGGAATTAGATCCTCGATCTCACCAGGCCTACGTGATGAAGTTTCGAATACTTGCAGAATCTAAGCGGTTTCACGAGATCGATGTGCTTTCTGCGCAAATGCAGGAAATGTTACCGGAAAACCCATATGGGTGGACCATGGCGGGCTATTCCGCCTTCAGACAACGCAACTTGGAACGGGCGGAGACACAGTTCCAGGCGGCTCTGGAGAGAATGACATACGACCTTCGCCGTGCTTATATCGACGCAACTTCGTACTTCCGGGATGATGTCGCGGGACAAAGCGGGCAGGATTCGGTAGCATTTTCTCTGAACTACTGGGTTGACAACGATCCGCTCCATCTGACGCCTGTAAATGAGCGCATGCTCGAACATTTTGCTCGATTGACCTATGCGGACCTTTATTATTCCGATGTGTATTCGGATCGAATTGGATGGGAGACCGATCGTGGACAGTTTATCGCTCGATACGGTGAGCCTGATCTTGTTGCAAGGGTAACAAGGAAAGAGCCAGGTTTCTCGATTTTCGACCTGAGTGAAGCCCAACGCCGAGAAGAAATGTTTCGGCCTATGCCTGAAACCCTCGAAGACGATCTGCTAAAGGAATCGAAGACCTCAGATCGATTCGAGAAGTGGGTGTACGGGGACGAGAGTTTTCAATTTTACGATACCTGGTGGACCGGAACCTATGTATTGTATTCGCCCTCGGCATTCGCCTTTTCCAGAATCCCAAATCTGAGGGACGATGTGATCGAAGCGAGAAACTACTTCGTAAAAGAGCCCATGCGTACCCATTTCAGGCTGCCAGGAGCCCGTATCCCTTTGACGTTCGTTTCAACGCGTATGCGCGTAGAGGGCAAAACACCTGATCAATCCTCAGATGCAGAAATGGACGTGATCGTTGCCCAGGGTGTACCGGTACCCTACCGGCCGCGTCAGGGCGCGTTGAATTCACCGGTCCGTATCGGATCATTTCTGACCGGTCTCCGACATGGTATGGCAGGTCGATATACAGAAGAGTTCGAATTACTCGAATCGTACTCTATCGTCTCGCTGGACAATACGATGTTCTGGTCCCACTCAAATACGTTGCGTGTCCCGTCGGACGACACATACACGCTTTCAGTCGAGTATCAATCTTTGCCAAGTGGAGCCGTTTACGGAGTTGAAAGAACAGACGTTGCCCCGTTGGCGGGAACGGACGAAGACGGAGGTCCTGCCGTCAGCGATCTGCTGCTTTGTTACTATGTTGAAGAAGGTCTCCAGAATTCGGAATTTACGGAGCAGGGCTTTCGGCGATACGGGCACGAAATGTTTCCTGCTCCTGATGTGCTTTTTTCACCCGGAGAACCTCTGTATGTCTATTTCGAGGTGTACGACCTGACATCCGGGAACGCCGGGCGTTCAACATTCAGCATCGAGACTGTTCTTGTTCCTGCAGAAAGAGAACGGGGTGGAGTAAGCGGGCTGTTTTCCCGTCTTTTAAGCCGAAAACGTACCGCAGCAGTGTCCGTAACCTTTGCTGCTGAGGGCAATACCGCTGTCGTTCCCTATTACATCCTGCTGGATACGGACAATGTCGAACCGGGAGAATACGACCTGGCCATACGAATAAAGGATGGGCTCACCGGAAAAACGGCGTCATCCATGCGGACGATTATGCTTCAGTAATCAACGTCTGGCGGTCAAGAATAGAGCGTGTAGTAACCATACGCTCCTCGACGAAAGGCACGCACAATCCTAATCGTTTATAGAGGACGGCGGGGTCGCTAGGTATCCCCGCGTGATAGGGACGGCGTCTTGCCTCTTGGTCAGTTGAATCTGGAAGACGACGTGACCAATATTTCTGAAAGCGAATTCGCTGATTTTGAGGTAGTATTCAAACATCCGAAAAAACGATTCGTCGTACTCATCGATAATTCGATCCCGAACCGATTCGAAGCGGCGACTCCATTCAGAAATCGTTTTCGCATAATGAGTCCGAAGCACTTCCACGTCGGCGATGTAGAATCCCGTCTGCTCAACAGCACGGACAATTTCTGAAAGCGATGGCGCGTAACTGTTCGCAAATATGTACTTGGCCGTCCATGCATCCGTAATGCCCGGTCCATCAGCTCGACCGATTGTGTGTAGAAGAGCAATGCCGTCGTCCTCCAGAATCTGGTATAACTTTCTGAAGAACCTCTTGTACTGAGGCAGTCCGACATGCTCTAACATTCCCACGACGGTGATCCGATCGAAACTATCCGCTACATCCCGGTAATCCTGGAGCCGAAATTCGACTTTGCCAGAAACGCCCTCCCGCGCTGCACGTGCCTTTGCCGATGCCAATTGCTCTTTCGAGAGCGTTATCCCCGTCACGTGTGCCCCCGTCAGTTTATGCATGTGTAAAGCGGGACCGCCCCACCCACACCCTATGTCGAGGATTTTGTGTTCTGATGTGGCGAGTAGCTTTCGAGTAATCAGCGCAGTCTTGTCTCGCTGGGCACGATCGAGATCCAGCTCCACATTCTCGTCCGTGAAATACGCACATGTGTACTGCAAGTCTCTGTCCAGGAAGGACGCATAAACGTCAGCCTTGATATCATAGTGGTGGGAAACGAGCTTTTTCGAACGCTCTCGCGTATTGATTTGGCGATAGTAGTTTTTCAGTCTTTTGAGACGTGCGTTGTTCGCATTCAGGCGGTTGTCCGGTTTCCATCCGATGTTGCCGGTGACCAGATCGAGGAATTCATGTAGCGATCCTGACTCGATAGTCAACGTGCCGTTCATGTAAGCCTCTCCTAACGCGAGCTCTGGGAAGAGGGCTAGACGCCACGGTAAGTACCTCGTATGCAGTCGCATCGTCGCTTTCAGGCCCGAGCTGTCTCCATACACATATTGTCGTCCGCTCGACGCGATGACGGTGAGTTGCCCGGTCTTAATGAGCTTCTTCAGAAACAGATTCAGTAACAGCATATCAGACTATAGGGGTCATTGGGGAAGCAAACTCCAAAAACAGGGCCATTATAGCAACTGATGCCGTCGAGCAAGGCGCTGAGTCGACTTATACGTTTTTCCAAATCCGGCCCTTGATGATGTCTCGATTCGGTACGCCTTATCCAACCCTCCGTCCACACCTCTCGCTCTCTTCGACACGCTTGATAGGCGGGTAAGACAAGTACACTCTATAGAGACTTGGGTCGGCATTCATGACCTCCAGATCAATGTTAGTAACCTCACCCCAGCGTCTATTACGTGTGCTTGGAAACCGATTCTGAAGCAATTACGAAACAGTTGGTGGTTAGCAGTCAGGGGGTGACGAGGTGTGCGGATCCGAAGCTCGTATCGGTGGGAGTATTCTATCTAATGGTGATAGTTCCAATTAGCACAACTCGAGGGATGGACGGAACTCAGTTATTCAGAGCATGCTGTGTCACGTTAATCCTCTGGTCCTCGACGAACTCCATCACCATGAAAGGGCCCGGCTTCGTACCAAGAGGAGCATTGGACGGAACAACTTCATCGATTTCGAAAATGGAAGCGATATGCGGATGATGAAGCCGAGCGGTAACCGATGCCTCGCCCTAAAACCGGACTCGATCGTCTTAGGAAGCCAGTGGTGCAGATGGAAGCACTTTATTAGCCACCGTCCGGTCGAGCTTTGTGTCTTCGGCCTTATAGACAACGTCCATACCGCCTCGGCCGATTTCCGCGACGATTTCGTAGTGGGATAAGGTCTTACCAACCATGAGGAATCAAAGATTTGTCAATCTCCAAGAAACGCGGTTTTGCCCGGAAGTGCAACGAATTCGCACTTCTTGCCAAGCTACCTGGCAGGACGTGAAGCTGCCACGGTCGATTGAAGAGCCTATTCAGCCAGCCCCGAACCCTCTGATGAGGGTCCGGAAAAGGCATTCGTATCCTTTGATAAAATCAGTCTACCCGTCGCTCGCGGTCGATTCAGAAAGAGTTAGTCCGAATCAGGCCTCGGCTGATTAAAATCCTCCTTCTCTGGCACTGTCCGAGCTACCGCTGTCCGAGCTACCACTGTCCGTGCTGGTGCTTTCCGTGCTGGTGCTTTCCGTGCTGGTGCTTTCCGTGCTGGTGCTTTCCGAGCTGGTGCTTTCTGTACTGGCACGGTCCGAGCTCGTGCTTTCCGAGCTGGCGCTTTCTGAGGCATCTCGTCCGAGATACCAACCAACCACGGCGCCGGCGACTCCGAATTGAACCGTTCCGATTAAGACGTCAACAAGGCTCGTGCTCAATTCGGATATTGTGCTGACACCATAAAAAATCAAATCGAGGCCCAGAAAAATGAGTAAGCCGAGAATCGCACCAGCTTTTGCTCCATCTGCGGCTGTTGACGTATCCGTTTGCGAGAGTACCCTGACGATCAAGTACCCGAATACGAGTTCACCTAGACCGATGTAGAGAAGGAGAGGCTCTGCCCGGTCGACGGAAGTAGCAAAGAAATCTGCGAGTAGAAGTCCGTATACGACATAACCGAATACGAAAAGGGTGAGTCCACCGAGTAAGGCAGCTATAAGAGTCTTTGAATTCATGGCGTCTTAAGGGATGATGTTGAGAGGAACAGGTGAATTTGGAGATTTTTTGTTGGAGATACAAGAATTGGATTCGTTTAACTGTGCGAAATTTCCCAACTCGGTCTGCGAAGCTCGATCTACGCATATAGCGGGTCATTTCTTTACGAGGGCTGATCGAAAGATTCTCAATATTTCTTCACTCGGTGCCTCTGCCGAAAATCACAATGCAGCAAGTTGATCGGTCCTGCCAGGACCACGATCTTGCTTGGGTTCTTCAGTTCTGAATCGGTATATCGAATGTCAACAAATCAGCGCCCACTCGACAACGTATCTCGCAGGGTTTTTCTTAAGGCGTCAGCGATGACAACTCTTGGACTCACCTCAGGACTTACATCTCCTGCTGCATTTGCTCATTTCGGTGGATCAGACACACTAAAGGTTGGGCTGATCGGTTGTGGTGGTCGAGGAACCGGCGCCGCCCGCGACGCCGTCGTGTCGTCTGAAAATGTCGAAATCTCAGCCTTGGGAGATCTCTTTGAAGATCGCCTTGATCGGTCGCGCTCGGGTCTTCTCGATGCGATCGGAGAGAACCTGAAAGTAACCGACGAAACGGCTTTTGTTGGCTTTGATGCCTACGAAAAGGTCCTCGACACAGACGTAGACATAGTCATTCTGGCCACGCCACCGGGTTTTCGTCCGATACACTTTCGCGCGGCCATTGAAGCCGACAAACACGTGTTCATGGAGAAACCGGTATCCGTAGACGTTGCCGGTGCGCTCGAGATAATGGATACGGGGAAATTGGCCACAGAGAAAGGACTGTCTGTGGTTGCGGGGACGCTTTATCGCCGGCAAAACAGTTTCGTCGAAGGCGTTAAGCGTATTCACGATGGGATGATTGGTGAAATCGTCAGCGCGCAGGAGTACTACATGACCGGTCCGATCTGGCTTCGTCGACGGAAACCCGGTATGTCGGATATGGAATGGCAGTGTCGGAATTGGTACTACTTTACGTGGCTCTCGGGCGATCACATCGTGGAGCAGTTCGTCCACAATCTGGACGTCATCAACTGGGTACTCCAGGGACACCCACAGTCTGCGCTCGCCATGGGCGGCCGCATTTCACGAGTCGATCCGTCCTACGGGCACATCTACGATCATTTTAGTGTCGAATATGAGTACGCAAATGGCGTGAAAGTAGAAGCCAAATGCCGACAGATCGCGGAATGCACGACGCGCAATACGAATCGAATTATTGGAACCAAGGGCGTAGCCGATCTGCATCCGGGAAGCGCTCAGATTCGCTCCCACGGCGGAGAGATTCTGTATGATCATCCAGAGCGGGGGAACAATGGATATGTTCAGGAGCACGCCGATCTGATCGCCAGCATTCGTAGCGGGACACCGATCAACGAGGCGCAACAGATTGCAGAAAGCACGCTCACAGCGGTCATCGGACGCGAAAGCGCGTATACGGGGCAGGCGATTGCGTGGGACGAACTTCTCGCGGCGAACAACGACCTCGTTCCAAGGAAATTCGCGTTTGGTGATATGCCCGTTCCAGCCGTCGCAGAACCCGGCCGAACGATTTTGAATCGCGCTCCGTGGGCCTCGAATACCGCCACGTCAGACCTCCTGAAGGTAAAGCAATGAACAGAAGACAATTCGTGCAACTCACAGGAATGGGAATCGCAAGCACTACTCTGATGGCCAATGCACTGGCAAGTGCCGAATACGCACTAGGATCAGGCAATCGAGTCGCTCTCAAGAAGGCCGTCAAATTCGGGATGATTGAAGAGGACTTGACCATCCTTCAAAAGTTCGAGCTCTTGAAGAGCCTCGGATTTGACGGAGTCGAAATGGACAGTCCGTCTGATCTGGATGTCGATGAAGTTGTAGCTGCGCGCGATACGGCGGGTCTACCTATCCATGGTGTTGTGGATTCTGTTCACTGGCGGCAGACGCTTTCCGACGCGGATTCGGCGGTCCGAGAAGCAGGGCTGGATGGACTGAAAATCGCACTGAACGATGCTCACGCTTTTGGCGCTTCTACAGTACTTCTGGTCCCGGCCGTGGTCAAAAAAGACGTTTCGTATGATGATGCCTACTCCCGGTCACAGACCGAAATTCGAAAAGTACTCCCGATGGCGAACGAGCTGGGTGTGAAGATCGCGATCGAAAATGTTTGGAATCGGTTCTTGTTGAGTCCTTTGGAAGCGGCCCGGTATGTCGACGAGTTTGAAAGCGATATGATCGGCTGGTACATGGATGTCGGCAACATCGTTACGTTCAGTTGGCCGGAGCAGTGGATTCGAATTCTCGGTCATAGAGTCCTGAAACTGGACATCAAAGAGTACAGTCGTGCCAAGCGGGATGAGGAAGGTCCGTACGCTGGATTCCGAGTAGCGCTGGGCGAAGGCGACTGCAATTGGCCTGAAGTATTAAATGCGTTGGACGAGATTGGGTACGACGGCTGGGCCACCGCTGAAATTCCTGGAGGCGATACTGAACGCTTGACCGAGATCGCGACACGCATGAATCGGATCCTTGAACTCGATTAATCCATTCCGAGAACCACATCTACTCCAATAGACTCGAGGGATCTATTGAGGAAATCGTTAATCGCGATATACTGACCGCGTCCAAAAGGTGAGACCATTCCCGACGTTTTCAACCAAGTCCCCACGGTGATATTCAGGCCTATATCCGTTTCCGAAAATTTGTCTACGCTGAAGTAATTGATCGCCAGTCTTCAACTGACATTATTTCGTGACTCCAAGAGTTTTCCTCCTGCGCAGCCAATTTGACTTTCGAAACGAAGACAGCCACGACTATCTCTTGCTCGTTCGCTAGCCCGGACACCTTCCAAGAGAGAACGAGCCTCTCGCTCATCCGCTAGCTCCGGCACCTTTTTACCCGTCACTGGTTTACGCCGATTCTTCGCCTTCTGCCAGGCAGGGTGATTGTATATTTTTCCGCAATAATCGGCTCGGATTCTCAGGAAATGTCAGACAAGATCACACTTTCATTCCCGGACGGCTCGTCTCGTGACTACAAAACTGGCGTAACCGGCGCAACAGTCGCCAAAAGCATTTCCGAGGGACTCGCTCGTAACGCGCTCGCCGTGGGCGTGAATGGCGAGGTTCGCGATCTCTCCCGGCCTATTACCCAGGACGCCGACATTCGCATCTTCACCTGGAACGACGCCGAAGGGAAGAATACCTACTGGCACTCCTCTGCCCACTTGATGGCTGAAGCGCTCGAAGCGCTGTATCCAGGCGTTAAATTCGGCATCGGACCACCCATCGATCATGGTTTTTACTACGATGTGGATCTTGGAGACCGGACCATCGGTCAGGATGACCTGGCCGCCATCGAGAATAAAATGATGGAACTGGCAAAACAGGATTCATCTTTTGAGCGCCGGGAAGTCCCCAAACAGGAGGCCCTGGACTACTTCACTAAAAAGGGCGACGAGTTGAAGCTGGAGCTGATTGATGAGCTCGAGGACGGGACGATTACGTTTTACTCACAGGGTGATTTTACGGATCTCTGCCGCGGTCCGCACGTGCCGAGCACGAAGAACATCAAGTATGCCAAACTCCTCAACATCGCCGGCGCCTACTGGCGCGGCGACGAGAAGCGCGCCCAGCTCACCCGGCTCTATGGCATTACGTTTCCGAAGAAGAAGGAGCTAGATGAGTTTCTTGAGATGCGTGAGCTTGCCAAGCAGCGCGATCATCGCAAGCTGGGAAAAGAGCTCGAACTCTTCATGTTCAGTCCCATGGTGGGTCCGGGTCTGCCCCTCTGGCTGCCCAAAGGTGCCACGCTCAGAGAAACTCTCGTCAATTTCTTGAAAGACGAGCAGCTCAAACGCGGTTATCAACCGGTCGTCACTCCACACATCGCGAAGTTGGAACTGTTCAAGACGAGCGGTCACTACCCCTACTACAGTGACAGTCAATTCCCGCCGATGTTCGAAGGCGAGGACAAAGGGTATCTCCTGAAACCGATGAACTGTCCGCATCACACCCAGATCTATGGGTACCGGCCTAGATCTTATCGGGAACTGCCCGTACGGTTGGCCGAGTTTGGACAGGTGTATCGCTACGAGCAGTCTGGTGAATTGGGTGGACTCACTCGGGTTCGCGGTTTCACGGTCGATGACGCACATATTTTTTGCACGCATGAGCAGGTCAAGGATGAATTCAAAGACGTCATTGATTTGACCTTGAAGGTGTTCAGATCGCTTGGGTTTGACGATTTTACCGCGCAAATCTCCCTTGGCGATCCAAACGATACGAAGAAGTATGTCGGAGATCGCGACGTCTGGGAGACAGCCGAACAGAGCGTCCGCGAAGCAGCCGCCGAGATGAATCTGGAATCTAAAGAAGTTGTAGGCGAAGCTGCCTTTTACGGTCCCAAGCTGGACTTCATCGTGAAAGACGCACTCGGTCGAGAATGGCAATTGGGAACGATCCAGCTGGACTATAATATGCCGGAACAATTCGACCTAACCTACATCGGCGAGGACAATCAAAAACACCGCCCGGTCATGATCCATCGGGCACCATTTGGATCGCTGGAAAGGTTTATAGCAGTTCTTCTCGAACACTGTGGAGGCAACTTCCCGACTTGGCTGGCTCCCGTACAGGTGGCCGTCCTCCCCGTAGGCCAGGACTTCGAGGATTATGCAGACCAAGTCACCGCGCATCTGTTGGAAGCCGGTATTCGCGCCGAAACGGACAAACGTAACGAGAAGGTCAGCTACAAAATCCGAGCGGCCGAGATTCAAAAAATTCCCTATATGCTCATCGTTGGAAAAAGGGAAATGGACGAGGGTACGGTAGCCGTAAGACGCCATGGAGAGGGTGATCTGGGCGCTCAGACAACGGATCAGTTTACTTCTGCGATTCTCGAAGAGATAAGCAGCGCCTTCAGCCAGAATTGAGTCCGCCGTGCATTCGTCGATACCCGACTGAGTAGCGCGAGTCGCTTCACGCGGATTCGTAGTCTCTTTCGACCGAAAACACTACATTATTATGTTGCATTGTGTTTTTCACCATGCAACGATTGACATCACCCAAAACAAACACGAATTACCATCGCTAAACAACGAGTACGCGTAAATGATCAGATACGCGCAGAACAAGTTCGAGTCGTAGACCCAAAAGGAGAACACGGAATATATTCGACGGAAGAAGCCATCAAAATGGCAGATGACCAGGACCTTGATTTGGTAGAGATATCACCTGGCGCCGACCCACCGGTTTGCAAGATCATGGATTATGGTAAATACCGGTACGAACAGCAGAAAAAGGAGAAGGAATCCCGAAAGAAATCGCACGTTGTCGAGCTGAAAGAAATCAGGTTTCGACCCCACACCGACACGCATGACTTCGATTTCAAGACAAGACATGCTCGCAAGTTTCTAATGCACGGCGATAAAGTGCGTGCATACGTCCAATTCCGGGGCCGTGACATTATATATAAGGACCACGGAATGGATCTCCTTGGGAGGTTTTTGGAAGAGTTGTCCGACGTCGCGAAAATTGACCAGGAACCCCGAATGGAGGGCCGAAGGATGACTACGATCCTAAGTCCGGTTAAGAAAAGGACCTGAAAGCAGAGTTTTTCAGCTCACGTTTCACTGAAATTCCCCACAATCTGAGTCGTTGCCGGACCTATTTGTATTGCACCGGCTCCGGGGATTGCGTAATTTTTACGTTTTGAACGTTTGGGCGATGAATCTTACAGCAACTTCGCCCCAAAAATGAACAGAATTCCACTCGGGCCACGATTTGCAGGTGGGTAAATGCCCAAAATGAAATCAAATAGCGGGGCAAAGAAGCGTTTTAAGCTGACGGCTTCCGGTAGATTGAAACGCAAAAAAGCGTATCACAGTCATATTCTTACGAAGAAATCTCCGAAACGCAAACGCGGTCTCCGCGAAACTACATTGGTGGACAAGGCGGACGAGAAACGAATGAAGCGTCTGATCAGCTCCTGACAACACCCGCGAAGGATTAGAATTTAATGCCACGCTCAAGAAATAGAGTAGCTTCCCGACGTCGCCGTAAGCGCGTCCTCCAAATGGCCAAAGGCTACTGGGGCCGTCGGGGAAGTATTTACACGGTTGCGAAACACGCTGTCGACAAAGCCCTCCAGTACTCGTACCGGGATCGCCGTCAACGCAAGCGTCAATTCCGCCGCCTTTGGATCGCTCGAATTAACGCAGCTGCAAGACAGAACGACACGACGTACTCTCAGCTCATCGGGTCGCTCCGAAAATCAGACATTCAGCTGAACAGAAAAGTACTTGCCGACCTGGCGATGCACGATCCTGATGCATTCACGAAAGTGGTTGCTGCAGCGCAATCATAAGCAGCAATCGTGAGCAGAAATCTTCAGCGACAATCGCCTGAGCGAAGAGCCATTTTATTCAAATGAAATTTCTTCTATTACGATTTTTTAGCGGCGACGCGACCGTCCTGTAACGTAGGTGGTGCCGACCGACTAGAAGAACTGCTTGAGACAGCTTAGAGTCCCGCCCCTGCCAGACAGGTCGGCGGGACTTTTTATTTTGAGTGCAACCGATCGACCGACGATGACGGAAGTTTTTGATTCGCTTCGAAAAGAGATTGAAGCCGAGTCGCTGGACTCGGCCGACGCCGTCGATTCATTCCGGATTCGCTACCTGAGCAAGAAGCAGGGAAAGATCACCGACTTGATGAAGGGGATCAAGGACGTCTCCCCCGGGGAGCGTGGTACGTACGGTCAGGGAGTGAACGAGTTGAAGACGCTGGCCAATGCAAAGATCAAAGATGCAAAAACTAAACTGGGTTCGTCCGCGTCGGATCAGCGAGACATCGATCTCTCGCTGCCGGGCCGCGCTCCGAAAATGGGTTCCCTCCACCCTATCACACAGACGCGCCATCTGATCAATCGTGTATTTGAGTCTTACGGATTCACCGTTGAAGAAGGCCCGGAGATCGAGGACGACTGGCACAATTTCTCTGCGTTGAATTTTCCCGCCGACCATCCGGCGCGCGACATGCAAGACACGTTCTTCATCGAGCCGACGGACCTTGAACACGGTGGAATCATGCTCCGAACCCACACATCTCCCGTTCAAATCCGAACTATGAAGGACGGTGAACCCCCATTTCGGATTATCGCACCGGGACGTGTATATCGGAACGAATCCATTTCATACAAATCTTACTGCCTCTTCCATCAGGTCGAAGGACTCTTTGTAGATGAAGGGGTTACAATGGCTGACTTAAAGCAAATTCTACATGCCTTTGCTCAAACCATCTTTGGAGACGATGTTCAAATGCGCTTCAGACCCAGCTTCTTTCCTTTTACCGAGCCCAGTGCCGAGGTCGATATCTGGTGGAACGATGAATCTCTTCCCGGTGGGGGCAGATGGCTAGAGATTCTGGGGTGCGGAATGGTGCATCCCAACGTGCTTGAGGCCGTCGACATCGACTCTGAGAAATACACCGGGTATGCGTTCGGAATGGGGATCGATCGGATCGCCATGCTCCGCTACGGCATCGACGACATCCGGATTTTATTCGAGAACGACGAGCGTTTTCTAGACCAATTTGCCTGACCAAATTTCTTGACCAAACTGCTTAGCCGAGCGACTTAGCCCGTACCTACTGACCCATGAAAATCAGCGCCAACTGGCTCAGAGATTACGTTGATCACGGACTGTCCATCGAGGAACTGTCCGATCGACTGACCATGGCCGGACTCGAGGTTGAAGACGTTGAACAGATCGGGCCCAGGCTCGACGGCATCATCGTGGGCGAGGTACTTGAAGTCAATCCTCATCCAAATGCCGACCGACTCACACTCTGCTCGGTCAACGTGGGTGACGGAGAGCCCCTTTCGATTGTATGTGGAGCGTCGAATGTCGCCGCCGGACAGAAGGTCCCCGTAGCGACCATCGGAACGATTCTACACCTGCCCAGCCGAACCGACGACGACGCCCTTGAAAGGATCGAGATCAAGAAGTCCAAGATCCGTGGGGAAGTGTCACACGGGATGATCTGCGCCGAAAACGAGCTCGGACTCTCAGAGGATCATACGGGAATCATGGTCCTTGACGAAGGTGCGATCGCAGGGACGTCCTTGGAAGACTACGTCAGTGATAAGAATGTACCACTGGCGGACACAGTAATCGATATCGCCATCACACCGAACCGGCCGGACGCCATCTCTCACATCGGAGTGGCCCGCGATGTCGCAGCAATCACGGGTAAAGAACTTAAGTCGCCATCCATTTCGATTTCCCTTGACTGCAAGGAATCAACAGCCGACTTCTCCGTTCAGATCGACGCCCCTGCGGGGTGCCCGACCTATGCGGCTATTCTGGTGAAAGGCGTCGAAATCAAGGAATCCCCCGTCTGGATGCAGCAGCGACTTTCGGCGATCGGACTGCGTCCCCGCAATAACGTGGTTGATATTACCAATTACGTCATGTACGAGGTGGGGCAGCCGCTTCATGCATTCGACTTCGAACTGCTGGCCGGAGCAAAGATTATCGTCCGTGAAACGAGTACCGAAACCAAATTCACGACATTGGATGACGTCGAGCGGGAGCTACCGATCGGAACGCTAATGATTGCCGACAGAGATCGCGATGTAGCGATTGCCGGCGTCATGGGAGGGCAGAATTCAGAGGTCACGGCGGACACGAAAAATGTTCTCATCGAGAGCGCCTATTTTAATCCGGCCCAGATTCGGCGCACGGCCAAGGCCCTGCAGCTGCAGACCGAGGCTTCGTATCGATTCGAACGCGGAATCGACCCAACCGCTCAGCTTCGAGCGGCTGCACGAGCTGCCGAGTTGATGGCAAAGTTCGCTGGCGGTGAAATCGACGGCTGTGTCAACGCGAATCCAGCCCCGTATGAGCCCCGCTTTGCAACTCTCCGCCCCGAGCGTGTTAGTCATGTTTTGGGCTTGGTGGTGCCGGAAGATCGAATTCAGAGTCTTCTCACGAGCATCGGATTCAATATCTCGAGCGAAAATGGTGCCCTGAAATGTGAGATTCCCTCCTTCCGCCCTGATGTAGAGCGCGAGATCGATATGATCGAAGAAGTCGCACGGCTCGTTGGATACGACGCTATTCCGGAACCTTCTCGTTCCGCTATCCCCAACCACCCCGTCTCTATCTCGCCGCAGAGACAACTACGAGAGCAGGTGAGCAATCTTCTCAGCTCCTTAGGTTTCAAGGAAGTGGTGACGAACAGCATGCTCAGCCGAGAAGTGGCGGAGTCATTTTGCGACCCGATCTTGCCGGGGGCTCGATTTGGTGGAGAAGTAGTGGACACGTTAAATCCGGTATCCAGGGAGATGGCTACGCTCAGGCCTAGCGTTCTTCCGGGAGTTATTCGTGTAGCTGCGCACAACTTAAACCGGGGCCGATTGTCGCTCAAATATTTCGAGTTCGGAAACTCACAAATGCGCGTCCATACCGAACACTCTATCCTCGAGAACTACACCGAGCGAGAGTGTTTGCTCATTCTGTCCTCCGGCCAGCATGATTTACCCGGATGGGACACCAGCGCCCGCGTGGAAGACATTTTTGACTTGAAGGGAATTGCTGAAGTCGTGCTGGATTCCGTTCATCTACCGGACGTTCGCTTCGTCCCGATATACGAAGCGTCGAAAGTATCGACCCACCATATTGATATATATTCGGGTCATGAAAGACTCGGGGTGCTTGGACAGTTGACGGACAGCGTGACTTCAGCTTTCGACCTGCGTGGCGATATTTTCTTTCTCGAGGTGGATTGGAGCTCTATATCGGAGTTTTCTGCGCCTTTTCTAAAAAAACACTACGACGCATTTAGCCGTCATCCCGTTGTCGACAGAGATATTGCGGTTACCGTATCCAGGTCCGAAGCCGTAGGTCCGATGGTCAAATCGATCCGGGATGCAGGCGGTGAGCTTTTGGTTAACGTAAGTGTGTTCGACCTGTATGCGGGAGATCAGATTGATGCCAGCCTAAAGAGCGTCGCATTTGCGATGACGTTTGCAGCAGATCGAACGCTCCGCGATGAAGAAGTGGATGAGGAAGTGACTCAAATCATTTCTTCGCTTGAAAAAAATCATGGTGCCAAACTTCGGCAATAAGACCTTATATTCCTCAACACGCTGCCGAACAACCCACCGGCTCTCTCGACTCCAAGATTACTTGAACTGGAATGACAATCGAGCGCGAAGCGAGCGAACCTGAGGTTCAACCACCTGCTCAGCAGAATATGTTTGAAGGCTCCAACGGATCGAACGCGGGTCAGACTGACCAGAAATCTCGAGGTTCTTCTCGTCAGAAGGGCGCCAACTCTTTACGAAGACTGAAAGATCGAATTGATTTCACCGTAAAAGAGCTTTATCGACTTCGGGAAGAAAATACCTCGCTTCACAAGCAGATCGATTCGCTACGCGCAGAGGAACCGGGTTCTGTCGATGGTACTTCAATCGTGTTTACCGAGAGCCCTGATGTGCTTCGGTCGCAGATTGAGGGGTATATCGAAGCCATCGACCGATCCATCGATCTGGTCAAACATTCCGATTCAAGCCCCTCGCCTTCGGGTCAAGTCAGTGACTGAATAAACCAGCCCGCCTGATAATCATGACACAGATTCCGGTTCGGATACAATTACTCGGCAAAGAATACACGCTGCGCGTGGCAGAAGGAAAGGAAACAGCAACGGAAGAGATGGCCGAGTATCTGGATGAGAAAATGCAGGCATTCAAGGTAGCCCATCCGGAACAGTCCGATCTAACCGCTTCGGTCATCACGGCGCTGGCCATTACCGAAGAGCTGTTCATCGAGCACTCGTCGAATCACGATCCAGGAGAAGAGGTTAACGAACAGCTTGATGAACTGGAGAAGACGTTGTCTGCGGCGCTTGTAGCCAGCTAGTCGCCTTGATTCCAGGCAGGTTCGGGCGTACTATTGGATCTGGCACTACCCCGCTTCGGGCGCAATAGTAAGAACCTAACAATTTCTTATTGGGAACCATCCTTCAGGTTTAGACGACAGGCCTCAAGTCCTTCGTGGATCTAACGCGACGTGTTCGCGTTGCCGAGGAAGTTAGAAGAAAATGAGCGGTACCCACTGTGATATGAAGAGGTTCTTCATATCCGCCGTGGCGGGTGGTGCTTTTTTTTGCTCAATCGCCGTGCATAAGACTGCGTTTACGACCAGACCGAGATGATTGGAATCGCCGGAAAAATTCTACTCCTGATCGCCCTCACGGGCACGGCGCTTTCGGGATACGCCTATCTGAAACGATCTGAAATCGACGACCACGTCGATCAGTGGAAACGGTATGGCAGATATCTCTGGGCGCTCTCGGCGCTCGCCTCCACGGCCGCATTCGGCTTACTGATGTTTCTCAATGTGACCCATCAGTTCCAGTACGCGTACGTCTACGAGCATACGTCTGTCAGCTTACCACTCGACTATCTCGTCGCCGCAAGCTGGGCCGGCCAGGAAGGCTCCTTCTTGCTTTGGATCGTGATGAACGGCTTTGTAGGTCTGGCGGTCATTCGACTAGCCAAAGCGTACGAAGGCCCCGTGATGGCGGTCATGGCCCTGTCCCAATTTTTTCTTCTCACCATGGTCGCCGGACTCGACCTCGGCGCATTCACCCTCGGGATTTCACCGTTCGTGACGCTGATTCAGAAGTTTCCTAGTGCCCCGATGATTCAGGCCGGTATTATTCCTACAGATGGACAGGGTCTGAATGACCTGCTTCAAAACTACTGGATGGTTATTCACCCGCCGATTCTCTTTTCCGGCTTTGCCGCCATGATGGTGCCCTTCGCATTTGCGATAACCGCGCTCTGGAAGAAGCGATATACCCAGTGGGTACGCCCCGCATTGCCCTGGACACTATTTGGTGTACTGGCTCTTGGGATCGGAATTATACTGGGTGGATACTGGGCGTACATCACGCTCTCGTTCGGTGGATACTGGGCCTGGGATCCGGTCGAAAACTCGTCCCTCGTGCCGTGGCTCGTGGGCATTGGCGCCGTGCACACGATGATCATCCAGAAGCGAAGCGGCCACAGCCAGAAGGCGTCACTATTCCTCTGCATCCTGGCGTACATATTGGTCATCTACTCGACGTTTCTTACGCGTAGCGGGATCCTGGGTGATATTTCGGTTCACTCTTTCGTAGACCTGGGTCTTTACAATCAACTTCTCGTCTGGATTCTCACGATCGGCATCCTCGGATTCGGTCTCTTTGTTTATCGAATGAAGGAGTTACCCGTCCCCGAAAACGAACCCGAATTGCTGTCCAGGGAATTCCTGACTTTCGCGGGAGCCATGATCCTCATGGCCGTTGCTGCCGTCGTACTGCTCGGCACCAGCGCTCCCATTATCGGGCGAATTTTTCGAGACAATCCGTCCAGTGTACCGCTCGCTTTTTATAACAGGTGGACGCTACCGCTGATGATCCTGGTCGTTTTCCTGGCCGGGATCGGGCAGCTATTCTGGTGGAATCGGATGACCGTCGCCAATGTAAACAAGGTGATGATCAAGCCGGTTTTGCTTTCATTATTCAGTACGCTCGCGATCTTGATTTTCTCGCCTTTCTCGGAGCGCGCCGCCATGATGACGAGGGCGGCAGCGAGTACGTCCGGCTCGCTCAATCAGGCATCGCTACTTGACGGTCTGTCCTCGTTTTGGAGCACGAATGCGCTCGGCATACTGCTTCTCCTCCTGACATTCGTGGCGTTTTTCGCCTTCTACGGCAATTTAATTGTGTTCTGGCGGGTGGTTCGAGGGAATCTGAAAATGGCCGGTGGTTCCTTAGCTCATGTAGGATTTGCTGTATTTGTCCTGGGGATCATCGCCTCTTCGGGATTCAGCAACCCGATCGTTCGAGATACCGGTGTTCAAATTGGGGAGAGCCGAGACAATTTCATCCTGGCACTTGGGGAAACAAGAGTCATTAACGGGTACACCGTGAGCTACACGGGGCACGGCACCGACGAGGAAGGTAAACCGACGTATGAGCTTGAATTTGTAGATCCAAGGGGGCGGTCCTTCACGTCATCCCCGGTCGTCTATAAAAGCAGTAGCGACCAGTGGATTCAGAATCCGGATACGCACACGTTTCTGGAGAAAGACCTATTCATCACCGTAACGCCAAATATCATGTTCTCCTCCGGCGATGAATCAGGAGGCACGCAGTTGAATCTCGCCCGCGGAGATTCTGCCGTCGTCGGTGACAATGCGTTCCTGATCAAATTTGTTGATTACGACGTGGACGGCGTTCAAGCCCATCAGACGGATTCGACCGAAATCGCAGTCGGAGCCGTACTTGAGATTACCAATCTGCAGACGCTGGAAACGCGTGAGTTGAAACCGGTCTACATGATCATGCAAAATCGCTCCGTGAACATCATCCCCGTCCGAGATGAGGAATGGGGCCTGGCACTGGGCTTTACGGGAATGAATGTCGACAACGGAGCCATCACCCTGCAGGTCGAGGGTATCGAATCCGTACCTGAAGACTGGCTGGTGGTCCAGGCCTCGGAGAAACCCTTCATCAATTTTGTCTGGATCGGATTTATCATTCTTTCCTTCGGATTCTGCCTTTCGATTTACCGTCGCGCACTCGACGTCCGATTCGACGTTTCCAGGGGACCCCGAGCCGCATAGTCTTTTCTGGGAGCCTGGTTCAAGTCCTCTTTCGAGATCGGTTGAACCCGCTCTGAGCCCATTCTGAGCGGTCGACGATCGGGCTCGAATTTTGCTTTTCCTGACGGTATTCGTTCTAATTAGTTATCTGAAGCCCGGTCGGCATGCCCTTGTCCGATGATCACTCCTCATACCTACCGTGCACATACTTGTAGCCGAAGACAACCTTATCAATCAGAAGGTTGTCGCGAGAATGCTTGAGAAATTAGCCTATCCGGCCGACGTCGTATCCGATGGTACGTTGGCGGTCGAGGCAACCGGCTCGACTCAATATGACATCATCCTGATGGACGTCAATATGCCAACGATGGGCGGAATAGAAGCTTCCGAAGTTATCCGAAGCGAGGAATCGTCGGGGCATCGGGCACACATCATTGCACTTACGGGGAATGCAATGGATGCAGATCGCCTTCGATGCCTGGAAGCTGGAATGGACGATTACATTTCCAAGCCCTTCGTCCTGGAAACGCTCAGAGAAAAGCTAAGGGTTGCGGCCGAGTCGCTCAATCGAGCTGCTGAAAAGAATTAGATTGGGGCAAGCCACTCACGGACTTTCTACCCAATCTGCTACAAATACGTTCGTGTCATCGGAGTCTGTACGCGAGCCATTTCTGTTCGATGAGAATACAAGGCGCGTTCCATCGTAGGAAAACATGGGAAAGGCATCAAACCGACCGGAGTGAGTGATTTGTGTCAGCCCCTCCCCGTCGGTCCCAATCATAAAGACCGCAAACAGACGCCCGCCTTCGGATAAGGAGTTATGATTCGACGTAAAAAGAATACGGTCACCGTCCGGATGAAAAAACGGTGCCCAATTCGCCCCCGGTAGATTCGTCACCTGGCGGACATTAGAACCGTCGATGTCCGCAACAAAAATATTCAATTCACTCGGTTCTACGAGATTATCCTGTAGTAGCGACTTATAGACCTCGGCATGTTCTCCGGTAGGCCGACTTGCACGCCAGACGATCTGTTGTGAGTCCCTGGAAAAGAACGCACCTCCGTCGTAACCCAGATCATCTGTCAATTGAAGCAGGTCTCCGGTTTTCATATCGTAGCGCCATAACTCCAGATCTCCGGATCGTGTCGACGTGAAAACGATGTACTTTCCGTCAGGAGAAACGGTTGCTTCTGCATCGTATCCGGATCCTCCTATAAAAAGTTCAACTTCGCTCCCATCGGTGTTGGCGATATATATATCGTACGCTTCGTAAATCGGCCAAACATACCTGCCTAGACCGAACATTACAGGTGGAGGGCATTCCCGCGATGATTCGTGGGTCGAACCATAAATCACCTTCTCATTACCCGGCATGAAAAAGGAACACGTCGTGCGGCCGAGTCCCGTCGAAGCCAATTGATAATCGCTCGACCCGCCAGTACCCACCGTTTCAGGATCCATGATATAAATCTGATCGCATCCCTGGCCATTGATGTCCGCCCAATCACTTTGGAAAACGAGATGCTCGTCATCGAAGCTCCAATAGGCTTCTGCGTTGTTTCCCCCAAAGGTCAGCTGCTTGACGTTTCTGATGTGCACCTCCCCTTCGTATCGAAGTGAATCGCTGGTTGGATTGTAAGGGTGTTCTTGAGGTTGTGGGTCAAAGCCAGTCACCACAAGCAACATCAAAGAAGCCGTGAACAGGAATCCTGTCCGTATTCCCGGTGTAATCATAATTCAGACTTAAATAATAAAATAAATAGCCTATTGGGTCCGTTTCTCGAATTATCCGAAAGAGCGCCCTAAGCTACGTTCACAATGAGTGTTGAGGTTCAAAACTTTCAAGAAGACGTGATTGAAGCCAGTTCTGAAGTCCCCATTCTGGTGGATTTCTGGGCTGAGTGGTGTGGTCCCTGCCGGGTTCTGGGCCCCGTACTCGAGAAACTTGAAGCTGAGCAAAACGGCGAGTGGAGACTCGCCAAAGTCGACACGGATCAGCACCCCGAAGTATCGATGCAGTATGGAATACGTGGAATTCCGGCCGTAAAGCTGTTCGTCGATGGCATCGTTGTAAGCGAATTTACTGGGGCCCTTCCCGAAATCGCGGTCCGGAAATGGCTTGAGGAGGCCGTTCCGAGTGAAACGAAAACTCAGCTTGCACAGGCGGAAGATTTCATTGCGAACGGACAGGATGAGCAAGCGATCGGAATCCTCGAATCGCTTAGAGAGGAAAACCCGAACGACGTTCATGCTGCAGGTCTACTCGCGCGATTACTCGTCTTTCAGGATCTTGATCGGGCAGCCGAACTCGCAAAATCGATTTCTGATGATCCCCGTTTCAGTGGTCTTGAAGAATCCGTTCAATTGCTCGTCGAGTTCAAATCCAAGCACCAAGATCCGGCCATGCAAGCGGCCGAAGAAGGACGAGACGAATACCTGAACGCTTCCAAGGCCATGGAAGAAGGCGACCTGGAAGGAGTGCTGGTTTCGATTATCGAAGTATTGAAAATAAATCGAATCATAGACGATGACGGAGCCAGAAAGATTGGCGTTGCCCTATTTACTTTGCTTGGCGAAGCCCATCCTTTGACCCGGAAGTACCGCCGCACATTCGACATGTGGTTGACCTAGTCCCGACGAAAACCCGTCACGGTCACACTCGATAGTCCCCCCGATTCCCTGAATACAGCCACTTCTTGTTCTGTGGCCATTTCCAACAGGATTTCATCGGCAATGTTGATCGTGTGCTCTCGTACGACACTGACCTCGTCGAATCCCGCCTCTCGCAGCAGTTGCAAATAGTCCTCGCGTTCACTGGCTCCCGATACACACCCGGCGTAGAGCGCGGCAGATTCCCTTAGCGGATCCGGAAGATCCCCCTCGACGACGATGTCGGAGACAGTAAAATGCCCGCCGGTTTTCAGCACGCGATACATCTGAGAAAATGCCTTTTGTTTGTGCGGCACAAGATTGAGAACACAATTGCTGATAATGACGTCAACACTCTCGTCGTCGATAGGCAAATTCTCAATGTCCCCTTCCAGGAATCTGACATTGTCAAAGCCTAGTTTCGTGGCATTTTCTGTGGCTTTTTGAATCATCTCGGGGGTAAAGTCCACACCAATGACTTCGCCTTCTTCGCCAGTTTCATTTCGCGCGATGAAGGCGTCGATGCCTGCGCCCGATCCGAGGTCGAGAACCGTATCGCCTGGCTTTATGTCTGCCAATTCAGTCGGCACGCCACAGCCGAGACCCAAATCGGCTTCGGCCACATACCCTTCCTGGCCTTCATACTCCGTCCCGACGAATGAAAATTCTGGTTCATTGCTATCGGTGCCGCATCCGCATCCTGTGCCTTGTGTTGCCGCGTGCCCATAACGCTCTTTCACAAGCTGTTTGATTTGCTCTCCATCCGTCGGATCAATACGATTTTCGCGAGCTTCGTCGACGCTACTCGAAGTCCGTTCGACCGTCGTTGCCTGGTTGCAACATCCTGCGATATTGATTTCTTCATGCATGACTCTTCCCCCCAATGAGTTGTGGTGATTTCAGCAACACTGCCCGGCCTCACCAATTTCCATAAACCATTTCTCGAAGGCCTCCCCAACGCTCCTTACCGCGTCCCAATCGATACAATAACACGTGCGAGGACCTTCAATCGTACCCTGAATCAATCCGGTGCTCTTCAACACCTTGAGATGTTGAGAAACGGTTGCCTGCGCCAGAGGAATCTCGTCCACCAGCTCGCCACAGTTGCACGTATTGCGGCTGGCCAATACCTCGAGGATAGCAAGTCTACCCGGGTGGCCGAGTGCCCTCGCGGCTTCGGCCAGATCCAACTGGCGCTCGACAAATGCTTCGCTTCTCGGATATGCCATGTCAAATGAGACGTAAATAGAATCTGATGTAAAAAATGTCGCCTAAACCGTCATAAATATATATCGTCGATATACGATTAATAGACAGAAAGTTTCATCGCATTCAATTTTTTCTCCCGTCACCGAGTCAAGCTGAAATCGACTGCTCTTGCTCTCGATACTGCAATTCGTACAGCCGTCGATAAAGACCATCCTGGGCTATGAGCTGCTGGTGGCTTCCTCTCTCGCGCACTTCTCCCCGGTGCATGACCAGAATTTGGTTTGCGTGTTGAACGGTTGACAGACGGTGAGCAATCGCCACCGTCGTCCGCCCTTCCATCAACTTTTCGAGGGCGCGCTGAATGACTTCTTCGGTCTCCGTATCCACGCTCGAGGTGGCTTCATCCAATACGAGAATACCCGGATCGTACACCAGTACCCGTGCAAAGGAGAGCAACTGTCTCTGGCCATGAGAAAGCGACATCCCCCTCTCCCTCACGTCATATTCGTACTGCTGTGGAAGCCGGTTGATGAAGTCGGAGGCGCCGATCGCTTCGGTAGCGGCTTTCACCTGATCCATCGTGATCTCCGGATTTTCCAGTGTGATATTCCGCTCGATGGATCCAGAGAATAGAAATACATCTTGGAGCACCAGCCCAATCTGGTTTCTAAGATCCGTCAGCAGTAGATCCCGCACATCCGTTCCATCGACCAGGATCGCACCTCTCTGAACGTCGTAAAAACGTAGCAGAAGGCTTATAACGGTCGTTTTCCCGGCTCCAGTGGCTCCAACGATCGCAAGAGATTGGCCCGGATCAACGGAAAAAGATACGTCCTTGAGCACCCATTCCGCCTCTTTATCGTCGGGATCGGCATCAGGGTTGTAGCTGAACCAGACGTGCTGGAATTCTATGCGACCAAACACTTTATCCTTTTTTACCGGCTCTTCGGGTTCCTTCAGTGAATCATCCCGATCAAGCAGTCCAAAAATTCGCTCCGCTCCGGCCATGGCGGACTGCAGCGTGTTAAACTGGTCCGAAAGGTTTCGAATCGGTTCGAAGAACTGGCGGGCATACTGAATGAAAGCAATCAACACTCCGAGCGTGAGGGTGCCCGACATTGCGTTCAATCCGCCAAACCAGATGATCAGTCCGAGGGCCGTCGTAGCAACGATATCGATCATCGGCCAGAAAAGAGCGAAATAGAAAATGGTTTTGATATGCGCTTGGCGATGGCTGTCGTTGATATCGGTAAACCTTCGCATTTCCTCGCGCTCACGGCCAAAGATCTGAACAATCTTCATTCCGGTCACGTGCTCCTGAAGAAATGAATTGAGCCTCGCAACCTGTTTCCTGGTTTCGCGATACTGTTCGCGGACTTTCTTTTTGAACCAGAACGATGCGATCAGCATAAGCGGCATCACGGCGAGAGTGACGACCGCGAGGACCCAGCTAAGCGTAAACATGAAATAGGAGATGAAGATCAGCTTAAACAGATCTCCCATGATGGTCACAACCCCGGCGGACAGGACCTGACTCAGCGATTCGACGTCGCTCGTCGTCCGTGTAATAAGTTTCCCGATTGGAGTTCGATCAAAAAAGCGGAGTGGCTGGCGTTGGATGTGTCGATAAACCTTGGTTCGGAGGTCATAAATCGCTCGCTGTCCGATCCACTGGGTCAAGTAGGCATTGACAAAGGAGAGAATTCCTTCAATAACCAGGATACCGAACAGCAGCATGATCATGCCCTGCAGGCCCTCCAAATCTCCCGTGAGGATATCCCGGTCGATCGTAATCTGGACGAGTTTCGGTTTCAGGGGTCCCAGAAACGCAGCCGTCATGACGGATACGAACGCCAGCGCCACCCACCCTTTATAGGGAAGCAGGTAGGTGATAATCCGGCGAAGCAATGGGCCGTCTATCCCTTTCGTCTCGTTTGATGTATCCTCACTCATTCTCGCTGACTCATTCAATCGCCTCCAGCTCAGCTTCCAGTAACTGTTTCCGGTGCAGTGAAGCGTAGATCCCGTTCATGCTAAGAAGCAGATCGTGTGTACCCGCTTCCGCCACAGCCCCGTCATCCAGCACAAGAATATGATCGGCGTCCTGAACGGCTGAGATTCGGTGGCTGACGATTACGATCGTACGCTTACCATAATGCCGGCGAAGATGTTGAAGAATAGTTCGTTCGGTATTTACGTCTACCGCCGAAAGCGCATCGTCCAGTATCAATATATCCGGATTCCGAATCAGGGCACGAGCGATCGAAGTCCGCTGTTTCTGTCCCCCGGAAAGCGTAATCCCACGCTCTCCAACGAACGTCTCGAACTCGTCCGGAAAATCTTGAATGTTCTCCAGCAGATCGGCCTCCTCGGCTGCAGCCTCGATGGCCGCTGAATCCGCATCCATGTTTCCAAAGGCGATGTTGTTCGCAATCGTGTCTGAAAAAAGAAAGACTTCCTGTGGAACGTATCCAATAGCTCGGCGCAACACATCGACCGGGATGGTTTTGACGTCACGCCCGTCAATCAAAATGGTCCCTTCTGAGGCGTCAAGAAGTCGCGGAATCATCTCCACTAGCGTTGTTTTTCCCGAGCCTGTGCGCCCTACGATAGCCAATGTTGTTCCTGCACGAACGTCAAACTCGACGTTTTTTAGTATGGTCGCGCCTTCTGTCTCATACCGAAAGGTGACATTTTCGAATCGAATCGCGCCGGTAATTGTGTCAATACTTGGGTCCGTTTGATCGCCATCTACAATCGAAGGTTTTTCATCCAGAATCTTAGAGAGTCGATCCATTGACGCGGCCGCCCGTTGAACCATCGTGATCACAAACCCCATCGCGGCGACAGGCCACGTCATGAGCGCAACGTAGATGAGGTATTCCGCAATGTTTCCAATCGTAACCGCCCCTTCCATCACCAGTCGACCCCCAATCCAAACGACGATGATCGACGCGGAGCCGACAAGAATCAGAAAAATGGGCCGCCAGGCAGCTTCCGCTCGCGCGAGATCAAGGCTTCGGTCGCGATAGGTTCGACTCTCGTCTTCAAAGGCCGTGGCTTCCATTTCCTCTCGGACGTAGGCCTTCAGAACGCGAATTCCTGCGAGCGCTTCCTGCACGCGACTCGTCAGAACGGAATACTGTTTCTGAAGCGCGTCGCTTCTCGAGTGCACCATATGAGCCACGAAGAAGATCGAGACCGCTAGAAATGGCATCGGAATCAAAGCGTACCACGTGAGCTGGGGCGAGATGATGAACATGGCCGTCATCGCCGTAACGATAATTACAACGGCTCGGACGCTGTACATAATGGCGGGACCCACGTATCTGCGAATCTGTTCGATGTCGCTGGTCGCGTGCGTAATCAAGTCCCCCGTGGCGTGACGGAGGTAAAAATCGTGCGACAGATTCTGTAAGTGATCATATAGTTGATTTCTAAGATCATATTCAATATGCCTCGATGCGACGACGACCGTCTGTCGCATGAGAAAAGAAAAACCGCCACTCAAGAGGGACAAAACAATAATGACCGTTCCGAAAAAGAGTAGCGAAACGAAAAATTCCGCATAGAGTGCGTCAGCAAAGGGAGTCCCCTGATACGACTTGTAGAGTGTTACAAATCGAGGAATGCTGTCTACCGACATCCGAACGACTATCGGGACAACGATTGCAAACCCCGACGAGACTAGGGCCGCCAAAAGGCCCGGAATAAAGAGTCGTTTGTACTTCCAGAAAAATCTGTTCAGTCTGGCTAGGACTCGCATCGGAAATGATTCGGAGAATAGGTGGGGTTGAGCTCTTTCAGGGGGGAAACGTTTCAAAACGCGTTTCCCTACCGGTAGATCCGGTGCACGCGGGGATCCCGCCTTTTCGCACAACATTCAAGGAGTACGTATAACTACGTAGGTTCACTTTTCGAGTGTGTCAACTAATGGTATGAAGGTTCGAATTGAGTACATTGAGAGGCTTGCCTATAATTCGTTTTCCCATCCATGGCCGACCCGTCCGCCCAACTTGAGGCTTTACAGCGTGAAAACTCACAGCTACGACGAGCTGTCGATGAGCTTTCGATATTAAACGAGCTCTCGGCAGCAATCGGGGCATCCCGCGGGATGGAAGATTTGATCAAGACGATCATCCGCCGCTCCATTAAGGCGATTCGAGCTGAACAGGGAGTGATCTCATTGGTGGGTGAGGATGAAGGGGATCCGACGAAAACGCTCGTTAGAACCATGGCAAGCTCGAGTGATCGCGAAGCCTACAGCCCAGACCAAAACCTTCTGGGGTGGATGCATTTAAATCGCAAGCCTCTTGTTATCAACGACCCGCAGAATGATTCCCGTTTTCAGGGTGTCGCCTGGCCTGATGCGGTTCGATCTATTCTCGTTGTACCCATGCTGGTCCATTCGAACCTCATCGGAATCCTAACGCTGTACAACAAGAAGCACGACGATGGCTTCTCGACCGAGGACCAACGACTCTTGTCTATTCTCGCGGGTCAGTCGGGGCAGGTCGTTGAAAATGCCCGCCTTGTCGAGGAAGAGAAAAAGCTGGTGGTAGTCCAGCAGGAGTTGAATTTCGCATTCGAGATTCAAACTAACTTGCTTCCAGCCAAGGCCCCCCCAATCGACCACTACGATCTGGCTGGAATCAGTATTCCGGCGCAAAGTGTTGGAGGCGACTACTTCGACTATATCCCGATCGATGATGGAAAGCTAGCCCTGGTGCTTGGAGACGTGTCCGGAAAGGGTCTTCCCGCCGCGCTCATGATGTCGAACGTTCAGGCAACCTTGCGCGGTCAGGCTCAATTTAACGTGGCTGTTCATGAGACACTTGAAAGGTCCAATCATCTGCTGACTCAAAGTGTCCGCCGTGGTACCTTTGTGACGCTCTTTTACGGTGTTCTCGATCCCGTTTCACACAAGTTCACCTATGCGAACGCGGGGCATAATCGACCGTATTTCTTGCGAGCAGATGGCACGTTGGAGACGCTGACGCTGGGTGGTTTGGTGCTTGGATTTTTGGGAACGCAGACATATAGCGAGGCCGAAACAACGTTTGAAGCAGGTGATATGCTCTTTGTCTTTTCTGACGGCGTGACCGAAGCGATGAATGAAAATAGGGAGCTGTTCGACGAAGAACGATTGGAAGATCTCCTCAAAACATTGGGAAGCACCTCCGCCGACGAAATCATTTCGAGCGTCAACGAAGCAATTACCAAGCACGCCGCCGGCTTCCCCCAGAACGACGACATCACCATGCTTGTAGTCCGACGAGTTAAGTAAGAGTATCTAAGTAGTTCCTCGAAAACGTCAACTCCCCTCTTGCTTATTAGTCTGATAGGCGGTAGTGTTCCAGACTCCAAAACCGAAGAACACGTTATCAGCCATGCCCTTCAAGACGCGAGAGAGTTACGAAGCCATCGTTTTTGAACTGACCGGAAAGTTTCTGGGCAGCATAGAAGGCCCCGCTTTCAAAGAGAAATTGGAAGAGTTGAAGGACGCTGGAAAGACAAAGATCGTGATTGATCTTTCGAAAGCTGATTTCATGGATTCATCAGGAATCGGAACGCTCATCGGCGCTCTGACGACCATGCGGAAAGTGGGGGGCAACGTTAAGCTGGCATGCATGAAGGAGAGGATTAAAAACCTGTTTCTCCTTACGCGTTTACTGGGTCCCGTTTTCGAAGATTACGATACAGTAGAAGATGCCGCCGCGTCGATGAATATGTAGCCTCTCCCGCATAAGATTCAGGAGTGTTGATCTAAGATCGGCACTCCTTTTTTTGTGCCTGTCCGGCTCGTTTGGGGGCACTTTTTCGTTGAGAACTACCGTCTGAACTGCTATACTATCTGAATACCCACCATTTAGATTTCAGAATCAATTCGAGTATGATCGGGCGCACTGTAGGGCAGTATAAAATCAAGGAGCAACTTGGCTCCGGCGGGATGGGTATTGTCTACATGGCAATCGACACCCGATTGCAAAGGGAAGTCGCGCTCAAGTTTCTTCCGCCCCACCTTAGTGCAGACGAAAACGCGAAGGAACGTTTTATGCAGGAGGCACGGGCCGCTTCGGCGCTAGATCATGCGAATATCTGCACGATCTACGAGATCGGCGAAGCGGACGACGGCCAGCTCTTCATAGCGATGGCCTTCTACGAAGGTCAGACGCTCAAGTACATTCTGGATGAACGAAGGATTGAGCCCAGCGAAGCTGTCCTCATCGCCCACCAGATCGCAGCCGGGCTCTCTCGCGCGCACGAAGCAGGCATCGTTCACCGAGACCTTAAGCCGGCGAATATCATGGTCACCAACCGGGGTGAGGTGAAGATTCTCGACTTTGGTGTCGCGAAACTGAGTGAGTCGGCTGATCTTACAAAAGTAGGTTCAACGATCGGAACAGCCGCATATATGAGCCCCGAACAGGCTCGCGGTGAAAAAGTTGACGCGCGGGCTGACATCTGGTCGATCGGGGTATTGCTTTACGAGATGCTTGCCGGTGAACGTCCTTTTGGCGGCACGTACGAGGCAGCGTTCGTTTATGCGATCATGAATGAGGAGCCGGGACCTATTAAGGCCGCGCTGCCCGACGGCCTCGCCGATATCGTTTCGAAATGCCTGAGCAAACAACCTGGCGATCGGTATCAGGTGTGCGCTGATTTATCAAGCGCTCTCGACCCCTTCCTCAGTCCATCTGGCGCGCGGCATGCGGCTGCCGCAACGATTGCATCGTCCCCGCCTCCCCAAGCTCCATCGCCAGCCAAGATTGCCGGTGCCTATGCTCCCATTACCGCTCTCATATTAGGCTTCGTTTACGCCGTGATGATTGGTTTTGGACTACCAGACTGGGTTTTCCAGGCGAGCGTGGTTCTCATGGTGCTCGGACTTCCCATCCTTCTGTTTGCAGCTCATAGCGAACGAAACTCGAGCGGCCCTTCGTGGCTGACGTTTAAACGCGCCGTTTGGGGCGGAGTGATTTCGATATCAGGGCTGTCGCTCGTCACCGCCGGTTTCATGATCATGCGGATCATGGGAATTGGACCAGCAGCCACGCTTCAGTCATCGGGTGTGCTGGAAGAAAACGCGAAGCTCATTGTGGCGGAGTTTGAAAACAGTACAAGTGATCCGGGTCTTTCGGAATCCGTATCGGAGCTACTGAGGATCGATCTGTCCCAATCGGCGGCGATCAATGTCATGGACAGATCTGACATCCTGTCCGTACTCAACCGCATGAATCGTGAGGCGAATGCCAAGATTGACCTGAATACGGCTATGGAGATTGCCGCACGCGAGGGCGCTGAAGCGGTTGTAGCAGGTGAGATAAGCCAACTGGGGTCGGGCTATGTATTGTCTGCTCGCTTGCTCGCCGCGTACGACGGGTCTGAGCTCCTAGCGCTGAGGGAGTCAGCCAAGGACGACGGAGAGATTATTGCCGCCATGGATCGCCTGTCCAAGGATCTCCGTGAGCGGATAGGAGAATCCATCAAAACGATCCGTTCTGCAAATAACTTAGCCCACGTTACAACGAGTTCGCTCGATGCCCTGAGATTGTATTCTCAGGGTCGAACTGCAGAATTCGGTGGGAATTACCGTCGTTCCCTGGAGCTGTTGAAGCAAGCCGTGGAGAGAGATTCCACGTTTGCGATGGCGTATCGAAAGCTAGCAGTAGTCTACTCAAACTCCGGTGCCTCCCCCGAGCTTCAAATTGAAGCAGCAGCGAAAGCATATCAACTGCGCGATCGGCTGCCAGCAAGGGAGCGAAGTCTGACAATCGCAAACTATTATTCGATGGTCGAAATTGACCGCGAAAAACGAGTCGGAGAGTACGAAAACTTGATTGAGCGACGTCCGGACAATTTGACTGCCCTCAATAATGTCGCCATCGATTATTTGCTCAATTGGGAATTTGAGAGAGCAGAAAAATATGCTCGTAGGGCGCTCACCATGGGAGACCTGGAACTCTTCTACGACAAACTGATTGCCTCACTCGCTGGCCAAAAACGTTGGGATGAATTAGACGAGGTGATAGCAGAATTTGAGCAGGCGCACCCAGATCACCCGGCTGGGACTTTGTATAGATTTACGGCAGCCATGGCGCAAGATCAGTATGAAGGCTCGGACACGCTCATCAGATCATCCTCGTTTAGCGACGACCTGGTTTGGAAGTGGCGGGACGCAAGGGCCAGAGCCGTTTTCAAGAGCTTTCGAGGCGAGTTATCCGATTGGGAAACAGAATCAGCTCGAACGATTGCGGCAAGCATCGAAAGAGGTGTTTCGGCAACGGCGCTGGAGAATTACGCTCTTCAAGCTCGAATTACATTGGATCTTCTGCGCGACCCCGAGCGAGCGTTGCAGATCGTTGAAGATGGATTAAGCGCTATTCCGCTTGAGTCATTGCACGCATATGCCAGACCGTACTCCTCCCTGATAGTAATTTATGCCCGACTTGGTGAGATTGAACGCGCCGAACAACTTCTCGAGGAATATCACGAACTCGTGCCAGAAGGGATTAGGAACGGTGACTTCGGAAGACATCTTGCCGAGGCCGAGATAATGTTCGCTCGCGGCCAACTTGCAGCAGGACTCGAAACCATGCGTCAAGTACGCACGATC
>JADFHF010000003.1 GCA_022567305.1 Bacteroidota bacterium | reverse complement strand
CGAAATGGGAAATGTTTTTCACCATTTTTCTTGCTGAGATACGCGTTAGTGGCGCCTGAAAAACGCGAGCAAACGATCCCCAGTGAATTACCGCGATGGAACGATGTCTCTTCAGATGCCGCAGAACGGTGATCCGATCTCGGTAGTGACCGGTGACCTGGGGTGAAATAGATTGCCAGACAATGCATTCTTCCTGTGAGCCCGAGATCTCACGCTGCAACTGTTTACCTGAGTCACGATAGCTCGCGAACTTTTGAAACGTGCCCGCTTCGACTGGAACAGTAGAATTTATCCGAGTAAACGCGTACTCGGAATCGAGCATGGCAACGAATCGCTCGGTCGACAAAGACTGACCGTCAGCCGGAGGCGGGAAACGCCCAAATACAATGACGCGAGGCTTAGACATCTCCCATCAACCTCATGGTGAATGGCGATCTGCTGGCTCCTGTGTGGTTGGTCAAACGATCGATCTCGTTATATACGATATTGAAGCGTATGATAAGACGTTCACGGCATCTGGCACAATGAGCAAGAAATGACGACTGAAGGAAAAGTTCTATACGTGGCCAGATTCGTTCCCGCTTATCGAATCCCGATACTTAACCAGTTGAACGAAGCCCTCGATGGAAACCTGGTCGTATGCGCCGGGGAGCCACCACACGCATCATCCGTTCTCAAAGCCAACAAGTCTCAGACGGAGCTGTTCGAGCGGATTCAACTGAAAAACCACTTCTGGTGGGGCGACAAGGTTCATTTTCAGAATTTCGAAGGCGTTTTCGAGCGGTATCCAAATCCCCGGGTCGTGCTTGCAGAAGATTCACCCCGATCAATCTCACTTCCCTTCCTGCTTAGGAGGGCGAGAGCAAACGGGGCAGGCTGCGTTCTCTGGGGGATTTTCTATTCCGTGCACCGGCCATTCTCCGAGCGCCACCCAATGCAGTTTTTTCGGTTACGAATGGTCCGCCGTGTGCACGCCTGTGCCTGTTATACAAAAAGTGTTCGGGATCGATTGTCGAGATTCGTAGATCCGTCGAGATTATTTCTTGCCCAGAATACACTGGACACACGGACGCTATTTGCCCTGCGCCGGGATTTTGAGCGTGAAGGACGAGCCGTAATTCGAGAACGACTGGGCATCAACAAAGACGATGCGGTACTGGTTTTCGTGGGACAGCTTGTACCCCGAAAAGGCACACGCGAACTGTTGGACGTTTTCCAGCGAATCCAATCCGATACGAGCGCCACGCTTCTCGTGATCGGTGATGGACCAGATCTCGAACTGATGAAAGAAATCGTGATTCAGAAGGAATTGCGTAACGTTCGTTTCCTGGGGGCGCTACCGCTTTTCGAGGACTCGTGCCCTTATATTTACGCAGCCGATGTTATGGTTATTCCCGGCTACGTGGGACTGGTGGCAAACCACTCGTTCGGTCTCGGCGTTGCACTCGTAACCATGGAGGCACCGGGAGAACTGCCGTTCCACGGGCCGGAAGTCGAGTCCGTCATCGACGGCGAGAACGGATTCATTACGAAGAGAACCGTTACCTCGCTCGAATCCGGTGTCCGACGCGTGCTGAAAAACAGGGACATCTATTCCGAAAATGCATTTCGGTATGCTGAGAAGCACTTGACGTCGGAGGGAATGGTGCAGGGGCTCGTAGATGCGATCGATTTCGCTGATACCAATCGTAAGGCACGATTGGCAATCGTTTGAGACATATAATATCAGACGAACTTCATCGGAACTGACCATGGAATCTGAACTGATTTTCCGTATTGCCCTCATCGTTATCGTCGTCGCTATGGCTGGCATCTCGGCGACTTTCCGGTCCAGGGCCCATCGCGACTCGGGAAAGATTTCGCGTTCGAAGGAAGGTTGGAAGATGGGTCTTTTCCGTCTCGTATTTGCCTTGCTTCTCTACCTCCCCATCTTCGCCTACATGATACGGCCGGCCTGGATGAGCTGGTCTGAGATTGCCCTTCCCGAGTGGATGCGCTTGACTGGGCTCGGAATGGGCATTATTGTGATTCCGCTCATCTACCTGGTATTCCGTGCAATCGGTTCGAACATATCCGAGACCGTCTTCACCAAGGAATCTCATCGACTTATAACGACTGGAATCTATACGCGCGTCCGGCATCCGCTTTACATGGTATCCGCTCTGGCCCTGGTCTCGTTTAGTCTACTTACGGCGAACTGGTTTATCGCTGCAATGTCGGTGATCTCCATGGCGCTGATTCTCGCCGTTGTGGTTCCGAAAGAGGAAAAGCAGTTAATACAAAAATTCGGAGACGACTACAGGAATTATCAAAAGCGATCCGGCAAAATGTGGCCGCGGTTCTAATTCCTAGATACCCACGAAAAAATCCGGTTTGATCGAACCCAGGCGGGATACAAATCCAAACTCTTCCGCCCTGTCGGAAACGGAAAATAGTTTATAGCCCATTTCCCTGAGCTGTTTGAGTGATCGCTGGGTTTCCTTCAAGCCTACGCCTGGAAATCGATGATGAAATTCTACCAGGAGTTGGATGGGTCAGATGTCCGTTCTGGCTAGCGATTCGATCACTTCATATTCCGATCCTTCTATATCCATCTTCAAGAGGGCGATTTGGGTATGGCCCAGCTCTGTAAGAATGCTCGAGAGTTGTTTTACTGGAACCCTGAAAGACTGGTCTTCCGTTTCCGGTCTTTCGAGCGCCGTGTGCGAGATGTGGTCTGGATTTTCCGGTGGTCTAAACATTACTTCACCTTCAAAATCAGCAAGGCCGACCTCATGGAGAATGAATCGATCAGGAACGGACTGTTTGCGAACCCACGCGATTGATTTTGGGGTAGGATCGAAGGCGTGCACCGTGAGTCCAAAATCATCAATCAATGCCAGGTCGAAAGAGATATCGTCTCCAACGCCAAAGCAATAAACAATGGACTCCTCCTTCAGGCTACCTTCGATGATTTCCCAACACCGTAAGACGATCCAAGCCTTTTCGTAGAACAGCGCACCTGTATTCGGGGAAAGAAGTCAACTCCAAACCCTACTCTCACGAGGCGCTTTAAACGTCGTAATAGTCCTCCCACTGCCTGGTACATGATGATCCCCCCATCAATCTGGAGCCGAAGCTAAACCGCCAACCGGCTGTATTCAATGACGTACCTCCTTTTAGTTATGGTATCTTATCCGCCTTACCGCCTGTTGCAAGCAGGATTACCCCTCCCGACCTAATCCGCGTATGATGAAAAAGCTCATCCCTCTGCTACTCTTTTTTTATGCGTCGTGGCCTATAACCCATGCGCAGGACCGACTCTCACCCGACCGGCTGGAAGCCCTGCTCACTGAGGTCGAACGCGAGGTTCAGGATCAGGCCAAGCTCACTCAGGTCATGGTCGATATGATCTTCAGTTTTTCGGAACTGGCTTTTCAGGAAATAGAAACCTCTCGATATGTGACGTCCATTCTGGAAGAAAATGGTTTCGACATTGAGCACGGAATTTCAGGCATGCCTACCGCATGGTGGGCAACGTGGGGTTCGGGGAAACCCGTCATCGCGTTCGGAAGCGACATTGATGGAATCCCGAAGTCCAATCAAAAGCCAGGTGTCGCCTATCACGACCCGTTGGTTGAGGGCGCGCCCGGGCACGGAGAGGGTCACAATTCAGGCCAGGCCGTAAACGTAACCGCGGCCCTCGCGGTAAAAGGCATCATGGAGCGAGAAGGCCTCGAGGGTACGTTGGTCCTCTGGCCGGGTGTCGCTGAAGAGCTGGTCGCCAGCAAAGCGTGGTTCATTCGGGATGGTCAGTTCAAGGACGTGGACCTTGTTTTTTTCACCCATGTGAGCGACAATCTCGGTGTCGCCTATGGCCAACCTAGTGGAACCGGTTTGGTCTCGGTCGAATTCACATTTACCGGAGAGGCCGCTCACGGTGCCTTCGCGCCCTGGCGGGGGCGTAGCGCACTCGATGCCGTTGAACTCATGAACACGGGATGGAATTTCCGAAGAGAACATCTTCGTCCTCGTCAGCGGTCTCATTATGTGATTACGAATGGAGGTGACCAGCCAAATGTGGTCCCAGTGACCGCGTCGGTGTGGTACTATTTCCGGGAAATGACCTACGAGAAGATCAAGACCAATTTCGAAATCGGGATCAAGATGGCTGAGGCCGCCGCCATGATGACCGATACGGAAATGACGTATCAGATCCTTGGCGCTGCCTGGCCGCGACATTTCAACAAGGTCATCGCGGAGACCATGTACGAACACATCAAACATGTGGGACTGCCCACATGGTCAGAGGAAGATCAAACACTTGCTGAAGCCATTCAGAAAGAGATCGGATCGGATCCAGATGGACTAAAAATGGAACTTGACACACTAAAAGTCCCCGTTGCCGAGCCTTCCAGCGGCGGCTCAGATGACATCGGAGATATTTCGTGGGCCGTACCCACAGTCACCCTTCGATTTCCCTCGAACATTCCGGAGCTTCAAGGACATCACTGGTCAAGCGCCATTGCGATGGCCACGCCCATTGCCCACAAAGGGGCCACGGCCGGGGCTCAGGTGATGGCCCGAACGGCTCTTGAGTTTTTTGCAAAACCCGCACTCGTTGAAGAGGCCTGGACGTATTTCAACGACATCCAGAGCAAAGACACGGAGTACGAGTCATTTTTGTCGGAAGATGATCCACCAGCGATTCATCTGAATGAGGGAATTATGGCGCGCTACCGACCGGAGCTGGAAAAGTTTTATTTCGATCCGGACCACTTTGATACACTTCTTGAGCAGCTGGGTATTACCTATCCGACCATTCGTGAATCAGGGGAAGAGTAATATAGCCCCTCAACCGACGTCACTAAATGAAGAACATGACATGCTGAATTACAGACACAAATTGGGAATCATACTGGTCGTTTGCTTTCTCTTCGTGGGATGCGATGCCGAATCACAGCCGGTCAATGAAGACGGCTACGGGTGGCCTGGAGATACATGGCCTACATCGACGCCCGAAGCCGAAGGAATCGATCCTGCCGTCATTGACTCCATCGTGAATGATATCAATACGGGCGAATACGGACTGATTGATGCGTTTATGGTCATCCGGCACGGAATGGTAGTCGCTGACCACCGCTTCGAGCAGGATTACGAATCGATCATGGTGCAATACGACACAACCGACTATATGTACAATTATGATCATGTAAACTGGCATCCTTATCTCAAGGGTACGATGCTCCATTCGCTTCAGTCGGTGACGAAAAGCGTGACGTCCGCCGCTCTGGGGATTGCCATCGATGATGGTCTGATTGATGGTCCTCGCGTGCCCGTGTTACCGTTCTTCGACGACTACGAATTCGAACAAACCGACGAGCGCAAACAAGCCCTTACGCTCGAAGATTTTTTGACCATGCGCGCGGGAATCAAGTGGAATACAGCGGGAGGGTACACGGACTCTACGCACAGCACGATCGTCATGGAAAACAGCGATGAATGGATCCAATACGTATTGGATCAGCCCATGGATGCCGAGCCCGGAACGCGGTATCAGTACAATGACGGTGCCAGCGTCCTGATAGGAAAGATTGCGCGGGTAGCCACTGGTAAGCGCATGGACGAGTGGGCCCGCGAGCGGCTCTTCGAACCCATAGGCATCGACGAGTTCTTCTGGAAGATTACACCCGACGGAGAAGCCGATACCGAGGGCGGTTTGTACCTGAAAACAGAGGATCTGGCGCGATTCGGGTACCTATTTCTTCGGAATGGCGTTTGGAATGGAGAACAGATTATCTCGGAGGAGTGGGTCAAGGCGTCAACTTCTCCGGTGGTTGCTCAAGTTGGTCCTCAGGCTCAGGTCGGATACGGTTACCAGTGGTGGATCCCGGTTCAGGAGGATGGTCGCGCCATCGTTTTTGCCGGCAACGGATACGGCGGTCAGTTCGTAATGGTCGCCCCCGACTACGATATCGTCGTCATTTTCAACGGGTGGCGAATTCATGGGGGAGCCAACAAATCATCCTATCGGGTTCTGCAGGATCGCATTCTCCCTGCATCGTCTGTTGACGACTGACGACTAAGAAAAGGCTTGGTCCTTTTCCCATCGTGCTCGAAGCCATTCTTGTCGTACTGGGTGTCGTCCAAGAGCTGGCAACTAACGGATAGCTCCACTACTGCAACCAACCGCTTGAAGCGGAAGCGGCTCTCATCAGCATTCAGGATGAGATTCAGGTCAACCGCGAAGCCAATAGTGGATCCATCGATTATTCCCGTCGCAGTCGTGCCAAATCAGCCTCTGCAGCTATAAAACCGAACGCCGCCCAGATTTCAGTATCCAGAACCTGTTGATACACTTCGAAGGCCGCTAGCGTATCACCGTTCATCAGGCTCAAATTTCCAAATCCATAACCCAACGTAGCCCGCGTCAGGCCCGCTTCGTCTTCGGTGAGCTGTTGTTCAAACGAATCTTCTGTAATCAGCCCTCGGTACATTAAGAGCCGCGTGTGATAGGCATGGTTCTCCAAAATGTCCATTTCTTCCGTTACGAATGAAATGGCAGCATCCGCCTCGTCAACCATGCCGGCTCTACGTAGGGACATGTACAACCAATCAGCAGCTGCGACACGCATGTCGTCGTTCTTGGCTAAATCCAGACAGTTTTGAAATAATTCTGCAGCCGTTTCGAACTCGCCCCTTAAATAATGAGCCAGGGCGTAGTGATACCAGATATTGGTTTGAAGTGTACTGGTCGGAATACCCGCATCGTTGGGCTGTCCATCCGGCTCAACTTCGTCTGGCTGACCAGCTATCGCAGCCACAGCCCGAGAAAAATCCAGAATGGCATCGTCGAGTTTTCGAAGCGTGATATTGCGATGCCCTCGGTGCCTCAAAAGATGTGGTTCGTCCCCGTGCAGATCCAACCCTTGAGAATAAACTTCGATTGCCTCGGTGTAGCGAGCGAGATAGGCCAATCTTCTTCCGAGCCAGACGAAGCCGTCTACCGCTTCTGGATCAGCCTCGTGCTGTGTAATGGCTTCAGCCAGTTGAACACGCATCCTCTCTCCCGACTCGCCAATTGGCTCATGGGCGTAGAGTGGCGTTCCGAGAAGTGAAATAGCGACAGGATCGTTCTGGGATTGTTCTGCCACACGGTCAGAGATAATCTCCGAGACGTGAGGAGATGTCCCGAAAAACTCTCTCCACAGCATGAAAACGAGAATCGTTGCGGCCAGAATGACCAGAATGTACCTGAGCAGTTTCATTGGGCGTCAAGGTAATTGAGGTGATCCGTTCTCGCAATCACCCAACTAGGCGGCGAACTTAATAAATACACTGATTCGATATTGGCCTCTCGCATGCTGAAAGCGACGTTTCGATCATATAGCCCTAACAACCGGAACGGTTGCAGGGCCGTCTTCGACAGCAATAGTCCGGCTTTTTTTGCCGCATCCGAACGCGAAGAGTTTCTGGAATTTATCGACGATACTTTGAATGCTTATTGGGTACTGGAAGACGGTCGCCAGATCATCGGATGTGGTGGATATGGCTTTCGGGATCGAGGAGACACGGCCGACCTATGCTGGGGAATAATTGCGTCGGATCAACATGGCAAACGACTTGGGGAGTATCTGATGACTGCCCGCTTGATCGAAGTTTTGAACAACCACGAAATTCAGGCCTTTCGTGTAGCAACCAGTCAGCATACCGAAGCGTTCTTTGAGAAATATGGGTTCACGACCGACACAACGAATTCAAAATGGTTTTGCCGAGGGTCTTGACAGGATCGAGATGAAGGTCGCCCGGACGTCTGAATGTCGAAAAGACCTCCATCGAAAATGGAAATCTGTTCGCCGTTTGGTTGACACCAATTCGCTGGGATTGCCTTGAGAATTGCCAGTAAACACACCGGAATGCGCCTTGAATGACAAAAATCTTGTTTTGCAGTCAGTGCTCACGCTTCCACATGGTCAGCACCAAATGATAGAAACCATGTCAAGTAGCGCCTTTCAACGATTTTTCGATTGCAGAAAATGCGGCGAGTTGATCAAACTGCCGGGCGGCGACTGCTTTGTTTTTCGTTCGTACCCAACGATACCCTGTCCGCCCGTACAGGCGACGGGTGTTGTTGAATGTATCTGCTAGATAGGTGATTCACCGTTCATCATCCGACTCAATCCTGCCACACGTCCTCATCGTAGGAGGCGGATTTGCAGGTCTCTATGCGGCGCGTTCGTTGAAACGCGTACCCGTAAGAATCACTCTGCTCGACAGAGAGAACTTTCATCTCTTCCAGCCTCTCCTCTATCAGGTTGCAACAGCCACCCTGAATCCAAGCGACATCGCTTACCCGCTTCGCGCAGCTCTTCGACGACAGCAAAACGTGACGGTGCTCCTCGGACAGGCTGAATCCGTGCAGCTCAATGAACAGAAGATCATCCTGACGAACGGGGAGCTGATGTACGATTATTTACTTCTGGCAACCGGGGCGACCCACTCGTATTTCGGACATAGTGAGTGGGCCTTGCATGCTCCAGGACTGAAGACGATTGCTGACGCCCTGGAAATACGTCGGCGTATCTTCTTGGCCTACGAGGCGGCGGAAAGAGAATCCGACGAACAACGACACCAAGAGTGGTTGACCTTCACCGTGATTGGAGGAGGACCGACAGGTGTTGAATTAGCCGGAGCGCTTGCAGAAATTGGATTTCAAACCCTTTCAAAAGATTTCAGGCGAATTGACACCAAACAAGTCAGCGTATTACTCATCGAAGGGAAAGACAGGATTCTACCCAGCTACTCGCGTGATCTATCCGAAAAAGCTGAGCGACAGCTCGAAAAATTGGGCGTGGAGGTGAAAACGAATGCTTTCGTCTCCGATGTTACCGAGTCGAGCGTCATCCTGGGCGAGAACTCCATCGCGACACGCACCGTTCTCTGGGCTGCTGGTGTGGAAGCCTCCCCGTTGGCCCGATCGCTGAACGTCGAGCTTGACGGAGCTGGACGTGTTTTGGTTGAGCATGATCTTTCCGTACCTGGATTTCAGAATGCGTTCGTCTCAGGCGATCTTGCGCGAGTAGAGTTTGGAGATGGCATCACTCCCGGCATTGCATCCGCGGCAATCCAGGAAGGTGTACACGCTGCCGGAAATATTGAACAACTCGTTCGGAACCAGACGACCCGCTCATTCGCATACAAAGACAAGGGCACACTCGCTACCATCGGTCGCGCTGCAGCTGTGGCTCAATTTAAAAGGATCCGGTTTTCCGGCTTTCTCGCCTGGATTGCGTGGCTATCCATCCACATTTTCTTCCTGATCGGATTTCGGAATCGACTCTGGGTGCTGGCGGGATGGGCGTGGTCTTACGTGACGTTTCAACGGGGCGCTCGACTGATAACGGGACGGCACCGGTATCGAAACCTTCCTACGTTGTCGGACGATAATCGATGAATGGATGATTCCATTTGCGATTTTCCGAAAGAACGGGTATATGAAACGTTCGCCAGTCACTGGAAATCCAAATCAGAGCCGTAATTGCCAATGAGATCAGAAGCACAAACCGTCGATCAATACCTCGCGGATTTACCGGCCGATCGTCGCGAATCCATTTCCGCAGTCCGAGATGTAATCGTTCAAAACCTCCCCGAGGGTATCGAAGAGGTCATGAATTGGGGAATGATTACGTATGAGGTTCCTCTGGAGACCTGTTCCGATACGTACAATGGCAAGCCCTTGATGTATGCGGCACTGGCATCACAGAAGAACCACATGGCCGTATATCTAACCGGGATTTACATGTCCGATGAGCGGAGAGACGCGTTTGAGAAAAAATATCGAGCCACAGGAAAGCGATTTGATGTCGGGAAATCCTGCGTACGCTTCCGAAAGTTGGACAACCTTCCGCTCCCGCTGATCGGAGAGACGATCGGTTCAATGACTACAAGTGACTTTGTCGACGGGGTTAAAAAGGTTATGTCCGTCCGCAAGACCAGGAAGTAATTTGACGCTTACGTCTTTCCCGAATTGGGTACCGAATGAAAACCTCCGAATCAATTCGAAATTTTCTTCGCGTCCTGGCACTCAGTTATCCAGACGTCGTCGAGGAATTTCCATGGGGAGACCGTGCATTCAAAGTCCGCAAAAAAGTTTTTCTGTTTCTGGGAGAAGAACCATCCGCCGTGACCTTCTCGGTAAAGTTGCCACAAACCGGCGAACTTGCTCTCGGGTTACCGTTCACCGAGCCGACACATTATGGATTGGGGAAGCATGGATGGGTAACAGCGCGGGTGGGTCCGGAAGAGGACGTGTCGCTCGATATGATCGCGTCATGGCTTGACGAGAGTTATCGAGCCATCGCTCCGAAGAAGCTAGTCGCCCGATTGAGCGAAAACGGCTCATCCCGCGACTGGTCTCCCACGTAACATCTGCTATCATGTCTTTTAATGAGGAGCGATCGCCATAAGAAAGCTGTCTCTAATCCTATTCGCTTGCCTGCTGATTGAGCCTGCCGCCGCTCAAGATCAACTTCCATCGATAGAACTTCCTCCTGAGCTAGATCGAGTGCTTCGGGACTATGAAGCAGGCTGGCAAGGTGGAGACGCCCAGGGTCTAGCAGCGCTGTTTACGGAAGACGGATTCGTCATGTCGTCCAATCGGTCCCCGGTTCGCGGTCGCGAGGCCATTGCGGATCGGTACACAGGCGTAAGAGGGAGCCTGCATCTCCGAGCCATGGCCTTCGAGATTTCTGGATCCAGCGGGTTTATCATCGGTGGTTTCAATTACGATCCTGGAAAGGGAGATACTGGAAAATTTATTCTCGCACTTCGCAAGGACGAGTCAGGGCGATGGCTCATCGCTGCTGATATCGACAATTCCAATTCGAGATAGGAACTAGACCATCACCGAAACATTTGGCCGATGGCGCCCGCATCATCTTAATCTGACGGACGAAGCCGTGAATGACTTTCAAACGATCGAGCAGCAGTTCGCTGCATTATTTTCTTTGGTTGAAGACGACGAGACCTTTTCCGCGCTCGATCAGAATATCTCATCGTGGAGTGTTGGTGATCAGGTGGCGCATGTCGCCCTCGCATTACGGGCCATGGGAACCAATGTGAGGAAGGCCCTGATGTCTGACGCGGTTACGGAGAGCACCGGGCCGAACAAGATGGGCGCGTTTATTCTAAAAAATGGATTCATCCCACGCGGCAAAGCTCAGGCTCCGGAGTTTGTACATCCCAAAGGGGTGTCGAGTCGTGTGGGTGTCACAGCTGACCTCGAACAGGCCCATAGTCAATGGGAGGAAATATATCGCCGAAAAGACGAAATAGAATCTTCAGAATCTGTTGTGCCCCATCAGATTTTGGGTGATTTCAAAGCAGATCTTTGGGTTCGTTTCGCCTGCATTCACACGCAGCATCACTTAAAAATTATTTTCGATATCCTTGGCGATACTGGGATTCCAGTACCCGAAAAGGTGGAGATTATTAGAACCAATTCACTGGAGTTAAAGAAGTAGGAGATCATCATGGGACAACCCGTTGTTCATTGGGAACTTTGGTCAGAAAACACGGAAGCGCTTTCAGAATTTTATTCTAAAGTCTTTGACTGGAACGTGACCTTCATTCCGGAGATGAATTATCACCTCGTTGATACGGAATCGGACGATGGAATCGGCGGGGGGTTTATGACGCCCCAGAAAGGTCCCTGGCCGGGTGATATGGCGCTCTATATCGACGTGGATGACCTGGCGCCATACCGAGAGCGAATCGAGGCGGCAGGAGGAAAAGTGGTCGTTCCGGAAATGGAAGTTCCAGGTGTTGGCTCGTTCATGCTTTTTGAAGATCCAGACGGTCGCGTACTAGGATGTTGGAAACAGCTTCCTAAGCAGGCCGCGTCTGAGGAGACGGAATAAACTGTCTCGCAAGTCGAGAGCTCTTGGCCGATGAACTCGCAGCTATTCGAGAAATCCGTTTGGAACTTTTCGGGCATTGGGCGAACACGGAACCGGGCGATTGGCTGGATTTGGACATTCGAATAGATTTAGAAACATCAACGCGTGAACAACCATGCCGCATCTGACCCTCGAATATTCCGCGAATGTGCCTGATCCACCGGATATCCAGGGCATCTTGCGTGAAATTCATCGAGTGCTTCAGGAGACAGCAGGCATAAAAATTGCAAATTGCAAAAGCCGGGCAAGAATCGCGGACGAGTATGTGGTCGCCGATGGGGGGTCTTCTCACGCATTCGTCCATCTGGACGTACGTATTCTGGAGGGAAGATCAGTCGAACTGAAGAAAGAACTGGGGAACCGATTGCTGGAAACACTGAGAGAGCATTTTTCGTCAGCTGAGGCGGTGCTCGATCTCCAGACGACGGTCGAAATAAGGGATATCGAACGCGCCAGCTACTTCAAGCACCCCGAAGGTACCCTCACAATTCTCTAACGAGTTGCCTAGCGGGCTTTCCATGCGGCGATGACATCGGCCTCCCGAGCCATGAACGAACTCTCACCGATTTCTAAACGCTGGCGCATTTCGGCGGTCACGGCATTGGAGTACCACCACGACAACACGTCTTTGGTCGAATCACCAAGCCATTAACTGTCCACTGAAGCGGGGCAACTCCACCGAGTGGTCGTACAGCGACCCGGGCTTCGTAACTTTGGGCCGCATTATCGACGTGGTATCCGAACAGCCGTTCGAAAGATTTGTCGACGCTCGGATCTTCAAACCTCTCGGAATGGAGGACAGCTTTTTCTTCCCGCCGGCGGGGATACAGCGACGGAAGACATCCAGGTACATTCTTCGGGACGGCACGTTGAGCAAGTCCAATGGCGATCTCTATCCCGAAGGAGCGAGGTATGCGAGTCCGGCATTCGGAATAAACTCGACAGCTCCGGACATGGCAGCGTTTTGCCAAATGATGCTCAATGGAGGGACTTACCATGGTGTGCGGATTCTTTCCCGGTCGTCGGTAGAAATAATGACGGCGGTCCATACAGGCGATCTGCAGACGGGCTATTTGGCGGGAATAGGCTGGGGTCTTGGCTGGCGAGTCGTGCGCGAACCGCTGGGAACGTTGTCGGTAGCATCTATTGGCTCCTTTCGGATGGGTTCCGGTAGGGGTTTCGGAAGGATTGATCCAGCGAAGGATCTGGTGGGCGTGCTCCTCTTCCAGGGTGCAGGCGCAGTTGAGGTCCCCGACACCTTCATGGCTATGGCTGCGGGGGTGATCATTGACTGAGTTAGCTTTTAGAAAAAGAGGAGAGGCGGACAAAAACGAGATGCGGATCACTTCTTCATATCGCTCTCGTTTTCTTGCTCTAGTCAGGTGATGTGATTACACTCATGGAATATCAAGTGGGGCGAGATGGGGACGTTCATTAGGCGTTCGCCGATACTCGTCCGGAGATTACATGTTAGCTGACCCGCCCTGGGGCCACTCAACAAGAAGACAGCGGGGCTGGCGAAGACTCAATCCAAAGGGAGGTGAGTATGCGCGTAGTTCTATCCACCTTGGCGGCTTTGCTTTTGCTGTCGGTCTCGCCTGATGTCCTCCGAGCGCAGGTGCAATTGCCCGTTGGTGTTCTCTCGCTTACAGCCGAAGAACTTGACTGGCAGGACAGCCCCGCAGGCTGGCAGCTGGCCGTCCTTTACGGCGACATTAGAAGCAACGAATACTCGGTTGTCCGGCTCAAGATGCGGCCCAACTGGGATGCCCCACCATATACCCACGAGCGCACCGAGCTCGAGGTGGTCCGAGTCCGGTCTGGAACGATGTACCTGGCGTTCGGCGAAGATCTGACGCGCGCGGCTGCGAAAGCGTACGGGCCGGGATCATTCTATTGTGTACCCGGCTGGCACGACGTCGCGTATGTTCACGAGCGACGAAGAGGTCATCGTAGAAGTGACGCATTTGCCGGTCTGCAAGGAGAACGGATCGGAGGAGGAAGGGGCGGCGCTCCGGTAGCCGTTTTTGGCCTGCAACTAAACACCGCCGAGAGAATCAGTTCAAGACGAAAGCAGCATTCTTATGACTTCGCGGAAATATAACGGTGTTTTCATCGAATGCGTATGCGGGAATATCGCGGATCAGCCCGACATGGACGCCATCGTCAACGCAGCCAACGCAGAGCTGCGGATCGGGGGCGGCGTGGCGGGCGCGATCCATCGCGCGGCGGGTCCAGGTCTTGAAAAAGAGTGCCGGCCACTTGCGCCGTTACGGCCCGGCCAGGCGGTCATCACCGGTGCGCGTGGGCTACCCAATCGTTACGTCATCCACTGCTTGGGACCGCGCTACGGACGAGACGAGCCGGCTGATATTCTATTAGCCGACTGCTACCGTAACGCGCTCGACCTTTGCGAGCAGCACGATATCGGGTCGACCGCCTTCCCCGCGCTATCAACGGGTGCATTCGGCTATCCGACGGAAGACGCGGCGCGGGTCGCCCTGAAGGTTGTGCTCGAGCAAACGTCGCATTTGTCGTCCGTTAAGCACGTTCGTTTCGTGCTGTTCGATGACGCTGCTCTTCGCCTTTACGGCCGGCTACTCGACGAGCTGGTCGAAGCGCGGGACAATGGGCTCGCGCTCTTCACAGATCTTTACGAGCTCACGATGCTGCAAGCCTATTTCGAGGAAGGGATGACAGAGAACGCGGTTTTCAGCCTTTTCGTTCGTCGCCTGCCTGCGCGGCGAAACTTCTTACTGGCCTGCGGACTGGACACCGTACTCGATTATTTTGAGAGCCTGCGTTTTGGCGACGACGATCTCGCGTTTCTGGCGTCACTTGGGAAGTTTTCCGACCGTTTTCTTAACTGGCTGCGTGTTTTTCGCTTTACCGGCGATATCTACGCAGTTCCCGAAGGCACGCCCGTTTTCCCCAACGAGCCGATTTTGGAAGTCGTCGCTCCCCTGCCGCAAGCGCAGGTCGTAGAGACCTTTGTCATGAACCAGATCCACCTCCAGACCGTGCTCGCTTCGAAAGCCCAGCGCGTAGTGACTGCTGCCGACGGCCGCCCCGTGGTTGACTTCGGCGCGCGGCGGATACACGGGATCGACGCCGCCCTCAAGGCCGTCCGCGCGGCGTACATCGCCGGCGTTTCCGCGACATCCAATGTTCTTGCTGCCCGGCAGTTTGCGGTGCCGGTCACAGGCACCATGGCACACAGCTACATCCAGGCACATCAAGATGAAGCATCGGCCTTCCGCTCGTTCACTCGGCTCTATCCGGACACGGTGCTGTTGATCGACACCTACGACACCTTGGCGGGTGTGCGTAAGGTCATCGATCTGGCCAACACACTGGGCGAAGACTTCCGAGTAAAGGCGGTGCGACTAGATTCCGGCGACCTGCTCGTGCTTTCGAAACAGGTTCGCCGGCTGCTCGACAAGGCGGGGCTCGGTAAGGTCGGGATCTTCGCCAGCGGGGGGCTCGACGAGGATAGAATTGAGGAGCTCGTGACTTCAGGGGCCCCGATCGAGGGCTTCGGCGTCGGTACCAGCATGGGCCTGTCGATCGACGCCCCCAACCTGGACATCGTCTACAAGCTCTGCGAGTACGCCGGCAAGGGACGGTTTAAGTTTTCCACCGACAAGCCGATCCTTCCGGGCCGCAAGCAAGTTTTTCGAATGACGGAGAACAACCGCGACGCGCGCGACGTAATCGCCCAGGCTGATGAAGACCTTCCGGGACGGCCGTTGCTCGTTACTATGATGCGCAACGGGGAGCGGCTTTCTGCCGGCCGTGTCAACCTCGAGTCCGCACGCGACTATGCGCAGCGTCAGGTCGCCCGCCTTCCGGACCGTGTGCGTGATCTCGCCCCAGCCGAACCTCCCTATCCGGTGGAGATCAGTCGAGCATTGTCACAGTACCAGGACGAGGTCGCGGCTGGTTGATCCGCGAATTGCATCAAGGGCAAGTCTTGCCGGAGGTTGCGGAGAAATCGAATGAGCAAAATCGAAGAAATGCTTCGGCGCGGTGACGCCCTAATGATCGTGGATGTCCAGAATGACTTCTGCCCCGGAGGGGCGTTACCGATCGAAGACGGCGATAAAGTGGTTCCTATCCTCAATCGCTGGATTGCAGCTGCCGTTGCCAGGGGTGTGCCGATCTACGCCTCGCGCGATTGGCACCCTGTCGGACATGTCAGTTTCAACGAGCGCGGTGGACCTTGGCCGCCCCACTGCCTGCAGGACAGCGATGGGGCACGCTTCCATTCGAACTTAGAGCTGCCGGACTCCGCGGTAATAGTGACCAAGGGGGTTCGATTCGACCAGGATCAAAACTCCGCCTTCGACCAGACAGGGATCGTCGAACAGCTACGCAAGGATGGTATTCAGCGTCTATTGGTTGGTGGCCTCGCCGAGGATGTGTGTGTGCTCGCGACTGCGCTTGACGCTCGGAGAGAAGGTTTCGAAGTCGCGCTGATCGCGGATGCGACTCGTCCGGTTTCCACCCAGAAAGGCGAGAAAGCCAGGAAAAAGATGCGGGATTCCGGAGTGCATTTTGTGCGGACAAACTGATTTGCTCGCATCACCTAACGCATTTAGGACCGCCGAAGTCAAGAGCTTGTGACGTCCCATGGCGGATTTATTGAATTCGCCGATTCCTTGAGTGCGCCCGTTGATCAGGCTGACGCGCTCTCCTTTTCCGTTTATAACAGGTGCGCTCCATATGTCTGGAGAGTTCATGACGTACCTCCTTCTTTTTCCGCCTATTGAGTCCTCTGGTAGAAGGTCAACGAGACAGTGTTGAAAGAGGCTTTGTATTCTTCACCCTCTTTTAGGGCGTCCGCGATCAGCTCCAGAAAGAGAGCTGACGCATCCCGGCGCTTGAAGCGACAGGAGCTTTCGAGTAGCGGCAGAAGAAGGTGTACGCGGATAGCATACATTTTCAGCCTTAGTGCTGAAATTTCAAAATCATCCATTACGTTGCCAATGTCGATAGATCGACCCGCTGGCCATTCCTCATTTATTGGATCATATTCGATGAGTTTTCCGTGTCCGTTTGTGTATACTATTGCCTGTGCCATAAGCAGCCTCCAAATAGTTGGGTTTTACCTGAATAGACACCCGAAACCTTAACCCTGATCTTAACCGCTCCAATTAATGTTAGCTGTAAGTACTTGTTAAACAAGTATTTATATCTAGATTATTTCATTCTGACCCGATACGATAGCCATGTTTGCGCTTAAAGTAAACGGCGAAGAACACGAGGTAGACATCTCGCCGGACATGCCGTTACTCTGGGCTCTTCTAGACGAAATCGGCTTAACCGGGACATCCAACCGGTCGCTCCCCATTCGTCTGTCTTAGTTGACATGGACACGGAGAAAGAAGAACTTTATCAGGCGCTGATACTGGACCACGACCAGGCGCCAAGACATTTCCATAGACTGGATCCGTTCTCGCACACCGCGGAGGCATACAATCCCTTGTGCGGTGATCGCTATACGATTTATCTGGACCTGAATTCGCACATCATTCGGCAGATCAGTTTCGAAGGCTATGGATGCGCCATCTCAAAAGCATCTGCTTCGATGATGACTTCGATGCTATCCGGGGCCTCGTTTGAATCGGCACTCGCGCTTTTTTCATCGTTCCGAACGGCACTTCTCATTGAAAACCCACCTTCTGACGATTCTCTAGGCGATTTGATTACTTTGACCGGTGTGATATCGGCCCCCACACGGATCAAGTGTGCGTTGCTGGCATGGGAGGCGGCATGTACGGCAATCCAAGGTGCGAGTCGGCACGCCATCACCCCCGAGACAACGAATTAGTCCCTCTGGTTCTTGACTGCCACGATTTCCGCTATCACGCTTAAGGCAATCTCGCTGGGTGACATCGCCCCGATGTCCAATCCCACGGGTCCGTGAATTCGCTCCAACTGAGCCTCACTAAATCCAGCGTTTCTGAGGCGCTCTTTCCGCTTGTCTTGAGTTCGAGATCCCCCCAGCGCACCGATATATGCGACCGGACTCTTCAGCAGACTATGAATGGCCGGATCATCGATTTTAGGATCGTGTGTTAGCAAAACGGCAAACGTGTTTTCGTCCAGCTCCAAATCGTCCATGACTTCCTGTGGCCATTTGTTGATCAAATGGTCGGGCTGTGTTTCGAAGCGAGCAACATCTGCAAAGACGGCCCTGGGGTCGATGACCACGGTCTCAAATTCGAGAGAAGACGCAAGATTGAGGAGTTTTACAGTGATATCAGCTCCTCCTACTAAGAGTAGGCGGGCTTTGGACGGAAAAACATGGAAAAAAGTACGTGCGTTCCCAGATTCAACAACTACTGACTCGCGTCGGGAGAGCGCCTTCAAGGCTCCCTGAAGAACATCTTTTTCCAAACCCGAATGACCCTCTCGCTCTCGAACAAGTATGTGTTGATTCGGCTCGTTCGTAAGCGTCGTAGCCAAAACAAAGGGTTCGTTCGATTTCAGAAGACCAATCAATGACTCGTCGGCTAATTCATTTTCCAGATGGGTCCAGGGCTCTACAAGAACCTGAACCTGTCCTCCACAACTCAGACCGACCGACCAGGCCGTCTCATCGTCCACACCGAAATCGAGAAGTCTGGAGCCCCCGTTCCTCAATACCTCGGCGGCGGCTTCGATCACGCTTCCCTCGATGCATCCCCCACTCACCGAACCGACGACGTCGAGTCCCTCAGAAACGAGCATGGATGCTCCCGGGTGACGCGGCGCCGATCTCCACGTTGAGACCACACGGGCAATGGCAAAAGATTTGTCTTCCTTTTTCCAATTCAGAATGGTCGAGAGTAGATCGCGCACTTGGGCAGGCCTCGCTAATAATCAGAATTGATCCGTAACTGGGCTTCTTGGAGGTCCTCAAACGTGTCAATGTCTACATGAATACCCGAATCGGCGACTTCAATTTCGAAAACGACCCCCGGATTTGCCGAAAGTACCGGACTCGCGCCACCGGAGGGATCAATTTGGAGTAGTTCATTCCGGAATCTCGAAGAGAAAAGCACAGGATGACCTCGACGACCGTCAAACACCGGGGCCACGATACCGGTCGGTCGGAACGCGCGGATAATAGTGCGAACACTCTCCAGCTTGACGAGCGGCATATCTGCAGGCAAAATCAAATAACCGTCAGCGTTTGGTACCATCGCGACACCTTTTGCGATTGAGGAGCCCATTCCTGTCTCGTATGCCTCGTTGGAGACGATCGATACGTCTTTTCCCCGGAGCAGAGCACGAATTTGCACCTCCTCATGTCCGGTGACAACCACACAGGACTGACAGCCGGACTCGACAACCACCGATACAACCCGTTCGATCACGGTGCGTCCGCCGACACGTTGAACCAATTTAGTGGTGGCCGTATTCGTACCGTTGTCGGCGGCAAGAAATCGACTTGATCGTCCTGCTGCAGGAATAATAGCAGCGATATGCGGAGAAGAACTCACTCAAAAACCCAAAGCCGATCCACCTTGATACACGGCAAGCGAGGCGAGGTATGCTAACGTAGTCATGTACACCCACATGAAAGTAGGCCATTTCCAGGAATTGAGTTCTCGTTTTGCGATGGCGAGTGTACTGGAGCATTGAAGCGCCAGCACAAAAAACACGAGTAAGCTGAGCGCCACAAGGGGACGGTAGACCAGCTGCCCGGTCCGGGCATCACGAGCATTCTTTAAATGATCTCGGAGAGCAAGGCTGTTTTCGTCAGCGTCTGCGACGCTATAAATCGTTCCAAGTGCCCCAATGATGACTTCACGGGCTGCGAAAGCGGAAAGAAGTCCTGCGCTCAGTTTCCAGTCGAACCCAAGTGGACGCATGACAGGCTCGATGAATTTGCCGAGTTGACCGATCAAACTGAATTCGATCTGCCGGGATGCTTCGGCGTTGGCCAGCTCTTGAAGCTCCGTCTCCAGCCTGACGGTTCGGTCAACACTCAGGTCGGCGTTCTGGTTTAGCTCAGATTCAATAATCTCACGCTGCTCGGCGGCTTCGATCGGCATCTCCGTTCGTGGGAAACTGGCCGCAAACCAAATCACAATACTAAAAACAAATATGATCTTACCGGCCGTGACCATGAACACTTTGGCCCGATCGTACATACGCCAGAAAACAAGTTTCCACTGCGGCACCCGGTAGGGAGGAAGCTCGATTACAAAAGATGAATTCGGTCCTTTGAAAATCCGACTAAGTACCCCTGCGGCAACAAAGGCTGTGATCGTACCAAAGATGTAAAGCGAAAACATCGTAACACCTTGATAGCCGAACGGTCCGAACAGGGTTTCGCTCGGAATAAACGCAGCAATGAACAGCGTGTAGACCGGTAACCTTGCAGAACAACTCATGAGCGGTACCACCAGGATCGTCAAAAGTCGATCGCGCTGACTGTCCATGGTTCGAGTTGCCATGATGGCCGGGATCGCACACGCGAAGCCACTCATCATCGGCATCACCGATCCACCCGTGAGACCTACGCGACGCATCACCCGATCCATAATAAACGCGGTCCTGGCCATGTACCCCGTGCTCTCCATCAGGCTCAGAAAGAAGAAGAGGAGCAGGATCTGGGGAAGGAATAAAATCACGTTTCCAACGCCGGCAATCACGCCCTCAACCAGAAGATCGGTCACCATTCCGGGTGGAAGCACCGTTCGAACCAGCGATCCGAGCTGCAACATGCCAAGCTCTATCAGGTCCATCGCAGGAGTAGCCCACGAAAAAATGGATTGAAAAACGAGAAGTAGAATCGCAGCGAAAATGATCGGACCGAACACGCGATGAATCAGCACTGCATCCAATCGATCAGACACCGTTAGCGCTTTGACTTCCTTGAGCTTTGACGTAACACGGGCTACGACTTTACCGAGCCAGTAATACCGACCCATGACTTCCGCCTGCGAATAATTGATCTGTACGTCGTCGAGCTCTCCACGCGCCGCCAAGACAGCACGTACAAACTCTTCACTCTCCCTTTCCCACTTGGCCAGCAGACGATCGCTGTTCAAAGTTCGTAAACTCTCGGATCTCCGCCGTCTTTTCGCCAAATCGGGTCTTATTTCACCCAGTTTGACGGAAAGAGACTCGATTACCGCCTCGACTTCGTCTGAAAGATTCCAGCCGGTACGAGCCGGGATGGGTACGGCACCTGAGAGAATCTTGCGTAGCTCATCCAGTCCTTCGCCCCGAGTCGCAACCATTGGAATTACCGGAGCTCCAAGTTCATCCTGAAGCTGAGCAACATTAATCTTGAGTCCTTCACCCTCCAATTCGTCCATCATGTTCAGGACTACTACGGTCGGTAGACCCATATCCAGAATCTGCGAAGCCAGGTACAGATTGCGTTCAAGATGGGTAGCGTTTACAACGCAGACAATTACGTCCGGCGTAACCTCACCCGGCAACAGACTGGCGATCGCCTCATATGCGATCTGTTCATCAAGCGATTTCGGGTTCAGACTATACGAGCCTGGTAGATCAACGACTTCAACGTGCTCGTGTCCGAGCAATGGTCCAGACTTTCGTTCGACCGTTACGCCCGGATAGTTGCCGATACGCTGGCGCATACCCGTGAGCAGATTGAAAACCGTCGATTTCCCAGAATTCGGATTTCCAGCGATCAGAACACTTTTGATCTTGGGATCTGCTGAAACGGTGAACTCGGTTTCGTGGCAGCTCTCAGCCATTTAGTCTTTCTCGTCGTAATCGGGTGACTGGGGACGGGCGTCTCGCAAAACCCGAACAAAAATGCGTGCGGCTTCAACCCTGCTGATCGCCAACTGACAATTCTTCACCTTGTACACTACGGGATCTCCGAATGGAGCTTTTCGAACGACATCGATCATGGAGCCGGGAATGAGTCCCAATTCCAGCAATCGATCGGAGAGATTTGACGACCAACCCACAACCCGGCAACTGTTCCCGGGCTTGATCTCACTCAGTGTCAGTGGCATTCTCTATTGTTCAGCTCAGTGTGTGTAAACTGATGGTGCTCGGCAGTGATGAGTCAGAGGATACTGGGTCGGGGATTCCTCATGAGGAATCGCTAATTTAGATTAATTCTAAATAAGAAACGGTCTCTATTGATTAAAAAACGTTGAACTTGTCTGAAATCGTGCATACTTGGGGTCTTTCCAGAACGTTTTTACCTTTCGGGTCCGATTCAGGCTGTTGGACGGCCTGGAATGGACATGTAAAACGCACTCGTAAATAGACTGATGCCTCAAATTGTTGTAGGAGCTCTCTACAAGTTTGTTCAACTTTCGGAAATCGATTCGCTTCGTGAAAGCCTGATTGATGTGTTGGACCGGAATGGTGTCAAAGGGAGCATTCTCCTGGCACCGGAAGGAATCAATGGCGCCGTGGCGGGCAGCCGTGCCGGTATCGATGCGCTGTTAGATTGGCTCGGCGGGGACGATCGATTCGGGAATCTAATTTACAAGGAGTCCTTCGCTAAGGAAAACCCCTTCCGTCGAGTCAAGGTAAAACTTAAGAAAGAAATCGTGAGCATCGGACTAAGCGATGTAAACCCGATACAAGCGGTAGGGACATACGTCGATCCAGAGGACTGGAACACGCTGATTGCAGATCCCGACGTCGTATTGATCGATGTACGAAACGAATACGAGGTGCGTATGGGCACATTTCTGGGGGCTGACGATCCACGAACGCAGTCGTTCAGCGACCTCCCAAAATACCTCGACGAGCATCTCGACACGCACCGTGAAGATGGAAAGCACACCCGGGTGGCGATGTTTTGTACTGGGGGAATTCGGTGCGAGAAATCAACTTCCTATCTGAAGAAGAACGGCTTCGACGAAGTATATCATCTTCGTGGTGGAATATTGAAATATCTCGCGACCATTCCAGAAGCCGATTCCATGTGGCAGGGCGAATGTTTTGTTTTTGACGAGCGTGTCTCCGTAAATCACCAGCTCCATCGAGGGACGTATGAGTTGTGCCGAGCATGCCGAATGCCCATCAGCGAGGATGATCAGAAGCGCAAGGAGTTTGTCCCTGGCGTGAGTTGCCCCCACTGTATCGATTTAAAATCTGAAGAGGACCGGATCCGCTATCGCGAGCGGGAGAAGCAAATGAACCTGGCCTCTCAGCGCGGAGAGATACATATGGGTGCCGAGACCATGAAACTTCGTCAGGTTAAAAGAGCACAAAAAGAAGTCGAACGACGCAAACAGCGAGAGCGTGATCGGAGGGCGAAATCGGAGAGCCGACATGACCGTTGAAAACGTGCTGCTTAAACATTTTCTCGCCGGACTTGCCTATCGTACAAACAAAGCCGTCTCAGGCGCCCCGCCAGGATTCGCAACGTTTCAGGCAGCCCCCGGGGTCCGGACCCCTCATCAACTGATTCATCATATGAGCGGTGTTATGTCGTTCGCACTTGGCCATTTGGTGAACTGCGAATTGCGCTTTGAATCACATGACTCTTTTGATCAAGAACTAGAACGATTCCATTCTATTCTTGACCAAATCGGAGACATCCTTGATTCCGATCCCGTTTTCGTTGACTCCAGTCCGAAACAATTGCTACAGGGTCCATTCGCAGATGCCATGACTCACGTAGGACAAATTGCGATGCTCCGACGATTGTCCGGTTCACCCATCCCACCCGAGAATTTTCATGACGCGGATATCTCGGCGGATAATCTCACACGGGTTCAGTCGTCTCCCGTGAGCCCGGATGAATATTGGCTTGATGCAGACGGTAATCCACAGGGCATGTCATCGTGAATATTCCTTTCGAGATACCGGAAGTACACGGTGGTTTCTCTGAATCCAAAGGAGTCGTCGGAATCGAAGACGAGTTTCTCGTGTTTCAATTTCAGACCGTTACTCTTGGGCTGTTCAAACAAGATCCGGAAACGATCAAGATCGAGATTAAAGCCCTATACGACCTCCGGCACGAACGAGGTCTCGTCAAAGACAAGCTTTTTATCCGGCCCAAGAAACTTCAGCTCCTCGAAGCGATGCCCGGAAAACACAGTATTGAAATTCGGCTCAAGGTCCGCCGCAAGTATCGTTCGAGCGCGCTCATTTTGGTGGATACGGTTCGCCGACGCTTGCATCAATGAACGCTGGAGAAGATGCCCAACAGAGAGTTCCATCGTTTCGCCCTTTCAATCATTGAGTCTTCGCCGTAACATTTAGGTTTGATGGGTAAATCTCCTCCCGAAGAGGCTCATGTTGATCCATTTTACTTCAATCTCGTAGATCATCTTGCAATTGAGAGGCGGTCAGGGCACCCTGAAATTTTTCATTTTTTCCCTTCTACTTTGCGAACTATCCGTTTCTGCATTCGGGCAGTCGGGTATGCTTCGGGGTTATGTCTACGATGTTGAGAACGCAGAACCGCTCATGGGCGTTAACGTGGTCCTCACGTCGTCCGACGGAACGATTTCTGGGGCATCGTCTGATTTTGAAGGCTTGTATGTAATCACCCGTCTTCCCGCCGGCAGGTACTTTTTTCGGGCCACGTTTATCGGCTATGAAACGCGTCTGGATACGCTGGATCTCGCCGCTGGAGAAATTCGCACGTACAATTTCTCACTTGCATTCGAGACCCGTGAATTGGATGAAGTCGTGGTGGAAGCAGAGCGAGACGGGGCTGGTGCTGCCGCCGTTGTTGCCGGTCTCCAAACGGTACGTCCCCAGGACATCGACCGCATCACCTCTCCGGATGTGTCTGGCGACCTGGTCAATTACCTGACTACATTGCCCGGTGTCGTGACCGTTGGTGATCAGGGCGGGCAGTTCTTTGTACGTGGGGGCGAACCGACTCAAAATCTAGTTCTGCTCGACGGGATGCTCGTCTATCAACCGTTCCACTTGATCGGCTTTTACTCCGCTTTCCCGTCCAACATCATCAATGTAGCCGATGTCTATGCGGGTGGATTTGGTGCCCGATTCGGGGGAAGGCTGTCATCGGTCATAAACGTTGCGACAAGGAACGGAAATAAGCGCAGGTTCGAGGGTGATATTTCTGTGGCGCCTTTCGTGAGTGCCGCGCGACTTGAGGGACCGATCATTCGAAATCGAATGTCTCTCATTTTTTCCGGGAGAATGTCCGTGATCGATCAAGGAGTTCAGCATCTGATCGATACGCCTCTACCCTACTCGTTCAGCGATGTGTTTGGTAAGATTCACGCAAACCTGAGTGCGAACAGCCAGGTCTCGTTTACGGGGCTGCAAACGTACGACCGCGGAACGATTGATCCGGTTGGAGCGGCTGATACGCTGTCTTCATCAGATCAAGTGATTTGGCGCAACAAGGTGTTCGGTACACGATTTGTCCTTTTACCCACATCGTTGCCCGTCCAGGCAGAAATCATTCTTTCGAGTTCCGAGATCGAGAATACGTTTGGACAGGAGATTGATCCAGCGCGGAGATCAAAAGCTTCCCGGTTCAATTTTTCGGCCAACATTACCCATTTCATGGCTAACTCGAACCTCGACTGGGGACTTTTTCTAAGCGCTATCCGGCTAGAGAGCGAGTTGGGGGGTGACTTTCAGGAAGTTTCTACGGATGTCGAAAACGTAACGGAAGTCGGTGCATACATCGAGACCGAGATCGGTAACCCCGACAAAATTCGAATCAGACCGGGATTTCGAGTTGCCTCATTCCCGAGCAACGGCGTCAGTTTTTTGGAGCCGCGAGCTCGAGTCATATACGACGTCGGCGTCCACCGCTTCAGTGCCGCCTGGGGGCTGTATCATCAGGAAGTGGTCGGCCTGACTGATCGCCGAGACGCAGGAGAAGTATTCACAGCCTGGACGGTCTCTCCTAAAGAGAGCGTCCCTGAGGCGATGCACGCCATAGTCGGATACCAGATCCGGCCGGTACCTGCTCTTCGTTTTGCACTCGAAGGATATTACAAAAAGTTGTCAAACCTGTCGATTGCAAGATGGTCTGCGTTTCCACGGTTCACCACGAGTTTCCAGAAAGCGGACGGGGAAGTTTTCGGAATTGACGCCCGTATCGAGCTTGACACGGGAATCTTTTACGGTTTTGTGAACTATGGCCATTCAAAAGTCGAATACGTGGCCAAACAGAGCGAAATACAATTCTGGTTTGGCACGCAAGAGCTGATCTTTTCTCCACCTCACGATCGAAGACACCAAGTCAACGCACTTGCGTCCTTGGCGATGTACGGCTTTACGTTGGGTATTCGCTTTCAGTTTGGCTCCGGACTTCCATTCAGCCGCGCCGTCGGATTTGACGAATTTATCCTGCTTGACGGACCCACGGATGTGTTTGAAGAGGAAGGATCTACGCGCGTCCTCTATGGACAACCCTTCGATGGACGCTTGCCGTCGTATCACCGCCTGGATATCTCGCTCGACAAGTCGTTTTCTTTCGTTGGCGGGACTGCTTTAGTCCTTCAGGCCGGAGTAACCAATGCCTACGATCGAACCAATCTGTTTTACGTCGACCTGTTTACACTTCGCAGTCTAAATCAGTTACCGCTTATTCCATCCTTCGGTGCAAAATTTGAATTTTGATAGAGATTCAGGCATTTGCCGACCCGTGATCGGACCGAGATTCATGGTATCGATCCTCTGTAGCGCGATGGTGATCAGCGTTGCAGCATGTGACGAAATGGTCGACCCCATCCTGGACAGCGATCGTCAGTTTACGCTCTGGGGAACGTTGGATATGAATGCCGATGTGCAACAAATCCGGCTCATTCCAATCCGTGGAGTACTCGACGTCCGGTTGGGACCCGAGCCCAACGTATCCGTTCGTTCGATCGACCTGGATACAGGCGATACCGTCACGTGGTCGGATTCCACGAAGACATTTGATAATGGAAATCCTGTCTTTCTGTTCTATGCAGAGCTCAAGATCCAACCCACGCATACCTACAGAATTGAGATCGAGTCGCCAGATCTTCCGTTTGTAACCAGCGCCGAGACAACTATACCTCCCATTCCATTCGCAGAGATTTTTGAGGAAGATGTGACGTCAAGAACGTCACCTACCGGCGCAATCATTGTTGCCACCCAGAAAATCGTGTGGCACGGAATCGGACAAAACCCACATCAGATCGAACAATGGTATCGTTTTCTGGAATTCGGTTCATTTGGATTTCAAGACCTTCTTCTCTCGTACGTACCCCCGAATGAGTACCGTGCCGGCCTGAACGAGTTAGACATGAACTTGGACCTTCGACGCCAAAGAGATTCGGTTGCCAAGAAGCTGAATTTGACCCAGGTCAGGCTGGTGGGATTGGGACAGACCATTACGGTCCTCGACGGGGCGTTCGTACCACCTGGAGGTGTGTTCGACGCGGAACTACTTGCTCAGCCCGGAACATTATCGAACGTCGAATTCGGATTCGGGTTTATTGGCTCGGTCGGCCGATTTTCTATAGAGTGGGTAATCAGTGACCGTTCTGCCCGGATACTATCCTATATTCCCCTCAGTGGAGCCGAAAAGTTTGAATATGGGGCTTCCGATCCGGGCCGTCGACGAGCAATTCTAAGTGCTCACCCGTGGGAATCCAATTAGTTGACTTCCGGAAACGCCTGAGTACGATCTCTTCTACGCGACTATTGTGAGATCACGAAACTCTCCTCGACCGCGAATTGGGATCCTTTGAAGCTGGTATCTATGGTCTGAACCGACCAGTAATACGTTCCTAGAGGAAGATTCTTTAAGATCCATCCTCTGTTGTGCTGCGTGTTACCCATTTCGGAGATCCGCCGGCTCCCGTTCGATATGCTTGCCATCGAAGCTACGATCTCGGAGCCTCCGGGTGAGGTGCCCACTCGAATGTTGTATGTCAGAGAAGCCACCGGAGAAAAGCCATCATGTCCGGAGCCCCAGGAAAATTCTACCTGACTCCCCGCAACGCTCGACGATAGAACTCCCGGAGGATTTGGAATCGAATTCGGTGGATAGAACGGTAGATAATTTCGTTTTGTACTCACGATGTCGATTCCCGCAACGTTGCGGCCCATCACGAAAAGGTCCAAATCACCGTCATTGTCATAGTCCCCCCAGAAGGAAGGACCATTTGTGGCTCCATTAAAGAGCCCGTTGCGGAAGCCGATCGTCGACTTCACATACGTATGATTTCCACGAGATTCATAGGTCTGGCCTCCTCTGGGTTCCAGTGGTCTAGCTGTACCGTTTACAATAAAATCTGGAAAACCATCGTTGTTAAAATCACCCCAAGCGGCCGCACCTGCATAGCGACCGAGGGTAAGGTCTCCCTCGAAGCCTCCAAACAACGTTAGATTCGACGACGAAAAATTCCCATCTGTATTATCATAGACGATGATTTTTCCTTCCAACAGAAACGGATTGAGCTCCGCACCGCTAATCAGGATGTCCAGATCCCCGTCGGCGTCCCCGTCACCCCAGGCAACGGAAGTCGCATAAAGTTTGTCCAGGTCCACGTCTACCTCGTTAAAGCGGCCACCCCCATCGTTTCTGTACAAAATCGTTTCAAATCGTTGAGGACTGGCGATACCTGCCATCAACAAATCGAGATCCATATCGTTGTCGAAGTCGCCCCAGGCCAGCGTGCTCCGACCCAGTCCGACGAATCCAGCATGGCGTTGCAAAAATTCGCCTCCGTCCCGCACCTGATTTTCGAATAACCAGGACTGAGGCACGCCGGAATCATCGATCCCCGTCAACGCGAAATCCAAATCCCCGTCATTGTCAAAATCTGCCCATGCGATGTCCCCGTCGCTGAGCCCTGGAAACTGGTATAGGCGTATGAACCGTTCGTCAATCTGGACATTTCGATAGATCCAGGTTTCTCGCTGTCCCCCGTCTGTAATGCCTGTCGCCAGAACGTCCAACCTGCCATCATTGTCATAGTCACCCCACGCAACTGCCCCGCGCCAAATGTCCACCAAAACGGGAAGATTAAGATTGAGCCCGCCGGCATATCTCGTCGCCGGTAATTGCAAAAATCCATCAGGAGCACTTGGATCAGGAATCAATTCAACATAATCTCCTTCATTGAAGTAGAACTGAGCAAAGGGTATCGGATTATCAAACGTACCTGCATTTCCGGTATAGAACAGGTCGAGGTCTCCGTCGCCGTCATAATCTCCCCATGCCGCATCCCCATCACTCAGGGGTATCAGTGCCGGAACAAGAACGGATTCCCATAAGTCCGGAGGATCAATCTGAGCTGCGACAGGCTCGATGGGCATCAGTATGACTAGTACCGCTACGACTCCGAGGTGATGTACGATCGAGAGCCGAAATCGAAACGTTGAGTTCTGCATCATCTGAGCAATACAATTTTCCTGCTTCTAATCTTTCCGTCCGTCTCCATTCTTGCGAAATAGACTCCGGAGCCGATAGAAACTCCAGTTTCCGCCCGTCCATCCCAGTCGACTTGATGACGACCCGCTATGAAGAGGCCATCCGCCAGCACACGTACCTGCTTGCCGAGCAGGTCATAGATGGCAAGGGTTACGGGCCCCGAACGAGCCATTTCAAAACTGATTGTGGCTGTCGCACTGAAAGGATTCGGAAAGATCGGATCGAGTACCGTGTCTTGCGGGATTTCAACCAGGTCGGGTGATGCGGTACTCACTTTTCCTCCCGTCAAGATGGAAAATTGTCCTTCTGCCGCGAATTCCGATCCAACGAAACTGTTGTCGACGGATTGAACGCTCCAGTAGTACAGCCCTACCGGAAGTTCACGTAACGTCCAGCTCGTGTTATGTTGAACATTTCCAAAACCAGATACCCATCGATGTCCCGTTTCTGAATTCGACATCGCAGACATGACGTTCGAAGTCCCTTGAGCCGTGCCAACGCGGACGTTGTACGTGAGAGCCGCGGTTGCCGTATGAACATCACTTCCGGGGCCCCAGGAGAGCGTTACTTCACCCGGTCCAACGTTTGCCGAAAGATCGTTCGGTGGAAGAGGAATGGTGTTTACGAGGCGGGAGTCGTTTCGATAGATCTTCGTGAAAGGTGTCGCAGCAAGGTTTAGCCCGGACACCAGAATATCAATATCATTGTCGCCGTCGAAATCTACCCATTCGGAATTGACCGTTGACGTCCCAACGAGGCCCGTGACGATTCTAAATTGACCGTCCGAATTTTGATAGATATATCCAATATGATTACTCAGCATCGATGTGCGTCCCATTACGAAAAGATCCAGATCGCCATCCAAATCGTAATCGGCCCACGCCTGGTCCCCATTGTATACACCTACAAATTCGTCTGGTCTTTCTACAAATGATCCTCCATCGTTGCGGTACAATAGAGTCTTGCCGACAAATGCCTCCCTAATACCCAGCTCGGCACCGGAGAGTATCAGGTCGAGATCTCCATCCGAATCGTAATCTCCCCAGGCCGCAGACGAGTATGCCAGCCGAGCGAACTCATCCGGCCGTAGACTGAAATTCCCATTCCCTTCGTTACGGTAAAGAAGAGTCATGAACTGCCCGGCTTCGCGCGTTCCGGTCAACAGAACGTCGAAGTCACCATCATTATCATAGTCTCCCCACTCGACATCTCCAAAAGCAAGTTGCGGAAAGGGCGTCGCCACTTCAACAAACAGCTCATTTCCGTCATTTCGATACAATTGAACAGAATGAGCGCCGTCAGTTGTCCTTCCCATCAGCACCAGGTCCGAATCACCATCATTATCGTAGTCGACCCAGCGCGTTTTGCTGCTGTGGACGCCTTCAATGCCGACATCGACCGCCGTAAAATTTGCGGAGCCGTCATTCCGGTAAAGCATTGCGACTGATGCGTACGGATCGTTGGCCGAAGCCGTACCTGTCAGAATGAAATCGAGATCCCCATCCAAATCGTAGTCCGACCATGCCGCATGTCCCAGCCATGTTTCAGAAGACAGTGGCGTTTTATCGAACGGGACGGTACCGAACCCCTTGAAACTGGTCATTTGGTTGATCGCGATGCCACTTGTGGGTCCAAATGGTCTTTGTGATCTGGAGTTTCCCGTGTATAGCACGTCAAAATCTCCGTCATCGTCCAGGTCTGCTACAGAGATGGAGCCGTAGCTCAGCCGGCTGAGATCCGAGTTGTGGGCCGAGAACGTGAACGGTTGACCTGAAGAATCTACGATCCAGAACGGCGCGGATATCGCACACACGAGTAGGATCGCGTTAAGTTTGAGAATCCAAAAACGCCTCAAAGTGTGTATGTCCCAGAACGGTTTGAAATGAATCCTATCGAACGATCGTACTTCATGATTTGTACCACAGATCGTCTAATATCCGTCATCAGGAACTGGCAGCAAAGGGCAAATTAAAATGGATCGAAGAATTGTTGAATGGCCACATCCCATCCTGAATCCGTCCGTTAAAGCTGGGGTCCAAGAGTCCGGTCGCGGTTCAACATCCTGTAAAGCAATCCGATCCTAAAATGAAATCATTCCGAATCAGCTTTCCGACTGGAGACGCTGGTCTCCTTTTCCGCGCGACCCTCGTCCTTGTCTCGGTCATTTTTCTCGTTCCGGTCCACGTCTCCGGGCAAGAAACTCCGTGGCCCGGCGAACACTGGCCCACCGCCTCCCCGGAATCCCAGGGACTAAATGGAGCCGTTTTTTCTGCGCTCGATCAAGACATCCGGGCCGGCGACTACGGATATGTTGATCGAATAGTCGTCATCCGCAATGGTCACCTTCTCGTAAACGAGAGGTACGACAACGACTATCGCGAGATCACCAGGGGCTTTACCGGCCCGCTGGGATGCGGTTGGGAAGCATGCACGGACGAGTCACAGCTCCACCAGTTCAACTACTATCATCCGGACTTCCATCCGTACGAACACGGACGGGATGTACACTCGCTGCAGTCCGTTACGAAATCCGTTTCGGCCACCATGATCGGTGTGGCACTCACTCAAGGCCTCATCGAGAGCGTGGATGTTCCCTTCGTTTCATTTTTCGGCGACTTTGATTTGTCTGCGATGGATAGCCGTCTCGCGGGTGCAACGCTGGATGACCTGCTGACAATGCGATCGGGAATCGAGTGGCATGAACAAGATCGACCGCTTGACGAAACGAACACGACCATTCAATTGGAATTGAGCGACGACTGGATTCAATTCACCTTCGATCAGCCAATGGACGTCGATCCTGGGACCAAATGGGTATACAATAGCGGCGGAAGTCACTTGATGTCAGGTATCATCAAGAAGGTGTCGGGCCAGTTCTTGGACGACTTTGCAGAAGAAAACGTATTCGAACCCATCGGGATCAAGGAGTACCATTGGAAGAAGACCAACATGGGATATCCGGACGCGCTGGGCGGACTGTATCTGGAAGCAGAAGACCTCGCGCGGATCGGCTACCTGTATCTTCGGGAAGGCGTTTGGAACGGGCAGCGCATCCTTTCAGAGGAATGGGTTCAGAGCGCAACCGCCAAACGCGTTGAGAATGTAAATCGTCAGGGGTATGGGTACGGGTACCAGTGGTGGAGACTGGACCGCGACCATACCGTCATTTGGGCTGGACTTGGATTTGGAGGGCAATACCTGCTGGTTTTTCCCGAATATGATATTGTAGCCGTCATAAACTCTTGGAACTTGTACAAGCGCCCAAACAAGTCGATTTTGAACCCTTTTATTGCCGGGCTCATCCGTTCAATTCAGTAGAGATCGCATCGATGATTACGCGCGACTATATCCTTCGACAAGTTCAACAAGCAGTCAATGCTCTTGCGAAAGTTTCGCTCAAGCGCCAGGCACAGGAGTACCACATCGCTCACGACATTCTCTCCCAAACCATCCAGGAAGTAACGGGAGCCGATCCAGAACGAGTTCGCAATATGACGGTTGATGATCTCCTACGGGTTTGCGGTAACGTAGATGAGTTCTCATCCGACAAAGCCGTAGTCCTGGCAGATCTTCTTCGGGAAGACGGGTTTGTTCAGGAAGCACTGGGTAAAGAGGAGATTGCCAAACGCAGTTGGGAGAGCGCCATATGGCTTTATAAGGCCGTCGCCAAGTCGGGCGGAGTTGTACCGTTCGACCTGGAAAGTAGACTGACCCATCTCAATGCCCTATTGCAGTCCGATCAGAGACTTTTATCTTTCGTCTGATTAATGCGAATCCATTTATGACGGAAGTCATCGAACAGAGCATTCCTACCTATCAAATCTTCGTCATCTCCGACGGAACAGGCGGTACTGCTGAACAAATGCTTCGGGCCGCATTGACTCAGTTCTTTGGGACAGAAGTCAAAATTCATCGTTTTCCTGAAGTTCGGACTGAGGAACAGGTTTTGGAAATCGTTGAAGAGGCCGTCCGGGTTCAGAGTTTTATTGTCCACACGGTCGTCTCCACAGACATGCGTTCTCGGATTGCCGATATCGGTCGCCTCCACAATGTTGAAACGATCGACTTGATGGGGCCTCTTCTCGCTCAACTAACGTATCAGTTTTCCGACGCACCGTCAGGAAGGCCTGGACTTTTCCGCAAATTGAATAAAGAATATTTCCAGCGCATCGAAGCGATGGAATTTGCATTTCGCCACGACGACGGACAGCGTGCTAAAGAACTCAATAAAGCTGACTTGGTCCTGATCGGCGTGAGTCGAACCTTCAAGACACCTCTCAGCATCTATCTTGCGTTTAAGGGTTGGCTTGTCGGAAACATCCCAATCATCTCCGATATTCCTCCCCCTGCCAGCATGTTTGATTTGCCGGAGGGCAAAGTATTCTGTTTGACAACCAACGCGAATCACCTCTCGGTGCTGCGGAGTGTCCGGCATGAACACCTGGGGGGATCAACAGGCGATTACGCCAAAGTGGATTATATAAGGAAGGAGCTGGCCTACGCCAATCGGATCTTCCGGAAGCGACCCGACTGGCCTATTATCGACGTCACTAAAAAGCCCATCGAGGAAATCGCTACCGATATACTTTCACGCAAACGCAGTTTCAAAGCCGTTGAACCTGGGTAAGCTGCGATTTTGTTCGCTTTCCCAATCGTTATTTTTTTCTTTCTGTATGTCCGTCCGGTTTTACTTTAAGACTCCAAATTCCCACCGTTCTTTTCTACTTCCAGGAGAAATCGCATGCGACGGATCAGTTTTCTTACTGTGATCGCCCTTCTATCAGTCTTCTGGGTCACGATCGGTACAAAACTCGGCATGGCCCAGGACCCGGGTGAACAGACTTCATCGGAGGACCGACACCAATGGTATGCCGATCACGTTGAGATGATCGAGCGTTCACCATTTAAGAATTTGGCCTGGCAACATCTTGGGCCGACAAATATCAGCGGTCGGATGACGGATATTGCCGTCGTCGAGCCCAAGGGAAAAAATTACACGATCTACGTGGCTGGCGCCTCGGGCGGCGTGTGGAGAACCTTAAATGAGGGCACAACCTGGGAGCCCGTTTTTCAAAACGACGCATCAACATCGATAGGAGATGTAACGCTGGCACCTTCCGATCCCAACACCATATGGGTTGGAACCGGTGAAGCAAATATTTTCCGCAGCTCCATGGCAGGAGCGGGCGTGTACAAATCCACGGACGCTGGTGAAACCTGGAACTACATGGGCCTGGGCGACACGCACACGATTCCACGAATTGTCGTTCATCCCACCAACCCCGACATCGTCTACGTGGCGGCTTCCGGGCATGAATGGACCGACAATGAAGATCGCGGTCTGTATAAGTCAACTGACGGGGGTGAATCCTGGACAAAGATCCTATATAAAGGCGTGCGCACGGGGGCCATTGACGTGGTCATGCATCCTGGGGATCCGAACACCCTGTATGTTTCGACGTGGCAGCGAGTCCGCGAAAAATGGAACGACCCACGCAATGAATCCTTCTACGACGGGAGTAGCATTTACAAGACCACGGACGCCGGTGCATCCTGGACTGAAATTTCGGACGGTCTCCCGGATGCCGTTCACCGAGGGAGAATTGGAATTGACATCGCGGCGTCGAATCCAGACGTGATCTATGCGTTTGTTGACAACTACGAGTCTCTCAGGGAAGCAGATGAGGATGAAACAGATGCATACGGTCGGCCTCGCGGTCCTGTCATCAAGGGGGCAACCGTTTTTCGCTCCGACGATGGCGGGGGTCGCTGGCGCCAGATGAGTGAAACCAACAGTTATATGGAAGGCTTGTCCGGAACGTATGGGTGGGTCTTTGGACAAATGCGCGTAGACCCGAACGACGAAAACAAAATCTATGTGATGGGGCTGGCGCTCAACGTGTCCGAAGACGGTGGAAAAACGTTTCGTCAACTTCCCGGGATGCACCGAGACCACCATGGACTCTGGATAGACCCGGAGAATTCAGATTACCTGGTCAACGTAAATGACGGCGGTGTCGCCATCTCGTACGACGCTGGCGACAACTGGCGCACGTTCTACGAAGATTTGTCTTTGGTTCAGTTTTTCAATGTGTCGCTTGATATGGACGAACCGTTTCGGGCATACGGCTCCATCCAGGATCACGGTAGCCGAAGAGGCGTCGTTGATTTGAGTCGCGGGCGCCACCGCATCCCAGCTGTTTCCTGGGGAAGTGCACCGGGCGGCGAAGGCAGCCGTCAGGCCATCGACCCAACCGACCCAGATATTGTGTATTCGGCTGGATTTTACGGGACGATTTCCCGGACGGTTATGTCGACTGACAAACGCACGTCGATCATGCCCGATCGCGTGGACGAAGACTACAGTCTCCGAGGACAGTGGCTTGCGCCATTTATCATTTCACCCCATAATCCTCGGGTCATTTACCACGGGATGAATTATCTCTTCCGATCCATGGATCGAGGAAAGGACTGGGAGGTGATCAGCCCCGATCTGACTCACAATAATCTGGATGAACTGGGAGATATACGGTATCAGACGCTGTTTTCCATCACCGAATCACCATTCCAGTTTGGGCTTATCTACGTGGGCACCGATGACGGCCGTATCCATATGACGCGCGATCACGGGGAAAGCTGGACGGAACTCACCGGTCGCTTACCCTACAAAAAATGGATTTCCGGAATGGTCGCTTCGGCATTTGACGAGGGCACGGTTTATCTGGCCCAAAATGGGAAGCGAGACGATGACTTTACTCCGTACCTCTATCGGTCGACAGACTTTGGGCAGACCTGGGACAGCATTTCTGATGGGATTCCCTCCGGCCCCATAAACGTGGTGCGGGAAGATCCAAAGAACGAGAACGTGCTTTACGTGGGAACGGATATTGGCGCCTATGTCTCGCTCGACGGAGGGGAGAACTGGCACGTGCTGGCGAGAGATTTACCGTCCACATTTGTCAGCGACTTGAAGGTCCATCCGCGAGATGACATCCTGGTTGCCTCCACTCACGGCCGCGGCATGTATGCGCTGGACGTTCGCATCCTTCAGAAAATGACCGAGGACGTCGTGGACGCAGATATCTACGTTTTCGACGTAGAACCGGCTCGAAGCGGTAGCCATTCGGCGAGAATCTACTATCACCTGAAGCAGAGTGGAGAGGTGAGCGTTTCGATCCAGAATGAGGAGGGTCACGAGATAGGATCGATCAGTGGAACCGGTGATTCGGGACTCAACTATGCGGACTGGGATTTAATGCTCGACGACGGAGACGATTCCGCCCCCGCCGGTACAGGCGAATACCACGTGGTTGTTTCGCAAGGACACAGGTCCTCAGAACGTGCGTTAAAGATAGTCCAATAAGGCGTCGTGGCACGGCGCGTGGCGGAGGAATCTTGATGATTGACCATGGCCCGAAGAAATACCTGCAGCAGGGTCCGAAGAAAGGCTCGAAGAAATACGTACGGAAGGGCCAAAAGAAATGAAGAAGGTCCACTCCGGCGGTGGGTGGTCGGCCATCGCCTACTCCTATCGAAAGGCACGAGAGTCCGGTGGCGTACTGAAGTTCTGGCGGGCTCTGCGGACGAAAAATACATGCAAAACGTGCGCACTCGGAATGGGTGGTCAGAAAGGCGGCATGGTCAACGAACTTGGGCATTTCCCGGAGATCTGTAAGAAGGGTATGCAGGCCATGGCGGCGGACATGCAGGATGGGATCCCTCGGAATTTCTGGTCCGACAACACGGTTTCGGAACTGAGGAAGCTCTCACCTCGGGAGCTCGATTCAATGGGTCGCCTGGTGGAGCCTCTTCTTTATGAGCGAAATACTGATAAATACAAGAGGATCGAGTGGAAAAAAGCGTTCGACCTGATCTCAGAGAAGCTGGTCAAATCGGAAGCCGACCAATCGTTTTGGTATTTCAGTGGCCGGAGCAGTAATGAGGCTGGGTTCCTCCTTCAGCTATTCGCACGGCTTTATGGTACCAACAACGTCAACAATTGCAGCTATTACTGTCATCAGGCCAGTGGGGTGGCTCTCTCATCGGTGATCGGTAGCGGGTCGGCGACCATTGTTCTGGAAGATCTCGAGCAAGCTGACCTTGTATTTGTGATTGGAGCGAATCCGGCCAGCAATCACCCGCGACTGATGAGTTCTCTGGCTCAAATCCGGCGGAAGGGAGGAAAAGTGATCGTGGTTAATCCGATTCGAGAAACGGGACTGGTTCGTTTCAAAATCCCGAGCCGTGTCCGAAGCCTCCTATTCGGCAGCGAAATCGCCAGCCTGTACATCCAACCGAATATTGGCGGTGATCTTGCGTTTCTAAGTGGAGTTTCAAAGCGAATCGTTGAATTAGGGGGCCACGACGTTCAGTTTCTAAAGAATCACTGCTCAGGCTCAGACGAGCTCCTGTCCCATTTGGAATCACTCTCTTGGAACGAGATCGTCGAACAAAGCGGCGTTTCTGCTGAAGACATCGATGCCGTTGCCAACGAGTACATGAAAGCCAAACAAGTCGTTTTCAGCTGGGCGATGGGAATTACCCACCATCGGCGAGGAACCGAGAATGTCCAGGCTATTGCAAATTTGGCGCTCTTGAGGGGGATGATCGGCAAGGAAGGGTGTGGCCTCATGCCGATACGCGGGCATTCCAACGTACAAGGAGTAGGATCCGTCGGCGTTACACCGCAACTGAAACAGGCCATTTTTGATCGGTTGGAGAAAGATTACGAGTTGACATTACCGAGGGTTGCCGGACTCGATACGATGGCATGCATAGAAGGAGCGGCCGCGGGAGATCTCCGTATCGGATTCTGCCTGGGCGGCAATTTATTTGGCTCCAACCCTGATGCGTCGTTTGCCAGTCGTTCTCTCTCCAATCTGGATTTGTTGGTTTATGTGAGTACGAAGCTTAATACCGGACATGCATGGGGGTTGGCCAAACAAACAATCATTCTTCCGACACTCGTACGTGACGAGGAGCCCGAGCCCACCACTCAGGAATCTATGTTCAACTATGTCAGAATGAGCGACGGAGGACCTGCCCGTCATCTTGGCCCTCGAAGTGAAATTGATATCATCGCCACACTAGCTGAACGGGTGCTCGGAAATTCGACTCCGATCAACTGGACGGAAATGCGACGGACCAGAAATATCCGAGACGTTATCGGGCGAGTCGTTCCGGGCTTCGAAGCCATGACCTCCATCGATGATTCCAAAGAAGAGTTTCAGATTGGAGGACGTACGTTTCATACGCCCTCATTCAATACAGAGGATGGTCGCGCTACCTTACATACCCATTCGCTCGTCTCCAATCCTGGACTCGCGAAGAACGAATTACGGCTAATGACGATTCGGAGTGAAGGCCAGTTCAATACCGTGGTTTACGAAGACTATGACCTGTACCGGGGGGTGGATCGTCGTGACGTCATCTTGATCCATCCTGCCGACCTCCGAGACCTGGGAATTCATGACGGGGATCGCATCGCCGTGCGAGGACCTGCAGGTACGATGAAAAACATCCGAGCCACGGCGTTCAAGTCCATCAAACCCACAAACGCGGCGATGTACTTTCCAGAATCCAATCAAATACTGGATCGGGGGGTCGACGCCAGCAGTCGAACACCTGCATTCAAAGGCGCACATATCTTTATTGAAACTGACCGCGCGATATAGACCGGCATGCCAAAAAAAACGAGACCAGAAAAGAACTTCGAGTCGCGAGCCGGAACGGCGGCCGTCTGGGCGGGCGAGACGGAGGAGGGATTTAAGCGTGCCACCCAGACACCGGTCGTTCATAGCGTTGCCTACGCCTATGAGAACCTGGATGAATGGACGGCTGTCCTCGCAGGAGAGGCCGAGGGTCATATCTATGGAAGAAATTCCAGCCCGACAGTGGCCGTCTTTGAAGAAAAAGTTCGTCATCTCGAGGCCGCCGAGTCTGCGACCAGTACGGCTACCGGGATGGCCGCGATCAGCAACACGTTCTTCGCACTGCTCTCCCCCGGGCAGCGAATTGTATCTCAAAAGGACTCCTACGGTGGCACCAGTAAGCTATTCTTGGACTTTCTACCCCGATTTGGTGTCGAGGTAGTGATGTGCGATACGACCGATTTCGAGGAGTTCGAGCGCGAGATTGAGAAGGGATGCGACCTGCTCTACCTGGAAACGCCCACTAATCCAACGCTCAAGGTGCTCGACATTGCTCGACTTTCGAAAGCGGCAAAAACAAAAAACGCGCCCGTTGTCGTTGACAATACGATGGCTACACCCATTAATCAGAACCCGTTGACCTTGGGTGCTGACCTGGTCATTCACAGCGCGACCAAGTTTCTGGGGGGCCATTCCGATGCCATGGGTGGCATTGTATGCGGTCGATCGGATCTGGTTGAACAGGTCTTTCAGTTTCGCGAAATAAACGGGGCCAGTCTGGGCCCTATGGCTGCGTACCTACTCATTCGAGGACTGAAAACGTTGGAACTTCGAGTCCAACGTCAGAATGCGAGTGCATTGGCCCTGGCCCGATTCCTTCAGTCGCAAGAAGGCGTTGACGAGGTCTTCTACCCCGGCCTTGAAACTCACCCCGGGCACGAGACGGCAGTATCTCAAATGCGTGGTTTTGGTGGCGTCCTCAGTTTCTCGCTTCAGGGAGGCGAACAGGTGGTTGGCGCTTTCCTGGAGAAACTCCGTTTTGCCCACCTTGCTGCGCATCTTGGTGGAGTCGAAACGGTCGTGGGTCCGCCCAAAACGACGAGTCACTGCGAGACCACAGCCGAAGAGCGCGCCCTGTTGGGAATTCCTGAAAACCTGGTCCGGTATTCCGTCGGAATCGAAGATCTCGAAGACCTTCAAGAGGATTTGAGCGCGGCGCTGGACTCGCTCTAACAAGGCCATTAGAAGCGATTCGGGCCATGTTGGGGAGCAGGCGAGCGAAACATGGCCTAATTGGAGAAAAAGTACAACAGAACGTCGTCCAGAAGCGGCTTCCAGTTTCCCCAGTTATGCTCAAAAGGCACTTCGAGATATTTCATCTCATACCCTTTGGATTCGAGGATTCGCTTTAGACGTCTGGTGCTGTCTTCATTGTCGCCAAATGTCCCTGAGCTGAGAAATATTTTAATGGGAAGTTTTGTTGAGTCTTCGTAGCTCGAGTAGACCGAAGGCACGGGTCGCATTGCCGGCGACTGAATGGCTATACCCGCAAAGGAATCGTGTCCATGTATGCCGAAGCATACCGAATTCAGTCCGCCGAACGACAGGCCGAGAATCACCCGCTCGGTGCGATGTGCCCCGGTATGGTATGCGCTGTCTATGTGCGGAATCAGTTCGTCGGAGTAGAATCTGACGTACTCCGTATTGCACATGAACTGGCTGTTTCTTCGGTTATTCGAGAGGTTGTGTGGATCCCGATTGTCAACGAATACGGCAATTACGGGCTCGATTTCATTGCTCTCGATCAATCGATCCAGAAGAGCCGGCATCTCCCCCTGGCCGATATACCACTGCCCGTCCGTCACGTAAATGACCGGAAGGTCGTGCATCGCAAGATGCCCACTCGGCAAATACACCCGGTACTGCAGATCGTACCCGAGTACATCACTCGTAATGATCTGATTGTCGGTCAGCGTACCCGAGGGCCCAGACGTGGATTGCGCGGAGGCGGATTGCGTGGCGGGGAAGATGCCTATGAACGCCGCGAAAGCGGAGGCCAGAGTGGCTGTTTGAATTTGGGAACGCATGAAATCGACGAAAACATTCAGTGTGATCGGAATGTCGCCATACGTATGCCCAGGAAACTAGTTGCTGGATTGACCAGAAGCTGTCGCGACAGGACCGTTCCCGTCAGTTCGGTCGGCAGTGGCAACCATTTGGGGGACTTCCAGCCATTCGAGGTTGGCTTGGGGCGTATATTTCTCGCTCTCATTGTTCAAAGCAGGCTCACATGATCTTTAAAGTGTTCGCACAAACTGCGTCTGTATTTGCGGTAACGCATCTATTCTTAGTTTCCTCTTTCGGTCGTCAAATCCAATTTGACGATTCTGAACGTCCAGTCATGTCGGCGGTGCCGCTATCGGAAGCCCCGGTCCTGGATGGGATCGTATCCGGTGATCCGGCGTGGCATAATGTTCGGGCCGTATCCACCTTTTGGCAGCAGGCCCCGAACGACGGCGAGCCGGCTTCCGAGCGAACGGAGATACGCATTGCCTACACAGAGGACATTTTTTACGTCTCGGCCATTCTTTTTGATCGAAACCCGGAGGCCATCATCGTCTCTGACAGTCGAAGGGACGCATCACTCGACGATACAGACAGTTTTCGGTTTATTCTCGACACATTTCGTGACAGCCAGAACGGTTTCGTATTCGGTACGAATCCAGCCGGTATCGAATACGACGCCCAGGTCACGAATGCCGGACAAGGTGGGTTCGGCGGAGGCGGTGGAAGTTTTGGCGGGGGGAGGCAACGACGCGGATCCGGAGGCGGTCTCAATCTCAACTGGGATGGCTCCTGGGAAGTGGCAACGGTGATCAACGAGTCTGGTTGGAGTGTTGAATTTGCAATCCCTTTTCGCACGCTCCGTTTTCCAAGCAGTGACGTTCAGACTTGGGGAATCAACTTTCAACGAAATATTCGAAGAAGAAACGAAAAGTCATTTTGGGCTCAGCTTCCGCGGCAATACAACCTGACACGAGTTTCCCTCGCGGGTGAAATTAACGGTATTCGGGTGCCCAAGTCCCGAAACCTTAAAGTCATGCCGTACGCACTATCGAGCACCCAGCGGGACTATGAGATTGAAGATTCAAAACTTGAGAACACCGGCGAGTTTGGAATTGACGTGAAGTACAGCTTAACGTCGAGTCTGACACTGGATGCCACATACAATACGGATTTCGCACAGGTAGAAGTTGACGAGCAGCAGGTTAATCTCGATCGATTCTCGCTATTCTTTCCGGAAAAACGTCCGTTTTTCTTAGAAAATGCCGGACTCTTCTCTGTTGGCGAGAGAGGCGAAGTTGAACTCTTTTTCAGCCGTCGAATAGGTATCGACGAGAACGGTGGATCCGTGCCTATCGTCGGAGGCGGTCGTCTCTCCGGTCAAGTTGGCGATTTTAAAGTAGGCCTACTTGAGATGCAGACCGAATCCGTAGGCGACGAGCTTCAGGCGAACAACTTCGGTGTCGCCCGCGTCGTCAAGGAGTTTCCGAACAGATCGTCCCTTGGTGTGCTGTTCACGAACCGCCAGGGAACGGGCAGCTTCGCTGACGAGAATGACTACAATCGTCTTTTCGCAGTGGATGGCCAGCTGGGTGTTGGAGAAAACGGTCACGTCAAGGGATTTTTCGCCCAGTCCTCCTCTCCCGATATTGGTGACAACGAATTTGCCTTCAGGGCAGATGGATCCTATTCAACAGAAACTGTCACGCTCTCGGGTGGATATACAGAGGTAGCGAGTAATTTTAATCCAGAGATTGGTTTTCTACGGAGAAGCAATTATCGCAAGGCATCGCTCTCGATTTTCTCGCGCTTCCGTCCTGAGAATTTTCTTTCACTGCAAGAGATCCGGCCACACACCAACATGTGGGGGTACTGGGGCCGTGATGATGCCTTCCAGGAAACAGGTTACGTGCATATCGATACCCATTGGGAGTTTAAGAATGCCTGGGAGATCCACACCGGGTATAATCTCAGGCGCGAGGGAGTTAGAGAAGAGTTCGAAATTTCAGATGGCGTTGTGGTCCCGGCAGATACGTACGATCACACCGAAATTCAAATCGTTGCCCAGACGGATCAGAGCGATCCGATAAACCTAAGTGTACGGACCACGATCGGCGGTTTTTTTGGTGGGGATAAGGTTTCTGTGTCACCGTCGCTGAAAGTCAGATACGACGAGGCACTGTCGACCGAATTCAGTCTCAGCCACAACGACGTTAACATCCCCGGTGGAGCGTTTACGACGAATCTATTTCGCGTCCGTGTTAATTATTCGTTCTCTACGCGCATCTTCGTCCAGCTGCTAGGCCAATACAACGACAGCGATGACATCTGGTCCGCGAACGTTCGGTTCGGCTGGCTAAGAGCCGCCAATACAGGACTCTTCGTCGTCTACAATCAGACCAATATGATCGATGGATGGCCTGGCCCGGTGCTCAACAAGGGCCTGACGGTCAAATACACGCATCTGTTCGACGTGTTCGAATAGGCGGTTCGATCCAGGTGAAACCTTCCTTCTGTACAACGTTTTCCGGTACAGAAGGATCGTCCAAATTGGGTTGGTAATCCCTTTATTTGCGACGATATTACGTTTCTCGATTTTCGAGACACCGTGAACGAAAGTCTTATCATTAGATGAGTTACGTGGACCAGCAGATCTCGTGCAGGCGAATTGCGACCTGCAGCTGCGATCATGGTTGTCCGTGCGAATTCAATCCTCCACCGACTCGAGTACCATGCGAGGGAGTTGAAGCGTTGGACATCGTGGACGGATATTTCGGCGAAACCCGATTGGACGGTCTCCGCATTGCCGGTGTGTATTCATGGCCCGGGCCGGTGCATGAAGGAGGAGGCCGAACCCAGGTCGTCATTGATGATCGAGTCACGGACGCCCAGAGAGATGCTCTCTTTTCCATTTTGTCTGGGAAAGAGCAAGAACCGCAGACAGGATTCAATATTAATGGGTCGACGATTGATGAGGGGTTCGATCCAATCATCGCTCCGGTCAACTTCGAATTCGATCTTAAAGAGCGGACGGCGACCTTGTCGGTCGAAAGCGTACTGAATTGTTCGCTTGAACCGGTCCGAGATGCGGTTACGGGTGCATCTCACCGCGCTCTCATCAAGCTTCCGGACGGATTTGAGTTTCGTGAAGCGGAAATGGCGAGTGCGACATTTACGAGCGAAGGCCGCATCAGTCAATCACATTCCGATCGTTACGGTTTTCTCACCTTCGTGACCTACGGACCGTACGGAATGGTCAAAGAGTCCATTTATCCGCAGATGAACTCATAGAATCCTCTCATGAAACATTCACTTCGCATCTTGTTGTGCATTGCTCTCTTTTTGGGAACGATCACGTATGTAAACGCGCAGGCTCTCCGAGGTGACGAAGCCGCAATAAATCACCAGTTGGATGAATTGCATCGGCTTGCCTCAGAGGCGAATTATGAGCAGTATTTCGCGCTCTACCATGACGACGCAGTCTTTCTGGGTACGGATGCCACCGAGCGTTGGCCCATTGCCGAGTTCAGGGAATACACCAAATCGCGTTTCGACACGGGTCGAGGTTGGACCTATCACATGACCTCGCGAAACATCTATATCTCTGAGAGCGGTACGACGGCGTGGTTTGACGAATTGCTTGACAACGAAAATTTGGGAGTGACCAGAGGGACCGGTGTTCTTGTCAAAGAAAACGGCGAGTGGACCATTTCTCAGTATAACCTCACCATTCCGGTTCCGAATCAACTTGCGAGAGAATTCGTTGCCAGAATTCGCGAACTTGAGAATGAAGGGTAGGATTTTTCCTGAACTTATATATCCCGCATTTATTTATGATCTCTCGAGCGCGAGTTCGTGACTGACGAAATCCTTAAACGCCTGACACTTATTAATATGTTTTTTTTCTCGAATAAACGGGTGCTCGTATTTATACTGTTCGTATCGATCTGTATCATACTCGGTGCTTGTTCCAGCTCAAGTTCGGACGACACAGACGACCCTGTTGGGTTGCTGTGGGATTATGGCTCGGGAAGCCTTGGACCGAGTAATTGGGCCTCGTTGTCGGTAGATTTCGCGCTTTGTGGCTCGGGGACACAGCAGTCGCCCATCGATATTCTTGACGATCGGATCGATGATGCTCCGGCATGGCAATTTAACTGGGGGGCGTCCACATTAAAAATGATAAACGACGGCCGCAACATACATGTCCTATATAACCCTGGAAGTTCGATCGTTGATTCAGGAGTTGCGTTTGAACTTAAGTCGTTTCACATTCATGTATCGAGCGAGCACTACTATCAAGGTAATCCGTTTGACGGGGAAATCCACTTCGTCCACGAAAGTGCAGCAGGGAATTTTGCCGTCGTTGCGGTCTGGATTACCGAAGGCACGGAGCACAAAGATTTACCGATCATCCTGGCGAACATGCCCATCGTGGACAACGAGACTTTTGATGATCCGTCCACGTTTGTAAGGGCACGCGACTTTCTTCCTGAATCTGGAGACTATTTTCGGTATGACGGATCCCTCTCAGAGCCCCCCTGCACGGAGAGCGTAACATGGGTCGTGCTCCGGCAATCGATTGAACTGTCAACCAATCAGCTTCAGTTTTTCGAAAATGTACTTGGAGAAAATATTCGCCCCCTCCAACCTCTGAATGGAAGAGTCGTTGTTCAGCAGTAAATAAGCCGCAAGGTGATACAGATATTTACGGAGCACGATCTTGTCCAAGGGAGCATGGTTACTTAGTGTAGGAGCACGAATACGTGGCATGGGAGCACGCATACACGATCTGAGAGTATTCGGAGTACACTATTTGAATAGAACTCCTTACGCTGTAACAAGAACTTTATCTGGTGACCCACCATGTTAAGAATTCAGCTCACCCAATCTAGTCCACGACCGGCACAGATCCTGGGTGCGATCGTGCTGTTCGCTTTCGTTCTTCTTGGAAACCGCGCCATTTCAGCCAATGCGCAAGACAAACCGAGAGCAAGAGATCTCGGCATTCCTCTCGACGGCACCCCGGGCGCTTACAACGCCATAACGGATGTCCCGGGGATTACCGTTGGTTTCTCGACGATCATTCACGGGGAAGGACCCTTGGTTGTCGGCGAAGGCCCTGCTCGAACGGGCGTCACAGCGATTCTGCCCCGTGGTATGAACAGCGATCCTGTCTTCGCAGGCTGGTATACACTGAACGGCAATGGGGAGATGACGGGGACGACGTGGGTCGAAGAATCTGGATTTCTGGAGACGCCCATACTGATCACCAACACGTTCAGTGTCGGGGTCGTGAGAGATGCCACCATCGCATGGCTCGCAAAGCACTGGTTCGACGGTGAGCGATTCTGGTACACCTATCCTTTGGTTGCTGAAACGTATGATGGATTGCTCAATGACATCGTCGGACAACATGTGAAGGAAGAACATGTGTTGGAGGCTCTGGACTCTGCACAATCAGGACCTGTTGTCGAAGGAGTCGTTGGTGGGGGGACCGGGATGAACTGTCACGGTTTCAAATGCGGAACCGGTACGTCATCGAGGGTCCTCCAGGTCGACGGGAGTACATACACAGTCGGTGCACTCGTACAGGCGAACTATGGTGGGCGCGATCAACTCAGGATCGCCGGTGTTCCGGTTGGCAGAGAGATTACAGATCTCCGATACATTTTTAATCCGACCGATCAATCGAATGACGCACGGGGCTCTATCATCGTGGTGATCGCCACGGATGCCCCCCTTCTTCCTCATCAGCTAAAAAGACTGGCACGTAGAATCCCGCTCGGCATCGGAAGGATGGGCGGCCAGGGCACGAACGGATCTGGGGACATCTTTATCGCATTTTCCACGGCCAATGAAGGCGCCCACACCCGACGTGGTATTCAAGAACTCGCAATGATACCGAATGACCGGATCGGACCTCTTTTCAATGCAACCATCGAAGCAACAGAGGAAGCGATCCTGAATGCCATGGTTGCTGCCGAAACCACAATAGGTGTGGATGGAAACACATCCTTTGCCATCCCACATGATCGTCTCAGAGACATACTTCGCAAGTACAATCGACTGATTGAGTAGGACGCAAGTTTCAAACGTCGAAAGCACTGCTGTATAGATGAAACTACCCGGCCCCCTTTTCTCAGAACGCCTGATCGTCAGACCATTTCAGAATGGCGACCAAGAAGGATTTATTCGTTTCATGACCCATCCGGAGGCAACGCAGTTTCTGACATTTACGAATGAGCAAAAAACCGAATCCGGTGCAAAACAGTTGTTTTACGGGGTGATCGGATCATATTTCTCCGAGGATCCCGTCGTTGCCTTGTGTATCGCAGACAGAAAGACCAACGAATTTGTCGGATCATGTGGTCTGTCCCGACTGGAATCACAAGGTGAGATCGAGTGCTACGGTTCCCTCGTCCCGAAATATTGGAAGATGGGCTTTGCGCAGGAGGCCATGAACGTGCTGATCCGATATGCATTCAAAGAAATGTCTGTATCGACGATCGTGGCATTTGTGCACCTGGACAACTACCTCGCTCAAAGACTGGCTGCGAGATTCGGTCTTCTCCGAATAGGTGTTATTTTGCATCCGGAACATCGGCAGGATTGCCTTCGGTATGCTCTTGAGAATCATTCCGAGTATGTAACCATCGAAACTTAAACCCAACTGAGAAACCGCTATGGAAGACCGTGGATATTCACATCAAGAAGTCACTATTTCCGGGCTCGATATTCCGTTCTCCGACGTGCTAAGAATTGCATGGAAATGGATATTGGCCGTCATCATCGTCACCATCCCGATTTATATCGTGGCGATGATTATCGTCTTCCTTACCGTGGGATTCTCAGGGGGACTCGGGACATTTACTTGAGACGGACGAAATTATTTATTGATCATATGATCAATAATGCTTAGCTATTCATTTATAATATCTTAACGGTGTTCGTATGGCTGGAGTTGAGCATGAAATAACGGAAAAACAGGCCGCATTGATCAGAAACTCGCATGTATTCTTCATCGCGAGTATCGGTTCAGAATTAACCGATGGACCCGATGGTGTGGGACCGGTGAATCTGTCACCGAAAGGCGGTACACCGCTTCATATTTTGGGACCCAACCGCGTCGCTTATCTTGATTTCGGAGGAAGCGGGAACGAGACGGCACGGCACGCCAGCCTGAACGGACCCGCTACGATCATGATTTGCTCGTTTGAACAAGAAGAAGCCGCCATCGTGCGCCTGTATGGCAAGACCACTACGGAATCGATCCAGGATTCAGAACTTGAAGCCATCGTAAGAAACGGCGTGGGCGATGATCCGATCATGCGCGATCGACAAATCGTAGTGATGGACGTCGAACGAACGATGACAAGCTGTGGATATACGATACCCGTGATGGATTTTGTGAGGGAAAGGCGAAAAGAGGATCGCGGGCGACGCTACAAAACCTAGTCAAGCAATTTTAATACGTCCGCCGGGACGAAGGTATCCCCCGACCATCAGACACCCCCCGACCATCAGATTCATGTCAAAATATGTGCTCACTCTTCTGGTTCTGTTTGCAGGACACAAAACGGGATTTGCTCAGAATTCTCCGTTGAACGTTTTCATCTCCGTGGATATGGAGGGTATTGGTGGAATCGGCACGGGGAAGATGACGTCCAGTAGCGGAAAGGATTACGACACGGGTCGTGAGCTCATGACCCGGGAAGTAAATACCGTAATCGACGCGATTCTTGAACACGGTCCAGCTACCATTCTGGTAAATGACTCGCATGGGGATATGCAGAACCTTCGACATATGAAACTGCATCCGGATGTCGAATACATCCAGGGAAATATCAAACCCCTTGGTATGGTACAAGGGCTGGATGATTCGTTCGATGCGGCGATTTTCATCGGGTATCACGCTCGAGCCGGAACCGAAAATGCTTTTATTGCTCACACGGGGTCTGGCTCTGTCAAAGGACTCTGGTTGAACAACACGGAAGTCGGAGAAGGAGGATTGAATGCGAGTTTTGCCGGGGCTCTAGGCGTTCCAGTCATCTTTGCAGCCGGTGATCAGGCTTTCGCCGATCAATTTGCCGCTCTGACCGGCGCCGTGACGATCAGTACGAAAGTCGCGATCGGCCAACAGGTTGCTCGTCTTGTACACCCCGATGAAGTGAACCGCAGACTCCACGAGGGAACGACTAAAGCGCTTGAAAACCTGTCACAGAGTCAGATTTTTGATATTGGCTCGCCTGTTACGATTCGGATGCGCTTCGCAAGTACGACGCGCCCAGACATTCTCCAGGCCGTCCCCGGAATGAAGAGAATCGACGGTTATACGGTTGAATACGATGCGGATACCATGGACGAAGCATACCGCCTGATCCGTTTGATGTACAAGTACATCAGCTGGTAACCGCTTCCGTATTAGCGATCCGTTCCCGACGGAACGATCATGATATGAGCTCTATACGAACCGGAATTCATCAACCACGGAGCGCCGGGTGCCGTTGGTGTCTCTGATAGCCCGATCGATTCACTGGTCGCGTAAGGGACGTAGATGACGTACCGGAGATGAGCCGTCTCGGCTGTGCCCGTCTCGGGATCGAAAGCACCTTCATCACCGGAGAGCACATATAGCGTCGACGAATGCGAGGGCCACGAGAGCGTCCCTGCCTCAACTTCAGCCGCCCGTGTTGCAAGGTTTTCGTTCCCGCCGACACCTTCCTGGCGTAGTTCACGTCCTCGAGCCATATACGGGTCAAGATCCCTGTGATAGCAGGCCACGTTAAATCCCTCTCGATCCGGATTGTCGGCCACACAAATCAATTCGTTGGATCCCTGTTTTAATATCGACATCCTACCCGGGCTTATGTACCCAATAACCGTTACTTCGGCTCGATCCGCCTCGGGTGCAGCCAATATGGCACCACTGACTTGGTCTTGAGCTGGCGGGACCTGCGCCTGTGAACAGGCAGCCAGGAGCATAGCCAGGCCAAGAATATTGAATCGTTTCATCTGCTTGAAAGGTGTGTTTATCCCCCGAAAACTATACAATCATCGTAAAGAGTGCATCCGTTCGTAAAATCATCTGTATTCCACGATGGAGTCCGAACCGATCACTCGTCCACAAAGCATCCGAATCTTTAATATTTTGAACCTTTAACACTTTATTGCTTATGCATTGTCGAAATGCCCATGTCAGAATTTGAACAGACGAAACGGAACAGGGTCACGCGTCTTCCGGAACGAGCGAAATACGACGAGCATACGATCTTCGGCATCATCGATGAGGCGCTGATCTGTCACATTGGATTCGTGGTGGATGGCAAACCATTTGTTATTCCCAGCATCCACGCTAGAGATGGCAACCGCCTGCTTCTTCACGGTTCGTCGGCAAGCAGGATGCTGAAGCATTTCAAAGAAGGCCATGATCTTTGCGTTACAATCACACTGTTGGACGGCCTCGTTCTGGCGCGATCGGTTTTTCACCACTCAATGAACTATCGCTCAGTCGTTCTCTTTGGAAACGGACGTATCGTAGAAGAACGGGATCAAAAAATGCATGGCTTGAAAGTGCTGACAGAGCACCTAGTTCCCGGGCGATGGGAAGATGCAAGGCTACCCTCTGAACAAGAATTGAACGCCACGACGCTAATCTCCATGAGCATTGACGAAGGCACGGCAAAAATTCGAACGGGCCACCCGGGTGACGACGATGCAGACTACGATCTTCCCGTATGGGCCGGTGTCATTCCAATGAGGCAGCAGACGCTGCCGCCGATCGACGACGAAAGGCTGACCGAAGGAATTGCGGTTCCCGATTACGTCGTAAACTATTCCAGATGATCATCCCCGGCTGTTAACATGGAATCTTTTCTGGACTTTTTCGAGACGATCCCTCCCACCTATCGGACCGCAGCTTTGGTAGGCGGCCTGATGGCGTTCTGGATGCTCGAGAGCGCGATACCGCTATTCTCATTTTCGAAACACCGAATTCGCCACGCTGCACTGAATATATTTTTTACGCTCACGACCCTGGTCGTCAATTTCTCCCTGGCGTTTTTATTGGTCGCGTCCGCGGACTACACGGCGTCGAATCGGATCGGGGTGCTCTATTACGTCTCTTTACCCACCTGGCTGCACGTCGTTCTGGGTCTCATGTTACTCGATTTGATTGGGGCATATTTCATCCACTGGATCGAGCACCGCATCAAATGGATGTGGAAGTTCCACTTGATTCATCACACCGATACCCACGTCGACGTGACGACGGGACTGCGCCATCATCCCGGAGAATCGGTCTTTCGGGCCGCGTTTACTATACTCGGCGTCTTGGTTGCAGGCGTTCCGATAGGCGTTGTTCTCCTATATCAAACGATTTCCGCCTTGTTTACTCAGATCACTCATGCAAACATCCAATCCCCACGAGCGATTGACAAGATCGTTTCATACGTCTTCGTCACACCAAACATGCACAAGGTGCACCATCATTTTTCGCAGCCGCTGACGGATACAAATTATGGAAATGTCCTCTCTATCTGGGACAGAATGTTTGGGACTTTTACCGAAGTTGAGAAAACAACTGAACTTCACTACGGCATCGATACGCATATGAAGCCTGAAGAGAACAACGATCTCATAAACTTGTTAGCCATTCCTTTTCAGGAGTATCGGGCTCCGTCCGGTTCGAAGTTTTCGGAAGATCCAGTAGCTGAAGACCATCCTGACGGTATCGCATGAACTTGGATCAGGTGTTCGAGGATGGCTACGAATCTAAATAAATTCGTGATTCGCACGCTCACATGTTTCACGTTGTGGGCACTCTTCAGTTATTCCGCTGTCGCTCAGGATCCAGATTCCGTCGTAGCCGTGGACTCCCTTCTGTTGGAACTTCAGCGAGATTTGGGCGCTTTGACTCCATCGCTACCTCGTCAGAACACCTTTCGAGCCCGACCTGCGACCAATCCGGACATCTCAGTCATTGGAGATATACGGGCGCTTATCTTCTCCGAGGGGGAACGGAATTTCGATTTCGAACTTCACGAAGTTGAAACTGCGTTCAAGTCCGTGATCGACCCGTTTGCCCGAGCGGAAATATATATAGCCGCCCACAACGAAGACGGCGACATTGAGTTTGAGCTGGAGGAGGCATACCTCACGACGCTCGCTCTCCCCCATCAGCTTCAGTTAAAAGCAGGGAAGTTTCGAAGCAACGTGGGCAAAATTAATCGCATTCATCCGCACGCTCTTCCGTTTCCTGACATCCCTCTCGTCTACGAGAATTATTTTGGCCTTGAGGGATTGAATGATCAGGGTGTAGGCCTGAGTTGGCTCATTCCGAACAACTCCTTTTATCAGGAAGTGTCGTTGGAGATCACGCGAGGCCCTCATCATAGTCCGAGTTTTGATGTGGCTGGAAACAATCGATTTCTCTATACGACCCACCTGAAAAATTTCTGGGATCTCTCAGCGGACGCGACACTGGAGTTGGGTGTCTCCGGACTTTCAGGACCTAATCAGCGAGGAATGACGTCGTTTCTGGGAGGTGCAGATCTGACTTACAAGTGGAAACCCGTTCGATTCAACACCTATCAGTCCTTTACCGCGCAGATGGAGGTGTTTCTCAGTAAGATGGAAACAAATGATGACGACATATCGACGTGGGGGTTCTATGCCCTTGCGAGCTACCAATTCGCCGGGCGATGGTTCTTTACCGGTCGATTTGATCATTCAGACCTCCCGGACGATCCAGATTGGAATGAAAATGGCTTCTCTGCAACCCTCACATGGTACGTGACGGAATTTCAGAAGATTGAGTTCGGTATCAGGCGTAGATGGAGCGAGCACTTCGACAGCATGTATACTGGAGTGGTCAGGGCCGTCTTTGTCATGGGCACGCATGGCGCACACGAATATTAATTTCGAACACCCATTTCCGTGAGAAAAATGAAACGAAGAGGGTTAACAGGGTGCATAATCCTGACTCTATTTTTGCTTGTGCCGAGTCGTGCAGCCGCACAGGAAAAGCTTCGAATTGTCACAACGCTTCCCGACCTGGCGTATCTAGCCAACGAGATTGGCGGCGACCTGGTCGAGACGTTTTCGATTGCTACGGGCTACCAAAACCCCCATTTCGTCGATCCGAAACCCAGCTATATATTGAAGCTGACTCGTGCCGACATGTTTATTACGGTCGGCCTCGATCTCGAACTGGGTTGGGTTCCGGCCCTGCTCAACAGCGCTCGAAACTCGCGCATTCAGCCAGGTGGCGAAGGATATGTAGATGCATCGATCGATGTACCTCTTCTGGAAGTGCCAACCCGTGCGAGCCGGGAAGAAGGAGACATCCATATCTTCGGCAATCCTCATTATTGGCTGGATCCAGACCGAGTACAGATCGTCGCTCGGAACATCACGAAGGCCCTGAATCGCCTCTTGCCGGCCAACAAGAGCCAGTTCGATGAGAATCTCGAGCATTTCAGTACCCGTCTCGACAGTCTTTACGTCGAATGGAAAGAGCGAATGGAGCCCTACAGAGGAGCTCACATTGTTGCCTATCACAATCAATGGCCCTATTTCGAGGAAGCGTTTGGTCTGGATATCGCCGACTTTCTGGAGCCCAAGCCTGGTATCCCTCCCACGCCATCCCAGCTGGCGCTGATCATTCGTCATATGCAGCAGGATAATTTGAAGGTCCTTATTATTGCTCCCTACTATAAACAGGATGCTGCAAATCTAGTCGTGAGTCGAGTAAACGGCGTTGTCGTACCGCTCGCATCATCCGTTGGTGCCTATGACGGTATCGACACCGTGTTCGACCTATTCGATTACAACGTCGAGTTGATGGTTAACGCGTTTGAGTCAGCGACTGAGTAGTTAACCTTCACCGTTCCCGATATGCCCGATCTATTCGCCCTTGAATTTGTTCGATCGGCATTACTGGTTACGATCATCATGGGGTTGCTCCTTGCGTATTTGGGAACGCATGTGGTTGGGCGCGGGATTGTTTTCGTTGACCTAGCCCTGGGTCAAATCTCGATGCTTGGCGTGGCGGTTGCCGCCTACTTAGCACTCGAACCCACGACCGTCTCGATGGTCTTTACGCTCGTCGGCGCTCTTCTGATGTCGTTTATCAAAGTGACGGATAAGCGTCTCAAGCAGGAAGCCATAATAGGAATTCTATACGCGGTCTCGTCCGCCCTGACGGTGCTTCTCATTTCAAAAGCTGCTCATGGCGATTCAGATATTCAGGAAGTGCTCTTTGGAAGTCTCTTTACGGTCACCGATTCCGAAATCACTTCTATGGCGATCGTATTTGGAATTCTTGGCGTCGTCCACTTCATTTTCCGACGCCAGTTCTTTGAGCTTACAGAAAAATTTGGGAATCGGGAGATCGACGACCTGGGTTCATTTAACCTTTGGAATTTCCTGTTTTATATCTCGATCGGATTGGCCATCGTCCTGGCCGTTAACGTGGGTGGAGTCATTCCTGTATTCAGTTTCCTTGTCGTCCCGCCCGTGTCCGCGATTCTGATAACTCGGAGTAAGATCGCGTTGATTCCTCTGACCCTTTCTCTGTCCGCCCTCGGTGGCTTTTTGGGGATTTATTTTTCCGTTCAGTTCGACTTTCCGGCGGGATCGTCAGTCGTCGCGATGTTGGGGGTTGTGTTCGTCCTCGCATCCATCGTTCGACTAGTGAGGGGAAAGGCTGAACCTACCGGCTCGAGCGAGACTTGATTCCAGCTCCTCACCCAAGACCAATTGCCCTGTTTCCAGATCGAGGAGACGACGTTTTCGCCATAATCCTCCTCCGTATCCCGTAAGCGTCCCATCTTGACCAATCACGCGGTGACACGGAATGATAATGGCCATTCGATTGTCCCCATTCGCCCGGGCAACCGCTCGCACGGCTTTCGGATGGCCAATGGATTCTGCGAGCTCGGCATATGACGTGGTCGTGCCAAATGGGATCTCTAGGAGCTGCCGCCATACTTCTTCTTGAAACGGCGTTCCCTTCAACTCTAACGGTGTAGAAAACGTCTGCAGTCTGGCCGAAAAGTATTTCTTTAGTTCCTCGGCAACCGCTTGCAATACATCGTTTTCTCCAGGGACGAGTACGGCATCCAATCTTTTCTGTGTTCGCTTTAGCTGTGTCTCCAACATTCGTCTATCGGCAAATTCTAAGAGACAGAGGGCTTCGTTTGTCGCGCACGCGATCATCGGTCCGAGAGGTGTCGGCAGGCGCGTCGTCCAAAGCGTACGAGACTCGCGTAAATTGGATGGCGCCGTTCCATGGAGTCTTTGTACGGCATCATTAAATCCACTAAGCGACTCAAATCCCGCCTCGTAGGCCGCGGACGTTACCTCTTCGCCCAGCTGAAGTTGGCCGAGGGCCGTTCCCAATCGTCGCGCCCGACTGTACGCCTGAAAGGTCATTTCGTGGTGTTTCTTAAACCACCTTCGCACGCGATCGGGTTGCAAACCGAATTCGCGGAGGTCTCCATCCTGCCACCGACGAGAAGGGTCGCCTTCAATTTTCTCCAGGAGTGGGGTCAGCCATTCGGGCGGCTGAGCCGCCGATTCCATCGGCTTGCAACGCTTGCACGGGCGAAATCCCGCGAAGAGCGCTTCACGCGGTGAGACAAAAAATTCAATGTTTTCAACGAGTGGTTTTTTCGCTGAACAAGTCGGTCTGCAGAAAATCCCGGTCGTTTTAACACCCGTAACAAAAATACCATCATAGGACGAGTCTCTGGACTCGAAAGCCCTTATCATTTCAGAGCGGGATGGTAGTTCGCGCGATCGGGGCTCAATGGTGTTCATATTCGTGCTCAATTTTGAAATCAAGGTACGATGCCTCCCTGCGGGGTGGCCACCGATTTTTTCGCACTGAATTATTTGCGGTGGATTTTTTTGCCACAGATTCCGGTACGGAATTCTGCGTCACAACTTTTTGAAAAGCGTTCAACGTGAGCATTCGAATTGGAATTATTGGACCCGGCAGAATCTCAGACGATCAGCTGGCGCCCGGCATCGGAGCCTTAGACGATGCCGTATTATGGAGCGTCCTGAGCCGAGATCTTCGGCGGGCGTCCAACTTTGCCGAAAAACATGGAGCCATCTCTCCGAACCCTGCGCACACGGATCTCAGCTCTATGCTCGCCGATTCCGAATTGGATGCTGTAATCATTGCGACCCCGGATCGCTTTCACGCCGAGCAGGCCTGCACGGCGGCCGAAGCAGGCAAACATGTATTTGTGGAAAAACCGATGGCGACATCGGTAGCAGAAGCACAATCTATCATTGATGCATGCCAAACGGGCGGGCGCGTGCTCGCGATTGCATACCACCTCCGATGGCACACGGGTCTCCGGACTGTCCGGGATCGCATTCAACAAGGAGAAATCGGGTCCGTTCGACACATCCGCGTACATTGGACCTTCAGGGCCGCTGACGATTCCGATTGGCGGGCTTTCGCCGCAACAGGGCGCTGGTGGAGCCTTGCGGCAAATGGAACACACTGTCTGGATCTGATTCGATGGATGCTTCGCCCTGAAGCAGGTGAAGTCGTTGCCATTCAGGCGGTAACAGGTGGCTCGGTTTGGGAGACCCCACACGATGAAACGGCCATTGTTTCGGCTAGATTTGAGTCAGGTGCTACGGCCGAATTCTGTACGTCCGTTCTTTTCGATTCGGCTTCGCGCGTTGAAATCTACGGATCGGATGGAACCGTGATATGTGACGACACGCTGGGCCGACACGGAGCGGGTGCGATTTTATTTAACGGTTCACCTCTCGAGTATGAAGTTGTAAATCCGTACGAGGGAGAGATTCGAGATTTTGTCGAGGCCATTCGAGACGGTCGCGCACCGGAAGTGGATGGCCACGAGGGAATGAGAAACGTAGCGCTGCTTATCGAGGCGGCCAAAAATCTATAGGTGGAAATAAACCATTGAGTCGGCCGCTGGCCTACCGGACCAACAAACCGTGATTCATTGAAACGGTTGTCAGCCTGTCTTCTGCCCGGTAGCGTTAAATGCTTGGTTTGCCAAATTCTTGTAGCGGCGACCTATTTCCCGTTAGCCATTCGTATTCAAATTTCTACTCGTATTCGTCGCGCCGTCGCTGTCGTTCTAGCGCTTGGTGTCGGTGTTCCACTTCTTCTGTATGTATCGCTCGATGGGAAGAAGGCCGTCGTATCGGACGAAATTCGGGCGACTACGGATGAGTCCGATGTCACGCTGTCGGACAGGATTACCGAATATCAACTTTCGGGAGCGGACTCCGCACAGACAGTCATCATGATTTCCAGGGCGAGCCTGCTCGACTACATCTTCGATGTCACGTACGACGGCCTCGTGGATGCCGGATTTCGGGTCCTCAGATACAATTATTATGGACGAGGTTTTTCAGATCAGTCGATCGTTCGCTATGATCGGGCGCTCTACGAACGACGAATTTCGAAATGAGTAGACAATCTCGGACCACGAAAACCATACGATTCAATGGGCCTGTCTCTGGGGGGATTGGTCCCCGCGTCGTACGCATCGGTAAATCCGGGCGACGTGAGGCGAATCGCATTCGTTGTTCCCGCGTACCGACAATTTCCACCATCCGGCCTCCCTGAATGGCTTTCCAAAATACCTTTGTTCTCTCCCAACAGGACGCCACGGCCGAAGGTCAGTCGATTGATTTTCTCATCCCGAACCGCTTTCCAGACTGGATCGAGACAAGATTCAGATCCGATTCAGGGGGGTTCGCCATTCGCGAATCTCGACGTGTTACAACTTCGCGACGATCGACCATCAAGAAAATTTTCGATTCCGGGCAACGACCGACAAGCCCATTTTACTACTCTCGTGAGAACATGACGTGACTTTACCCTTCATCGAAAGCCGAGTCGTGGCAGAGATCACGGGCGCCGAGTTTAACCCGGTGGCTCAGGCCGCACATCTACCGCATTTGGAGCAACCTCAAATCGTAAGCCCCATCATCGTAAAGTTTTTCTTACCAAAAACGCTCGAATCGGTAGATTAGTGGGTTGTTGACCGCGGGCTTGTCTTTAGGGCGTTCTAAATGACCTGACGCATTAACCGTCTTCTACTTACTATTTCCTGAATGACTATATCATTTTCCAGACTTATGATCTCCTCTCAAGTTAAGATCAGGCCCAACATTCCAGCGATTTGGGGGATAATCTGCACGCTATGTATTGGGCTCGTGTTCGTAGCAGAATCATCTGCCCAGGCTGTTGAAGGCCGCTGGCAAGTGCTGCCGGAAGGTCCTGAGGCAATTCAAAGACACGACGACGTCGTCTTTATTAATGAAAACGAAGGCTGGGTCGTGAACCGCAGTGGTGAGGTTCACGGAACGAAAGACGGCGGTACGACCTGGGAATTACTTCACTCCGATCTGTTTTTACAATATCGAAGCACGGTTTTCGTCAATGATCGAATCGGATTTGTTGGATCTCTTAACGCGGGACGCGTTCTTTTTCAAACCTTTGACGGAGGCCGAAACTGGATCAATCTCACGTCACGAATAAAGGGAACTGCACCTCAGTCCATTTGCGGGTTGTGGGCAGTCGATGAGAAAACGATATTCGGTGTTGGAGCCTATTTCGGAGGGCCGTGGTTCGTAAAATCCGAAGATGGGGGTTTAACCTGGACCAGCAAAGTGGTCGGCGCCGGAGCCAAGGCTCTCGTCGACGTGTATTTCAAAAACAAAAATGAGGGTTATGCAGTAGGCGGCACGGCTGGCACCGACGAAATGTTGCACGGCAATGCCGTTGTTCTGAGAACGACCGACGGCGGATCCAACTGGACGCAGGTGCATCAGACGAGTCGCAGTTCTAACGTTCCAGGGGAGTGGGGATGGAAAATCTCTTTCCCCAGCGACATGGTTGGCTACGTATCCCTTGAATACAATGGGAGTAGCAACAACGAGCCTGCTAAATACCTCAAAACGGTGGACGGGGGTCTCACGTGGACTGAACATCATATTCCGGGCAGCACGCAGGCGGCAGGGCTTCAAGGCATCGGGTTCATCACGGAGGACATCGGATGGGCCACGGGTCGCGGCCAAACCTCTGTGACCATCGACGGCGGAATTACGTGGCGACAAATTCCCGACTACAATCCTGAAAACAATCCCAACGGGGAGCTGGACGGTAGGACGAATCGAATCTTTGTGCTCGATAACACGATGGCCTATGCGGTAGGCAAATTCACGTATAAATTCGAAGGCACGATACCCGTAAACAACATAACCGAGAATTTCCCTGAACGCCCCGCTCAATTCCGGATGGATCAAAACTATCCGAACCCATTCCAGAAAAGCACAACCATCGGTTATACGCTCTTCGAAAATGTTGACGTGCGTATTACGGTCCGCGACATTCTTGGACGAGAAGTTCGGACGCTCATGAGTGAATTTCAATCGCCCGGAAAGTACACCTTGACGTGGGACGGTAGGAATGATGCCGGGTCCAGACTGGCAAACGGAACCTACCTGTACCTGATGGATATCGGTGAGCAGATCGAGATGAAGCAAGCCGTGCTTCTTCGTTGAGCCCGGATTGAAATTTGTGACCACAGGTCCCAAACCTTGTAGCTTCCTCATTCTCACCTCCAGATACGCGGAGGACCTCTTATTTTGTTTTTTCAGGCTCTAAAAGGGCCCAATCATCGGGCAACCCTGCGCATTCTGTTGGCCCTTGGCGTCTTTTGGTGCCTGGTGATGCCGGTTCGGATACATGCTCAGTTTCCTCCCGGGTCGTGGAAGTATCTACCCGACTCCCCAGATGCTGGCGAGGGCAGTCGTCATCGTGACATCTTCTTTATTAGCGAGTCAACGGGCTGGCTGGTAGACGATGAAAGCCAGATTTACCGGACCGATGACCGAGGAGAGACGTGGCTAAAACAGTTCCAAGATGAGAACGAGATCGAATTTCGCGCGGTCGCCTTTGCGAATGAACAGACTGGATGGGTCGGCTCGGAAACCAAGGGACATGTCCTATTTGAAACGCATGACGGCGGTGAGACATGGACAGATATCACAGGCCGAATCGAAGGAGCGATTCCGTTTGGGATTAGCGCAATCTGGGTCGTAAATGACCTGGTGATTTATGCCACGGGTTCTACGACAGGGGGTCCGTGGTTTCTGGCCTCCTCGACTGGTGGAGCAACATGGATCGGAAAACGAATCGGTGTTCAAGCACAAACAGCTCTGGATATCTATTTCGTCGATAATCAGCTTGGACTCATCACTGGAGGAACGAGAGAGGACTTTTTCGGGGATGCAGTCATACTCAGAACCGAGGACAGCGGAGATACCTGGCATGAAGTGATTCCGACATTCAAGAAGACGGGTGTAGACGGAGAATGGGGAGCCCAATTCTCGTTTCCGAATTCAACGGCCGGGTATCTGTCGATCGAGTACCTGAACAATCGAAAGAATCGGTATTCGAAGGTCATGAAAACGGCTGATATGGGAATTAATTGGGCTGAAATCGAGGTGATCGACAACATCGTACCGTTTGGCCTTCAAGCGATTGGGTTTGTTACAGAGAATACCGGATGGACCAGCGGTCATGGGATTAGCTCGGTGACCATTACCGGGGGCGTTTTTTGGGAATCGCTTACTCCGTACAGTCCGATAAGCACGGGCGGAGAACTCGACGGCAGCATCAGCCGAATACACGTCGTCAATGAGACGCTCGCGTACGCGGTCGGTAGATACGTATATCGCTATGATGAAAATGAGAGCACCTCGGTTGTTGATTTGTATCCGGGGACTCCACGTGAATACGAGCTTTCTCAAAGTTTCCCTAATCCATTCAGGCAGGCGACCCGTATCCGATTTTCAATTCAGCAATCTGCCCGCATAGTTCTGAAAGTGTACAATTCACTCGGGGTCGTCGTGCGAACGCTGGTCGATGAGCCGAGGGCACCCGGTGGTTTCGAAGAGATGTGGGACGGTCGCAGTGCTAACGGACGCCGTCTGACAAATGGTCTGTACTTCTTTATGCTCCGGGTTGACGGAGCTACGGAGACGATGCCAATCGTTTTGCTTCGATAAAGGTCTGGTGGTAAGCCACAGGCTAGAGATATTGAATTCATTATTGATCTATCGTTCTATTATATTGGGACCTGAGTGTTGTAGACATCAGAATTAGCAATATGGCCAGGCCACGCGAATTTGACGTACAGATTGCACTGGAAAAGGCAATGACGCTGTTCTGGGCGAATGGGTACATTGCGACAACGACCCGAGACATTGTCGAAGCGCTGGGCCTGGGTCGTCAGAGCATTTACAATGCATTCGGCGACAAAGAATCGCTTTTTGTACAGGCCCTGGAACGGTACGAAAGTTCGATTTTGGATCCGCGCTTCCAAGAACTTGAACGAAATGAGGCTTCAAAACAGGAAATCGTTCGATTCCTTGCTTTCGCTGTCGAGTTTTACGACCTCCAGACGCCGAGAAAGGGATGCATGATTGCGAACACTGCTGTTGAGGCATCCAAACACGTCGTAGCGGCGGCCACGAAGGCTCGATTCTATATGAAAAGACTGGACACGAGCTTTCGCCGTGCGATTTTAAATGCCTCCGAACGTAGTGAGCTGTCGAAATCGCTTGATATCACGGCCGTTGCCAGCTCTCTGACCTGCACGATACTCGGTATGGCGGTCGCCTCGAAAGCCGGAGCCACCCGCCGCGAACTGGTGGATATGGCCTCCTCGGCCCTGGGCCCGCTGTATTGAAGAGTATTATTGAACGATAGTTCAATAATACCGCTCGTCGTCACCAGAAAGAGCGTCTACCAATAAATCCTTGGCCCTCACTCTTCCCTGCTAATCGACATCGTTTGTTCAAGGGTCATGGGAAGAGACATCTGAGCCATGTCGATCATACCCGATATTTCACCCGACTGGTGAGCGCTCAATAGTATTCCTGAAGATGCATCAACATAGAGGGTTCCTTTCAAAGTACCGCTCATCGTAACGTCCATCTCTCCCCCTCCCTGATTTCCAGATCCTATCAGCGAAACTTCGCTGGTTAATTCGATCTCGAAAGCCGAGACATCTTGGTAGGAGGTGAGTCCAGTGCAACGATATTTGTCAGTCGTTTCGCTCGTACCGTCTAGTCCCGATTGCGAGAACGGAATCGTGGTTTTTCGCGTCCACGAGACGCCCGCTGCAAGCGGCTCATCCGGGAGCACTAGAAAAATTCCCTGAAGACGCTCCTGAAATTGCTCACTTCCCCCTGTTGCTGTCACGTAGGAATTATCACTGAGCCCTGAAGCAGTCACGATACGGCCATTCGCATCAAGTACAATCGCGCTTTCGAGCCCGACGAGTCCAGAAATCGGAGTTGGCGATCTTACGGCCTCCGCGTCCGTTACTGAGATAATGAACTGATAGGGACCCGTTGAGACGACCGACATTCCGATTGTGGTAGACCGGGGGGTTTCCTGAGTACCCTGGCCGGGAATTTCCAAAATCTGGTTTTGGTCCCGAACCAGTTCATATGCAACCGTGTGGCCCTCTTCCCAATCGTGCATTGCCCGGGTCACCTCCTGGGTTGAAGCGCAACCCGTCCCTACGATCAGTAGCAGTGCCATAGCCAGAGAAAAATTGCAATTGTGAATCTTCATTGAGTCCTCTTTATCTGGTGAAATCATTCGAGGGTGGTACGGAGAGTGATCGAAATGTATGCACAGATTGAAAATAACAACGGCGACTAGAGCATCGGTACTTCAATGCAAAGGAGCCGTGTGTCTTCAGTGGGCAGAAAGTCGACCGACGGAGCGTCCCAGAATCCAAAAGCGTCTCTTGGTCCCAGTGTTTCTCCTTCGACCTGGATCGTTCCTTCGATCACAAACAGGTAACAACCGTTTGGGGGCATTTGAATTTCGTACGTCCGGGAGCTCTCGGTATTGAAATCCGCGAGTGAAAAAAACGCATCCTGATTGATCGAGAGCGATTCGTCGATCCCGTTGGGCGACGCTACAAACTGAAACCTGTTCTTTCGATCTTCCTCTAGAAACGCACGCTGGTCATACTGAGGTTTGACGTTTCTTTCCTTTGGCAGAACCCAGATCTGGAAGAGCTTAAGCGGTTCAGATGACGAACCATTGTACTCGGAATGCTGGATTCCCGAACCCGCTGACATCGCCTGAACCTCCCCGGGCAACAATTGCTGCACGTGTCCCATACTGTCCTTGTGTTCTACAATACCCGACTGCGGAATCGTTACGATTTCCATATTATCGTGCGGGTGGGTCCCGAAGCCTTTCCCGGGCGCGATGATATCGTCGTTGAGAACACGGAGTGCTCCGAAATTCATCCGATCCGGGTTGAAAAAACCTGCAAAACTGAACGAATGGCGTGCCTGTAACCAGCCGTGGTCAACAATTCCTCGCTCAGAGCCGGGATGAAAAACCGTGTTCATCGTCCAGTACCAGTTTCCTTTCTTTCATCGTCCATAAACCAGAGACTGGTAGAATCGACGCTCGATTCCGTTCCCGATATTGAATGGGATGTCTTGCGATAGTTTGACCACGTAAATTGGATACCCCACCCGTAGCAAGAGGTTGGCATGCACCTGAGACTCTTCTCCCACTACATTGCCGTGGTCGGCCTATTCGCAATAGCGTGCAGCACGAGCGTGGACACCGTTACCAAATTCCGATTCGTAGAAGCAACCGTATCTCAGGCCCATGAAGCGATGCGGGCGGGAACACTCACGAGTCGAGAACTCGTTGAGGGCTATCTCGATCGTATTCGCCAGTACGATCAGTCTTCTCTCCTGAATTCGATTGTGGTAACAAATCCTGATGCGCTCGCAGAAGCCGATGCTCTGGATGAAGAATTTGAGCGAACAGGCGAATTGCGCCCGCTACACGGCATCCCCATCATCGTAAAAGACAATTACGATACGATTGGACTCCAAACCGCTGCGGGTTCCGAAGCCATGAAAGGCTCAACGCCGCCGGACGATGCCTTCCAGGTGGCTCGCCTGAAAGAAGCAGGGGCCATCGTGCTCGCAAAATCCAACATGGCAGAGTGGGCTTTCAGTCCGTATGTCACGGAGAGTTCTCTAGCCGGGACAACGAGAAACCCGTACGATCTGGAACGAGTGCCGGCAGGATCAAGTGGGGGAACAGCCGCTTCGGTGGCCGCCAGCTTTGGTATGATCGGGCTCGGAACGGATACCGGAAATTCCATTAGGGGGCCGTCGTCACACAACATGCTCGTGGGGATTCGCTCAACCAAAGGACTGACCAGTATTGATGGAATCATACCGCTTTACGCCAGAAATGACGTAGGCGGACCCATGGCACGGACGGTAGAAGATGCCGTTCGGGTGCTGGAGCTTATTGCGGGCAACGATCCAGCCGATCCGATTACCAAGCGATCTAGTGGCCATATTCCCGAGAGCTACCTGGAATTTCTTCACACCGGAGCACTGGAGGGAGTACGAATTGGTGTTTTTCGCCGATACATCGACGCCGAGGCCACTGACCCCGAAATTCGGACCGTAATGGCACGAGCGATTTCCGATCTCATGGATCTCGGCGCAAAGATCGTCGACCCCGTCGACATCCCGGACTATCCTGAATTAACGGCCAATCTCTGGTGCAACACGTTTCAGCACGATGTAAATCTGTATCTGGCCTCCCTCGGAGATGCAGCACTACATCGGACGCTTGCCTCCGTCGTCGAAAGCGGACGCTACGCACCGTACATCGAAAGTCGACTTCGTCGGGCCCTTGAAATCACTGAGGCGCCTGAAGATCGTGATCCGATTTGTGCCGATATCTTCAGTACACCGGCCAACATCGCGTTTCGCGAAGCGGTGTCGCGCATGATGGATGAAAACGAACTGGACGCCTTCATTTATCCAACGTGGAGCAACCCTCCCCGAATGATCGGAGATATGGAAAGTCCGGCGGGAGACAATAGCCAGCATCTGTCTCCGCATACAGGATTTCCCGCCATCACGGTTCCAATGGGTGTCACGTATGATGGGTTACCGGCGGGTGTGACCTTCATGGGCCGAGAGTACAGCGAGCCTCTATTGATCGGATTCGCCTATTCATACGAGCAGGCGACGCGCCACCGAAAGCCTCCGGCTCGGTTTCGTGAACTCCAATAAACGATCAGAACAACCCCTCGCAGGGGTGCCTGCAGACAGGCACCCCGTGCAGCTTGGGTCAGCTGTTCGACCGCTCTGTAATTAGGGCAGTGAGATTGGCCAGCTGTAGTTCCACGCGTTTGATTTCGCGAACCGTGGCATTCTTCTCCATTTCCATCCACCACCAGATTTTCATCACGGCGGTGCCCATCATGAAGAAAAAGAACCCTGAAGCCCACATAATCAGGTCCTTGGTTGTTTCCACCGTAAAGAACTGAACTGCGCTGTACACTGCCAGAACGAAAAATACGGCGGCGATAAACATCATCAGGATCGAAAGGACTTTGTTTCGTCCGGAGAAGGCGCCAAACGCCATATCCACGATACCCTGTTCGCCCAAATCCTCATAGGCCTCCAGTTCTTCCTCGTTCAAAGCGGCACGGATCAGCTTGTCAATGTTTTTATCTGTGTTTGTCATTATTCATCCCTCCAACGCTTTTGTAAGCATCTTGCGTGCGTGATACAATCTTGATTTGACGGTTCCTTCTGGAATACTCAGACGCCTGGCAATCTCCTGAACACCCATCTCCCCGAGATAAAAGAGCGTGAGCACTGTTTGGTAATCGTTGGATAATTGTCCGATCAACCGTCGAATCGAGTCAATCAATTCATTCGACTGGACCTCGACTCTATCGTCGAAATTCGCGAGGTATGCCTCCTTGAATGTGCGTTCTGATTTTCGTTTCCGAATCCAGTCCATACATTTGTTTCGGACGATCTGATACACCCAGTTCTGAAAACGTGACGGGTCTTTCAACCTTCGAATGCCTTTGATGATGGCCACCCAGGAATCCTGAGAAATATCCCTGACGGCATCGATGTCTTTCGTTAGTTGGTAGGCTCGTCTTTCGAGCCGTTGGTACCATTGGGTTACGAGGAGCTCGAATGCTTCCTTTTCTCCATTTTGTACCCGCAGTACCAATAACTCTGTCAGTATTTCAGACCGTGTTCTCACGAAAAGGAACGCCGTTTATTTACTCTGTCTGCCATAGAGTCGGATGTAACATCGATTTGGTTCACTTGACGCGAATTTATTAACCCAATCTATCGAGGGGCCGCTTCGAATATGCTAGGATTTGTACTTTCCGAGACGATTCCCTGTATAACGATTTCTCCCGCTGGCATGTCTTCACATCTAAAATGGCCTTCCACTATTCTTGTCATGATGACGATGGCGTCGATTACACTCGCGCAAGTCCCGTTGGACGAATATCAAGAACGAAGGGTAAATCTCCTGAATCAGGTCCGTGACGGAATCATCCTACTAAAAGCCAATGCGACGGAAAAGGAGATGGAACAGTGGGGGTGGATTCAAAACGCCGCATTCTACTATTTCACAGGCCTGGGCGATCAACCGTCTGCGATCCTCGTTCTTGACGGACCCCATCAGGAAACGCACTTGTTCGTACCACCAGCTCCGCTCTCGTTTGGTGTACCTGTTCAGAATCTGAGTCAAACTCCGGGTGCTGAATCAGCGGAAGCACTCGGTCTGAATTCGGTCCGAGATTGGGATGGCTTTGAAGCGTACATCGAAAAACGGATGGAAGAGGGAATAACCCGGCTCTATCTGGAAAAGTCTCGTAGGCCCGGACCCAGCGGAAATCCTGATGGGATGACGGCTGTTTCAGGTCGATTTCTCCTCTGGGAGCAAAGCGTCTCGGAGGCTTTCCCGGACGTAGAAATCATCTCCATTACCGAAAAGATTTCCGAGATGCGCTGGGTGAAGTCTGAGGCGGAACTCAAGATTCTTCGATCAAATGCCGCCATGACGAGTCATGCCATGATGGCTGGAGCGAGAGCAATCAGACCAGGCGTGTTTCAACGCGAAGTGGAATCAGCAGTCGTGGCTGGGTGCCTGGAATCTGGAGCGCAAGGACCCTCCTTCTGGCCGTGGACCATGGCCGGTCCCAACACGCATTTCCAGCATCTTGTTCGGTCATTCTATGACTACAACGGCCTCAATCGGAAAATGCAGTCGGGTGAGTTGGTTCGGGTCGATGTCGGATGCGCCTCGGACTACTATGGTGGCGACGTGGGTCGGACCATTCCGGTCTCCGGGAGCTTTTCAGATGAACAGGTAAAGGTCTGGAATCTGCTCGTATCAGGCTACCGGGCGGGTATCGACGCTATGCAACCCGGGATGAGCCTCGATGAGGTTCGGGAAGCGAGTAAGGCGGCCATCCGACAAGCCAACCAAAGGGCAGGCGATCCGAACATCAGAACCATCGCAGAGTCCATGTTGGACGAGTCCTCGGGTGTCAATTGGCATATTCACGGTGTGGGAATCGAAAGTGGAGAAGCGCCCGGACCCACACTCGAAACGGGAGTGGTTCTGGCGTATGAACCGATGTTTCGATGGAAGAATGACTCCTACTATCTGGAGGACATGATTCTGATAACCGGGCGCGGCGCCGAAATACTCAGCAATGGACTTCCGTATTCAGCTGCCGAAATCGCAGCCGCACTTTCAAGAACGAACCCATACTAGCGTGCAAGACTTCACCTTTCATCCCGTTACGAAGACTCGCTGGCAGGATCTTGAACACCTTTTCGGCAACAGCGGTGCTTTTTGCGGATGCTGGTGCATGTGGTGGCGCCTTCCTCGGAAAGAGGTAGACGCGAACAAGAGCGCGGGAAACAAGGCAGCCATGCACACACTGATCGAATCAGGTGTTGTGCCCGGAATTCTGGCTTACGACGGCACAGATCCTGTTGGCTGGTGTGCGGTCGCACCTAGAGATGAACTCGAAACGCTAAACCGTTCACGCATTCTCAAGAGACTGGATGATGTACCCGTCTGGTCGATCACCTGTTTTTTTATCGCCAAGTCTCATCGAAACCAGGGCTTGATGGAGCATCTCATTCGAGCGGCCGTCGGGCACGTCAAAGCGAACGGCGGGAAAGTCGTGGAAGCTTATCCGCACACGGCGGTGACGGATCGGCTCGCTGCCGTATCCGTTTTTACCGGCTTACCGGAGCCATTCGAACGAGTGGGGTTTCAAGTCTGTAAGCAGGCTTCCAAGGCAAAGGTCATCATGCGGTTGGCAATTGATGGCGAATAAGGTGTTCACTTAGGCTCTACGACGAATGGACTTTTTGACGGAATACCACTTTAAACATGGGATGATATGACTCAATTTCAGCCTTTCGTCATGGAACGAATGATGACGCAGTTTGAACAAGAGGTCGATTATAACCTCTCGGAAAGCGGTGTTCACCCTCTATTGCTCAGCGAACTCCTGGGTGACGCTCCTGAGATGATTGAGGGCCTGTTAGCCACAGATCTCAACTACCCTCATGTCAGCGGCATCCCCGAACTCCGTCAGAATATTTCCAAGCTCTACGACGGTGCTTCGCCTGAAAACGTGTTAGTTACGGTCGGGGCGATCGAATCAAACTTCCTTTCTATTCGGACGCTGCTATCGGCAGGCGATGAAATCGTCATCATGTCGCCAAATTATATGCAGATTTGGGGGGTTGCGAAAAATCACGATCTAAGTGTCAAATTATTCCACTTACTCGAGGAAAACGGCTGGGCGCCCGATATCGCCGAACTTGAGTCGGCGGTGGGTCCAGATACGAAGTTGATCGCCATCTGTAATCCAAACAATCCAACGGGCCGAATCTTGACGGAACCCGAAATGGATAAGATGGTGACTTGCGCGGATCGGGTTGGGGCCTGGATCCTCGCCGACGAAGTCTATCGTGGAGCAACACGGGCATCAGATGAGGAAAACCCATCGTTCTATGGACGCTATAATAAAGTCCTGGCCATCGGGAGTATGAGTAAAGCCTATGGTCTCCCCGGTTTACGTATTGGCTGGGCCGTCGGACCGACGGACACCCTTGACGAGATGTCGGCCCGGCGCGAATATTTAACGCTCAGTGCAACCATGTTGTCCAATAAACTGGCTGCACTGGCCCTTTCGGCAGAAGTACGCCCCCGATTGCTTCAAAGAACGCGCGAGTACATTCGGCGAGGCTATCCGATCTTACACGAATGGGTCGAGACTCACAGCAATCTTTTTTCCATCAGTCCGCCTGATGCGGCGGCGATTGCATTCGTTCGTAATCATATGGATGTCAACTCGACCGTGTTTACTGAACGCCTGCGTAAGGAAAAGAGCGTCCTGATTGTACCCGGAGATCATTTCGGACTGGATCATTATCTGCGGATCAGTTTTGGTTTGCCGCCCGAAACCCTTATTCCTGCGCTGGAGCGCATTCACGAATTGACTCTTGAAATGAGTGGTCAGGCCGTTTAGCTGGATCAATCCATGAAGCTATCCATCATTTCTCTGGAAGAGATCAAAAAAATCGTTTCATCCATTGATCTCTTGCCCATAATTGAGCAGGGCTTTGTAGCCTATTCTTCGGAACGGGCGGTTGTACCGCCGGTCGGAGAACTTCTGCTCGAAAAAGGCGAGGTCCACATCAAGTATGGCTATATCAAAGGTGATGAATACTATGTCATAAAGATCGCCTCGGGCTTTTATGGAAATGCTTCCCTGGGCCTTCCGTCCGGAAACGGTTTAATGCTACTCTTCAGTCAACAAACCGGGGAAATGGTTAGCATTCTGCTTGACGAAGCGTTCTTAACGGATACCCGAACGGCGATCGCTGGCGCCATTGCGGCCAAATACCTGGCACCCAAAAACGTGGAACGAATTGGCATTGTGGGTACCGGGATACAGGCCAGATTGCAGCTGATGTACCTGAAGCCGGTCGTTGCATGCCGTGACGTTCTGGTTTGGGGCCGGGGTGAGAAGCAGTTGACCGAGTATCGAGACGATATGGAGAAACACAGCTTTCAAATTGAAACGACGACGGACATCGCCCTGATCCTTCGTACGTGCAACCTGGTGGTTACGACCACACCGGCCACATCGCCTCTGCTTCTTCACTCCGATTTACAGGGCGTTCAACAGACCGGTATCCACATCACTGCCGTGGGATCAGACACGGCAGAGAAGCAGGAAGTAGACGCTGCCATTTTGGAGCAGGCTGACGTGGTCGTAGCCGACAGTATCTCTCAATGCCTTGTTAGGGGTGAAATTCACCAGGCCATCAAGTCTGGACATCTATCTCAAAACGAACTTGTCGAGCTGGGTAATATCATTGACGGAACGACCACCGGACGTACTTCAGATTATCAAATCACCATCGCCGATTTAACGGGAGTGGCCGTGCAGGACATCAAGATTGCGGAAGCTGTCTACAGAAGTCGTCTGCAGAAATAGTATCTAACATCCTCTTGGAGCCTCCTCGTATGAACGCCGCCAGCCAAACAGCTCTTCTTACGTTAGTCTCAGGTATTCTCTTAGCAGGGATACCGGAATTCGCCTCGGCTCAGACCGACGCACTGTTCAATGGGACGGATCTCAGCGGCTGGCAGATTTACGGAACGGAGCGTTGGTACGTTGAAAACGGAGAACTCGTTTGCGAGAGTGGTCCGGACGCCGAATACGGATATCTGGCGACCGACGAGGTGTTCACCGACTTCGAGCTCTCGTTGGAGTTTCTTCAAGAGGCCAACGGAAACAGCGGTGTCTTCTTTCGGTCATGGGTGCACGGCACGGTTATCGAGGGTTGGCAGGTTGAAGTAGCCCCTGCTGGTAACAACACGGGCGGGGTTTACGAATCATACGGTCGCGGATGGCTCGTCCGACCCGAGCCGGAGAAGGACGATGTTCTGAAAGAAGGTGAGTGGAATCAGATGCGGATTCGAGTGGCCGGTGGTCACGTGATTACCTGGTTGAACGGTACTCAAATGATCGAACTGGAGGACGACCTCATCGCAGAAGCTAAAGGTCGGATTGCCCTGCAGATTCACAGCGGAGGTGGAATCAGGGTTCGCTGGCGCAATATTAAGGTAACTCGCCTCTAATCAGCGTTCCTGTGGGGTATTCATTTTTCCCGGAACCCACCTCTCCCGTCAACATTCTCTCCGCCTGAACAAGCCAGGATATTATTCGGTTGTTCGCACATTCGTCCGGGAGGGTCTGGTGAAGAAATTCGATCTGAAAAAGAGCGCTTTGATCGGCGCGATCGTTATCTCACTATTTCCCGGTTGCGCACTGGTCGACTCGAGCGAGAACAGATACTCGGTTCGGTTTCGTGCCAATCAGGATCTGTACGAACCGATCATCATTACGGAAATCACGGTTCGGATGGATTTCGACATCGCGACTGTATTGGAAAATCAGGGCGGTCAGGATGTCGTACTTAAGGGCTGTATCAATCCGTCCCTTCCAGTACTCCAAAAGCGACTCGACGGAATTTGGACGGTGGTTTATGCCGCGATCGAACCCGAATGCATCAGTCCACCCTGGTTCATCAAACCCGGAGAATCGCATCAGGACACGCTTCGAGTCCACGCCGTTCTCGACCCACAGGTCATCCCCGTCGTACGGTGGGAAAGCGGAATCCCGGTGGACGGTACGTATAGATTGGAGAGGATGATTTTCACGAACCACCTCGTCGAAGAGGCGCCGAGCACGTTGTTACCGCTCTCGGACCGCGTTTCTCAATCGTTCGAGATTCGCACGCAGCAGGCGCTGACGCTCAGGTGAGTCAGTTTTCCTCAGAATTTTTCAGCAGAAATGTCTGACTTTTTCAGGAATGGTCCTCAGCTCGCACTTCCAAAGCCATTTCGTCCTCTTCAAAGAGCGCATGTTCGTTCACAACGGCGCGACGAATAAAGCCGGGATAGCGCCTGTGAACGGTTCGAACAGCCCCCAGAACCGCAGGACGTTCATCAAACAGAGCCGACTGACGGATACTCGGTGGGCGTAGTGACTCAAGGCGAATTCCCACCCGGTCAACTTCCATCCCCGATTCGAGCAGACCTCCCACCATTGGAACCGTTAGTCGAAACAGGGTCCCCGGAGTCCTTTGAGGAGAAGAAAGGATTCGTTCCGCCCACCGGGGCTCTCTTACTCCTTCAGCGTGAACTCCGAGTCGAATGCGCTGAGAACGATAAACACCCAGCCCATCGACCGCCTGGTCGATGAGTTTCTCTAACACCGGCTCCAACATACCGGGCTCTGCGGCTACCGGATCGTCATATGCATACCACCTTTCGACGGCCGACGGTGGCACATAGAGGGGGATGCGGTCTTCGTTCCCCGGATGCAGCATTTCGTACAAGCGCTGTCCCTCTTCACCAAACTGTGCTTCCATCTGCCTGGCATTCAGTCGTCGCGCACCATCCAATGTACCGTATCCAAACAGGCGGAGCTGCTCCAGCATGTCCTCCGAGAAACTCAGTTCTTCCAAACGCCCTACTTCAAAGCGTCGAAGAAAAGGCACCCACCGCTGGGCACGAACCCGCAGTACGTGTCCTCTCGCAGAACGAAGCGCCGCAAACCGGGCTACCGATCGGTGTTTCCCCGCCCCGACCTGCGCTGACAATCGAATGGCCAGCGAACGGGCGTCCGGAAAACTACACTCCGAGAAATTCACGAAGGGTGGCTCACTTGCCTCGATAAAGGGTGTAACAATATTGATCTCCCGAAGCACGGCTTCCCAACATGTTCGTTCCAACTGCACATCGCGGACACGAATGACCGCTTCTGGACATAATCGCCGTGCGCGGTCGGCCGTATCACCAAGATTTACGCTTCGAAGGCGGTGGGAGCGCGTACGGGCCACAACCCGTCCGCCAGAGACTACAACAATGGGAAGCCGCTTGGCAAATGTCTTCGAAATGGCCCTGGAAAAGGTCCAGGCGGGGTATTCTGGCACATATAAGCAATACACATATATCGCACATTTATACTTCATTTATTAATTACATGTGTTAAACATATGTTCTATATAAAATAGATGCAACAAAAAACAGGAAGTCGCTGCTTTTCGCTCAAAAAGCGCCATGAAAGGGGTGAGAAGAACGGCCTGACAGCATCCAAATGGTTCGAATGGATGCTAGATTCCCACCAAACAACCGAGCAAGACGATGAGTTGGATTGAAACGATCCCTTACGAGCGATCATCCGGACGCCTCCGCAAGGCATACAATCGCGTAAAGGGTCCAAATGGATACATAGACAACATATTAAGGCTCCACAGCCTCCGCCCTCACACGCTGGACGGACATATGCGGCTCTATAAAAACGTGCTGCACCACTCGGCGAACGAACTGCCCAAATCCCTATTAGAGACGGTTGGAATCTACGTGAGCCTCTTGAACCGATGCGATTACTGCGTCGAACACCACTTCCACGGATTGAAAAGATTACTGAATGACGACAAACGGGCCGATGCCATCCGCACCGCCCTTGAATCTGGAGACCTGCCAGCGGCATTTGACCCGCGGGAGGAGGGCATTCTCGATTACGTAAAACTGTTAACCGAAACCCCTGACAAGCTGACGGAGAAAAACATTGAATTGCTTCGGGCGATCGGGGTGTCAGACGGCGAGATCCTGGAGATCAACCAGACTGCCTCTTATTTTGCCTACGCCAACCGAACCGTTCTAGGATTGGGTTGCTCGACCGAAGGGGATGTTCTGGGCATGTCACCCGGCGATTCGGATGACCCGGATAATTGGCAACACGCTTAAACAACTCGCCGGTTCACATACTATGGACAATAAGATTTTCCATAATCCACGGTGTACCAAGAGTCGCCAGACACTCTCTCTCCTCGAAGAAAGGGGTATCGAGGTGCCGGTGGTTGAGTACCTGACGACCCCACCCTCGGAATCGGAGCTCACAGAGATTTGCAAACTGCTCGGCGTGCATCCCACCGGCATCCTTAGATCGAAAGAGCCCTTGTTCAAGGACTTGGGTCTCTCGCTCACCGATGAGCGCTCAGCCGCAGAGTGGATTTCCATCATGTCCAATCACCCAAAACTTATTGAGCGTCCCATCGTCATAATTGACGGGAAGGCAGCCGTCGGACGACCTCCGGAGAATATCCTTTCCATCATCTGATTCTCGGTTGACGCATTCCTTAGAATCGATATTGTCCGATTCGCAATTATTCATTTAATTGCGCACGGGTCAGCTTCGTACGATTTCCAAGAATCAACCGAGAGGCTCATGGGTGTTCTCATCATTGTAGGTACCGTAAAAGGTGCTTTTCTGGTTCGCTCCGACGATAAACGTAACTCCTGGACCGTAGATGGCCCGCATTTCAAGGGTTGGAAGGTTACCACGGCTTCGAGAAACTCAAACGGCGAATATTTTCTGGCTACGGCCAGTGATACTTATGGGCATGCCATCCATCGAAGCGCTGACCTGGAGAATTGGACGCAGATTGTGGACGGTCCCAAGTTCGAGGAGGAGGCCCAACGAAAGCTGAATCAAATCTGGTTTCTTGCTACGGAAGCGGATGACTATTACGCCGGTGTTGACGAAGCCGGACTTTTTAAGAGCACGAACCATGGCGACTCGTGGTTGCCTGTTTCAGGGCTCAATGAACACGAGACCCGATCCGGTTGGTGTCCCGGAGCGGGCGGCATGTGCGCCCATGCCTTCCTTAGAGATAGCCAAAATCCGGATCGTATGTGGTGCGGAATTTCCGCGGTCGGCGTATTTCGAACTGAGGACGGCGGTCAAACGTGGACACCGAAAAATCAGGGGATCAAGGTGGTCATTCCCGATGAGGACGATTCTGAGATCGGTTTCTGCGTTCACGCACTGGCCCAGGATCCGGACGATCCGAACGTGATCTGGCAACAGAATCACTCCGGGATGTACAGAACTCGCGACGGCGGGGACAGATGGGAGTCCATTCAAAATGGCTTGCCGTCCACCTTCGGATTTCCAATCGTGGTCGATCCGCACACGAAGTGGCTCTATTCATTCCCGTTGCATAGCGACGAATTCCGACTCCCCGTGGACGGAAAATGCCAGGTTTACCGAAGCCAAGACCAAGGCGATTCGTGGCATCCGCTCGGTAATGGGTTACCGGAGTCACGATATCACGCAGGCGTTCTTCGGGGAGCCATGGATATCGATGGCCATGACCCGTGTGGGATTTATTTCGGTACGACGTCCGGAACGGTTCACTACAGCAATGACCGGGGTGAACAATGGCAGTCGCTTCCGGATATATTCCCCCGAATTCTTACCGTGAAAGTGTTTTCCGAGAGCGATGCCTGAGCAGGAAATCGAAATCAATGTATCGAGCGTGCTGGCGATGGTTACTGGTGGCCGAAAGAAATTCCGGTGCATCGGCTCGACGGTAAATTCCGTGTTCGAACACCTCTTCGACCAGGAGCCCTCGCTCAGAGTCCATATTTTGGACGAGCAGGGAGCGGTTCGACAACATGTGCTGGTCTACGTTGGAGACGAGGATCTGAGATGGCTCGGTGGGCTCGATGCCGAACTGAATAGCCCAACTACGATCACGGTTCTCCAAGCGGTATCGGGTGGATGAAGGAAGAGGCCCAGGATCGCGAGCGGCAGGCCGCGAAATACTCGTGTCTCTGCTGGGCGTGTTCGTTATCGTTCGAATCACGTTGCACCTCTCCCCAGGGAGCATATAATTTCTTATAAGCCACTATTTCCTAGGCATTTAGCGGCTTTCATATTTTCGATGGTAAAGGTCTCTGGTGTCTATTCAGAAAATCCAACCTAATTGGAGACAGATTATCGCCCGAGTAACGGTAGGAAGCCATCACGCTCCTGCCTCCCCACATATTGGCGTACCAGTCAATTGGGTACGTAATTTTGTCGCCCCAATTCCATGGAGTCGCTACCAACCAAAGCGTAACGGTATGACTCCCGATCATTGACCGTTATCCCGAACCCCCGATGTGATTCCGTCTATAATCACACCCAGTTTCGCTACGCCCTGGCCTCCTAGAAAGAAACTCTACTTATGTGCGTAGTTGAGCACACGCGCAAAGACATCCCGGTGCTCACTCCTGATGGAAACACTGTTCAAGGCAGCGATGATGGCCGCCCCACCCCTCTCGAAAATAGCGTTGTATGCTGCATCCACTTTGCCTTGCGCCTCCGCACTGGGTGTGACGGTCAAGATAGAGCGAAAGCGCGGGTCACCGTGGTGTACGTATTCATTCGAGACCTCGTAAGACAGGATGGTGCCGTCATCCAGCAACTCATCGTACGTGGGCTTGAAGTATTTTTCCCACAACTGACGCCAAGTCTGGCCGCTACCGGGTCGAAGCTTGATGATTTCGACGTACAAATAGCCGCCGGTGGGGCCAGCCGTTTTACCTCGATGGATGATTGACTCCATCAGGTGGTCGTGATGGGGGTTGTTTAAAGCCGGGCTTGACGGAATCTTTATAAGTTCTTCCCGGACCCGCTCAAGTCCTGCAATACTGGTTGCCGCCCACCAAAGCCCGTGGGTCGTGCCGTTCTCCTCGTGGATGATCCTTTCTTCGTTTCCCCAGGACTCAATCGTGCCATCAGCCAACATGCGCTCCATAACCGGGCGAACGTTCTGCTCCACGTTCGTTGTCATCTCAGCCCACTGGGGACGGGGCACGTCAAAATGGGCTGTGAACGTGTAGATCGTCGGCTCCTGGGGCTGCGCCTTGGAAGCCGGTGGGGCCAGCACCAGAACGAGGAGCATGATGATTGAGATTATTAGGTGTCTGGTCATGGCATTCTCCAATGTGTTGTGGTGGGTAGGTAAGCAAGGTGTTCAATATACTATCTGCTCAACCGACGTCCGTCGTACAACCCAATCGCGCTCGTCGTAGATACGGATTGTTCTCATGTCCGCGTGATTGGCGCTCTAATCAATTCCCAGTTGGCTCCCGATAAGTAACGATTACTGACAGCCTTTTCGCGAGAAGTAAATTCTCTCGCTTTGTGATTTCCGATCATTGACCGTTATCGTAAACCCCCGATGTGATTCCGTCCATCATCACACCCAGATTTGCAGGCGATTTCTCCACTGAAAACACGCCCGGGTTGAGCACCCATGAAGGTCGGGGTGGCATTGGCAACAAGGGACGGGCTGCGTGACATCTAGCTTCCCCTTTTCAGTGTACGTAGCTCTACGCGGATGTAACCTAGGACTTGCACTTATGGATAATTTTGTCGACTGTGTCTGATTGTGATGCCCAAACGAGTTGAGGATCCCACTGGGCGATCATTTTGTAGCTATGGCGCCATCGGCGCGCGACACCATTGTCGCCCTTACCTGCCACAAAGTCTATAGGAGGTGTACCTATGAGCAGACTTTCTTCGTACCGCGTCCGAAGCAGATTGCATCTTTTAGCCGTTACTACCGCCTGTTTTTTGTTCATTGGAAACGCGCAGTGTCAGGAGAGAAAGGGTCAGGTGCTAAAGCTCGACGACTGCTGCGACATCATCTCCATTGATGGAGAAAACCAAATAGTCTATGCACGCCATATGGAAACCGGACGTGTGCTACAGTTTGGTGTCGATGAGGTTGATATTCGTAGCGTTAGAATTGGAGATAAGGTTGGTGCTAGATTCACGGACGACATGGTTGTTGTAACGAGTATTGCCGGCGCTGATCGCGATTACGCGACGATCATTCGCCCAGGCAACGATCTTGAATGGCCCCCCGGGATTCCGCCAGGCAACGCTATTATTGACGTTGGGGCAGATTCGAGTAACTGGATAGTTCGGCCCCCTGGGGTTCAGGCAGGCAACGATGTTTTGGACGTTGGATCATCAAAACTGCGCTTTGACTTCCCCTTCAAAGTCACCTCAAATCCCGAACTTTCAGGCGTAAGTGGCCGCGTTGTTGTTGACGCTCTTGAGGAAGTGGCGAGTTTTCATGTGGAGGTTTTTACAGCAGGAACAAGCGAGCGCTTAAAAGACTGGTACGGAAATGCGAAGGTGGATCTGTTACCCGGCAGCTATGATATCAAGCTAAATGGTGTTTTGGTGACGGACGCGACGGTGAACCGGCAGATGGATACGACTATCCGCTGCGGGGCGCTGAGCGTTAATCTTAGTGATGGCTCTCACTGGGAGGTATTTGATGAAGCGCAGGAGACGCGGTTCAACGATACGTACGGTACAGCCACGATTGCTTTGCCGATTGGAGTGTACGCCGTACGAGTCGCTGGAGGGTGGCTGAAGATCGAGATCGTAGATGGCGCGGTCACGACCATCTAGTTTTTCGAGCATGTGTGGAAAACCGGCAGCGGGTTCGGATGGCGCCGCGCCCGCTCGCCGAGCCACGGACCAAAATATTGTGACCATGTTCTAGACCTGTGCCCACACGGTAGTTACGCAGATCCGCCTCCGTCCGATTAGCGCTTTAATCAATTCCCGGTTGGCTCCCGATAAGTAACGATTACCGTGAATCAACGGATGTTGCCGCTCAGCTCTAAGATGCAAACCAATGTTCAGCTATGGGTGATATGCATCTTAGAGATATGCCGACTGGTGATACGCATACAAGGACCAAGTTGCCACCTCTTTCTGTTGCACCAAATCTTGGTGGATGTTACACATGAATCAATTGAGGATCGTTCGCGCAATGATATTTTAGTTACAAGGGTTCCATAGAATACCTGTTTGACCTTACGTCAATAAAGTGGACACTCAGTTATTTCCTATTTTTCGTCAAACTGAGTGACACGACAATGACAAGAAGAAGCTATTCCAAGGCGAATCCGTAGATGAACTGGCATCAAATCTACGCGAAGTCCTATTGCTGATCTTGAAAGACGGAGAAGACAACGTACCAGAAAGATGGGGACGATTCGTTGGAACGCAGCAAATTGAACTTTCCTAATGGGCAATACCCCGATTTTCCGCACTCGGCGGCGGCGGCATGCCTATCGTCTATAAGCATGCAAATTTCGAATATCTTCTCTTTTGACTGCGTTGAGACCCAAATTCAATAAAAAGGCCGTTTACGTATATATAGCGGGTGCGCCCATGGTCAGTCCCTACAGGTAGGTAACAAGTCTTTTTCGCGCAGAAAGTGTTCGAGTTGTGCCCCAGATCCAGTCTAAATATCGCCTGATAACAGGGCTCCTGGTGATCGCGTCGTTTGGATTCGGCGTCGTTGTCGGGAAATTTCAATTATTCCCGCATCGGATGCTGAATTATACTTTTGACGTCGTTGCATCAAGCGTTGGAATGAAAAACTCCGAATCAGGATTTCGTCGAATCACTACATCGCACGTCGTGCTGGACATGCAGACTTATGATGGCCCGAAAGATTCTGAGCTGAACGGGTTCGGAGGTGGTTTTAGTTATGTCGGAAATTCGTTGGTGGGTGTAGATGGTGCTGGACAATTCTTCACATACGAGGGCGGAGGACAGATCAACTATCTCGAGATAGACGTGCCAACAAATCGAGAAGCGTTTCTTCAGTATCTGAAGGAACAACGTCTGCGTTCCGATCTTGATTGGTCTTATAGGAAGGCATTTCGTGTTCTTGATTTTCTTGCAGTAGAACAGTCTTCGAATACAACGTTATACATTTCTTATGATCATTGGGATGATCTTTTATTAGGAAGAACAAGCCGGATTGCTCGACGCACCCTGTCGAGTGAAGAAACCGACGCTTTGGCTAATTTATTTCTACGGATACGGTCTGACGAGTGGGAGGTCATTCATGAGACTTCTCCGCTGATCACATTCGCAGACGACGAGGGTGCTTCTTTCGCAGGATATCATTCAGGGGGCGGTCTGCTTATTACCGAAAACGGCTCTATCCTATTCGCTGCCGGTGATTACAATTTGGATGGTGTCCAGCATCCAGATGCCACACAGGATAATTCTTTGAGCGCGGGAAAAATTGTTGAAATAAATCTGGAATCGTTGAATGTCACTGAATATGCAAGAGGATTTAGAAATCCAGGCGGTCTTATTAGAAGTGCGGCCGGTCAGATTTGGGTAACTGATTTCGGTCCGGAAGGAGGAGACGAATTATTGAACCTTAAGATCGGCAAGCATTATGGTTGGCCGTTTGAGACACACGGAACGGATTATGGCTCACTGGAGTGGCCGCTGGTGGGGTCAGCCCCAGATTCGATTGAGTTGGAACCAGCCGTTTTCTCTTGGGTGCCTTCGATTGCACCATCCGATATCATTCAAATTCAAGATTGGCCGCGCGAGTGGAGTGGTGATCTGTTGATATCCACTCTTGTTGCGGGATCACTTTTTCGGATACGTCTCGACGATAGCCGTGTAGAATTTGTCGAACCTATCTCGATCGGTAGACGCATCAGGACGTTAATACAAAGGCAGGACGGTTCTATCTTACTTTTTCTGGAAGAAGGCGATTTTGCCGAACTGAGAGCAACTGTCGATTGACAGCTAAACGGAAGCACGTTCAATTGATTAATTCCCCAACAAACGAATTTGGGCTGCTCACGTGCCTTTCACGAACGATCCTGCGAGACTCAGACGAGGAATTTGCCAGGTCTCTTCTCCGGGAAGGGATCAATTGGGACGTGTTTCTCGGCTCGGTACAGTATCACAATCTGTTACCGCTCGTAGATCGACATTTTAGTCACATTGAAGAACCATCTATTCCGACATATGTCTATGAGTTTCTTCAGCATCGAATGCGGACTCTCTCGTTCAAGAGTCAGTTTCTTGTAGCTGAACTGAGTCGCGTGTTCAGCCATTTGACAGCGCATGGCATACAGGCGATCTCGATTAAAGGCCCGGTACTAGCGTACGCTGCATATGGAAGTCTTGGTTTGCGGCAATACGGAGACCTTGACGTGGTCGTTCCAACGCGACACATCCACCGGATCGGCGAAGTCCTGTCAGAGATTGGGTATGAATTGCATCCTGAACTGGCGAGTTCATCCCAATGGGTCCGCAGATGGCGGATTTTAATAGGATCACAGGTTTCTTATGTACGAGGGAGGCAATTCTTCAACCTCGATATTCACACTCACGTCATGCCGCTTCATTTCAGATTTAGGCCTGATGCAGCGGAGCTGATTCAGAGATCTACTACTCTGGACCTTGGAGCAGAGGCGTTTAGTTTTCCGGAGCCCGAGCTGATGCTTCAAATTCTATGTTTCCACGGTCATAAAAATCGATGGGAAACGCTAAAATATGTGTGCGACGTAGCCGAGTTAGTACGTTCATTTCCGAATCTGGATTTTGGATCAGTCATCGACGAGGCCAAATCTCGCGGAGGGTATGAAATCTTGTTGATTGGACTCTCGCTGGCCAATCGTGTGCTTGATGCACCTTTCCCGGAATTGGTTCATTCCAATCTACGAGTCCATAAAGCCGTGCAAGTGACAGTTAATTCTATTCTGGAGCGTTTGCCTCACCAGTATATACTTGGCACCGTTGGATTTAAAGATCGAATCAGACTTCAGTTCTCCACCCATGGGTCGATCCGCGCCAAAGCTCGATACGCAAGCGTCGCTGGATTGCGCAGAACGATGGTGTGGAATAAAGATGCCGTAGCGAACTAGAACAATGACGAGGCAAAGTATCCGAACATATCTCGCGGGATTTCAGCCCCTGCATTTTGCCGTGTTTTACTTTAAAAAAACGGGTTTATCAGCCTACGTGACGATCGCTTTACAGCTGATAGTCAGCCTGTTAAATGGTATCGGGCTGCTAATGCTTATTCCGTTTTTATATGTGGTTGGGGTGTCTGAGAATCAAGCTGACAGCCAAATAATGCGGCTGGCCGTTCGAGCAGTTGAATCGGCTGGAATAAATCTAACGTTGACTTCCGGGTTGTTGCTGTTTGTGGGAGTCATTGTACTCCACGCCGTGGTTCGCTACCGTCAGTCCATTCTTCAGACAGTCATTGTAGAAGAGTTCACCAGGGGACTGCGCGACCGGGTTTATGAAGCCATGGCTCATGCGCGCTGGTCTATTATTGTTGGAATGAAGGCCTCCAGCATTCATCACACCATTCACGGCGATGTATCCTCAATCGCAACTTCTACGCGTGATGTTCAAACGATTATGGGAACGATACTCCTTCTCCTGGCAAACATTGCAATTGCAGGCTTTATCTCGATCCCAGCCACTCTTATCACTCTCGTCTCAGGTGTTCTTCTCCTGGTTCTACTGAGGCCATTTTCCAAGAAGGTGAGAGAGTCCGGGGCAAAACGGCACACATCGTGGATGGGTATTTACAGCGCCGTTACGGATCATCTTGCCGGTCTGAAAATCTCAAAGAGCTATGGACTCGAATCAGAATACATCAATCGTTTCAAGAAGCTGGGAACTGATCTCGTTGATGCTTCGGTCAGTTTTACCCGAACAGCAGAGGCAGGAAAACTCCTTCAACAAATCGGCGTTGCTGCTGCCTTAAGTGCGTTTGTGTATGTCGGAGTTGCTGTGCTGGAGCTCCCCGTCCCAGAATTGATATTGCTGATTCTGCTGTTTTCAAGGGTTTTTCCGCAGTTCTCGGCGCTTCTTAATAATTGGCATCGGCTGATCCATGAAATGCCCTCATACGAGGCGTATTTGAGACTGCTTAAGAAACTTGAAGCCGGACAGGAGAGTCGTGGCGAATGTCCAGCCAAAGCGATTTCCGTGGATAGGGAGATAATCTTCGACCACGTCGCATACACGTATGGCTCAGTAGATTATCCGGCTCTCGACTCAATAAACGTCCGAATATCCGCGAAGCACATGACTGCGATCGTGGGACCTTCAGGGTCAGGCAAAACAACTCTTGCCGATATGATGATTGGTCTTCTCCGACCGACAGAAGGTAAAATTGTCATAGATGGTACTGAACTTTCGGCTGTGAACATGGAGGGATGGCGCTCTTCTGTTGGATACGTACCCCAAGAGACTTTCCTTTTTCATGACACCATTCGATCTAATATTCTTTGGGGGAAGCCCACTGCCTCAGAGGCGGAGATCTGGCATGCTCTGGCGGCTGCTTCCGCGGACGAATTCGTCGCAAACCTTTCAGACGGCCTGGACACGCTCGTCGGAGATCGAGGCATCAGGCTTTCGGGAGGCGAGAGGCAGCGAATTGCTTTGGCCAGGGCGTTAATTCGCCGCCCGTCTCTTCTTCTGTTGGATGAGGCTACAAGTGCGCTGGACTTGGAGAACGAACTCAGAATCCAGGAGGCCATTGATCGATTGCAGGGAGAATTGACGCTCGTCGTAATTGCCCACCGGCTCTCAACAATTCGAAATGCAGACCATGTTATCGTACTCAAGAATGGTCGAGTTGTAGAGCAGGGACCCTGGGAGGAACTCGGGCCTCAGCACGATGGCCTATTTCGGAATTTAATCGACAAAGACGAAATCCAGGCTGCAAGTGGAACCGGGTATACCGTAGAGTCCCCATCGGGGAGGATTCCCTAACCCCTCCTGTGGACGATTTTTCTTAGACTCGTATTGAAAACTGCAGCTAGAGAATTCAGACCCCAGCGGTTTGCCAGATAGCGAGCGAATTGAACCGGATGAGGAACTACAGTTAGCCGCCCCGTCAATTTGAGGTAGTCCAATTGGACATAGAGGACTCGATTCAAGAGCGATAGTGGACGCGCAGCAGTAGTTACAAATTGGAATACTTTCTTCTCGACTGGGTCAATTTCAAATCCGTTTACGGACAGAAGAACGGATTCCGGAAGGTGGATGAGCTTCAATTCGTTTAGATATCTTAATCCCCGCTGAACTACCAAGGACTTTTTGTACGCGATTGTCTGAGAGTAAAAATAGTCCCAATTGACCTCGAACTTATCCAGGAGTGAACAAGCGTCCGCTATCCAACGGAAAGGGGCAACCTCGTTCCACTTGATTCCGTCGACTATAATCTGCAGCAGCACATCGGCAGCATCCGGACACATTGCTTCGGCATCGAAAACCGATTCTCGTGTGGCGTGATCCCTGAATGACCGATCGCCATTCACGGACTCGTCGTCCAGCACACGCCACTGCAGTTCAATTGCGTGCTCGTCCGGATCCGTTAGAGTGATTCCTCTATACCGTTGCATTCGCCGGCTCATGCTATCAGGTTCGAACAGCGCTCTCCATCCCAGACTCTGGAAAATATCACGTGCATCAGCGATGCATGATGGATGAATGAGAATGCTTAGATGATTGTGTGGTCGCAATCCGACGTTCTCATACACTTTCGCCATCAGAAACGCGTCGGTCATCAGTATTACCGGAACTTTTCTTAGCTGAAGTGCTCGGAGGACCGATTGTAGCGACTTGAACTGAAATTGATTAGTGACGAACGTATGTCTGAAAATCCCTTTTAATTTTTCATGGATAGGCCCGGACACCTGATGTGACTCCAGATTCTTGTAGAGAAGAGGCAATAGGCGGTATGAACCGGTGTCCAGATCCTCAAAATCAACAGATCCAGACCACTGCTTCCACGCTTCCATGGCTTGCCCGCCGCGGCCAACGGATGCCTGAAGGAGTAATATTTGATTAGCGTCTGGCCAGCAGTCTCTCATTTCATGGTCAATCTAGAAGTTGCTGTAATCTCTTATAAAAGTTTGGGGACTTGTGCCGCATCTCTTCATGGCCGGATGTCAATCTTTCTGAGTTTGCGGTGAGCTATCACTGGTTGACGACCGCCGACGAAGAAGTGACGCCCTCAAAATGCGTAGGTAATCACGGCTGTAACTATCTCGTTTGTAAATACCCTGATTTGTGTTGTGGAGCCGACGCTTCATCAATATGTCCGTTAACATGGTCGATTTGACTCCCATTTCAATAGCCTTGGCATACCAGTCTACGAATTCCCCAACGTCCCATTGCGTGTCAAACTCTCCGATGTTCAAAAACGTCGCCTTCTCCAAAAGCATAGTACCCGGGTGAAATCCAGGCACTGCATCCGGAGGACAGGCGAGTAGTGCTTTTTCCTTGACGGATAAAGTCGGACAGATAAATTGTACTACATGTCCAAAAACGATATCGATCGACGGATTGGATTGAAGCGTGTTGATCTGCAATTCCAACTTTGATTCTGTCCACAGGTCATCTGCGTCAAGAAACGCCAACCATTTTCCCTGCGCTTCGGCAACACCTCGGTTCCTGGCAACAGCAGCTCCTGACTGTTCCTGCGAAATGAGCTGTATTGAAGCTCCAAGTGAGCGAGCAACATCAGCGGTGTCATCTGTCGAGCCATCGTCAACGATCAGAATTTCAAGGTTCGGCCATCGCTGACATCGCACACTTTCAACAGCCTGCTTCAGATATTTCGCACCATTGTGCACTGGAATGACGACGCTGACGACGGACGGATTCTCCACTTTTCGTTGAGGATAGTTAGTATCTCAGCTAGATAAGCATTCTGGAAACGATCGACCAAAATCGAATCCTTGAACGTACTCTGATAGGTACGATAAAAAGAGCCGATTGAGTACATTTCTGGCCTACAGACAAGGGTAAACGAATGATCCAAAGTGAACGTGTGAGAATTGGCGATCTACTTAGAAGACCCATTCATTCGAGGCAGTTTATACTCGACGGAATCAAATACGCGTTGGAAACTGGGTCGGGATATGCGGCCGGAAAATTGGGACCATCGGAACTGCATTGGATGATTTACCCGGTCCTTAAAGAACAGGGGACCAGTCGCATTGGAATCCTCGATTTTGAGAAAAAACTGAAACATCACGCTCTCAAGAACTCTGGCCTGTTTCCTGCCGATCTGGACTTTTATCTGCAATACAATAATTATTTCGTGCCACATGTAATGAATATGGATAGCCTGGGTGTATTCCTGAATTTGGACCGGATGGAGAATGTAGTAATCGGCCATTACGGCCTGCACAATCTCGTTCATTTTATGGACCAGGAACCAGACCGGTCTATTCCCCAAAGACCAGATCGGTGTTATCTGCCGTTTTTCCGGGGTAAAAAAATCCTTCTCATTTGCCCCTTTGCCAAACTTTTGAAGCAACGAGCAAACAAGTCAGATTTTGACGGTGTATGGGCAAAAACGGGGAAAAAGTGGTTCTATCCAGAGACAGTCGATGCTATCGAGTTTCCTTACGGATTCAGCACAGAGACGCATTTACGGTATTCGACCGTACTCAATCTAATTGATGAGATTCATGACGAAATTCGAACGCGAAAATTTGACATCGCGCTTATCGGTGCTGGTGGAATAGCCATCCCGCTAGCGTCAACCATCAAGGATATGGGCAAAATCGCGATCGACTTAGGCGGTCATTTGCAGGTGTTGTTCGGCGTGATCGGCAAAAGATGGCGCGAGGAAGGGGACTGGGCTGATCGTTATTTCACCGACAGCTGGATTGATATGCCCACAGAATACCGTCCTAAGGAGATAGATGTTTGCGATCATGGGGCATACTGGTAACTTATTTTAATAGCCATCACAGAAATAGCCACCTCAGAAAAAGTGTCAGAAGAGGAAAGTGAACCCCGATCATTCCAGCGTCAGTGTAATCCTTCCCGTCCTAAATGGTGAGCGCTATCTGGCGTCTGCTATTGAGAGTGTTCGAAACCAGAGTTTGCCTCCCGAAGAAATTTTGGTTGTTGACGGCAATTCAGACGACCGAAGTCGCGAAATAGCCGAGTCGTCTGCTCTCGTCCGCCTACTTACGCAGGACGGAAAAGGTCTTTCCAATGCCTGGAACTATGGAATCCGCCAAGCTGCAGGCGATTTAATTGCATTTATTGAGAGTGACGATCTCTGGGTCGAGGACAAATTGTCTCAACAGATTGAGCACATGAAAGCCAGTCCGAGCACGGACTATGTTATCGGGCGCGTTCACTTTTTCCTGGAGAAGGGAAACCAGATTCCGACGGGATTTAAGCCGGAACTGTTGGAAGGTGACTATATCGGTCGAATCCCGGGTACACTCATGGCCAGAAAATCTTTATTCGATGACGTAGGTCTTTTTGACGAATCGCTGAAAATCGCCGCAGACGTTGACTGGTTCGCCCGATGCAAGGATTTGGGATCGAGCGGACACATACTCGAAAAAGTATTACTGGAAAAGCGGGTTCACAGTGACAACTTGTCAAATAATGCTGCGCGCAACACGAACGAACTGCTCTCTTTGCTTCGCAGATCGATTGAACGCCAACGGAATACCGACAACGGCGGCTCCTAACTTATGACAGCCGGTAAAACAAGCATAAGCGTAGTGATTCCCGTATTTAACGGGTCAGCCTATATTCTGGAGGCTGTAAAGAGCGTGTGGGCCCAGAAATACAATCCACTTGAAATAATCGTTGTCGACGATGGGTCAACAGACAGAACGGCTTCTATCATTCGCGAATTCACTCCTGCGTGCAGATACATCTTTCAGGAGAATCAGGGGCCACAAGTTGCGCGAAATACTGGAATACGAGCCGCAGATGGCGATGTGATCGGTTTTTTGGATGCTGACGATCTTTGGCCTGCCAACAAGCTTGAGCTGCAGCTCTCACTGTTGGCAGAGGAAACAGGAGTAGAGATGGTGCTCGGGAATACGCAATACTTCCGCGAGCACCATCAGACCGCGGACAAGGCCGCCTGGACCGAGTATGTGGAACCGTTTTTTATTATACAGATTGGATGTGCGCTTTTTCGGCGTGCTGTGTTTGATAAAGTTGGATTGTTTGATCCAACGCTCAAATACGGGGAAGACTTCGATTTCCTGCTGAGAACCCGAGAGCAGAAGATCCCGACCCGGTTTGTAGACAACACGACGATTTTGTATCGTAGGCACCCTGGTAACATGACTCAAGAAGAGGGCCATCAAAGCCTAAGTTTCTTGTCTTTGGTGAAACGATCGCTTGATCGCCGTAGAGAGATGGGCATCGATCAGCTGGACCTGTCTCCCTGGACAGAACGGTGACCCCGGGAAGTAGCGAAACTGGGAAATATCTACGTTTTAGGTAGTAATAGATTAGTCAAGGCAAATCCGGGAAAGGATGATAGTGCAGTACCGAATGAACGAGCCCTCTGTGGCCAGTGAGACGATTGATGGTGAAGTCGTAATTATCAATCTCGAGACTGGTACATATTTCAGTTTGACGTTCGTGGCCAGTCAGATTTGGGAACTACTTGGGCGGGGTATGACGGCAAAGCAAATCGTTGACCAAATTGATTCCAAATACAACAGCAACGGAGTCGACCTGACGCATACAGTCGAAACGTTTATTGATTCACTGATTGAAGAGAAATTGATCGTAGAAGCCATAGACTCCGAGCAATCTGACCCAGAGCTGAATCCAATCTCAACAGACGGACATGCGTCTACTGACAAACTGCCATTCACGGCTCCCGTTCTGAGCAAATTTACAGATATGCAGGAGCTCCTCTTCCTCGATCCCATTCATGAGGTGGATGAGTCCGGATGGCCCAATATGAAAGAACAAGCTGACGGCAGGCAGGCTGATTCTACTCGGGCGCCTGAGGACGCATAGCCGTGCATCCCGACAGAACGATTCGTGCTAGCGTTGATGAAATTCGGGTGTCTCCGCAAGATTATTTTTATTCCCTTTCGAGACGGGTACTGGATGCGGAGAAGCGTTCCGACGAAATTATCGAGCGGTATTATGAAATCAGAGGTCACCTGATCCGGTTTCGATTCTCCGGCACGGCCCTGGTGCCTCGTCTAACACCAGCTCTTGCTCATTTATCGGTACCTCCAGCTCAGCGCGTAGACTTAAGCGTTTCACTGTGGGATAGTGTTTCTACGGGTGTCTCGATGTTGCCTCCACCGTGGAACGACGACGAACTCCGGGTAAATGGAGAAATCCCGTCTTTTATATCTGCGGGCCTGTATACACACTATAACGTTTACCATAACGCACTTACCATATTCGATGAGAAGGGAGAAAATGGGATCTTCTGGATCAAAAACGCTGAAGACGTTCCGGATCACGAAACGGCATCTCCATTATTCGCACTTTTTCATTCATGGCTCAGCAAGAGGGGACTCGTTCACGTTCACGCGGGAGCGGTTGGGTTGCCGGACGGAGGAGCACTGTTAGTTGGAGATTGTGGGTCTGGAAAGTCGAATACAGGCTTATCCTGCCTTGATTCAGAACTTTTTTACGCTGGTGACGATCGTTGCTTGGTAGGCTCACGTCCGGAGCCGTTTGTTCAAAGTATTTACAGCACAGCTAAAACACATCCGGAAGACATCGACCGATTTCCATTCCTAGCGCGCCACCGGGAGAAGCTATCCTATCTGGAAAACGGCAAACTTCTCTTTTTCCTGGACGTCTTATTTCCTGGAAAAATGATTACGGGCTTTCCTTTAAGGGTCATTATAATGCCACGCGTAACCGGCCTGCGTGACACCACGGTGGAAGCTGGATCACCCGCCAGAGGATTATTGACCTTGGCTCCGGATACGTCAATCCGCTGGCCAAGCACTGGTCCGACTACATTCAGCACCTTGTCGACTCTTTTCCGAACCGTGCCCTGTTACCAGCTGAATGTGGGTACGGACATATCCCAAATTCCTGAAGCGATTCTCGAACTCCTGAAAAATCCCTAGGTCGGGCACGTTGACGATAATAGCTATGTGATAATCGAACGCAAACCTGGAGATCTCGCCCAGAACAACTCGATGAGATCGGTCGAGAGCTAACTCTCTTGAGTTATTTCGTTGAAGAATACTTTCGCGAACTGAGATTCTTCATGTCTCAGGGCTAATTGAGTCATGCATCCTCGGTCAACGTATCCGTGAAATCCACCACCCAGGAACGTGACTAAGGCTTGAGCCAACGCCGCTGGGTTCGTGGTATCGACGGTAAGACCAAGGGAATGGTCCCTAACGATCTGACCAACGCATCCGTAGTCCTGAGTTAAGACTGGCTTTCCATGCGCGGCCGCCTTCAGGAGGATTCCGCTCATTCCCACATGTCGTTGATACGGGAGCAAGATGAGGTCTGAGGCAAAAAACAGGTCTGATAATTCGCCATCCGGGATGTGTTCATGTCTGCGAATAATCTGTATCGGATTCGATTTCCGCGCCGTTTGGACCAGAGCATCTAGGACAGCAGGATCGTACGCATTGATCGGCCCGGCAATCAACAGGCTAAGTCTGCGCGATGATTCAGCGGATAGAATCGTCAGGCTTTCAAGTAATTGTGTAAGTCCTTTGCGCGGGCTCAGTTCGCCAAAAAAGAGTAATAATTTACGATCCGGATCAACCCCCAGGTCAACACGAAACCGCTCATTATCGGGCTCGAGATTTTTAGGGATGGGAACAGGGTCCGGAAGACATACAAATTTGTCTTTGGCTTCACGACCAAACGCTTCGACGGCGTTAGAATCCAGGCAGAAAAGTTTCGAGAGATTAGGATGTTTCAGGACACGTGAGAGCGTAAACTTTTCCTGCAGGCGTTGAACAGATTCTTCTGACCTGTTTAGATCCACAGCGTAGTGAAATGTGGGTCGAAAGAATATTCCGGAAAACGTGCAGGGAAATTTCAGATGACCGGCGACTTGTATGTAACTGTCATCGAAATACATCATCACTGCGTGAGACGTAGACAGTTTTCGAGCATAGCTTTGGAACAGTGTCCAATTTATGGTAGAGTGTTCATCGTGATCAAATTCCGAGTTCAGAAATGAGGCAACAGACATTGTCTTGCTCGTGTTGCCCTTCTGAAGCCGTTCATGCTCTGATTGCGAATATGAAACTACTCGCATATGGATGGGGTCGTTGGATTCAATCAATCGGATAAACTCTGAATGCTCACGGTAAAACTGAGGAGAGACAACGACATCCAAACGCCCTAACCTGTTTTCTTTCAGCCAGTATTCGACAAGCAGACGTAGATAATATTCGTGGTGCCCAAAGCACGACGTTTCGAACACCATCAGATTCTGCATGGCATACTCAGTTCATTCTGCGGACTAGAACGATCGTCCAGATAATAGTTACCAGGTTAGACGCGCCCGTAGTTCATCAACCCCTTCGTGATCAGGAGCTTTTTGGATCAGTCGATCCAGCGCTTGAAGCCCTAGTTTACCTGCCCCTGATTCTGCGGCGGTTCGGGCGAGATGCCAATCGATGCGCCAATGGTCCACTCCATTTCTTCTAGCTCGAATAAATTCCGCGAGTGCAAGGGCAGGCCGGTTTTTCCTGGCAAGGACAAGTCCGGACCAGAACGCCAAGTATCCATCATCAGGGAAGTTCTTTCGGTAGTTCAGAATACCACCACTTGCGACACTGGACAATAATGGAGACGAAGCGGCGATCCGTTCGTCGGCATTATGCAGCGAGTTTTGACTATTGTCTGCCATGCTCTCAGCGAACCAAGGTGCCGAATCGCCTATCGATCGAATAAACAGTTTTGCTCCATCAAATCGGGACGCACTGCTGTAGTCATCGACCGCATCGGCAACGATGAGGGGTTCACGATTACGCATTCTCTTTGGTACGCTAAGAAGCTCATCGAATAAGTTCATCATCTTGGTAGCCATTTGGCCTTCGTTATGCTTTCGCCTGATCAGATTTCTTGCGTTCTCGCCAATTCTTTTTCTTTCGTCAGGATTCTCACACAGATGTTCTATTGCCTCTACGTATTCTTTTTCGCTTCGAACCACGAGTCCGGTATCGTTGTCAGCGATCAAATCCGGGATTCCGCCGTATGGAAATACGACTGGGGGAACACCGACATACATGGCTTCTTGGAGGCTCCTCTCGCTTGTTGCATACGTGTCCTCGCAGAGCGGATATCCAAAAATGTCCAGCGTCTCTAATACCGAAAGAATGTCTTCAACGTAGCCCCGAAAGTCGAATCGTTCCTCAATACCCTGATTCTGAACATGTTGAATTAGTAAGTGGTATGCTCCTCCGGTTCCACACACCACGAATCTCGCATCAGGTGTTTTTACAGCCGTAGTCATTGAGGCAAATTGTGGATGCATTTTTACGTAATCGACTGTGCCGACGTATCCAACATTGATTCCTTCGTGCGGCCTGAACGTATATCCCTTCAGACGGGAAAAATCTCCTATTCCCGGAATCGTTCGTTTTTCCTTCTCTTCAGCTGAAAGCGACAGGGATCGGAATGCTGGAAGATCCTGGGTGGAAGGGGTAGTGGAAACGACGATATTTGCCATAGCCACGAGTTCATCGGATATAATATGAGGCGGATGGGCTCCGAAAATGTGTGACCAGAACACTATCCTCATGGCAGGCAACTCGGAACAGAGCAGCGCGTGCAATTCCGGCGAGTTCCAGAAATGGACCAAAACAACATCGCACGCATTGATTTCGTCGATAATCGTAGTGTGATCGGGGCAGTCAAGTACTGTAATATCGACTTGTTTAGCTTGTCGGATCGCCTCCGGGCTTGCTGCGCTCAACGAAATAATTTTTTCTTGTATTGCGGCGCCTATTTCGACGGCTTGTTCATGCAGTTCGAAGAGTGCCCGACCGGCTCCGCCTAACGTGAGATCAGGAATGACATGCAACACACGAATTATGTCGGACGAGGACATAGCCCTATTTCTCCACCAGGATTCTAGACAGCAGTTCATGAGAACCGACGAAATCAGGGGCAATTTCGTTTAGTTTGTTGAGGATTGTTTGTGCCTGTGAAAATCTCCGGAGACCAATCAGTGCCTTTGCCTTATAGAAGAGCAGCTCCGACTTTTCCGGGTTCAGTTTGGATGCTTCTTCAAATAATATGAGGGCGTGAATATGACGGTGGCCTTCAATCATGGCCACACCCCGTTCTATGAGGGAGTCTATTTCAGGCTGTTCCTGCCAGATTTGAAAAAGTCTCCGATCGTAATCGCGGTCCGTGTTAGAGTCTTTGGGTTTTCGTAGATCGGGGGGTGCTTCGAATCGGCTTAGATTAGAACTGAGCAGATTGGGTCTTACGGTGTGCGTAGCGCTGTCACCGAATCCCAGATTGGAGACGAGGTTTTTAGCACTCACAATTGCCAGGCCCTGATTTGCGAGTCGATCCCACGCCCACTGGTAGTCCCAGGTATCAATCTCTCCAGTCCGGACCTGTTCGCACATGTGATACATGTACTCATATTGGTCAGAATCGGAGAGAAAACCTGCGACTCGCTCACACGTTGTGGAATCACTCAAGCTGTTGAGGTCAAAATCATACTGTCTCCATGCTCGTCTCCATGAAGCCCAACCCCATATGCTACCATATGCTGAGAAATGGTAATCCTGCTCTGCCGCTTTCCACGTCAATAGATTGTTGGTTCCACTAATGAGCATGACGTTTTCGTTGTCTCGATATCGCCTCAGCAGCGTTTCGCAAAAGGGGAAAAAACTGTCACTGGGAAGACAATCATCTTCAAGAATGATAGCCTCAGGTGCAGACTCGAATACAAAGTCGATACCACTGGCTACTCGTTTTCCGACACCCAGATTTTCATCAGAAAAGAGCTTTACCACGTCGCACGGCCAGTCAACACGGTCCGTTGTTTTCCTGGCTGTGGCAACCAGTGCAGCGTCATCTGGCCGGTCAGGCCTTGGACCGTCTGCGATCAGAAACAAGCGTGGCGGTCGGGCCTTTCGAATTGAATCGAAAACCCTGGCCGTAGGCTCGGGTCTGTTAAAAAGAATTAGGGCAACGGGCGTATCCACAGTAGCCTGTTCTTTATCCAGATTCGCGTCCTTGCCGCATTTCGGCTTGTCAACCCCATTTCTGTATGCAATTGGGTAATTAGAAGATACGAGTAGAAAGGTGTCAGTAGGGTTACCGTGAGCCATTGATTGATTGGAACTGGACGCATCTAATGGGATAAAAAGTGGGTCTACCTTGGATCGATACTGTCCGTGCAGTACACTTGTAGCCTGATTTTCACCGATCCCGAAATCATTGTCCGAGCGCCGGTTTTTAGCTTCGGGCGTACCGACGAAGCGCTGCGCTGGTTGGAAGCCATGGGGGATGGTTCGTCTAACGTGGGGTTCCAACCCGCTACATGTTGCAGGATATTGCACCCTCGTACCTGATGAGAGGAAAGATATATCAAGAGAGAGGAAGAAGATGAGATGGCGATTCGCTTCTACGCGAGAGTGATCGAGACCTGGAAGGATGCAGATCCGGAATTACAGCCATAGTTGACGATACGCGTGAACGGCTTGATCGACAGGTGCTTAAGCAGGCGCAGTAATCCGACTGATATTCATCCCCGAGCTATGCGCTCTATCCCCGCGTACGCGCACCCACCACCCGTTCCAACTCACCAGGGCAGATTTGTGGATTTGGGAGCCGCGGGCCTTACCGGTCTTAGTTGTCGGTATTGGGGAGGGCTTTTTAGAGCTGAGAAAGTGGCGTATATGATAAGAGGTGGTAGCCATCGCTCACGCCTTCGTCTTCACCCCCTCCCCCCAAGACTTACAGGCCGCACCTGAAACCCTCTCGATAAATCAATATTACCGTGCATCAACGGTCGCTTATGCTCGGCGTGAAGATGAAGATCGACGTTTGTTTTAGCGTGATGTACAGCAGAGAGATATGCCGACCGGTGATAGGATTACAACGACCCGATGCCACTGTCTTTTATTGCACCATGCCTTTGTGGTGGTTACACTTGTATCAGATAAGGATCGAATATGCATATGAATGTTTAACGCATACGATTAGTAGAATGCCTGTTAGCCAGACCACCACTGACTACAGAACTCCGTCCAGGCCTGAAGGCTCCTTCACGAGCGTTCCGCGATCACGGGGGACAAGAGTCCGTGGGTGACTCTGCTGCCCAACACTGAGGCGACAGCATGAGGGCGGAACTCACTGGCGACCAGACCGAAAAAATTGGAGCAGCCATGAGCGCACGTTTTCTTATTATCGCATTGGATGGAGCCGATGGAGCGCTGCTCGACCGGTGGAGCGCAGACGGCACGCTGCCAAACCTCACGGCGCTCCGGGCTGGCGGCGCGGCAACACGCCTTTCAGCTCCGGAGGGTATCACGGACGACGCACTCTGGGCGTCGTTCAAATATGCCGCTGGACTCGGCGAGCATGGTCGCTACCACTGGCTCCAGCGACTCGGCTCCGGCGAGATGGGCATGGCCTATCTCGACGAGGCCGACCGCGAAGCCTTTTGGGACACCCTTTCGAGCCACGGCCTGCGGGTGGCGGTGTTCGACGTACCGAAATGCGGATTGCCACAACCGATCAACGGCATCCACCTCGCTGACTGGCTGGTTCATGGCCGCTATTTCAGCGAGCCGAAGAGCTACCCGGAGTCCTTGGCCGCCGAGGTCGTCGAGCAGTTCGGGCCGGCGCCGCCAAGCCGCTGTGCGTATGAAGTGCCGGCGCTCAACGACGCGGAGGTACGTGAGGTGGTGGCTAACCTGCGCACCTCCGTCGCCAGGAAGCGCACCGCTGGCCTACACTACCTCGCATCCGGGACGTGGGACCTGTTCATGATCGCGTTCAAGGAGGGGCATTGCGCCGGCCACCATCTCTGGGATCTCGTCGATCCCCGCCACGCCGACCATAACGCGGCGCGCAACGCGCTGCTGGGCGAGCCGCTTCGGACAATCTTTAAGGATCTAGACGCCGCGGTCGGTGACCTCATCGCGGCGGCAGGGAAGGATGCGGCAATCGCGGTCTTCTCGTCGACCGACATGGAACCGAACTCCACTCTTTCTCATCTCATGCCGGAGCTTGTGAACCGCCTAAACGGGTGCCTAGGCGAAAGCCTGCTCACCAGAGCGATCCATTGCGTGTGGAGAAGCATGACACGCGTGCCCGTCAGGCGCCCCTGCGAGCTCCTGCCGTACAACGAGAACTGCACCGCGCTGCGGGTAAATCCGCAGTGGGGCATTTTCCGCCACCTGCCGATCAATGGACGCAGTAAGGTCCAGATGTTGGAGCAGGTTGAATCCATGTTGCGCCAACTGACCGATGTCGACACCGGCCGGCCCGTGGTCGTCGCGATCGACCGGCCTTCGGCCGAGCACTCCGGAAGGCGCGCGGCAGCACTTCCCGACCTGCTGGTCCGCTATGCGGCCGGCATCCTTCCACGCGCCGTCGTTTCGCCGCGGCTCGGCAGCATAGAGGCGAAACGCCCGCATCTACGCCCGGGAGACCACGTCTCCGGCGGTATATTGATATTTTCGGGAGAGAAGGTCGCCGGCGTGACTGCGATGCAGGATCTCGGAAATATGGCGGCGAAGGTGCTGCATGTCGCGACGTAATGGGTCAGCGTTTTGTCGAGTTCGGCGTGTTGGTCGTAGGAGGGGAGATCACATCGTCCTCACAAGCCAGCTAGATGTGAGCTTCGCTGCTGGCTAATCCACGCTTGCTGTTGACAGGGTCGTCACCGCGGCGGCCGCCGCCATATATTTTCGAGCGGAGTCGGCAACCCCCGCCACAGGCCCCGCTGCAGATCCGCAAACCGACTGTTCGATTCGCGATAATTGATAGTTATTGAGACTCTCTTCTTACCCCAAGAACTAAATCTTCTCGCGGTATGGCGTTCGATAAGTAGACGTTATCGAACGTCTAACCTTGACGAATCCGCGGCGGCCCGGCATGAACCGCGACCTGAATCAAGTTGTATCGCATCTGGAGATGGATGACAGCTGGGCACTTGAGACAATTCAATACGGACGAGGCACCAATAAGGGGAGACGAAAACACCTTTAATCGGATCTTCAGTACATGATATATTTGTGCTGGGTTTTATCAAGGTTGTATCAAAAATAGAAATAACCGTGACTCACCTTCCAGGAAACGCTAACCACCGCCAGCGGCTTCCCATTCTCTCGATCACTGTAGTTCTTTGCCTGAGCTTCGTCTTTGGATGCGACAGCGTTGATCTCACGGAGGCTGAGGACAATATTTTCAGATCTGGCACCGCTAGAGCAGATCGATTGGCTCCGGAAACAGGAATTCAGTTGATAGACGCAACGCTCACCGTATCCGGACAGGATTTTCCAACGCGGATCCGACGGTTGGATCACGATGGACCGTTCTGGCTCTTCATGTTGTGGGTAGATCAACAAGGCCTCTTTCTGGTGGGCACTCAGCCTCTGGACCTGGCGAGTAAGGCCGGTCGCTTTCGGGGGAATAAACTCACATTCGAGTGTGGGGAAACGGCGGTATCACTCCAGAATGACGAATTCTCTATTCTGAGTGACGGTTCAGATCGAAACGCATATGCGGTATATCTTCCGAGCTTCAGGATGTTTGATGCAGAGTTCCGGTCTCCGGATCGCGTAATAGGGATTGTAGGTGATTTTAATCAGGTCCCGGGATTTGATCGAAATACTCTCGAACCCATTAGTTGCCGAACGCGGCACCACTAAAAGAGGCTGATATGTCAGACGAGAGGCTGAAAAAATAATACACTCTCACGTCAGACGACCCCTTTTTCTCCCGGGAGAACGGATTCATGAAGCTGAAGAATGTGTTCAGCACGGCCGTACTCTACGATTACGAAGAACTGATTCCGGGTGCGGTTGGAACTGAAAGCGCCAAACAGCGCCCGCTCGAGGACCGGGATTCCTACGGCAGGGCTTTTCTTCAGGTCATGAATCTTTGGAGGACAAATAACGAATCTGCTCCCCGTATCGTTGTGGGGAAGAATGGCAAGGGTCGCGATGACGGCGCTATACGGGACCTACCTTAGCCGAAAGTAGGCCCGCCGACGACCCGAAATTCACCTCTCACGCCCGGAACTTATCGTCCATTCAGAATGGGATGTAACAAACTGAGGCATATTTCGCTCTACTAGATAGGGGAATGACCCATTCATTGAAAAAAGAATGATTTTGGATGATTTAAGTATGACATATCTATGTCATACCCCATTCATATCATGATGAAAGGGTCAGTCAACTAGTAGAAATAAATCAATGAGCGGCGTAAAGACACAGAGTCCCTTAACCAATTTCTCCAGACGAGAGTTTTTCGTCGACATCAGTCGTAATAGACCTTTTGTTGTGCAATCGGGTAGCGGGCGAGAAGTTGCTCTCGAGATTCTTACCGAGACCGAACTAAAAAAACTCCAGGACTTCGCGTCCCGGCAGCTTCGACGCAGTTTCTATAAAGAGCAGGACAATGTCTACGAGCATCGCGCCACGCTTCATTTCTTGTCGAGCTGGATTGAGAAAAGAGCCAGCATGTCTCTAGAAGTTCAGGATCGTAAAGCGCGACCACGCAGGAGAAATCAAAGAACGCCCAGCTCCATAAAAACAGCTTAGGGTTACCGTATACCGATTGAGCTATCCCAACACGCTTTTACTCCTCGTTTCGAGGTCCGCCTTGAACGGTCGATTGAAGAACTTCCGCTGAAATTCGGTATTTTGGTATAATTTCGGCTACTGACCAGAGGAATCAAGACGGCCAGACCATGGCAGAACAATCTCAATCACGCCGCACATTCATTTCGATGTTTGCAGGTGGGGCCCTTTCCGGACTCTACGCGCTCGTACCAAATCGATTTCGCCGGCCTGAGCCGCATCCAGATCCCCGTCCGGGAATTGATGCTTCAAAGGTGATGACTAGAGAGCAACTCAAAGGATGGTCCGAGAAGATCCTGGAGACGTACGACAAGATTCGTGAAATACCCGAGATCGCCGACGGTATTGGCTGCAATTGTGGCTGTGCGGTACGACCCAATTACCGTTCACTCCTGACCTGCTATTATTCCGATGGCCTGGCTCGCGGGTGTGAGATTTGTCAGCGCGAGGCAAAGCTGGTGTATGGTCGTTTTAAGGAGGGTCAAAGCCTTGAACAAATTCGTAGAGCCATCGACGCCCGTTTCGGATAAACACCACCCAACGAGAACATCGAATTCAAGGATCGCTGTTTTCGGCGCGGCCCTCCGCACGCGGGCGTCGCGTCGTATTCGGTGGAATCGAACACTTAGGGCAAGAGAATTGAGCAGGGCAATGGTTGATTTACGCTTGCATTTCTGTTCTTACGGCCGAGATCGTCTTCTCAATATCCGCCATGGTCGTATAAATGTGGGGGCAGAGGCGTAGCCCGCCAGTTGGTGCCCCAACGATGCCGTGCTTTTCGTAAAGATTACTGAAGACCGAGCGTGAATCCGCGCCTTCGAGCTTTGAAATGCAGACACCGGCACTCAGCTCGGGATCCATCGATGTACGAAGCGTGATACCTGGAATCTCGGCCAGACCGCTCTTCAGCGTGGCAGCCAATTCAAAAACGCGTGCTTCGATTTTCTCACGGCCAACTAGATTCAGGAAATCTACGGTCGTCCCGAACGCGGCGATTGCCGCATCGTCGCGCTGTCCGAGAGTTTCGAATTTTCGAGCGCCTACGGCAGCGGTTTCAGCTTCGCTTCCCCAACCGATACCGACGACACCCGGCCAAATTTCATCGATACGATCCGTGCGAACATAGAGAATACCCGCTTCTTTTGGCCCAACGAACCATTTGTGTGCGCTTGCCGCATACGAGTCACATCCCATTTCATGGAGATTTACTGCCAATGCTCCAAACGTTTGGGCTCCATCGATGTGGGTATAGATCCCTCTTTCGCGAGCCATCGTGCATAATTGCCTCGCTGGAATTCTGACCCCAGATGTATTTGAAACCTCTGAAAAGGCCAACACCCTGGTTTTGGAAGATATCGCGGAACGAAACGCTTCAAGAACAGCATCGACGCTCTCGGGTGGGCTGGGAATTCCGATGCGTTTGACGCTGAATCCGTACCTACTCGCGCTCACATCCCAGGCAACACTGTTGGTAGGATGATTCTGATCGAACACAATCACTTCATCGCCGGCAGCGTGATCAAAACCTCCGACGATAATGCTGTTGGCCTCACTTGTGTTACGGACAATCGCTATTTCGTCCTCCGATGCTCCCATGTAATCAGCGATCTTTCGGCGAGCTTCTTCCCGAAGCTCTCCGAATTTGCTGCGATTCTGGAAGGATACGTCGCGATTTAGATCATCGCTGAGCTGAAAAAGGCGTTCTCGGACCGTATGTGGAGACGGGCAGAGGTTTGCCGCATTTAAAACCGTAAGCCGAGGGTTTATCGTGAACTGTTCTTTGACAAGTTGCCAAAACGACTCATCCACCGAAACGGCGGTCGTAGACTCCCTGGCTTTAGAGAGGAACTGGGCCTGTGATGCGACCGCGTCCATGGAGGGATAAAGAGAGACGGCAGCCACACCGCCAGCGAGACGACGCATGAAGCGTCGGCGACTCGAAGTTGACGGTTTCAGAGTGTTCGTAGATAGCTGGTTCATTTTGTTCTCACTGTTTGGATTCGAACGCGGTGGGTCGTTCAGTCCGTTTGCATCGGGGGCCCCGCGGGGTCCAAATTATGCATGGGTAGTGGCGCAAGATGTTTACCCTCCGGGTCCAGGAAGGGCAAAGTATCTCCATGGCCGAAGAAGAGCAACCAGATACATTTGTCAGGGCAGAATCCGTCGAGTAATCCGGCGCTCGCGTAATCCAAAATTCATAAAGAAGTGTCTACAGAGGACTATTCGCTCCAAAGAAATCGAACCCAATGAAACCGCAGATCATTTTAGTATTCCTATTAAAGCTTGCGAGCACCCAGGCGCTCGCCCAGGAGATTGAAGCTGTGTTCTTTGAATACCCGTACGAGGTTCAGGTATATGACCTGTCCACGTCATCAAATGGTATAGAATACCGTCTCTATGTTCGACCGCCTCTCAGAGAACCCGGCCCGGGAGAAAAACCGTCGGTATTCTACTTCTTGGATGCTCTGAGAAATTTCGTCCCTGCAGCTGCGATGTCGTACAACTACGAGTATTTCAACTACATCCCGGCAGCCTATTTCGTGGGCATCGGATATCAGAGTGAAGCGGACGGAATAACGAAAGAGGAAAACCGCACTCGGGACTATACTCCGACCTTCTTCACGCCCCCTGATTCGACTCATTTCCTGGCGTCAAATCCTGTCGACTATGTTGGTTCTGGGGGTACCGACGCTTTTCTCGAGACACTTCAGAAGCAGATCATTCCCTTTGTGGAAGATCGATTTGATGTGGATCCAGGTGACCGCGTATTGATCGGAAAATCTATGGGCGGCCTGGCCGCCGTACATGCTCTGCTCACGAAACCCGGTTTATTCAATCGATATATCATCATCAGCCCGTCCATCTGGTGGGACGATTGGCTCTACGAACGGCGCGACCGATATGTAATGAGAATGACACGAGCGTCCGCCGATCTGACGTATCCCGTTGAAACAAGGGCTTACTTCGCAGTCGGAGACGCCGAAGAAAAGCTGGGCCTGGTAACCGATCTCTACGTCCTGACCAATACGTTGCGTAATCAAAGACGCCCCAATCTGAAGCTTTTTTTGGACGTCCTGGACGGAGAGCAGCACGAAGGCGTTTTCCCTGCCGCATTTATGAAGGGAATCGCAGGCATTTACGCCGATGAGCCGAGGCGTAAGCCGTCTGCATCCCTCGTTGAATGGTAACGGTTCCAGGCCTGTCTCGCCAGCACCATGCTCTAGCCGCGCTCTCTGAAGGAGGCGCCAGAAACTCTGATCGCAGGCGCGTACTCCTCGCGTGAACGACCCGGACTGATTGGTGCGTTGGTTCGTCGTCAGGAAAAAACCACGCCAGTTCAAATCCCAATGACTGGTAAAATTTGCCACCTAGCGCTAGTTCCGGAACCGGTATGGTAAAAGAAACGAAGGATACCGTAAAGCCTATTGCCTGACTGGAGTTTTAAGCTCAATCAGGCATGTGTGATGTCCAGCATATTGGCAGAGAACACTCAGCCTGCAATCGAAACGAAAACGTGGAGCCGGCCAGAGCCGCACTCATCGTTATCGTCTCAACCATCTCGGTCTCCGCTTCTGCCGTTCAAAGCAAAGGCTCATCTCACTCCGCAGATGAATACGTGAGGGCTTGGAATTATTCAGGCATCGGCAGCGGCAGTGAGGAATTGAACATGTCTCTTGTAATAAGCCAGCTTCCATCCGCTTGATGCCGCCTGACCTCGAGGAAAGTGCCTGAATCAGAAACGGGATCCATGCCTTCCGGTGTAAACGTCATTTCGAAGGATCCGTACACGTACGCCATATCTCCGTCACCGTCAATCTCCAGATTTTGGAGCTGTATGTCATTGATTGGAGGAAATGCCTCAAACCAAGCTTGGATGCTTGCTCGACTGACCACGTCAGGCTGATTGGGTGGCATTAATATGGCATCTTCTGAATAGTTCGCCACCACATCACTCCATCTGCCATCTAGCACTGCCGCCTGCCAGTTCTCGACAGATTCTGTGATTGCAGCGCTATCTGCTTCCGTAAAACTTTCGACGGCGGGCGCCTGACAGCCGATAAACAAAAATAGGGCCAGAAGAAGTGCAACGTGGATTCCCGAATGGAAACCGTGTTTTTGGAAGAATATGTGTTTCATTTAAAAACCTCACGAGGAGTAAGCCGCAAAACGGTCCGCGTTTGCGGCAGATTGGTGGGATTGGGTACATTCAAGTCTCTATTTACCCAAACGAGAGGAAATTGGCAAGCGGCGACCCGCGAGCGCGACCTGACCGCGGCAAGTTTCGGACGTAACTCCTAGAGTTCAATCCCGAAAGAAAACGGCAGGAAGTGCTTTTCGCGTTCGGATAGACGAGTGACCTGGTCCGCCAGGCATCATACGGTCATCGTCGTGGCCGGAAAGCGTGTCACACTTGATCGGAATCCTAATTCTTTCTCTTGAATAACGACTACCCTTCTTCCAGCACCTTTTTAAGCCCGCTGAGAACGGTGTCCCAACTGAAGTTGGTATGTTTCCTTTTTTCTTCGTCTTCGAATGGGCCTTGCGAAACCGAAATTACGGTTGATCCATTCTCGGATTCGAACTTGTACGTCACGTCCGTGTGCTTCGACGGGTCGTTTTCGAATTCGGGCATGTAGCACGTGTGCTCGAGTACGGAATTCGGTTCAATTGCCGTGATGATTCCGGTCACAACCACCGTGTCTTCGCCTTCAACCTTGGTTTGAAAATCTAACCGGCTTCCCACTTCCCAATCCGATATCGCCTCGCAGTTGAAAAAGTATTTCTTCGTAATCTCAGGATTTGTAAGCGCGTCCCAAACTTTGTCGATATCGGCCTCGATTCGAATGGTTTTCCGGACTACGTGATCTTCATTCATCGCTAGCTTCTCTTTCGTTCTATTATAGTCGTACGATTAAACATTTATCGTACTATTGTAGTAGTACGATCGCATCAATCATTGCTCAGTTTGATCAATTAATTTGAATCGAAAGATGGCGGCCTAACGAGCGTTTCGGCGTGCACGTTGCATGCGCAGATCCTCGAACCGTTAGTTGGACGACTTCATGCCCGCAACAAGTCTCTCGACTAACGCTTCATCGTTCGGCAGGAGTTCCGACGCAGGCAACCTGACAAGCAACTCCGCCCACCGAATATCTTGCCGATACGCCCGCTGGAGATATGGGAGCGCTCCAAGTTCGTCGCCGGCCTCAACGAGCGTTATCCCTACCCAGAATGCCGCCTCTCCGTTCGTGGCTTCATCGGGTAAAAGTGAAAGGGCAAAGTCATATTCTGCGAGCGCTGCTTCGATGTCATTCGTTGTCATGTATCCGTCGCCGGCGTTCATCGCGTTGTAGGCTCGTTGCAACTTCACGAGTCTACGTAATTCCTTAAGTGGTTCCGGATGGTCTTCGATGCGCAGATTAAAGATCACGTCGTTCCAGGGATTATTCGACGCCTCGGCGGGGACAATGAGAATCGCGGCCGATTGCTTGCCACGAATATCCCCGCCTTCAGCTTGTGCCGCATCTAGCGCCGCAAGCAACCGCTCTGCGAGATCACCTTCTGCCGATTCGTAGGCCACCGCCATGGCCGACCATACGGTGTCGTGTTCCATCATATTGGCCTGCACGGAATATTGAGATCCCGTCTGATGGCCGGCTGCAAAGATGGCCCGACTGCCTGTATGTGCGGCAACGCGTCCTCGCGCGTCGACCATGGCTACCTGGCGGACGGCTTCTCCCTCATCGGTTGACGTCAACGCTTTCAGAGCGTCGGGAGCTGACCGACCCGTCGCCATCAAATCCAGCCCGAGAGGTCCATACGCCGGTTCAATAAAAGACTGAGTGGCCACCGCACCCACACCGGCCCGTGCCCATGGCACAATCGGGCCGACAGAGAACCAATGGGACTGAACGGCGACTCCCATTTGGCCAGTGAGCGAGTCACGAGCCACGATGGAATACGTTGCGACCGGACGAAATAGGCTAACCTGCTGAGCGAACGAGGGAATCGAAACGAGACAGGCAATCAAAATCAGGAATGAATGACGAAGGGAATGCATGGCGCCGGTGGATTGGTGAGCGTGAAATCCATAATACGTAGCAGCAACGGTAAAATGAGCAGGGCCAACTAAGCACTGGCCAATATGTCTACTACCGCGTCAACGTCGTCACTGTCATTAAAAGGAGCAAGAGAAAATCTGAGTCGGCCATTGCGCTCTCCACAGACGATACCCTTTTTGCGCAGTGCTTCCATGGCTGAATCTAGGCTTCGTGTCGGATGCGCTATTGCGACGATGTGTGGCGAAGCCGATGGATCCTCCATCTTGCGAAACGGAGTCCATCCATGCGGACGAGCGCCTTCGATCAACCGTAAAGAAAGACTCCGTGAATGAGCTTCGAGTTGGCTTTCGCCAAGAGACAATAGGTTATCCAACGAAGCAGTAAGACCGACTATCGATAAATAGGCCATCGTCGACTGGGTAAAGCGATGGGCGCTCTTAGCGAACGACAATTGTTTGGTGTTAAAATTAAACGGCTCGGAAGTGCCCATCCACCCGGGAAGCAGCGGTGCACATTCGAGCAGTTTCGAAGACACAGCGGCAAGTGCCACACCACCGTGACCCCCCAACCACTTGTACCCGCTCGTGACGACAACATCGGCCGCCCATTTCTGCGAATCTATTTTCAGAATACCAGCTGCCTGAGTAACGTCAACGACGAGACGGGCGTTGACGCGTGCTGTTGCTTCGCGCAACCGGGGGATATCGACCAGGGATCCTGTCGAAAACTGAACGAGACTGACTGCTACGACGCTTGTACGCTCATCGATGGCATCGATAAGCGCATCGGTTAGATTTTCTGTTGCAATATCATCGACATAACAAAGCACGCAGTCGCTGTCGGCTTCGTATCGAATCCACGGTCGCGTAACAGCAGGAAAATCCGTCGACACGGCGATAATTTTTCCGCCGGATTTCGGCGGGATCAAGAAGGGGAGTTGGCCAAGTAATTCACTGGCGCTGGCCAGAATGGCCAGACGGTCGGTTTCACAGTTAAGAATTCTGGCCCCTCGCACGCGGAGCGATTCGAAGAACCCAACCTCATCTTCGTCGGTCATTTTAAGATTTCCATGCCGGGCGATATCGTCCAGGAAATCGTGCATGGCCCGCACCGCAGGCTGGCCGATAAGACCTAGAGAAGCCTGATTTAAATAGATACAATCCGTGAGAGTCGAATACTGGGAACGGTCGATGAGCGCTTCGATCATTTTTCTTCCCGTGGATTCTGTGGTAGTTGAAATAGGCCTTCCACCGTGCATTCAAGCGCATGCGCCATCCGAAGCGCCAGCTCGGTCGAGGGCACAACGTGTCCGTTCTCAATACTGTTGACACTCTTTCGAGTTACACCCACGAGCGCGGCTAATTCGCCCTGGGTCAGGTCGAGCATGGCCCGGTGCACCTTGAGCTTGTTCACGAGTCGGTGAGTGGCATGTTCGGTCATCGGCTCGTAAGGGTCTGGAAACGAACAACGGCTCCCGTCACGCCTGCGGCAACCGTCGAGGAGGCCGCGACCGGAATGGAGAGAAGCCCCGCATCAGTATGGCCGAATACGGTCCACAGAACCAGGAGTACAATCGGTGCACCCAGCATGAACGCAAATCCGAACGTGAACGCCTGAGCTCGCATGGCGATTGGGCGCTCGTCTTTATGTGCTTGTTCAAAAAAGGCTTTACCCTCAGGCGTTTTACGCAGCTTGCGGTTGCGAAGCACTCCAAGGCCAAACGCCGCCCATCCCAGAAGAGATGTAATCGTGAGGGCGATCGATGGCCACCCGTGAAGATGCACCTCTATGATTATATGTTGCAAAACAAGCGGAATGGCACCGACGGCGCCGCCGAACGCCATGAGGCGCTGATTCGTCTCGCTCCTGGATTCGGCATCATCCGGCTCGAAGACAGGTTCTGTGAACGTGTTCGGGTTTTCCATAACAACCACATTGATGTGTGTAGTTGTCGTTTCATATAGAGTAATATACTACTCATATTGAGAAATACAAGTTCCACTTCTCAACAACAATGCGATCTTGAACTTATGTGTTATTTTTTGAGGCCTGAGAATTGAATCAAGGAGAAAAAGTGCGAGACGTCGGGCGACCGTCAAGTCCGCAAACGACAGGATCACGGTTTCAACACACCGGTTAGAATCAGGACGATCAGTAGCAGGATAATCACCATACTGAAATAACCGAGGGCCACTCCAATCCGGGCCAGCGCCAATCCCCGATACGGCTGCGGCCCAGTCCGTATGAGATGGAGGGCTTTTCGCCCGTAAAGAATCGCCGGTATACCAGTCAGTACACTGAACGGAAACGGCGGTGTACTCAATATGCCGAGTATGAAGCTCAAAACAGCTACACGTGGTCTCGGTCCTTCGGGAGATATCATTTTCCAGGCCTTTATAAATCAGCTTGCATGAACGCTACGATGTTGAGTCGCCTTTGAGTGTATCCAGGTGTTCGATCGTTTAAACGTGAAGGGTAAGGATAAGCTCGTACACATCGGTCATCGAGGCAACGATCTTACCCCGGACTCAGCCGTCTGAAATTGATTATGACAATTCCCTCTCTGGAGTTGAATCTCCGGACTCGTTCCGATCTTCGAACTCATCGTCTGGAATGTCGATCGAGGGCCCTGCCCGTTCCGTGGTCTTGGTAGGAACAGGTTGCCGCGTGGAATCAAGCTCTGATTCCGAAGATCGATCCAGTTTTTCGCCCGCGGTCGTGATTTTAAGACGGGAGTGCTCCGAGACAATTCCTCGCCGAGCAATCTGGGCTAGTTTCTTGCCGAGCTCGTCAATTTTTAGAACGTTACGTTTCTTAATGCTCATCACGCCGAATCGCCCGAGAAAGAAAAATGTAGCCACAATAAGCGCCCAGATAGGGATTCCTTCCAGACCGAGACCCATTTTTTTAAAGAGAATCATGGGAGCGAAAAAGAGCGACAGGAAGGTCGGGCCGAAGAGGAGTCCCCCTAAGGCAGTCTCGCTCCAAAAGACATGAAGTCTACTCCCACCTTTGATCTTTTGGACGGATACATGGCCCTTTGTACCGTCGTCCCACCGGTTACGGGTCCACTCGAAAGCCCCGGCTCTATTTTGCACAATTCCAGGATCTTTGAAGTGTTCGCGAATGACCGGAAGCATGCTTTCCCATGTATCGTGGTCTACTTCAACATCCAGTTCAATCTCACGCGAATGGGACAGAGGGCCACCAAAAAAGTTACCCTTCTCAGGCTTGGAACTGCCAACTGAGAATTCGTTCGCGGCGCGTACAACCAATTCCGGATCCAGACCCGCTTCTGACGCGAGTTGCTTGAGTTCCTCTAGCGAAAGCCCGTCCGAATTCTCGACATCAGCGTCTTTCGACAATTCTGCCGTCCTTTTGAGGATGGCCCCTATTTCCTTTTCGTTATACAGTCGCATGAAGTCGTTTGCGGGTAATACCGTTCATAATTCTCGGTCCGGGATAGAGACTAATAAACTCCTTTACATTTCGTTGAATAGTTACCTGTAACACGGGATCTTGATTCATCGCCGCAATATTCACTGGTTCTGTCACTGGAAGGGGACCCTTTTTTTGCCTAGTCATGGAGCTTTCGCCATCGGTGTATTCCATGGCGATGAAAGGCCTTGAGCCGTCCAATCCGCCTATTTCATGACCGTCTTCGTCAGCGGGTATTGCTTCCTCGATCCCCAAAACGGTTGCAGTGTTCGGATGATGAAGCTGCGCCGCTGCCTGGCCTTCTCGATTAAAGCGGGCCCGATCTTCCACACTCGCAAGCGCAGCCGCCGGAAGTACTTTAAGACCCACGTCTCGATTCAGCTTCGTACCCGTTGCCTTATAAACCATGCCCATGCCGCCGCGGCCGAGCTCGGCGGTCATGGTGTGATGAAAAAGTTTCTTGCCAACCATCGTTTTTCGATGGTTCTGGGTTGGGGGAGTATATCCGAATCTTTGAATTAAAACAATTCAAGGCCGAACATCCAGCCTGGACTACGCTTGTTCACGGTCCTCATTAAGGCTACCTCCACCATCGCCGAGGAAATCTTCTGGCCGAGATGGTCCAATTTTTCGGGAGTAATAGAAATATACCGGGAGCCCGGCGGCAATAATTGCTAGACCAATCAGGGCCCTTCCCGGAGTGGTTACAAGCGTATTGATCATCAGGTAAATCGTGGCCAGAAGGAAAAGAGCAGGTACTACCGGATAACCCGGTACTTTGAAGGGACGCGCCACATCCGGCATTCTTTTTCGAAGAACGAATACGGCCGCGACCCCCAATCCATTAAAGATTAGGAGTCCGAACACAATAAGGTCGGTCAGTAGATCGAAAGTACCGGATAGGGCATAGATGATCGCGCACACCGATAGCAGGATCACTGCGTTCGCCGGAATATGGCTCCGCTTCGTTATGATGGAAAGCCTATGGGGAAGCAGGCCATCTCGGGCCAAAGCAAATGGGAGTCGTGCGTTGCTGAGTGCTGTTGAGTGAAGGGCTCCGAATGACGAAATCATCAGCCCGACTGCCATCACTGTGGCGGCGGCCGCTCCAAGAAATCTGGCGACTACTTCTCCGGCGACCGAGGACGATTCCGAAACACTCGCGACGGTCTCCGGCGTCAAAACATAAAAATAGGCGGCATTGATGAGGACATATAATCCGATCAGTAAGATCGATCCTCCGATCAATGCTCTCGGCAGTGTCTTTCCCGGGTCTTTCACTTCTTCCGCTACCAGCGAAGCAATCGCCCATCCGTTGTAACTCCAAAGAGCTCCGACAACGGCTGCGCCGAATCCGGCAAATCCGAGTCGTACTCCCGGTGCGACACCCTCGCACGTCCCAGCCGCACCGCTCTGCGCGTAGTGACCCCACATACCGTCGGACAAAATGAACGCGCCAAGTGCAATCCCGACGACAAGTGCGATTTTCAGTGCGGTTACGACCGATGCAAATATTCCGTTTGAACGAGCAGAGGCAAAGTTCAGTGCCATGGCGACGATCAGGATGCCTACGCTGATCATCTGAGCATTCGTGCTCGAGAGCGCTCCGCCAATGAGATCATTGAAGAAAATGGCAAACACGATAGCCAGTGCGGCCATGCTACCGGCGCCGTCGATAAAGGTGGCCATCCAGCCGAACAGAAACGCCCACACCCGACCAAAGGCGGCTCCGATGAAATTGTATTGGCCGCCAGCGCGCGGCATGACCGTACTGAGTTCGGCAAACGTAAGCGCTCCGGCGAGCGTAAAGATGCCCGCAACCACGTATGCAAGAATCACCATGCTCGGGGTGCCCACGTTGCAAGTCATGACTCGGGCCTTCAGGAAAACGCCCGAGCCGATCACATTGGTGACAATGAGAGCCGCTGCCGGAATGAGTGTGAGCCCGCGGACAAGGTGGCGCGAGCTGGTATTTGATGTGCCTTGGGTCATAAAGGAACGGAGTCAGCGTACGTAAAGCGACCGGAGATCCAGGATGATGCGTGGTAAACTGTCGCTCGACGATGCCCCGTACATGTTCATCCTTCCGCCTGAATTTCGGCGGCGATGCGTTGAACCTCGTCCAACACGCGCAGTAGGTTTCCGCTCCATATCTGGCCAATTTCCTTTTCAGTGTATCCTCGACGCACGAGCTCCACCGTCACATTGAAGGTCTCAGACGCATCGGCCCATCCATAGACCCCGCCGCCGCCATCAAAATCAGAGCTGATCCCGACGTGATCGATTCCGATCAGATCCACGAGATAGTCGATATGGTCGACGAAATCAGCGACGTCAACCGGTTTGGCGTCGATTTCCTGAAGGCGCGTCTCCAGCGCCTCGTTCACCGGAGCGACTCGTTCCGCATACGCATCACGGTCCTCTTGAGACATCTGAAACAGCGCGCGACGATTCGCGACGAGCTCGACGCCCATTAAGGCAGCGATTTCCTGCCGAATCGAATCCTGGGCGGCACGATAGGCGCGGCTTTTCTCGCTATTTACGTAACTCCGAAAGGCGACCGTCTGGATGACACCGCCATTTTCTTTGAGCGCCATCAGCTGCTCATCGTCCATGTTGCGACTCACGTCGTTCATGGCTCGAGCTGCTGAGTGGGACGCCATGACCGGCGCTCTCGACCGTTTCAGAACCTGCATGTTGGACTCTTTCGACGGATGGGAAAGATCGATCATAATCCCCCACTTGTTCATTTCGGCGACCGCCTCTTTGCCAAGTTCGCTGAGTCCGTGGTACCACCAAATATCGTCGCGTTCACCGGTATTGGAATCGGAAAACTGGCTGTGACCGTTATGTGACAGCGACATATACCGTCCGCCGAGCTCCTGGAATCTTTTAATATTGCCGAGATCGAGCCCAACCTGGTAGGCATTTTCAATCGCGATCATCGCGACACGTTTTCCTTCCGAAACAATCCTTCGCACGTCGTCGGACGTGTACGCGATTTCGATTTGATCGGGTGCCTTCTCCTCTGCCAGCCAGTGGATCGCGGTAAACTTGGCCATCGCGTCTGCTGTAGCCTGGGCAAATCCTGCCGCCGTGAGCGTATCTTGACCTACAAATACTACCATCCAGGACACGTCGAGTCCGCCTTCGATCATCTTGGGAATGTTGACCTGGGTGGGCAGATCCATCGTGTAATTGCGCTCTTCCGTGAAGTTCGACGTTCGGATATCATTGTGGGTATCGAGCGTAATCACCCGTTCATGGATGCCTCGAGCGCGCTCGATCAGGGCCTCTTCGGATTCTTCGGTGTCGTAGGACTCACAGGCGCTGAATAAGACAACGGAAAAAACCAATAGTAGCCCGGAGATTTTTGATAGTGGTTTCATTGCAGGCAAAGCAGGTAATGGGAAAAAAGGGGGGGGTCTAGGACAAGCGATCACTCCCGCTGGATTGTTAGCGACGGGGATCTTTTCAAGATACGTGTGCCGGTGGATCACAATTTGCTAGAGTCATAGCAACCTGATCCAAACCCCGGACCACGTACTGTGAGTTACCGGGGTATGATGGATAACGGGTGAGAGGGTACCCTCGTTACAGGCGTTCTGCGACGACCACCTCCAAAGGAATGGCAAAGGGAGACACGTGGGTATGAAAACGCAGCCTCCACTCGGAGGGTGCAAGAACGCCTGCAAGCTCAATCGGCCGGCAACCACCCACAAGCGCGGGACTTAAAACGTGAGCTGCCGTCCAGAGTCGGGCAACCAGACGCGACGCGGTTCCCGACCCCGCAGAAAGACTCGATAGACATAAGAGTCCTCCTGGTTTCAGCATGCGGTGGGCCTCCCGAAGAATAAGGGCGATGTCCTCCTTGGACAGCAAATCCAACACGAAAGTAGAGACGAAGTGACTGTAGTACTCGGAAAGCTCCTGCACTGGCGGACTGCCGTCGCTCAGGCTGACCTTGGCCCGGGAACCGAACTCAGCAAGCCGATCTCTGGCGAGACCTACCATAGTTGGACTGAGATCGACCCCATGGTAGACGGCAGCCCCGGGAACGTGCTCGGAGAAAAGCTTGAGAGCGAAACGTCCGGTCCCACAACCGAATTCGAACACGTGCTGTGCCCTACTGAATTGGCCATGCTTGATGATGAGTTCCAACGCACGGTTTTCGTAAAACGACTGGGAATCCAGCCGTTTGCCGAGGCGATTGTAAACGTGTCGGGCTTCTTCTCGGGAGAGGACTTTCACCGTGGTCTCAAATGGACGTCCGAAAGAACCAATGATCAGAATGAAGTTGAGCTTGGCCTCAAAGGTACCGGTTTAGAAACCCGATTCAATCAGCGATGGTTGTTTCATGGTACGGGATCGGCAGAAAAAAGCATCAACTAGTTTTGACATTCCAGCCCACTTTTCGTCATCACATCTTTACCCGCCCTGCGCCTCTTCGTTCATTTGACCGTGAGCGGATTGAGATGGGAAGCCGAATCAACCGATTGCTCCGGCGTCAGTCCTAAAGTCCAAAGCCAACTGTTCTTCAGCCGGCCCACCACTAATCGGGCACAGTTTAGAGACGCTGAGACCGAGAAGTCGAACAGGTCGCTTCGGTGGTGCTGGTGAATTGCGGAGCAGAAGATCTCCAAGTTCGATCAATTCTTCCCGACTGCCTACCGGGTGTTTCGACGTCATCTGTCTCGTATTCACTTCGAAGTCGTGATACTTGATTTTGAGCGTCACCGTATGCCCGGCAACTCCGGATTGTGCGAGCCGCTCTGCGACGCTATCTGCAATCCGATCCAACCGACTGAGAAGCTCTCCGACATCGGAAATATCCTCTTCGAAAGTGCGTTCGGCGCCTACGGACTTGCGTTCACGGCTCGGTTTCACCTCGCGATCGTCTTCGCACCTGGCCATTTTATAGTAGTACCGCCCCGACTTGCCGAACCTCGCAGCCAATTCATCTTCTGAGAGTCGTAAAAGATCTCTACCGGTCTGAACTCCGATGTCGTGCATGCGCCCCGCGGTGACCGGACCGATCCCGTAGAATTTTTCGATGGGGAGCCGCTCGATGAAGGCTGACGCGTTCGCAGGGGTAATCACCGTAAGTCCGTCCGGTTTTTGAAAGTCCGATCCCAGTTTCGCCAGAAACTTATTAAACGAGACGCCGGCGGAGGCTGTTAACTCGGTCTCTCTAAGAATGGCCTTTTTGATCTCACGAGCGATCGACGTTGCGGACCCCGCAGATATCTTGGGCTCCGATACATCCAAATACGCCTCATCCAAGGAGAGTGGTTCGACCAGATCCGTATATCGCTTAAAGATGCCTCGGAGCTCTTTCGACACCGCCTTATAGACATCAAATCGGGTCTTTACGAAAATCAGATCCGGACATTTTCTCGCCGCCACGGATGACGGCATCGCCGATCGAACTCCGCAAGCTCGCGCTTCATAGCTGGCGGCTGCCACGACGCCCCGTTTTGAAGTGCCACCGACGGCCACCGGCTTGCCTTTAAGCTCAGGGTTGTCGCGCTGTTCTACTGAAGCGTAGAACGCATCCATGTCTATGTGTAAGATCTTACGCACGAATCAGTTATGGTTCTTATTCACCCTTTCCCAGCAATAATATCGCTTGATTTGCGCCTACGAATTCCCTATTAATGTGGACAGGAGGAAAATAGCAATCTCGGGGGAGGAAATGCATGTAACCCAGGCGCAACCACTCATCGGGATACTTCATGCCAGTCGATTATTCTCCATGGCCACATTTAGATGTGGCGGGTCTTCCTGAGCCCCTCAGAAAATTCCTTCTTTTCACGATCGCCGAGTCTCTATACATGGGCGTAGTCTTCGTCGTTGTCGTTATGGCGATGGCTACATCGGATTTAATCTCCGCACTGTTGGAGTCCGGTATCACTGAACTGTCGTCGGTATTCGCGGGACTCGGAAACTTGTTTTTGGATGTTACGGCTCCGGCCTAATAGTAGGATCTGCATTTTTTTCCTCGTTGTCGGCCTGCCCATCATATTCGCAGGCTGCAGCGCCTCGCGTGTCACTCATTTTGACCATCGCGAGTTCAAACCGCTCTTCGAAGTCGAACTTCCCGATACGGCCTGGCTCGCGGTGGACTCCTGCGCAACAGGAATTCATGCCATCGTAGAACTGGAACTGGATGAAGATCCGAATATCCGACCGGGTGAGGACCGTCCGTTTCTCCGTCCCAGTCAAGCCCAATCGTTAACACTCACGCATGGACAGGCAGCACCCGTAAGCGCCAAATATGCAAGACTGGAGGGGCCGGTTTGCTTGCCCGTCTTGGAATGGTTTGGCGCCCGGCAGATTCCTGTACTGGCCGATCCTACCACGGCCTGTGTATACGTTTACCATGCCGAGTTCGACCTCACCAGCGTACCGAAAGAGAATCAGGATCTGATTCTTCATTACGGCGGGCAGGAAATCGCGTTGGCGCTACATCGGTAGGCGTCACCGTCTTTCGTTTTTTTCTGATAGTACCTCGAATCCGTCGTACTGGACGCTCCTTTTTCGTTTCCGTTAGGGAAGCGACTCTCTCTTTTTCGGACTGCACCGGGATGCGGTTCGAAATTCGAAAATCAGCATGAAAGTCTTGTACAAGACGATCCTTGCGATCCTGTTTGGCTGCGCCGTGGCGTCTTGCGCGCCAAGTATTGCCCCGTTCAGCCAACAAGCATATCGGTACGCGACGGAGCTCAAAGTCGAATCACTTTCGTTGATGGATCGAGCAGAGAACCCGTTCTTGGACCATCTGAAACATGTTGAAAAACTCAAGATAGATCTTGAGAAAGCATATGAATTTGCAAAAGGGAGACCTCGTAACGAACACTCAACAAAACAGTGGGAGATTCTTCTCGATCCCGACAGAAACTTGATCGGTGGTTTTCTTTTCCGGTGGGAATCGGAGCGGCAGTTGAGTTACCCGTTCATCCAGCAATCGCAACTCCTGATCGCCGATGCTTTCGATACCGTTATCGGCCTTGAAAGTGGTAAGATCCGGTTTAGTGATTAAAACCCAGAAGGTGTACCCGTGAGCGACCAATCGTTTTTAGATGAGGTCATGTCCATCCTCGCTGACCAGATCCGAGAGAACTTGCCTTCGATGCGAGAAGTGATATTGGATTCTGCTCGAGATGCCCTCCGAAAATCCAGTCAAGATCTTGCCAGATGGAATGCGATGCTGGCTGCGGGCACTATTTCGTCACAGGAATACGAATGGTTGGTAGATTCTCGCATTTCTGTAATCGAAATGGAAACGCTAAAAGCTGCCGGCCTGGCGCTAGCCCGAATCGACGAATTTCGGGCTGCGATCGTTCGGTCGATCACCGGCGCGGCGCTTCGAGCGGTCGGGGTCTGAGCTGAACGGTTTCTTTTTCATTCTCCTCTTGTTCGGTCACTTGAAGGCGTGCAGATCCGTCTATGGTCACCGAATCCGCCATTCGAAATTTCTGATACACAACTCGAACGCGAGCTTGCACTCATTCCGTTAAGAGGGTATGTTGGATGGCTCATTTGAGCGCGTAAATCATCCCCTTTTTCCTGTCTGACAATTGTACATGAGCAAGCAGACCTACCTCGTAACGGCGCGGAAATATCGTCCCCAGCTTTTTGGTGAAATCGTCTCGCAGGAGCACGTCTCCGAGACGCTCAAGAATGCCATCCGACTCGACCGGCTCGCACACGCCTACATGTTCACGGGACCCAGGGGCGTTGGAAAAACAACGGCTGCACGGATTCTGGCGAAAGCCATCAATTGCACAACTCCGCTTGATGAGCGGGAGGATAACGCCGAACCATGCCGAACGTGCGAATCCTGCAAGTCGTTTGAAGAGGGCCGCAACCTTAATATCATCGAAATAGACGCGGCGTCATACAACAAGGTGGATGACGCCCGCGACTTGCGCGACTCGGTGCGCATTCCGCCCCAGGGCGCCAAGATGAAAGTCTACATCATCGATGAAGTCCACATGCTTACGACATCGGCCTTCAATGCGCTTCTGAAGACGCTCGAAGAGCCACCACCGTATGTATCATTCATATTTGCAACCACGGAGCCGCACAAGGTTCTCCCCACCATTCAGTCCAGATGCCAGCGGTTCGATTTCAGGCGAATCGCCATCCCGGAGATCATTGCTCGCCTCAAACAGATTTGCAAAGAAGAAAAGATCTCCTCAGACGAGGCCTCCCTAATGCTTATTGCCCGAAGGGGCGACGGCGCTCTGCGGGATGCAATGTCCGTTTTCGATCAGGCAGTTTCGCTCTGCGGGACGGAATTGGTCTACGACGAGCTTATCAAGGCGCTTGGAGTCGTTGACGCCGATTTGTATTTCGACGTATCCGACGCCGCAGAGAAGAACGACGTGGGTCGAATGATTCGAATCGTTGAGCAGATTGTTCAGTCCGGATACGACCTTCAGGAGTTTTTGGATGGCCTCGCCGAGCACTTTCGAAATTTACTCGTTATCAAAACCGTCGGTGATCGAACGCTTTTAGAAGCGACCGCTCAGATTCAGGATAGATACGAGACGGAGTCAAAACGATTTACTGAATCTGTGCTCCTCAGATACGTGCATATTGTCGGAGAAACAGCGGACTCGCTGAAAAATACGCGTCAGCCCCGATTACGCCTGGAAATGGCCCTGCTGAAGATGGCGAGTCTGCCATCCGCGGTGGACATCAAGACAGCGCTCGAAAAAATCGAAAAGCTCGAAGCCCTTGTTCGTGATCCTTCTGCGCTACAGCCCTCGGGCCAGGATCCAAAGTCGGCGAAAAAGAATGCGAAACCGGAGGCGTTTGAGCCGGCAGTCCCAGAAAATATTCCAGAAAAACCCGAGCAAGCGGAGCCCAAGGAAAAACCTGCGCTCTCGAAAGATACCGATTCGGCATCCGAGTCACCCGAGCCAGCATCCGTGTCACCCGAGCCAGCGCCCGAGTCACCCGAGCCAGCATCCGCGTCACCCGAGCCAGCATCCGCGTCACCCGAGCCGGCCGTCAGTTCTCCAACTCCGTCACACAAACCCGCGTCAGTCCAAGTTGATACAACCACACTCGGCCTGCCGTTTGACGCTCCGGCACTGAAGCGCCCCAACCCAAAATCGAAAAACACAGTTAGTACGGAGTCCGCACTAGTTGACTCAGATAGTACGGTGGCCATACTAGTTGCGGAGGCTTCGGTTGAAGTTGCGGTTGAAGTTGCTGAACCGATCGCCGATGCCTGGGCGCAGGTGATTACCGATACGATGGAGACACAGATCAGACTCGGGTCTCTTCTTCGCCATACGAAAGTGATTACCGTTCTGGGCGGCCTGATCGAGATCGGCGTTCCCGATGTGTTTCACGAACGAATATTGAGAGGCGAAAAAACCCGACTGTCAAAACATCTCGCCGTGGCGGCCTCGACTGAAATCAGCGATCTCCAGTTCGTAGTCCGTGAAGATATCGCCCGTGATTCAGACTCCTCGAACGGTTCTGAATTTGACGCACGTGGGTTTCTCAAAATAAAATGTGAAGAAAACCCCGCAGTGCAGTCTCTGGTGGAGCGTTTTGGCGGTGAAATCGTATGGTAGTGGTTCGCTCGATCTGATTCGATGCGGCACCTTGGCTTTTTCTATATAAAGTGTATTAAGATGGCAGATGAGATGAATATGGCCGACATGTTCGGCAAGATGGTGGACCTGCAGAAGAAGATGTCCGAAGCGCAGGAAGAGTTAGCCAAACACGTGGTCACTGCAGAGGCCGGCGGAGGCATGGTAAAGGTCACAGCAAATGGCCAACAACGAATTACAGCGATCTCGATCGAAAAGGAAGTGATTGATCCGAACGATGTTGAACTGCTTGAGGATCTCATAATTGCTGGTATAAATAAGGCGCTCGACGAAGCAGCCAACGTGGCAAAAGGCGAGATGGCCCGGGCGGCGGGTAGCTTTTTACCACCGGGAATGGACCCCAGTCGCTTTGGCCTTTAATTGAAAACCTATGCATTTCACTTCCGAATCAGTCGAAACGCTTGTTGAGCAGCTCTCCAAATTGCCCACAATTGGAAGAAAAACTGCGCAACGACTGGTCTCGTTCATTTTGAAGATGTCATCTGACGACGTCAGACAGATTGCAGACGCCCTGATCGCAGTAAAAGAGCGGGTCATTTTCTGCTCAACGTGCTTCAACGTAACGGATGACGACCCTTGTCCCATTTGCCTGTCGGACAGACGCGATCACGCTCTTATCTGCGTTGTGGAAGAACCCGGCGACGTCGTCGCCATCGAGCGTACGCATATGTACAGAGGCGTCTACCACGTGCTCGGCGGTGTGATTTCTCCGCTAGATGGAATCGGCCCGGATGACCTTCGCATCAGAGAGCTGGTCAAACGGCTGAGCCCATCCGTCAACGGAGAATCCGGCGAATCCACGACCGCCGTTCAAGAAATTATCCTCGCTGTAAATCCGAGTGTTGAGGGTGATACGACGGCATACTACATCTCTCAGCTCCTGGCACCGTTTCACGTCAAGATCTCCAGACTCGCTCGCGGGATCCCGATTGGAAGCACTCTCGAATTCACCGACGAAGCCACTCTGTCAAGGGCCATTGAAAGTCGTGTCGAGCTTTAGACGATGCGTGGCCACGGGTAACGACCCTCGCTTTCTGACGTAGACATGATTCAGCCCACTCGACAGTCTCTCTGGTTCTCCCCGACCGTCGCATGGGTGCTCTTTGGGGTGGTGATCGTGGTCCTCGGAGGATATGTGGTGTATCCGAGCCTACAACTCTTAAGTGAAGGCTTCAAAATATCCGCCATTGCAGAGCTATTCTCTTCCGTTCGATCGGCCAATGTCCGGGCCCTGAGCAACTCGGTTTGGATTTCCCTTTGGACGGTCATGGGCTCGGCCGTCGTCGGTACGTCGCTCGCTTATCTGTTCTTTCGGTTCGAATTCAGGTTCAAAAAGCTCCTCATGGGCCTGGCTGCGCTTCCGCTGGCGCTGCCGCCACTGGTCGGTGTCCTGGCCTTCCTGTTTTTGTATGGTGAAAGTGGCATCCTGCCTAGGAGCATCCAACTGCTGTTCAACCTGGAGACGATCCCGTTTTCCTTCAACGGACTCTGGGCCGTCTTAACCGTGCACGTCTATTCGATGTATGTCTTCTTTTACCTCTTCTGTTCGGCATCCCTTAGAAACGTCGATCGCAGCCTGGTAGAAGCATCGTACGATACTGGCGCTGGCCAGGTACGCACATTCTTTCAGATCATTCTGCCGCAGCTCAGAGGCGCGATCGTGAGCTCCTCGCTTCTGGTATTTATGATCTCGATGGCCTCGTTCACTGCGCCACTTTTGTTTGCGGGGTCCAAAAATTTCTTGACGCTTCAGATCTACAACTATAAGACCAATGGCAATCTGGAGGCCGCCGCGACGATCTCCATAATCCTGACGGCCATTTGTCTGATCTTCCTCATCCTGATCGAATTCAGATCGCGGTCCAAACCGTCGACGACCGCCTCAAAAGGGGCGGCGCCATTGGCTGTACCCATTCAGTCCGGGTGGGGCCGATTTCTTGCGCTGACCGTCGGCATGGTATTGCTGACGCTCCTACTCCTTCCTATCGCTACCATCGTCCTCATCTCTTTTGTGAAAGAAGGAAGTTGGACGTATCAAGTCTTTCCTCAGGAGTACACGTGGGCCAATTACGCAAATCTCGTTTCACAGTCGGATGTCTTTGAACCCATTATCAACAGCCTTCAGATGGCTGCAATCGCGACCACAGGAAATATTCTATTCGGCGTGATGGCCGCTCTTGTTTTGGCCAAGGGTCGGCTCCCGGGAAGAGGCGTGCTCCGTGGTTTGGCCATTCTGCCTTTCGCCATCCCGGGTACGGTCATCGCGCTCAATCTGATCGTAACGTTCAACCAACCGTCCGCTTTGACGTTGGGGAACGTCCTGGTTGGTAGTTTTTGGATGCTGCCGCTTGCCTATTTCATTCGCCATATTCCGCTGGTATTCCGATCGACACTCGCCGCTCTGGAATCGTACGATGACCGAATGTCGGAGGCTTCAACCGACCTGGGCGCTTCTCGCCTTCAGACCCTCAGACGGGTGGTTCTCCCATCAATCGCGCCGGGAATTACAGCCGGAGCCCTGTTGACGTTCGTGACGGCGCTTGGCGAATTTGTCTCATCCATCATGCTGTACGTCTTTCAGAACCGACCCATCAGCGTTGAGATCCTATCCCAGCTTCGTCTGTACGACTTTGGTGCCGCGGCCGCGTACAGCGTTTTCTTGATGTTCCTGATCGGGCTTTCGACGCTCGTCATCAGGAGAAGCCCTGGTAAGACCCAACCCTCCGTAGCGCCCGTCTAGTCGTCACTGGTCATGATGAAAGTGGGCTTGTCGCGGAATGACTTGTAGAATGGTCGCAGCCGATCCGTATTGTAGTATTTACCTACATCGACAACTTTCTTCTTACCGGTCACGAGTTCGATGGGCACATTGTCATACTTACCCTTTCTAAGGCTCACCAAACGACCGAATGATTGCTCCAGGATTAAATCCAGCGCCAAATTTCCAAACGCCATCGGAACGATCGAATCCATTGCATCCGGATTACCGCAGCGGACTAGATATCCCAGTCGCTGACTGACGACATTCGTTCGGCGACCGTTATCGAATTTGGGTGAATATTTTTTTAGATCCTGAGCCACGCGATCCCCTATTCCTCCCAATTTCTTGTGCCCATACTGATCTTTTTCTTCACTCTTGTATGTGAAGCTGTCCTCGTGCACCATAGTCGCCCCTTCAGAGACAAGTACGACAGCGTACTTGGATGGATTCCTGTTTCGATCATGGACCAACAACTCAGTCAGGTGCTCGGAGTCAAACGGATTCTCGGGAATAATACACCGGTCCGCAGCACCGGCCATGGTTGGAAGTAAGGCCGTAAATCCCGCGTAACGTCCAAATACTTCGATCACCAGAAATCGCTCGTTTGAACCGGCGGCCGTGCGAAGGGTGTGTGTGAACTCGATGGTTCGAGTCACGCAGGTCCCGAACCCGATGCAGTAGTCCGTTCCGGGTACATCGTTGTCCATCGTTTTCGGAATCGCCACGACTTTTACCCCTTCCTCATGGAGTCGGTGACCGTAGCTCAACGTGTCGTCTCCACCGATGGGTATGAGATAGTTCAGTCCCAGAAACTCAATATTTTTAAGGATTTCCGGTGTCACATCGTTGATTTCTTCCGTGTACGTATCCACCAGGTGCGCCGGAAGGACCATTTTCGGAAGATGGCTGGGTCGAGTTCGAGATGAATGGATGAACGTACCGCCGGTTCGTCCGGCCCGGTTCACCACTTCCTCGGTCAATACCTGAACGTTTTCTGAGTTGTCCGCCTCTTTGTCACGGACGAGATCAACGAGACCCGCCCAGCCTCGTCGGATTCCTAACACTCGATAGCCTTCTCGAATCGCCCGGATCGTCACCGCCCGGATGGCCGGATTAAGTCCCGGCACGTCCCCGCCGCCGGTGAGTATTCCGATCGTTCCTTTCGCCTTCGCCATTCGAATCGTGTTATGAGGCTTGTGAAGTGTGGTCGTACTTGACCAGCCAGCCTTCGTCCGTCCGCACGAGTAGGAGCGTGAAGAGACCGCCGATATCTTCGTAATCCCCTCCTCGCTGCAGATTCCATCGTCCAAAGGCCGTAGCCCACTCATTCGACAGAATCTCTACGTCCAGTTCGGAAAATGTTAATTCCCCCATAGCATCACGGTCCGGGTAGGTCGCATAGTATCGATCTATCGTAGCCTGCCACCCAAGGCGATAGGCTCCTCCGGATGCAAACCGCAGTGATTCGGTTTCAACGTAACCGGTCATAAAGGCGGCAATATCGCCGTTATTCCAATCTTCTTGCTGGGTCATAAGAAGATCAAGAATGGCTTTTTCCTCGGCGTCGCGATCCATCATTCCGGCCTCATTGGGGGTCTGACAACCTAAAACGATCAGTCCCAGAATGATTGGAATAAAAAGGAGGAAATGACTACCCGGATTTGACTTGGGAGAAATACAAAAGCACTGCATATTAAGAGGGATATTTGATGCAAATGTTGAACGGGTAGTCGATCGATTCCATACAGCCAACTATGCCCGAATCAGAACAAAACTACGGTATTCTTGTACTGGGAATCGAAATTTAGAGGCCGTGTCAGACCGATTGAGGTAGAAATGCTGGGGCTTTTGCTTTTGGCTCGACAGAGTTTAGGCGGAATTCTATTCTGGACGATACTTATTGCACATTGCATCGAGCACACTGCACCTCACATACTTCACTCTGAATAACTCATAACCGGCACGCCCTCACTACCCGGCAGTTTAGAACGCCCTAGAACCACTCCATTCCGCGCATATAGGCACATCTCGCTACCAGTCTTTTTTCTTTTCATAAAGTAGACTCACGGGTCTGAAGACTCTGAAAAACGGTCTTCAGAGGGGTAAGCGTACGTTCTATTCGTGTCTGTCTCGAATCATAAAATAGTTTCCGACAGTGCCGGACCGCCTAAATCGCGTCCAGCCAGGCGCTTGTTTGCGATCGTGGCCGCAGCTCTTGTTATCTCAGCTGTGCTGGTTAGTACGGCTGCAACGGATCCTCATGTGGGTTCGAGGTCATACGGCCCCTTCTATATATCTGCCGCAGATACGGATACTGTGGCGGTTCAAATTGACTCCCTCCTGATCATCCGTCTCCGCCTGGACTCACTTATGGAGGTCGGAGAAGACTTGGATTCACTCTCGACGGTACGCTCTCATATTGATTCGCTGTTGGTTCAACTGAATTTGATTGCGGCCGATACACTCGCTCCGATTGACACCGTTTTGATTCGAAGATATTTCCCGCCCGTAAGAAGAGACGCTGAAAGCGCCTCCATTTTCCCAAGGCGAAAACGAGCGTTTTCTACACGGTTGGGCAGGTATTGGATACACACCATCGAATATGACACCCTGGCCCAGATGTACACGAGTCATGAGCGGGTCGGTCAGGTGGATGTCCGTCATCCTGTTAAACTGGATTATGAGGCCTACCGAAATGCGCGGCTCCGAAACGACGTTACAGCAGCCTGGCGGGAGATCGTTCTTCAGCGTGCACGCCAACAAACCCTGGTGCGTCGCGGCGGTCTCGGAATCAGCATCGTGGTTCCGGGCGGTCGTCAATCCGCCTTCACGACCATCTTCGGTACTCCGGGCGTGGAACTTCGCATAAACGGACAAGCCGATATTACTGCAGGATTCGACTATCGAAAAAGTGATCAGCAGGTCTCCGTAACCGGCAAACCGGCGCAATTGGATCCCAATTTCAAGCAGGATTTACGCCTTGGAATCCAGGGTACGATCGGAGACAAGCTGCGCATCGATGTTCAGTACGATTCAAAAAATCAGTTTGATTACGAGAATCAGATGAAGCTCGTCTATACCGGATACGACGATGAGATTATTCAAAAAATTGAAGCTGGAAATGTATTCCTTCAGACGCCCTCAACACTGATTCGTGGGGGCCAAAGTCTGTTTGGTCTCAAGAGTGAGCTTCAGATCGGTGGGATTCACTTCACGATGGTCGCCAGTCAACAAGAAGGGCAAACGAGCAGCCTGGAAATCGAAGGGGGCTCGGAATCAACTCCGTTTGACCTGAAACCGACCGATTACGACGACGCTTCGCACTTCTTTCTGTCCTACTACTTCAGGAATAGATGGGAGGCGTCGCACGTGGATCCCCCAACCATTCGACTCTCACAAGGCTTCGAACGTATTACGGAAATCGAGATCTGGCGCTTGCAACCCACGCGTCCGGAGGAATTGAATGTTCGTCAAGTCGTGGCCGTCGTCGACCTTGCAGAATCCACGGACCTCCTTGCTTTCGCCGCCGGATACACGACTCAGGTGCTACCCAATCCAGCATTGGATCAGTATGACGATACCAACGGGGGTGAAATCGACTCAAAGCTCAGAAACGGAGATGCTTCCCCGGGTTCCTATCTGGAATCGAATAAAGGATTGACAGCTTCTGATTATCAGATTGGAAAGTACAAGCGACTTGAAAGCGGTAGGGATTATGATTTCGACCCGGTCCTCGGATACGTGTCTCTAAACCAGCGACTCCAGGAAAGCGAGGCGCTTGCAGTTTCGTTCCGATTCAGGGCAAACGGACAGACGTTTCAAGTCGGCGACTTTTCGACCGACACCGGTGGGTCAGACGGTGGCCAATCTGAAGACAAACTGGTTCTTAAACTTCTCCGACCTGTTCAGCTCCGTCAACCGGCACCAGAATCAGGATTCGATCCAGCGGCATGGTATCTGGAGATGCGCAACATCTACAATCTCCCGGCGCGAGGAATTAGCGGTGCAGACTTTGAGCTGCAGATCTACTACGAGCCTCCTGGAAAAACGGCATCCAAAACACTGCCGGGGGTAGGCGGTTCTCGGACACTACTGCAGATTTTGGGGCTGGATCGGGTGAACGAAGATCAAGGACTTTCTCCAGACGACCTGTTCGATTTCTTGGTTAACTACACCATTAAACCGGCCTCCGGAGAGCTAATCTTCCCCGTGTTAGAGCCTTTCGGGAGTCATATTGCAACCCTGATTGATAATGAAACCCTTGCCCCAGAAGATGCGGCAACGCTGAAGAATCTGTATGTCTATGAAGCCCTGTATCAACAAAAAAAGGCCAATGCACGGCGTGATTCTCAACACGACGTGTTTCAGATTCGCGGCGCGTCCAAAGGTACCGTTAAGGAATATTATAACCTCCAGGCCTACGCCGGTCTGATTCCGGGGTCGGTCCGAGTCACGTCAGGGGGAACACCCCTCCAGGAGAACACCGATTTTGTCGTCGATTATTCGGGCGGAACTCTGACGATTACGAATCCTGCCTTTCTAATTCCGGGTCGAGAACTGTCGATCGACTACGAGCAGAACTCGCTTTTTAATCTCCAGAAGAAGACGCTTCTGGGTATGAGAATGGATTATAGTCCGGACGAACGGTTCTCGTTCGGTGCCACACTCATGAAAATGAATCAAAAGTCTCCGATCGACAAATACCGTATTGGAGAAGAACCCATTTCCAACACGATTTGGGGGGTGGATGGATCCATCCGACTGGAGTCACGATGGCTGACGCAGGCCATCGATTTTGTCCCCCTCCTTCAGACGAGAGAACCGAGCTCCATCTCGCTGACCGGTGAATTCGCTCAGCTCCGCCCGAATCACATTGAAACCATTGCGTTCGCAAGAACCCGCCGGGAGTTGAAGCAGAGCGGTCGAGACTTTTCGCGCGATGAGCTCCGCGGAACGTCGTACATAGACGATTTTGAAGGGTTTGAAAACACTTTCGCATTGATGCAGCCGGGAACGTGGTCGATCGCGTCGGCTCCCGACTCCATCGGAATCGTAGACAAACTGGGTATTTTTCCGGGTTCTGAGGGTGATTCACTCCGCACGAACTGGCGAGGAACGTTTGGCTGGTACCGAATCAATGCAAACATCCTGAATGAAATTCCTGCGACGGTCTGCGCCGTATGTGAACCCGAATCCATCAAGATCTTCCGGACCGAGGAAATCTTTCCGAACCGCGACGTCAGTGCCGAGATCGACCCGACCATCGAGACGTTCGACATGTACTTCTCCCCATACGAGAGAGGCCCGTACAATTATACCCGGGATCTGGGTGGCTTCTTGGCCGATCCCAAATCAGCCTGGGGGGGAATGTCGCAGCGTCTACCAGAAGGCTTTACCGATTTTAGTCTGAAAAACATCGACTTCGTCGAGTTTGTGTTTCGACCTTTCCCCGAAAACGCAGCTCGCGATGCAGGTAGAGATGCCAAGTTGTTCATCGATTTGGGTTCGATTTCGGAAGACATTTTGCCCGACGAAAAGCTAAATAACGAGGACGGCTTGTCGATGTCTGAAATCACTGAGTCGACTATTCTGACTTGGGGACGCACACCTAACTCAACGCAGAATAGCGTTGTTGACATCGACGACGCGACCAAGCGGACAGAGGACCTTGGAATTGACGGACTGGCCTCGTACGGCGGCGATTATCCGCCATTTGCTACAGAGCAGGAACACTTTCGAGATTTTCTCGCCGCTCTCGACACGGGCTCATCAGATGCACGCTATCGGGCTGAAACAGCGAAGGCTTTTGCAGATCCGTCAGGTGACGATTACCACTACTTTGGCAATTCCCAATTTTTCGATAATCCCAATTTTTTCCCGACACCTGCTACGTTTCAGCAGCGGTTCTCGAGGTATTTCGCAGGACTGGAACTCAATAGCTTTAAGGGACAGACGGAATTGGCGACCAATTCGTCTCTACCCCGAGGAAACTCTCGTTTTCCTGATTCGGAGGATCGCAACCTCAACTCTACGGTCGATATCGACAACAGCTACTTCCAATACGAAGTACCGCTGAGCAAGGTGGTCCTGGATTCTTTGGCAAAACCGGAGTTGGTAGACGATTACGTGATTGGAGAAGTCACCAACGAGGTGGGAATCGGGACGGGTTGGTACCAGATTCGCATACCGGTTCAAAACTTCATGCGCAAGGTCGGCGACATCCAGGATTTCAGCCTCGTCGAATCCATCCGCCTGTGGACGACAGGTCACCTGGCGCCTATTACGATGAGATTCGCCTCGCTGGAACTGGTTGGCAGTCAGTGGCAAAAGTCCGAACGGGTGGCCAAAGAACGAGAGACAGACTTTGAGGCTGAACGGAGTGATACACGCCTAACCATTTCCAGCATCAACGACGATGAAAATGCGGGCCTGTATGTTTCACCCATCGGCGCTGTTGTAAGTCAGACCAGAACAGGGATCGGTGGCGTTCAAAAATCCCGCGAGCAGTCTCTCGTCATTCGCGTGGAAAACCTTGAGCCCGGACGCCAGCGGGCTATTTTCAAGACACAGAATCAGGGTCTCGATCTCCTTAAATACTCCAATGTCCGGATGTTCGTCCACATGCATGGTCAAACCATGGACGGAACGGACCTGTCTACGCTTCCCATAGAAGAGGGACGGCAAAAGGCAAAGTTATTCATACGATTTGGATCGAACGAGTCGTCGGACTACTACGAATACGAGCAACCTCTTACACCGAGCAGCGAGACCGCCGGATCGTCGGATCAGCTATGGAAAACAAACACGGAGTTCGGGGGCGTCTTTCAGGACCTGAATTCGGTCAACATTCGGCTGGCAGCATTCAATCAGTTGAAGGTTTCGCGCGACCGGCTCGTCTTTCCTACGGACAGTGTGTTTTACAACGTGGTTGACGGCACGCTCGTGGCCCCTGACGTACCCGATGCAGAATCATTCGCGCCTCCTGGTACGCGACTTGGCATTCGCGGAACGCCGTCACTCGACAGGATAAATAGCATTGTTATCGGTATTCGAAATCCAGCCGACTCGACGGACACTTCTTTCGAAAACATTCTAGAGGATATTACGATTTGGGTGAATGAGCTTCGCGTTGCCGGATATGATGAAACCAATGGATGGGCCGCGGTGGCTAACGCGGATATCAAACTGGCTGACCTCGGGCGAATCAAGGCGAACATCCAATCCCAAACGGATGGGTTTGGCTCACTATCCAGCAGCCTCGGTGAACGCAAACAGAATAGCCTGGACAACTGGAGCGTAACCACGGAAATAAGCGCCGACAAACTGATACCCGAGCGGTTTGGATGGAATATTCCCGTTTCGTTTCAGATTCAGTCTAGTACGTCGACGCCTCGATTCTCTCCAACACGAGGAGACATCCGGCTCAAAGAAATTATCGCTCAGATCGATGAAAGGGAAGATCTGGATGAGGCAGAGAAGGCAGACCGTAGAGCGGAAGCAATACTTTCAGCCCAGACGTTCTCGTCAACGCGGTCCTTCTCAGCCCGCGTGAGCAAATCCAATTCCCGCTCTCCTATCCTACGAAATACCATCGACGGGATCGGTTTTAACTATTCGCGTTCACAAACTGATTCTCGCAGCCCTTCTCAATCACTCAGTGATTCATGGCGGTGGTTGTCGTCCTTGAGTTACCGATTTGCTACGCGAAGACCGCACACGGTTCGTCCGTTCTGGTTCTTGGATTCCGTACCCGTTCTAGGCGCCCTGGGTGATCTTCAGTTCAACTATGTCCCTCAATCGATTTCCACTTCTGCGAATTTCTCCCGCAACTTCTCGCAAACGAAAGAGCGTCCGAACCTGGCTCCGGGGGATACGTCCAGAGTTCCCCTGAGTGTGCGTTTCCCGCTACGCGAAAAGCATGCGTTCACGCACGCGCGAAGTTTCAATCTTCAATACAATCCGTTTGGATTTCTCAGTCTGTCATTCGATATCAATACAACTCAGAGCCTGAATGCGGTGGGTGTCGACACGCTCTACAGCGTAGTCACATCCGATACAACGTTCATAGGCCTCACTATTTCAGACGTGATCAATCAGGGATTACTTAGCGCAGAAGAAGCAGCCGACGCAAGTCAACTGACGAGACTCCAGATTCGACCGGCCAATAATGTCCTGACGGATTTCTTCTCGGGAAGCGGTGGGATCCGGGCCGAAAGACACGATCAAACATTTACCGGATCTTTTGCACCGAGGTTTGCAAATGTGAAGGCACTCGACTGGTTTCGAATCCAGGATATTTCCTATCGTGCACAGTACAGTTGGTCGAACGGGCCCGTAGGCCGCCCGACCGGAGCATCGGTCCAGAATAACGTGGGTATTCGAGGCGGGGTATCACTTAAAATTCAGGAATTATGGCGCAAATTCGGATTCTATCGATCTCTCGAAGAAAAACAGCGCGACTACGAGAACGAGAAGCGTGTTTCTCGCGCAGGGGTACGAGCAAGACCTGCAGCCAGACCCAGACAGCCGGTGAGAACCCTAGACGAGCAACTAGAAGAAGAAGAAGAGGAACTCCCTCGTGACGAAACAGAAACGGTAGACGAGGATTCCGGGGGCGGATTTCGACTACCACTACCCAATTTCGCGGCGCTCGGAAGACAGTTTATCCTTGCCATCACCGGCATTCGAGACTTCACGATCACGTATGATGCCACTCGTGGGTCGGCTTCATCCAACGTCGGAACTCCGATCGTTGACAGTATGGGCAATCTAGCTGCCGTCGATTCCCCCTTCTCGATTTTCGATGCCTATAAAGGAAAAGGACCCTCGCCAGCATATCGATTTGGTTTCAAACGAACGATCGACTTGGATCAACGCATTCTGGATCCCTCGCTTCAGGTGTCGGATGTGCTTTCCAACGGCAACAGGTTCCAGGCGAGAACCGCGCTCAATCCATCTCAAAAATTGCAGATAAACCTGAACTGGAATCTGGACTACGAGGACAACGAAACCGTCACGTTCAGACCGGTCTTCGACGATACCAACACGCCCATCGGTATCGAACCGACCCGTACGCAATCTGGTACCAACAATGCGTCTGTTTGGGCATTTGGCGTGTCATATCTGGACATGTTCAAGTCACAGCTAAAGACATATCAGGACGATCTGCGTGCCAGTCCCGAAGAAGATCCTACAACGATCGGAGACGCCAATTCGGATGGAAGAATTGTACTGACCAACGAATCTGTTTCAGAAGACTTTCGAAGAGCGTTCATTAACGGCCAGGCGACGTTGGATTCCAGGAACCTACTTCCCTTTCCACGTCCGAATTGGACGATTACCTACTCTGGAATTGGAGACTGGCCGCTCATCAAGTCTATCGTCCGAAACGTGACGGTGCGCCATGGATACAGCGCCGACTACAGCGCTGATTTCAGCACGAATACCCAATTCGGTGGCCAGGATTCGATCCAGACCATCATTCTGGGGCCGAAGACCATTCAGTTTAACATCAAGGAGTTTCAGACCGGAAATATCCGTGTCAATGAGCGCTACTCACCTGCGTTGGGACTCGACATCAACTGGAAGGGTCAGATCCAGACGAATATCCAGTGGAACAAGAGTAACTCATACTCGCTTAGCACCAGTAATTACGAGGTGAGCGAGAATAAAACCAACGAGATTTCGCTGACCGGTTCGTGGCAGAAATCCGGATTGAAAATCCCATTCCTTGGCAAGACCTTGCAGAATCGGGTCAGTCTCAGCATCACGATTGCCCGGTCCAGTACCGTCGACCGACGACTCAGACTTCGACGAGCCCTGGAGTCTGCGGTCACGAATCCCGAGTTTGTCGCTGGAGATGCACTGCGTGGAGACAACATTTCAGTCATTTCAGCCCACACACGTACGACGATCAGCCCTCGAATTGGATATCAATTCAGCAACCGCGTTTCGGCTAATTTCGAACTCAAATACGAGAAATTCGATAGCGAAGACAGCCGCCAACCCTCCGCTACCAATATTCAGGGAAACTTTAACATTCGCGTGAGCATCGCGAACTAGGAATTACCGGAATCGTACATCTGAGTCTTTGGAATGTCTTTGAGATGGTCTTCTGAGTTGTTTTCTGAAATGATTGAGCGATTGCGTCATGTCTGAACCAAGGCAAAAAGTTGTGGTTTGCCGGTTAGGAAACCGCCCTTATGCACCCCTCTGGGATCTACAACGCGCTCTCCAGTCTCGACTCGTCCGGGAGAAACGCAGCGATCACCCCAGGGCCATCCCCCATGTCCTGCTTCTGAGTGAACATCCTCCAGTTTATACTCTGGGAAAAAGCGGAAACCGGGCCAATCTCCTGATTCATGAAAAAGACCTGGATGAACAAGGCGCCACCTTCTTCCAAATTGATCGTGGCGGAGATATTACGTATCACGGGCCCGGACAACTGGTTGGCTATCCCATACTCGATCTGGACCGGTTTTATACGGACGTTCATCGATATCTGCGAGAGTTGGAAGAGGTCATTATCAGGACGTGCGCATCGTACTCACTCGAGGCTGGCCGGGTCGATGGTCGTACCGGCGTCTGGGTAGATCGCAACCACCGCGGAACAGAACGAAAAATCTCGGCCATGGGCATACGATGCAGTCGATGGGTCACCATGCACGGGTTTGCTTTCAATCTCAATACCGAACTCGAACGCTACGATGCCATTGTGCCTTGTGGTATCTCGGACAGAGACGTAACGTCCATGGCCGCTGAATTAGGGCGCGCCATCGATGAAGCCGCCGTGATGAATACACTGATCGGCCACTTCGGGGACGTTTTCGATGTGGAGATCGAGCAGGTTGCAGACGAGGAAGCGGATAGATGGGTTGAGACGTATCTTGCCGACGAATGGGTGTAGTGGCGGCTCAGAGGGCTTTCCAGCCCAAACCCGTCGAGGGAAATATCCGAATAAACGCAGACCAGCGATGGGAGTGTTCAGCCTGAATGACTTCACGTTGCGCCTGATCGGCGAGACGCTCTTTTACGACGGCGAATATGAAGCGCTGGGAAACCTCAGCCTGATTGACCAGGATGCTGCGCGAGAGCGATTCATTGCGTCATACGCACCGGAGGATGGCGTTTTTGTGATCGAGGAGGCGACAGAATGGGAGGACTATAAGCCCGGTCAGCTCGACGATATTGGATATGCTCTCGCCGTGGACAGTCGAGAAATCAGTAGCTACAATTCAGCAGAAGAAGGTGCCGTGGCCATCATGACGCTCGCGCGAGAGCACAATCTCCTGCCCAGTATCACGCTGCTGTTCGAGGAAGACGAAGCGCCTTAGTCAACGGATCGACCTGAATGCTCCCCATCCGAGGAGCAACCAGCCAACAATAAAACAGAGTCCGCCTATGGGTGCTACAGCGCCCATGATGCGAACATTCGCGACCGCCAGGACCACGAGACTTCCGCTGAACAGGATCATTCCCAGGATAAATCCAAATCCCGAGTACATAAACATCCTTTCGTTTCTCTGATGATTGACCCATCCCGTAATAAAAAGCATGATGGCGTGCAGAGTCAGATATTCGACGCCCGTTTGATAAACTTCAAAACGGTCGGGAGCCAGGAGATCGCTCAGTGAGTGCGCGCCAAAAGCGCCTAGTCCGACACCGATCGCTCCGGCAACGGCACCGATGGTCACGAAATTGCGATTCATATTCATTTCAGGTACGTCCTAGTAAAATTCAGCTTCGAACTTGCGTAATCGACAAAACATACTCATCCGAGGCGTAGGGGTTGAATGGTAAGCCTTGATTATCCCCAGGCAATCTTGTTCAGAATCTTGTTCAGAACTGTGTTCATGATCTTGTTCAAAACGGTGTTCAGAATCGTGTTCAAAACCGCCCTCATTCTTTGTTTTTCGTGGGATCACGGCTATCTTGCCGGAGTCTATCTTCCGATTTCAAGCGACGAATCTTTCGGAAAAACGCCGAACATTTAGGAATGGCATATTCATTTTCTGATTCCGATATCGAACGAATTGAGACCGTTTTACAGGTCAAATCGAAGAATGACGGCCGACTCTTCCGATTCGAACTACAGAACGATGAAACGGGCCGACGCCTTTCTCTTGAGATTCATCCAGCCCTTCCTGTGCCCGAGGAAATTGAAGAGGAAGGAACTTCGAATCTTATTTCTGTTTACGCGCCCAGCTCGTTTCTACAACTGCAAGGGTGTACTGGATTTCTAGCCAGTCGGGAGCTCGGCGAGGTCATCTTCGTGGCCAGGTCCGGACACGGCGCGAACGGCCTTGTGGTAGAACGGGATGTTGGATGTTCTCTTTACGCCAATGTGGACATGCGCTTGCTCTCCACAGATTTCACCCAGCTTCCTCCGGAGCTCATTATGAGCAGTGTGGCCCTCTCGGTAACCGAAGATCTATTTGACGATCTCGGATAAATAGACGCCCGCCATTCTTTCAAACCGTGTCAGAAATTCTTGTCTCTTTCGATTTTCCTGCCGATGCAGAGCTTATTGATCTTGCCAGGCTGACGCGCCTGGCCGAGCTTGTGCTCGTGTCCGAGAATACTCGGTGGGTGGAAGTCGGTATCATTCTGACCCGCCACCATCGTATGAGCGGGTTGAATCGAGACTTTTTGAATCACGAATTTGACACGGATGTCCTGTCATTTCTGCTCAACCAGTCTGACGAGGGAATTGAAGGAGAAGTCTACGTGGACGTAGAAACGGCGGCCGAACGGCATTCCGAGTTCGGATCAACGCTCGAGAAAGAGATTCAGCGATATGTGGTTCACGGACTGCTTCATCTTGCCGGTCACCAAGACGAAACCCTGGAAAAAAAACAGGCCATGCACCATCTTGAATCCAGGTATCTGGAGATGGACGCGTAATATCAGGCCATTTTCCGCAGCTGCCCTACTACGCGCGTAACGACATTCGGCTTGAGCAGGATGTAAAAGTGTAGATGGTTGATACCGGCATTCAGCAACTCTTCGCACTGGCGAACAGCCCACTCGATTCCAATATCAACGACATGTTCATCGTTTGCGTCTTCCACCTCCGTCGCCAGCGCTTCGGGAATTTGTACGAAAAACCGGCTCGGAAGCGAGTGAAGTTGACGCTTATTGGTCAGAATTTTTAATCCCGGGATAATGGGTACGGTGATCCCGGCCTCCCGACAGAGCTCGACAAAATTGAAGAAGTCGGTGTTATCGAAATACATTTGGGTCGTGACGTAGTGCGCACCCGCGTCGACTTTCTGTTTGAGATACTGAATATCACGTTTCATGTTGGGCGCCTCGAAATGGCGTTCCGGATATCCGGCTACACCAATACAAAAGTCCGCCGATGAAGCGTCCAACAGATCTTCGAGATAGCGGCCCTCATTCATATCCACGATCTGCCGGACAAGATCTACGGCATACTCGTTGACCGTGCGGTCGTCGCGAATCGGCTTCATGTACCCGCTGTCGTCTCCTCGCAGCGCCATCACATTCTGAAGGCCCAGATAGTTGAGCTCGATCATAGCATCCTCGCTCTCCTCTCTCGTAAACCCTTTGCACAGCAGATGCGGCACGGTCTCTATTGCAAAATGACTTTTGATGGCCGCACACATGCCGAGCGTACCAGGGCGCTTGCGATTCACGCGGCGCCTCCACGTTCCGTCCGGGAGCTCCTCGTAGTATACTTGCGCCGAATGAGATGTGACGTCGATATACGTGGGATCAAATTCTACAAGATCTTCCACCAACTCGAAGACATCGCGAATGGATCCACCTCTTTTGGGTGGAATGATCTCGTAGGAAATCTGAGGTGAAGTTGCCTGTTCTAGCAGTTCGGTAATTTTCATCCCATCTCGTAAATTCAGCTGATCCGCTCCCGATTCCTAAAGCAGGAAACCCCGGTATATCTGTCCGAAGTCCGGACATTTTGAAAAGATAACCCATCATCCAATAACATTGCTCACCCATGCTAGGGATTGTATTTGCGACTCTGGCCGAGGCACAACCGTTTCTGCAAAAGTATGAAAGAGGCCGTTTCGATGGCCTGTCCGAGAGTGATTCCCAACATGACGACTGCTGCCTTGTTACCATCGTCGGTATCGGTAAGATCAAAGCCACCCTTAGAACGGAACGGCTACTTCATCAACAAAAGCTCAGCAAAATCATCCACGTGGGAACGTGCACTGCGCTCACCGATGAAATCAAATTGGGTACCATCGTAGCCGCCTCTCAGGTGTTTGAGGGTGACCGGATCGAACTCGCGGCTCCCACCTATCCCCGAATGCCACTGACCGTTCCCTTTGATGATGTACCGCAGTACACGCTTGTTACGCAGGATCATACCGTTCAGGGAGCAACAGAGCTCAGCTACTGGCAGCGAATTGCGGATATGAGTGACATGACGGGGTATGCCGTAGCCTATGTGGCAGCAACCCACGGTGTTCCGTGTCACATCGTCAAGATCGTCTCCGGACATATGGGCGTTGAGGATAAAAACCTGCGAAAAACGCTGGCCACATCGTACGATAAGATGGCGATATTTCTGAACAATCGCGTTCAAGAGTTGCTGACGACCGACTGATCCAGCTCGAAACGTCCCGTGGCGAGTCGCTATTGACTGGGAGGTACGGGTGTAGGCCCAGGATCTCTCGCCCGCAAGGCATCCTGCTCGGCCTGCTCTTCCATAATGGTCCCCTCGACCGTATTCGGAAGGTCGCCGCGATAGGCCGTATCGAACAGCGTCAACACCAGAAATACGACAACGAATACAGCGCCAACCAGAAAGACGACCGCATTCATCCGGTTGTCGTGCTTGAGCGCCATAAAGATGACGACCACCAGGGACGCTTTGACGATCGCGATCGAAAGGGCTATCGGTACATTCAGTGGACCGAGATCCATTTGCGCAGCAAAGACGGTGATCGCGGTCAGCGTGATCAGAGCCACGAACACCTGGATCAGTGTCTTCTTGGGTGTAATGTGATGTTCTGCGTGTGCCATGAAGCGTTAAACTCGTCTAGCGTCGATTGTCTCGGGTGAGGGTATTGAGCAATTAGATCAGATACAGGAGTGGGAACAGGAATATCCAGATGATATCGACGAGGTGCCAATACAGCCCCGTGATTTCAACCGGTGTGTAATACTCACTGCTGAAATGCCCCTTGTTGGCTCGGATCACGATCCACGAGAACAGGCCGATGCCGATCAACACGTGCAAGCCGTGAACGCCCGTCATCACGAAATAAATACTGAAAAACTGGGCGGCAAAGGGAATGTTGTATGCGGCATAATCATGACCACCCGCCGTTCCATGGGGATCGAAATTGACTCCTGGAAACACTCCGTGGGCAAATTTCCCGGTATACTCAAAATACTTGACGATCATAAAGACGGCCGCGAAACATATCGTCAAGATCAGCGCCCGGACAAGCTTCTTTCTTTCGTTGGTCTGAGCATAATGAACCCCCATCGCGACCGTTAACGAGGATGCCAGAAGCACGATGGTATTGAGTCCGCCCAAGCGCCAGTCCAGCAGTTCAGCCGAGTGCGAAAACACTTCCGGATACCAGATCCGGAACACCGTATAGGCGACGAACAACCCGCTGAACAGAAGGATTTCCGTCACGAGGAATAACCACATTCCCATTTTCGCGGCATCGAACTGCTGTTCCGACGAAACGAAGTGGGGGTGCAGATGCTTGGGTCGGTCTGCGGTTACGGTGGATGCTTCAGCCATAATGTGTGTGTATTACCGAACCAATCTTTGTCTCGCTAGGCTTCTGGCCGACCCTCTTGTTCAAGGTCCGGTACCTGATGCGAATCAACTCCATTGCCGCTCGGTTCATCCTTGAACAGATCTTTCGCCAGATGGAAATCATACGCACCCCGGGTGACGATCGGTGTGCGCTCGAAATTGTGCGGAATTGGAAGCCGATTGGTATGGGTCCACTCCAGTGTCAATGATCCCCACGGATTGGCGCTCGCCTTTTTCCCTTTAAACAACGAGTGCAGCAGATACCCGGCGATCAAAAACATCCCGGCAGCCAACACCCAGGACCCGTACGTAGAAAGTTGATTCAGACTTTCGAACTCGACCGGGTAATCGTAATAACGCCTCGGCATTCCACGAGACCCGGTGATGAATTGTGGGAAGAAGGTCAGATTGAAACCGACGAAAATGAGGCCCGCCGCAATTCGTCCGAGCGTCTCATTAAATATCTTTCCGGTGATTTTCGGCCACCAGTAGTGTAGACCGCCGAGTGCTGCAATTACGTTTCCGCCCACCATGACATAGTGGAAGTGGGCGACGATGAAATACGTGTCGTGCAAGTGGATGTCGATCGGCAGCACGCCCAGCATGATTCCCGTAAAACCACCGATGCTGAACAGAATCAGAAACATCAGGGCATACAGCATCGGAGTCCGAAGCTGAATAGAACCCTGGTGCATGGTCACCACCCAGTTCACCACCTTTACTCCGGTCGGAATGCCAATTAGGAACGTTAGGAGCGAGAATACGGTCGATGCCAGCGCCGACTGCCCGGCGACAAACAAGTGATGCCCCCATACCAGGGCTCCAAGAAAGGCAATCGCAATGGAAGAAAGCGCTACAAAGCGGTATCCGAATATGCGATGACGAGAGAACGTGCCAATCAGCTCAGATATGATTCCAAAGGCCGGCAAGATCATGACATAGACTGCCGGGTGCGAATAGAACCAGAAAAAGTGTTGAAATAGGACCGGGTCGCCCCCGAGAGCCGGATCGAAGATACCGATGCCGAGAAGCCGCTCGAGGAACAGAAGGAGAACGGTAATGCCAATGACGGGTGTGGCAAGAACCTGAACAATCGCCGTCGAATAGAGACTCCAGACGAAGAGCGGTAACCGGTTCCACGTAAGACCTGGAGCTCTCATCTTATGGATCGTAACAATGAAGTTCACACCCGTCAAGATCGACGAGAACCCCATCACGAAAACCCCCATCGTCACGAATAGAATACTATCGCCGACACGAATCGAATAGGGGGCATAAAATGTCCATCCGCCGTCGATTCGACCCACCAGGAGCGCGCTGAGAACGATGAGTGCTCCCCCGACGTACAAGTAAAAACTCAGGAGATTGAGGCGCGGAAATGCGACGTCTTTGGCCCCTAACTGCATGGGCAACACGAAATTACCCAGAATAGCAGGGATAGCGGGAATGATGAATGCGAAGACCATCAACACCCCATGGATTGTAAATATCTGGTTGTAGGCATCTGGACCCATGATATCCTGACCCGGAGCAATCTGCTCGAGCCGGATGAATAGTGCCAGGATCCCGGCCCCCAGGAAGACGAGAGAAATGACAACCAGATATAGAATGCCAATGCGCTTGTGGTCCAGCGTAAGAAGCCACGATTTGATCGAACGATCGTGGTTCAGGTAATTCACCGATGTCGATGCATCTGCACTCATCAATTCTCTACTCGGTCAAAGTTCAGTGGGGTTCCCGGCCTCAGTTCACGTTTCTTCTTTTGCTGCATCAGAGGGCCTACTCAAGTGACTTGATGTATTCAAGCAATCCGTCAAGCTGCCTGGGCGTGAGAGAGGCACCCAGTGCGGCAGGCATTAGTCCCGGCGCGAATCCATCTACAACCTTTGCATTCGGATCCAGAATTGACTCGCGGATGTAACTGTCATCAGCCACAACCGTGCTTCCGTCGTCGAGCGTACGTGTTATACCTGCGAGTCCATTCAGCTGCGGTCCGATCTTACGGGTACCGTCGATCGCGTGACAAGCGTTGCAAGCGTACTGGCTGAAGATCCTCTCCCCGAGGTCCAACAGCGGTATGTCCTGATCCTGATTCTGGAGCCACGTATTGAACTCGGCCTCCGGAACCGCATGAACCATCCCCAACATCGCCGAATGCTGCGTCCCGCAATATTCCGTGCAATAGATCCGATACTCGCCCGCTTTCGTCGCTTCGAACCAGACGGTCGTATACCGGTTCGGAATCACGTCATGCTTGACTCTGAATTCGGGCACAAAAAAGCTGTGTAGGACGTCTTCAGCACTCATTTTAAGTCTTACGGGCTTATTCAGAGGCACGTACATCTCGTTTACCGTAACCACTCCATTCGGATATTCGAATTCCCAGAACCACTGCTTCCCACGCACCCTGATCTCATAAGAATCCGGTGGGGCTGTACTGAGCGTAATGAACACCTGGAATCCCCACGTAAACAGAATGAGAACCAGAATCGTGGGAAACACGATGGAGACCAGTTCCAGCAGTCTACTGTCTTTACCGGGAGCGGGAACAAATGAATGACTACGGCGGCGATATCGGATGACGAAATAAATCATCGTTCCGACGACCGCAATGAAGAAGACGGTACTGACGGCCAGCACGAAATTGAACAGCGCATCGACCTCGCTGGCAAAGCTCGACGATGCCTCAGGTAAGAATACTGATCCGTTCTCGCCCATTTATAGTGTTTGCCTTCAGTTAGTAATTAGAGAGTTACTCTCTCCAGTGCCGGAGATCCGATCTCTTTGATGTCGGCGTTCGCGCCGCCAGAAGATCAGCAATCCAACACAAACGACCAGTAGGGTCAGCAGTCCGCCCAGCCTCATCAGCTTCGTGGCCTGCAGCACGTAGGAATTCGCATCGGCATCATATCGATAGCAATACAGAAATATTCGATCGATCGTGGTGCCCACCCTTCCTTCCGACGCTTCGACGAGTGCTTTGCGCACGTCACCCGGCGGATAATTCATGCCATGGATGTATCGCGTAATCGTCCCTTCTTCATCCAAGAAAATCAGTGCAGTCGGGTGCGCGTACTCCTTGGATTCTTCTATCCATTTGAATCCAAAACCCGTGGCTTCCGCCAGCGCGAAGATGTTCTCTTCCGATCCGGTCAGGAAATGCCAGCCCTTTGTTGCATCCGGCTTGTTCAGAATATCCAGGTAGCGTGCCTTTTGACGTCGGGCCAAATCGGCGGTCTCCGTCGCTGAAAAACTGACCGTCAGTACATCAAATTCGTTTCCCGGAGTCCACTCCATGTCCCGAAGTGACTTCGTGAAACCCTCCAGGAGTAGACTGCACAGCATCGGGCAGTTGTGATAAACAAAATTCAGAATAACGGGCCGATCCGATTCAAAAAACGATGCGAGAGCCACCTCTTCGCCCGATTCGTTCACGAAAGTTAGATCGGTCGGGATTCCAGTGCCCAGTCGCTCAGTAATTCCGACCCCACTGAACACGTCCGGTATGGCGTCCTCGCGCGTGACCTGAGCCGCAGCGTCTGCAAAAGCAAGAACACCGAATCCCAGGATCAAGACAACTGCCGATATGTAGCGAACCATTTTCATCGGTTGGGCGATCCATTCTGCGATCCGCTGCCTCCTCCGGCAGTCCGTTGGGCCTCGCTAACTATCAGGTCCATGGCACGATCAATCGGAATCCGGTAAATACCGGCGTCGCGATCGATGGGTGCATAACTGGACAGAATCTTTCTCGCGTTCTCTCGAGATTCAGTAAGAGTCGGGTACCCGGTGATCCCCGTTGACTCCACCAGGGCATCGTGGAATACCAACTCGGTGATCGACACGACAACAAACATGGCCGACAAAATCAGGATCATTCCACCCACGACAATCACGCCCAGCGCGCCGCTATTGAGCCCTTCCGGCTCGACCTGTTCGTAATTTGTTGTGGTATGATCGGTCATGGATTGTGTATTCACACTAACTATTTGTGAAAGCCAAGGACTTCCCAAGGTTGGGATCCTTTTCAGGCACGAGGCTATGGCGACTCAACCGGTACAACACGGTACCCGAAACAATCCCAAACAGGCCAACGGCGGTCGAAAGATCCAACAAGTGGAACGAGGGGTGCTCATGAAGAACCGGCATTGCCAACCAGAAGAAATCGAACCAGTGCATGACCAGCATCCAAACACACATGAACCCCAACACCGGAATGAAGCGTTTGGCTGATCGGGAGATCAGAACAATAAACGGAATCAGAAAGTGCGCAATGAGTAGTACGGCGCTGTACGTCTCCCAACCGTTCTCGAGTCGGTGCCGATAAAAGAGGGTCTCTTCCGGCATATTTGCGTACCAGATCAACATGTACTGGCTGAACGCGATATACGCCCAGAAGACCACGAATCCGAACAGGAATTTACCCAGATCCTGATAATGCTCCGTCGTAACCGTACCCTGAAGCATTCCGGCCTTCTGGAGAATCATGGCGACCAGAGCCGTAAAGGCCATGATCGACATGAAAGAACCGGCAAAGAAATAGACACCAAAAATGGTTGAGAACCAATGTGGATCGAGTGACATCAGAAAATCGAACCCGCTAAATGCGGTTGTGATAGAGACAAGAACGAGGCCCCAAGCACTGGTCTTCCGCTGGAGGGCAGGAATTTGGGGGTCGCCATCCACGTCCTGACGAATGCTCAACGTGTAGAGCTTGTACGAAATCGTCGACCAGAGCAAGAAATAAAAGGCTGCGCGTCCCAGGAAGAATGGAATGTTTAGGTAAGATTCCTTTGCGGCAATAACCGCATCATACGACGGACTCGCCGGATCAAATAAATCTGCGTGCGTCCAGTGATACAGATCATGTAGCCCAAAAAGGAGGGGGATTCCGAGGATCGCCAGAACAGGGAAAGACCAAATCAGGGCTTCGGGAATACGACGAACAACAACGCTCCAACGGGCTTGTGTCAGATGCTGGATCAGAACGAAAAACAGCCCCCCGAGCGCAAGTGAGACACAAAATATCCAACCGACCAGATAGGAAAAAAAGAATTGCTGAGCTTCCGTTGCCCATCCTACGGCTGAAACAACGAGTGCCGCCGTGCCCAAACCGATCGGTAACAACCACGCAGTCGGCGACCAGTCGAAGCGATATGACGCGTCAGCTTGATCTGCCGTTGGCTCGACTGGATCTAGCAGCCAGGCTATCGGGTTTCTCTGCTTGATCAAATTGGACATTCGTTTGAAATCTTTCGTTCTAAATCGGGTGATTCGGCTTCGTGTTATCGTTCTGTTTCCGGGACATCCGAAACGGATGCGTACTGACTCCGCTGTAGGGCGCGGATATAGGCTACGATGGCCCAACGGTCCCTTACCCTGATTTGCTGTGCATACGACGGCATCGTTCGAACACCGTTCGTGATTACTTCATAGAGATATCCATCCGTTTGCGCTCGCAGCGCATCCGAATGGTAGGTCGGTGCAGGTACGTACCCATAATTTCCCGTCATGATAATCCCCTGGCCATCCCCCGCTGAGCCGTGACAAACGGAGCAGAAAATTTCGTATCGGCCGCGACCGCGCTCCATGAATGCGGCATCAATCTGAACCGGGTTCTGGGTGATATACGTTCCATTCCCGGCCCTTCCGGTATAGTATTTAGTGTCTTCCCGGAGACCACCCCTCGCGACCGTACCCCGCACGGGAGGCCTCATGGCTCGTTCGTCTGCGAAAAACGCATTGCGCTCCTGTGCTTCAAATTTCTCCTGCATGTCCATATTGGGGCTGATATGGATGGGCGGCTTACTGGACGACGTGCCTCGGCAGCCGGCCAAAGCCAGGATCAGAAACACGAGGCCTGGTCCGACTGAAGTCATATGAGTTCGGATCGGGTTCATCATGCGTCTGCGCTTCCGTGATCGTGAATCTCCTCGATAGAGGTTGCTCCGAGTTCTGTGAGGAAAGAACCGGTTTTTTCAGCGTCGAATTTTCTGTCGCTCGATGAGATGAGAATAAAAAACGCGTCGTCCGTAACTCGTTTGAATGAATTCGAATAGAACAGCGGATTGTAGGGCCGTGGCAATCCGTTCAGTGCAAGCATGCCGACAACCGTCGCGAGCGCAGCAAAGAACACCGTCAATTCAAACATGATCGGAATCGAAGGCTCGATCGAGAAAAATGGCTTGCCGCTGATGTTGATCGGATAATCGACCTGGCCGGTCCACCATTGCATCCAATAGGCCAGCGCAAATCCAAAGACCCCACCGCCGAGCGTGAGAAATCCAACTTTCGAATTGCCCATACCCATCGCTTTATCCATTCCATGAATGGGGAACGGACTGTAGGTATCGTAGCGGCGATATCCTCCTTCACGAACCCCATGAGCCGCATGATAGAGCGCACCAGGATCCGGAAACTCAGCCAACAATCCATAAGACTCATCCTTTTCCGAGTCGTAGATGCTCATCGAGGCCTTTATATCTGCTATCAGTTGTTTCAGCATGGTCCGTTACAGGCAAAAATTCTGTTTCATGGTACTCAGTTTATTTCTGCTCTTTCACCAGAAGCTTCTCCTCCACTTACAGCCAAATCATGATCTACCAACTGCCCATCCCCGGAGTGATCGTAAAAATGTGGATCGGACTGAGGCAGGATTGCCTTGACCTCCGCAACTGCGACCATCGGGAAGAATCGCAGAAAGAGCAGAAACATGGTGAAAAACAGTCCAAATGATCCAAGAAGGGTCAAAATGTCCACGAATGTCGGGGAGTAATAATCCCAGGCACTCGGGAGGTAATCACGATGCAGCGAGATAACCACAATCACGAATCGTTCGAACCACATGCCGACGTTCACCAATATGGAGATGACGAACATGAACGGAACGCTCCTTCTAAGCCGCTTGAACCAGAAAAACTGCGGGAACAGGAGGTTACACGACATCATGATCCAGTACGCCCACGCATACGGTCCAAACGCCCGGTTCGAAAACGCATATTGCTCATACAGTACACCGGAATACCAGGCGATAAAAAACTCGGTGATGTACGCAAATCCAACCATCGAGCCGGTAAGCAGGATGATCAGGTTCATCTTCTCCAGATGATTGACCGTTATGATGTTCTGAAGCCCGAACACCTTTCGAGCGACAATCATCAGGGTCATAACCATCGCGAAGCCCGAGAAAATGGCTCCTGCAACGAAATACGGTGGAAAAATCGTGGTATGCCACCCGGGCACAATCGAAACCGCAAAATCAAACGAAACAACGGAGTGAACCGAAAGCACGAGGGGTGTCGCCAATGCCGCCAACAACAGATAGGCCTTTTCGTAATTCCGCCAGTGGCGGTTTGCACCGGTCCAGCCCATGGCCATTACACCGAGTACTTTTTGACGGAGCTTCCTGGTCGCTCGATCTCGAAGCGTCGCCAGATCAGGAATGAGCCCTACGTACCAGAACATGATAGAAACCATGAAATAAACAGAGACCGCAAACACGTCCCAGAGCAGCGGGCTCTTGAACTGCGGCCACATGGCCATCTGATTCGGATACGGTAGGGTCCAATAAATGGCCCAGATACGACCAACGTGAATCGTCGGAAAGATCAGTGCACACATGACGGCGAAAAGTGTCATGGCCTCTGCCGAACGGTTGATGGCCGTTCTCCATTTTTGCCTGAACAGGAAAAGAATGGCCGAGATAAGCGTTCCGGCATGACCAATTCCGACCCAGAAAACGAAGTTTACGATTGCGAAGCCCCAGCCTACCGGATTATTCAGTCCCCATACGCCGATCCCATTCCAAAACAGGTAGGCGACCATAACGAGCAAGACCATCAATAACCCACTCGCGATGCCAAAAGCCCCCCACCAAGCCAGAGGCGTCTTTTTCTCTGTGTGGTAGGACACCAGCTCGGTGATCTCGTGGAACGTAGGATTTCCCTGAACCAGAGGATCGTCCACGTGATAATCCACGTCGCTCGTTGGAGCTATGTCCGTGTTGGCCGTGTTCACGGGCGAAAAGGGTTGAGTTCGAAAGTGGAGTCGTTACGGATTGAAGCCATCACGAGCCGTGTCCAAGGCTGGGGTTAGGATTGAGGACACGCGCCAGATAGCTTGTGCGGGGGAGAACATTGAGTTCTGCCAGTAATTCGTATCTGCGCCGACTCCGTTTCTTTTTATTCACTTCACTGTCCGCCCTGGCGAGGTCACCAAATGAAATGGCTTTTGCGGGACAGGATTGCTGGCAGGCGGTCTGGACTTCGTCAAGCTCCATGGCCCGCTTTTCAATGCTCATTTTCTTGTTCACTTCTCGAATGCGCTGAATGCAGTACGAGCATTTCTCCATCACACCACGCGACCGCACGGTGACATTCGGATTGTGTGCCATCTGGACAGATGTGGGGAGCGTCTTCGTCCAATTGTAAAAATTGAATCGCCGAACCTTGTACGGACAGTTATTGGCGCAATATCGAGTTCCAATACACCGATTGTAGACCATCTGATTCGTTCCATCGGGCGAATGAACGGTGGCTGCAACCGGACAAACCTGCTCGCACGGGGCGTTTTCACAGTGCATGCAGGGGATCGGCTGGACGACCATTCGTGGCTCGTCGTAGGTCCCGTCGTCTCCGGATACGAAGTACCGATCCATTCGAATCCAGTGCAGTTCTCGGCCCCGGCTGACTTCCTCCTTCCCAACCACCGGAATGTTGTTTTCTGCCTGACAGGCGACTATGCATGCGTTGCATCCCGTACACGAGTTCAGGTCAATGACCATCCCCCACTGATGCTGATAGTAGTCGTTGTCCTGGAATTCTTCTGTCGTTGTCGGATGATTCTTCTGCCAGAGTGTCGGATAGTCTTCCCACGCCTCGCGGAGAGGTTCGGGCTCCATTTCCTTTACGAAATCCGGGTTCTCGGCAAACTCCTCCACCGTGGCTGAACGGAATAAACCGCGCCGTTCGACTTCGAATCCTTCCACCGGAAGCGCCCCGTGATCCTGCGTTGAGACCACCAGGTATCTCGAATCCGAGCGGACGACCTGAGCCCTCGAAGCCATCGTAAATGAGGCGGTTGTTCTCAGAACCGCGACGTTCACGCCGACGCCCGAGCCGATCGCGCCTTTTCCATACACATCCGTGTAGTCGTCCAGATCGAAAAAATTCGTCTTGCGCTCAGGTCGGGTGGACCCAATCGTTCTGCCATATCCAAGTGTCAGACCGATCGTGTCGTCTGCGACGCCCGGTTGAACCCAAACTGGAAGGTCCGCGGATCGACCGTCAATCGTAATAGAAACCCGATCAGTAAAGTAACGGCCTTTTTTCAATTTCGTCTTGACGCCGAGCGATTCCGCCGTAGTCGGACTCATGACGGCCACGTTGTCCCAGACGACTTTCGTCGTTGCATCCGGCAGTTCCTGCATCCAGGCGTTGTTGGCATAGGATCCATCCAGAACCGTCCCATCCAGATGAAAGATGACTTCAATTCCGGAATCCTCAGAGCTTGAAACCGCAGACGGCAAAGCCGACTGGCTCAAAATGGGTCGAACGGACCGGAATTGACTGTTTGAAAGGAATCCGTCGTGGAGAACGCGAGTCCAGGTCGTCTCGAAATGGTCGGTGATGAAGGCTTGCCATGTCGATCGGACCAGATCATACCCGGAGCTGTCCTTCTGCGTGGCCAGGAGGCCGAGTATTTCCAGGTCAGAATGAGCGTCCTCGTAGAGAGGCGCAATCAATGGCTGAATGACGGAACGGGTGCCGTCGGCTGCCCGACCATCGCCCCACGCTTCAAGAAAATGTGTCCCGGGAATGTGCCAGGACGAAACCGTTGCGGTTTCATCCACGAGAAGACCTACATGAATCGATTCCGGGACATTGGACACAGCCTGAGCAAAATTCAAATCCGCCGGTGCATCGTAAACGGGATTGCAACCGAGTACCATGAGAACGTCGACTTGGCCCGCATTCATGTCGCCGACGAGATCCTGCAAATTCGAGAGACGCGAGGAGGCGCTGTTTTCCTGCGTGTCTAGATACGAAACCGTTGTTCCGACGGCTCCGAGGAGATCATTCAGGCCGGCGGCAATCGCATGAACATCCGAGCTCTGATATTCTCCCGGGATGACCAACCCGGAGGCACCGGCTTCTTGCAGGTCGTGAGAGATCGCCAGGATGTATTCGTGGTCCTCGAATGCTTCGCCTCCGGCGACATGGATACCCAACGCCGTCGACAGTGCAGCCGCGAACGCTGGGATTTCGGATGGACGAAGTCTGAGACGGTTGTCTGCCATCCCCCCGGTAATCGAATAGCGACTCTCGATTACGTAGAGGCGACTCGACTCCCCACTACGATCGATATTCCGCCCGTCGGAAAAACCGGCCGTGTGCGCGAGCATGTCTCGATCCGTTGCGCCTAGGAAATCCGCGTCCAGACTGACAATCGCTTTCGCTGCAGATAGGTTATACCGGGGCCTGAGCGACTGACCAAACAAGGCTTCTGACGTCGCAATGGCACGATCGTCGCCCGTTGACGAATACTCGACCCATCGAAGCGCGGAGAATCTGTCTCGAAGCTGGTCGCGCAAATCGGCCAGGGTCTGTGACGTTCCGGGGGCGCTGATCACGGCGAGGCGCGTGCTGGCTGAAAGCCCGCTCGCAAAGGATGCGAACTCGCTCCAACTGGTTCGGGCACCGCTCTTCAAAACGACCTGAGAGCGGTCGGGATCATAAAGATTCAGAAGCGAAGCCTGCTCAAAGATACTGGATGTCCCCTCGCTGTCCGGGTGGTCCGGATTCCCCTCGATTTTCGTTGGACGACCATCCGAGCTTTCGACCAGTAGCGCTCTTAGAATCCCTCGAAACGGCATGGCCGTAGCATAATTCACGGGAACCCCCGGAAGCATGTCTTCCGGTTTCTGCGCGAAAGGAAGAATGTTTTCGACGGGTCGTCGACAGGCTGTCAAACCCGCGAGCGCCATCGAAGCGCCCATGATCTGTAAAAATTGGCGCCGGGATGCTCCGGTGGGTGCTTCATCCGCGCCGGGAAGAAATTCTCCGCGTGTAAAATGATCGTATTCGGAACTCCCCGATCTCTGGGCATCGCTCCGCCAGTATACGGGACCGGACGAGTCAGCGGATCGATGCCCCCTTGACCCCGTTGCTGAATCCACGACAGGAAGAACAGGTAGTTCAATCATCGTGTCCCGCTCCTGAAAAATCTCCGAAGCGTCGATTTCTCTTTTGTCTGTATGGTTTCCGATGTGGGTGTGCATCGATTCTCAGTAATGACAGGCTGAACAGTTGGTGGGCGGACGAATATTCTCTTCTCTCACGCGAGAGAGATTTCGTTCAAGAAAGTCAATGGGTTGTTCGTACCCCATGGTTGTGATTTCTGAAATCGGTCTCAGGTGCTGTTCGGGGGCTCTATGACAATCCAGGCACCATCGCATCGAGAGCGTCTTCTCCTGGCGGACCTGCTCCATTTGGTCAACGCGCCCATGACAAGTCTCACAGCCCACACCATTATTAATGTGAATTGAATGACTGAAGTGTGCATAGTCGGGCAGTTTGTGAACCCTGACCCATTCAATCGAATTTCCAGTCGCCCAACTTTCGCGAACACCGACCAGTGGGAGTGACTCGGTCTTGATTTGCGCGTGACAATTCATGCACGTCTGAGTCGCCGGAATATTGGAATGCGCGGTCGATTCGACATTCGTATGGCAGTACCGGCAGTCGAGCCCGAGTTGACCTGCATGCAAACGATGGCTGTAGTCAACGGGTTGATCGGGCATATAGCCCACGTCGGTATACGAGGGGACGAAGTAGTACCAGAGAAATACAAGTGCGAACACTCCTCCACCCAGAGAGGCAATAAGTGAAATCGCGGGTAGATAATTGGCTCGCCTGGGAAATATCTGCGGCATTCAGTAGCAGCTGCGGGAATGTTCGTTAGGTGACTGGATGCGATCCACGCGCATAACTTAAGAGCGAATGATAACTCAAAGCCAGATGCGGGTGATTGAAATTAATTCTAATAGAGCGCACCGGTGGTTTTATCTAGTAGGTTGAAAATAAATACTTTAGGCAGACTATCTATTGGCTAATCATCCGGCAAAACAATAGCCGGTCCAAATTTATCCGGAGCAGTTTGTCTAAAAAACCGGATGGTCAGAAGGATAGAGGCACATCCGAGTCCCGAAACCAGACCCCACCAGAGACCGACTTCTCCCAGGTTTAAAACAAATGCCAGCCCGAAAGCCGCGGTCAATCCTACAGGCCAGTAGGCCACCATCGCGAGCATCATGGGGGTCCTCGTGTCCTTCAATCCTCGAAGGGCCCCCATCGCAGAAACCTGTATTCCGTCAAATACCTGAAACACGGCGGCGATTCCAAGAAGCGAGACGGCGATTTCTATCACGGGTGCGTTGTCAGTCGACCCGAGGTCCAGATAAAGTGAAATGACGAATCGGGGGGCTGTCCAGAACAAGACAGCTGCAGCGGTCATGAACGCCACCGACAATCCGATGCCAACCACACCGGAGCGCACTATACCGTCTCGATCGTTGGCTCCCACCGCCTGTCCCACTCTCACCGAAGACGCCATGCCAATCCCGAGTGGGACCATAAATGTAAATGCCGCGCATTGAATGGCGACTTGATGGGCAGCAAGCTGCGCGGTGCCAATCCATCCCATCATCATTACAGCGATCATGAAGAGGCTCATTTCAACGCCCATTGAAGCCCCGATCGGCCATCCTATCCTGAAAAGCTCTTTGAAATAGTGCGGATCCGGCCTTCCCAGCTTCGAAAAGATGCCGTATCGCGAGAAGGACCGCTTGACAGCCGAGTAAAGAATAAGCCCGAGAAAGATGAACCAGAATACAAAAGAACTCGCCCAACCCGTTCCAACGAGTCCCATTGCCGGAAAACCAAGTTTTCCGAACATAAGGACGTAGTTGGCGCCGACGTTCATGACTACACCGAAAAGTGCAATCACGGTCACCGGACGGGGATTCGAGACGGCTTCATTGAATCCTCTTAGGGCCGAGAAACCAAGAAATGGGAAAATGCCCCAACTGATGGCCCTCAAATACGCAGCTGAAAGTTCAATCGTTGGCGCGGATTGGCCCAACATTCTTAGAATCGGAGCCGCATTCCATAGGAATAAGAATGCGGGGATAGTCAAGGCCGCGGCTAGCCACATTCCCTGTCGTACGCTGCGACCGATCGGATCGTCATGTCCTGCCCCGAAGGCCTGCGAAACCATAGGTCCAACCGCCATGACAATTCCCATACAGAAAATCGTGGCGGTGTAAAACATCGTATTACCGAGGGCTACGCCTGCGAGAAAATCGGATCCAAGTCGGCCGACCATCACGGTGTCCACAAAACCCAGCGAGATGTGGGCCAGCTGTGTAATCACAACCGGACCGGCCAGAGCTACCATGGCCCGAATTTCTTGCGGGTACGATTGACTTCGTTGTAGGGTGTTGCCCATGGATTTGTTCAGGCTCCAGACGAGAATGAGGACCGGAAGATAGGATTCTCATTGACCACTGCCGATACGGATCATTTCAGGCTGCTATCGCGCGACTGGGCTCACGTCGTATCTTTACAATCCATGGAGCACAGGCACACACAGACCAGCCCTGATCTATTCGAATCGCTGGATTCGCACGTCGAACCGATCGACGTAAGCGTCATTATTGTGAACTACAATGTGCGCGATTTTCTCGAACAGGCTCTCAAGAGTGTCATTGCAGCGAGCGAGACTCTGTCCACCGAAATTATTGTAGTGGACAACAATTCGGCCGACGGATCGGTCGAAATGGTTCGGAACAGTTTCCCGAACGTTACACTCATCACGAATCGGGAAAACACCGGATTCAGCCGTGCAAATAACGTGGCCATTCGTCAGGCTCGTGGTCGACATCTGCTCATTCTTAATCCCGATACGATCGTCCAGGAGGACACGCTCTCCCGACTCGTGTCATTCATGGATCAACATCCTGAAGCCGGCGCGGTCGGTTGTCAAATCTTGAATCCGGATGGATCATTCGCTCGAGAAAGTCGAAGATCCTTCCCCACTCCTGACGTTGCATTTTACCGATTGACCGGCCTGAGTCGCCTTTTCCCAAGGTCGCGACGATTTGGCAGGTATAACATGACGTATTTGCCAACCGATCAGACCGCAGAGGTAGATGCGCTCAGTGGATCGTGCATGATGCTGCGTGTGGACGCGCTCAACCAGGACCAAAATTCGAAGGAAAAACCCGGCGCGGGTCTCTTTGACGAGGATTTTTTCATGTACGGCGAAGACCTGGATCTGTGCTACCGTATCCAGAAGGCCGGCTGGAAAATTTACTATTACCCCGAGACGCAGATTATTCACTATAAAGGTGCATCTACCAAGATGGGTGAGCTGCTCTACGTTCGTCTTTTTTACGGGGCGATGCTTCTTTTCATCGAGAAACACCTCGATCCCAGTCAATCCCGGTTTCTCCGATTTGTACTTCGTGCAGGAATTATTGTCCGCGCTGGATTGAGCCTTTTCAGATCCAGTCTAAGTGGCATTACTTCTCCGCTTCTGGACTTCGGTGTCGTGTATTTGACGGTAAGCGCCGTTGCCCTGCTTCGATGGATCTGGGTGGGCGGCCAACTCTCAATTCTTTTTTACGGTACCGTTGCTCCAGGCTATGCCATAGGAACCGTGATCAGCATATGGATTGCCGGAGGATACAGACGATCACCGAGCGTACCCCTTCGTCCCGTTTTTCTGGGAATTACGGTTGGGTTTTTCGTGGTCGCGTCGGCCTCATATTTCATTCCAGCCATCGGGTTTTCACGGATCGTGATCGTTTTAAGTCTTCCTCTTGCCGCCGCATTATTGTCGATATGGCGGGGCATCTGGAACCTGAACCGACTCGGTCTTCGGAAAGCGGTCCTGGTTGGAGACGCCGAAGAAGCCCGCCGACTCGCTCAGATGGTCGAGTCGCACCCAAGACCGCTGTTCACGTTGGAAGGATTCGTGACCGGCACCGACGGTCAAAACGGAACCGAGCAAACCCATCCTTTTCAGATCGGGCGACTCAATCAGTTGCGCGACGTAATTCGCCTTCGCGGGATCCATGATGTGGTCTTCGCTGCGCATAGTTTGTCGAACCAACTGATCTTCAAAACCATGCAGGAACTGCAGGATCTGAAGGTCCAGTTTCGGATGCTTCACGAAGGAAGCGATCAGGTGATTGGCAAATCCTCTGTCAGTCAACTTTCAATGGGAGCCACCCTGGCAGAATTGCCCGAAGTCGTTGTTCTGAGAACTCGCAGGGCGCAGCGTGCCTACGACATTATGGTTTGTCTTGGTGCTATCGTACTCCTTCCATTTTCGCCCATTTTTCTCTCTCTTGCGCGTCTACCGATTGCAGCGTCGCTTCGGAAACTGCGATGGATACCGGCAGTATTATTCGGTCGAATGTCATGGGTCGGGTGCTCAGAAGAGCATTTCCCTCTGATTCCGGGCACGTGGAGACTTCAAAAGGGCGTATTTTCAATCACGAACACGTTAACGATTAGGGAGTTGGACAACGACGACCTAACCCGTGCATACTGGTTCTACGTCACCCACCAATCACCAGGCCTGGACGCGGATATCATGATTCGATCACTTCGCGATGAAAAAGGATTGGGTTGACGCAGATCATCCTCACTCACCAACCCGCGTAGGGTATGGCAACCGCCAATACCACCCACCTTCTAGAATTTGAGAAGCCTCTCCATGACCTCGAAACGAAACTCGAGGAAATGCGCAAACTCGGTTCGGAAGACCCGGCTCCGGAGCTAGAAGCCAGTATCTCGGAACTGGAGGAAAGAGTTAAGTCGCTACGGTCATCGATCTATGAGAATCTGACGCGGTGGCAGCGCGTACTGATCGCCAGACACCCGCAGCGTCCCTACACATTGGATCATATCGAAGCACTGACGGACGGCTTTGTAGAAATGCACGGAGACCGACTGTTCGGCGATGATCCCGCCATCGTAGCAGGGTTTGCTACATTTCTAGGTGAGCGATACGGATATCGCGATCGAAGCGTTCTCATTTTGGGCCATCAGAAAGGCCGGGATACGAAGAGCCGGAAGTATCGACGATTCGGCATGCCCAACCCTGAAGGGTATCGAAAAGCGCTACGCTTGATGAAACTGGCTGCCAAATACAACAAGCCCATAATCACACTGCTGGATACTCCGGGAGCGTACCCCGGGATCGAGGCTGAAGAAAGAGGGCAGGCCCAGGCGATTGCGACCAATCTGTTCGAAATGGCCCGACTTCCGGTACCCATTGTCGTGGTCATTATCGGGGAAGGAGCTTCCGGTGGCGCACTGGGGATCGGAGTCGGAGATCGGATCTTGATGTTGGAGAACGCATGGTATTCTGTAATATCTCCTGAAAGTTGTTCATCCATTTTGTGGAGATCATGGGACTTCAAGGAAGAAGCGGCCCGCGCTTTAAAGCTAACCGCTCCTGACCTCATGGAAGTGGGCATCATTGATGAGATCATACCCGAACCCACCGGAGGGGCGCATAATAACCCGGAAGCCATGTATGAGGGTTTAGGAAAGGTGATTGCTCGTCATTTGAAGAGCCTCGAAAAGATGACGTCGAAGAAGCTGCTCAAGACCCGACTCGAAAAGTTCGATGCCATGGGCGCCTTCGCGGAAGAGTGAACTGAAAATCTTCGTAGGGCAAGATGGCTCAGTTTCTATTTGAACACCGCGTGCGATATCGAGAGGCCGACCCGATGGGTATCGTATATCACGCTCACTATTTGGATTACTTCGAAGTTGCCAGAACCGAAGCGCTTAGAAAGGCCGGATTGCCGTACAAATCGTTGGAGGACGACGGCCTGTTCATGCCCGTTGTGGATCTCGCTATTTCTTACCGGCATCCAGCGAAATATGACGACCTTCTTGAGATTCGAACTCGTTTGACGCTCTCAGAATCTGCGACTCGCGTGACTTTCGACTACGAGGTGGTTCGGAAAGGTGAAAAGGACCTGTTGGTGACGGGTCACGTTACGCTTTGCTTTTTTGATCGGAAGGCGCGTCGACCGATTCGAGCCCCGGAACGCATCGTCTCGCTCCTCAATGAATTTGTATCTGGTGAGAACGCCTGATTGAGGCCTTCGCCCAAGGAGTACATGTCACCCATGGTCGGATCGAATCTTCCAGAGTTTCTTAGCGAATTTCTTAGCCAGGATGTGTTGGACCTGCTTATCCAACGCTGCCTCCTGGAGGATGTTGGAACGGGTGATATCACGTCGGAACTCATCATAGAATCGGACCAGTCCGCGGAGGGCCAGTTTCTGTCGAAGGGGTCAGGGATTCTTGCAGGACTTGAAGTCGCAACGCGCGTATTCGAGCAAGTGGACCCGTCGATTTCGCTGGATTGGCAACTAGGAGACGGCTCTCCGATCGAAGTGGGTCAGGAATTTGGCGTCATCAATGGGCCGGCAAGAGCCATTCTGACTGCTGAGCGATTGGCGTTGAATTTTCTCCAGCGAATGAGCGGGATTGCCACAGAAACCGCCAGATACGTTGCCGCGATCGAGGGCAGTGGCGCTGTTATTCTCGATACCCGAAAAACGGCCCCTGGTCTTCGAGTATTGGACAAATGGGCCGTGCGTCTCGGGGGAGGTCAGAATCACAGAATGGGCCTGTTCGACATGATTCTGATCAAGGACAATCACATTTCCGCCGCCGGAGGTATCGAGGAGGCCATCGAGGCCGTGAAACAAGCTAATTCGAACAGGCCGAAGTTGGAGATAGAAATCGAGGCCACAACACTGGACCAGGTCCGTGATATTCTTGCTGTTGGCCGAGTAGACCGCATTTTGCTGGACAATATGGTTGCCGACGGTGCCGACGGGCAGATTGATACATCGCGGTTGACGACCGCCGTGAACCTGATCGACGGGCGTTTTCAGACCGAAGCATCGGGAAACGTATCCCTTGAGACCGTCCGATCGATTGCTTCGACCGGAGTGGACTTCATCTCGTCAGGCGCTCTCACGCATTCCGTAACGGCGCTCGATCTTTCACTTCTTCTCCGATCCTGATGGCCGGTTACCCAGGTTGAAATCGGTATCGTCTCGAATACCGGATCGATTCCACGACGAAAACTTTCAGGATAGCCATGACCGGTACGGCCAACAACAAACCCAGAAATCCAAACAGCTGACCGCCAGCCACGACGGATACGACAATTAACAATGGGTGCATTTTGATTTTCCTCGAGATCACCAGCGGTTGAACAATCCCGTTATCGAGGAGCTGAATCAGAATAAACAGCACGACGATGAGAACAGCTGTGGCCGGGGATCCGCCGCTCACGAGGACAACGATCACCGCGGTGATGGCTCCAGTCGACGGCCCCAGATACGGAACGACGTTTGCCGCTCCGGCAAAAATTCCCACAGGAAGAAAATACGGGACATCTAGAATCCAGAGGGCGGCGATCGAAAGAACTCCGACAACGAACGCCTCGACGAGCTGACCCCGTAGGTAGTTTCCCAACTGAACGTCCATTTTGAACAGCAAGCCGAGGGTAAACTCGAAATAATGATTTGGAATTAGCAGGAGCATGGTCTTTTTCAGCATCCTGCCATCCTTCAGCAGGAAAAAAACGATGAATGGGAATAACGCCAGATTCCCGATGAACGACAGTGCATCCGGAAGGACGGCAATCATGCTTGGGATTCGTTCACCCAGGTACGAAAGAAGCGATTCCAACAGGTCTACTTCCTCGAGTCCCAACTTTCCGATCCAGCCATTGATTCTCAAATTCACCGACTCAAACGTCGCTGTCGCTCGAGAGACATCCATCGATAGAAGCTCCTCAAATTGAGTTACGGCGGCGGGTACGAGAACGATGAGTGCGGAAATCACGAGTAGACTCAAGCCGGCGAAGACCATGGAGGCGGCCGCAGTTCGGTTGAAGCCCCGACGTTCCAGTCGCTGAACGGTTGGATCGAGCAAATAAGCAATCAGCGCTCCCAGTATTAACAGCGCGACGAGGCCCGGCAATAGAACGGCCAGAATCAGAATGAGGGCTGCAGAACCCACTCCGATAACCCGGATCCCCCAACGAGGTGCACTGCTCGTGCTCTCTATCGACCTCATCGTCCCTCCGAATCACGAGTTCTCATGTCACGCAGCTCGACGTCCACGGCTACCAGGCGTTTCCCGGCGATTTGAGCAAGATGAAGGAGGATTTTGACACCGAGCTTTGGCCAGCGTTCGATCAAGTCCATGAGTTCAGGCCGGAAAAATCCCCAAAGGACACATTCGGTGCTCGCTGCGGCCGTAGCGGACCGGGGCACCTCGTTCAGAAGCGACACTTCTCCAAAAAAGGAACCCACCCCAAGTGTTGTAAGCACGGTCTGATCGGGCTCCGATCGAATTTCCACCTCGCCCTCGCCCAGGATATACATGCCCACGCCGGGATCGCCCTGCCGAAAAATAATTTCCCCCGGGGAAAATGTACGTCGGTACAGGATTCTTTCGACGGCCCGGAGCTCTCGTGAATTTAATTCCTCGAAAACCGGTATCGTTTCGAGTAAGTCCAGCGTTGATTCTTTCTTCGGGTTGCGTGAGAATATGTTCGACCAAAATCCACTCATCCGGGTTACCTCAGACATAAAATGCAGATTCTGTCACAGATTTACAATCGATTCGGAATAGATTCAGAACCGATCTAGAATGGATGGGGGGTCTTTCATGCCTGAATTGGTATCTTTTGGCGTACATTTGATCCCGACCTCTTCTGATCAGACGACCCTCGATCGCTCCTGCATTTGACAGCTATTGCGCGACATTTTGACAATGCCTTAACGGAATCATGCTTCAGGAGCAGAGTCGTCTTTTCCAGCGCTTGCTGTTCTTCTTGGACGCCGGCATCATTGCCGTCGCGTGGATCCTCGCCTACTACACACGTTTCGAACTTTTCCCGGCGATCAATTTTCTGACGCTGCCCGAATGGCTGCCCCTGTCTGCGTACATGGAGTTTCTTCCCTGGGTGCTCATTTTGTCGATGGGAGTGTTCTGGGCTTCGGGTCTTTACGTTCCCGACCGGGCTCAGCGCCTCTCAAGCCTGATCTACGCCGTTTCAAAGGCCATTCTGATAGGGATTTTGGCCGTCACGGCATCGCTTTCGTTTTACGCGGCATTCAATTTCTCGAGAGTCCACATGGTTTTGTTTGGCCTCTATACACCGACCATGATGGTGCTTCTAAGAGCCCTGTTATATCTCGTTATCAAACGAGGACGGCGTCGAGGTAAATACATAAGACGCGTTTTGATCATTGGCGCAGGAAAAGTTGGAGAGCGGCTGCGAACTGCCTTCGAGCAGTATCCGTGGATGGGCTTTGAGACGATCGGATTTCTGGATGATTTTAGAACGGATTTCCCCGAGTGGCTCGGAAACACCGATCAGCTCGCGAACATCCTGGACGAAGCAGAAAATTCAACGAGCCCCGTCGACTATGTATACATCGCCCTCCCGATCGCGGCCTCTGACAAAATTCAGCGCATCGTTAACGAAGCCTCGACACGCCTCGCTCATGTCTGCCTGGTACCCGATCTTTTTCAATTCGACATGATGAATGGTCGGGTTTCAGACATCGACGGCTTACCGGTCATTCATCTCGTCGACGAGACCCCGTTCGAGTTCAACCGCGCCGTAAAGCGGCTGGTCGATATCGTGTTCTCGGGATTGATCTTAATCTTTCTTTTTCCACTGCTGATTGTGATCGCCCTCGCCGTAAAACTGTCCTCGTCCGGACCCATCTATTACCGCCAGACACGAATGGGATTGAACGGGAAGAAATTCGAAATGCTGAAGTTCAGATCCATGCCGGTAGATGCCGAGAAGGAGACCGGCGCCGTATGGGCTAAACAAGATGAAGACCGGGCGACCAAAGTCGGTTCATTACTGAGAAGAACATCCCTGGATGAGCTTCCCCAGTTCATCAATGTGCTAAAAGGCGACATGTCCATTGTTGGGCCGAGACCCGAAAGGCCTGTTTTCATCGATGACTTTCGCAACCGGGTACCCCAGTACATGCTTCGACACAAGATGAAAGCCGGAATTACGGGATGGGCTCAAGTCAACGGATGGCGAGGAAATACATCCATCTCAAAGCGAATCGAATTTGACATCTACTACATTCGAAACTGGTCGCTCCGACTCGATTTGAAGATCATGCTCATGACGCTCGGAAGAGGGTTCGTCAGCGATAACGCGTACTAACGCGACCCGCTTTTTCCCAGACTCTCATTATCCCCAGAACTTATTCCGAACAAGAAAAGATCGTACAGCTACATAACATATCCATCGCCTTCAGCGGTGTTTCTGTCTTACGAAACGTGTCCTGGACCGTAAGCGGAACCAAACGGATCGGATTGGTCGGCCCGAATGGTGCCGGAAAAACAACGCTGCTCAGGATAATTTCGGGAGAATCGGATCCGGATGAGGGGTCGGTTTCCGTAGCGGGGATTAGAATCGGATACCTTCGACAGGAGACCCAGGAGGAAGCGTCTGACCGGTCTGTTTTGGAAGAAGCCCTATTGGCGTTTCGAGACGTGTCTTCTCTGCATTCGGAGGAAGAAAGACTGATACGCGATATCGAGTCTTTTCAGAATCACAACGACCCCGAATATGAGAAACTTCTGTCTGATCTGAATCACGTCCACGACCGACTTGTGCAACACGAGTCTCACCTGGTCAAGCCACGGACGGAGACCATTCTTACCGGACTCGGATTCGCGAATGACGAGTTGAATCGACCGATTACTAGTTTTTCGGGGGGATGGCGGATGCGGGCAGCGCTGGCAAAACTGCTTCTCAGTGACCCCGACGTTCTGCTTCTGGATGAGCCCACCAATCACCTTGACATTGATAGCATTGATTGGTTCGAAGGGTATTTAAAATCGTTTCGGGGAAGTGTGGTCATCGTGTCGCACGATCGCTATTTCCTGGATCGAATGGTGACGTCGATCGCCGAACTGAGCGGCGGAATACTCACCGAATACGCGGGCAACTACGAATATTATCTTACCGAAAGACAGGAACGTCGGGCAACCCAGTGTGCCACCTGGGAGAATCAGCAGAAGATGATATCCGACACCGAACGATTCATCGAGCGGTTCCGAGCCAAGGCCTCGAAGGCCCGACAGGTGCAGAGCCGGGTCAAGATGCTCGAAAGTCTGGACCGTGTCCCAGCCCCGGCATCTGATGAGGCAAGCATCGCTTTTCGATTTCCTGAACCGCCGAGGTCAAACCGGTCTGTGTTCGAATTGTCTTTGTTTTCGAAGACCTATGACGGTGATGGCGGCCGCGTTGAGGTGTTTTCAGACGCGGGACCACTCCAAGTTGAGCGTGGAGATCGAATCGCTCTGATCGGACAAAACGGCGCAGGCAAATCAACCCTTGCACGAATCATGCTAGGCGCCGAACCCTTTGACGGCGAACGAAATCTAGGCTCGAAGGTGACCCTGTCCTTTTTTGCTCAGAATCAGGCAGAGACCTTACCGGTCAATCGAAATGTATACGAGGTGCTTCAGGAAACCGCCGTTGGACAAACTGAAACGTGGATCCGATCGCTTCTTGGTGCTTTTCTGTTTGTAGGTGATGACGTGTTTAAACCCGTGTCCGTCTTATCTGGCGGTGAACGAAGTCGATTAGCGCTCGCGAAAACTCTCGTCTCTCCGGCCAATTTTCTGGTCCTGGATGAACCCACGAACCATCTTGACATCCTGTCGCGGCAAGTGCTCGTAGAGGCGCTACAGCAGTATACGGGTACGTACGTCGTGGTCTCACATGATCGTCACTTTCTGGACCAAATTGCGAAAAAAGTCTGGCGCGTTGAAGACGGAACTGTCAGGGAGTTTCACGGCAATTATTCGGATTATCTCTGGCAGGTCGAACACGGTACCGCGAGTCAGTTGAAAGACACGAGAAGCAACGGTACCGTCGAGGATCCTGGTCCGAAAGCCGAACGAACGGGTGGACCGAAGACAAAAGATCAAAAACGGAAGGAAGCGGAAGAAAGAAAGAAGAGAAAAGAAAAATCAATACCATCCGGACACCCGGATTATTCGAGACTAAATGACTTTCAGCTCAATCGGATGCATCAGGAAACGGAAGCGAAAATCATTCAAAAAGAGTTTGAGAAATCAGATCTAGAGAATGAGCTAGCCGATCCCGTTCTTTTTAATGATCCGAAGCGCGGTCGGGAAGTCACCCAGAAGCTCAGCGAGGTGCAGGCGGAACTGGTCGTATTACTGGAGCAATGGGCGTCCGTTGGACAGGAACTAGAAAATCGATAGTACACCGTAACCTGTAACTGGTTTGAACACTCATTGTAGAACGTAGACTACAATTTTTGGACGCTCAGATCGAATCGAACGGCCAGAACCCTTTAAAATCGACTCGGCACATCGTTTGTTCTTGAAAGTATGGTCTCTCGGAGAGAATCGAATATTAATGACGACCTGTACCAACGGTCTGTATTAGCGGCCTGTAGAAACGTGAATAGAATCAAACCCGTTGCATGCGCAGTCATTGGACTGAGTCTGATGTTAGCATCCGAATCGCGTGGACAGATAATTCGCCTCTCCCCGTCGGACACGACGGCCGGAAATTATTTCGGGACATCGGTCGCAATCCACGATTCGCTCGCGATTGTCGGTGCAAGTGGTCACAGCGAATGTGGACAGAACTCGGGCGCAGCATTCGTTTATGAAATGGATTCGTCCAGCCACTGGAGTGAAGTCGCTCGCTTGATGCCCGATGATTGCAAGGACGGACTCTTCTTTGGTAAAGCCGTTGCGATCAGCGGAAATCGCGCAGCCATCGTTGCCTACATGCCCTTTTTTTCAGGGGTTAAGTCCAACACGGTTTACATCTTTGAACGAGAGACCGTTGGCGGATCATGGGTGCAGACAGCAAAGCTCCGTCAACTCCCTGGACAGCCGGAAGGTGCCTTTGCTGCTTCTATTTCACTTGATCATGATCGCCTTCTCATTACCACGAGTGGGGATTCGAAAAATCACGCGTACAATGGGGCGGCCTATATTTACGAGTATTCGGGTACGTCGTGGATCCTGAAAGAACGTTTGACGGGTAGTCTCGGGACCGAGGCTGGGGTATTCGGCACGTCCGGAGCGCTGAGCGGGGATCGGGCGATCGTGTCGGCGTCAACATACCTGGCCGAGAAACCCGGGTCAGTCTATATCTTCGACCGAGACCCACAAACGGGAGTTTGGTCAGAAACCGGTGTGATTAGGGGCATTCTGGACTTCTTTATTTCCGTTGACGTTGACGGCGATCGAATTATCGTCGGTGAAAGCCGGGCTGGGCCTCGAAATACCGGCCGCGCCCGCATTTTTGAACAATCATCAGACGGTCAATGGAAGGCCCGAAAAACGCTGAAACCAGCGGCCAAATACAGTCAGGGGGGGTTCGGTTCGATGGTCTCGCTACGCGGAGATCACGCCCTGGTCGTGGGATTCGATGAACAGCTGCAAATGAAATTCAATATCGACCGGGTCGTCTACGTCTTCGAGCGTGAGCCCGAACTCAACGACTGGTACCAGAAGCACATCATCGACCTGGGTGACGTAGCCTTCGGATCGTCGATAGACCTCGACGACAGAACCGCTCTCATCGGACAGACTCCGGACATGGCACCGGGAAACGCCTACGTGGTCAAAATTAACTAGCTAGAATCGGGGCGTGTAGACATGACAATACGGTAACTGGCCGTTTTTGTCGTAGTAATCCTGGTGATTCTCTTCTGCGGGCCAAAAAGTGGCAGCCTCCGTAACCTTCGTCGCGATCGGGTATCCTTTTGCTTTTAGCTCTTGGATCAAACGGAGTGCTATTTCTTTCTGATGGTCATCAGCGTAGAAAATCTCAGACCGGTATTGATCTCCGACGTCCGGACCCTGTCTGTTAATTTGTGTCGGATCGTGGGTCTCAAAGAATAATTTTGCCAGCGTCTCGTAGGTCGTCTCG
>JADFHF010000107.1 GCA_022567305.1 Bacteroidota bacterium | reverse complement strand
TTTACCGCCTTACCAAAAGATGCGGAAGGATCCGTCAACAGAAAACAATTTAAACGATTACTTGCTAAATCCGCATCAGATATGGATCAGTTCTCAGCAAGAGTTGACGCGGAATTACCTTTGTTTCAAGAATCACTTGCAGCTGGGATTGACGCCTTAATTAAGCTCACCACGCTTTCTGTGGATTTGAAGGAAGACGATGATGATACTTCTGAGTTGGAGGATAGAGTTGAGATAATTATGTCCCTTAAAGACTCTCTCAAGGCTGCTCGAGAAGGAACGTCTGATTTTAGAGAAACTGTTGCCAAACTGCCACGAATGACAACAGAATTTAACAGATCAAAAAGAAAGACAGTTCGAGTTCTTGACGTACTTCTCCATGAACTAGGTGCTGGAGAAAAATTTTTAATTGAATCAGAACCAAATTTGCTTGCCCTAATCGGTAAGTAGTTGGTGCCGATAACACGCTTATTTTGCGGGCTCGCGTAACTAGCTGAGGAGGTCTGAAAAAGTTACTTTCTGGTCGGTATTGCCAATACTCGCTGCAAATCCGCCAACCGTTCGGTACCAAATATCTGATCGTGATAGGTTAATGCACGTTTGTAGACTGGCACCGTCATGGCACTCTCGAATTCACAAAGCTGATTTTTGGGAGCATGTTGGGGCGACCGTCAAACACAAGAAAAACCCTCTCCGCAATCCCCTGCCTCGCAAGGAATTACAGAAAAGGCTTGACTTTGTACCGCGTACGGGATTTGTATGCGACTCCTGAAAACCAACGGGATTCGGTTTCTTGCGAGACTCGCATTCGACACGGCAACCAAGTAGATTCCTATAGTCCGACTCACGCGATAATTCGATAGCCGACAGAAGCATTTTGCACAACGTGAACTACGAAGCATGGAGATTTCTTGCGGACCTTCGCATAGGTGCGGTGATCTGCATGATGTTTCTCGTCCTGTGCCCGGCCACATATGGCCAGACCCCCGCTCCGGCGACGCCGGGACCGGAGCATGAACTCTTTGACTCTCTTGTTGGCGAGTGGGAAGTTTGGGTTGGGAGTGAAGTTGTTGGCACGGCGAACGCGCATCTTCGACTCGGCGACCGTTTCCTCGAAGTAGAATTTAGAATCGACTGGACTCCGATCCAGCACGGGATTTACATCTTCGGCTTTGACCGAAGGCACAGCGTGTACACGGTTCTAGCGTTCGACAACACCGGGACGTATTGGGTTTCGGCGCAGGGAACCGAGGAAGACGGGCGTATCAAGATGTACGGCAAGGACGACGACCCGGTGATGACAGCCATGGGATTCGAGAAGGAGTTCGTGATCGTCCTGGATATTCAGTCTGAAGATCGGATTTCGATCGAGACGTATTACATCGATACGCGCACGCCGGAGCGCACTGAAATGTTGGGGTTGTCCTATCAACTGCATCGTTAATAACGAAGCAAAAAGCGGCATAGGCTGCTAAACGTTGCTATAGCTCTTTGGCGAGTTGTTCTTGTACTTGCGGCCTAAACCGCTTTTCTTTAGGCCCGTCCGGCCCACTTTGGAATCGTCGGCTAAACGCACTCCAACTGCCAAAAAAAATGATCCGCCCCGTCTCTTTCGTAGTCCTAGCCTTTGTCCTCGTCTCGTGCGGCGTGCCCGATGAAGCCAACGTCGCTAGTTCGTCGCCCAACGTCGTCATTATTTTTGTTGATGACATGGGGTATGCCGATATCGGCGCGTATGGGGCTGCGGCTTACACCACGCCAAATTTGGATCAGATGGCGAAAGAAGGAGTGCACTTCACTGATTTTTATGTGAGTCAACCCGTCTGCTCCGCCTCGAGAGCATCGCTGTTGACCGGGAATTACGCCAATCGAATCGGCATACACGGTGCGCTATTCCCCAGTAGCAAGAACGGGATTCACGATGACGAAGTCACGCTGGGAGAGCTTTTCAAATCGAAGGGATATAGCACGGCGATTTATGGAAAATGGCACCTGGGTCATCATCCGGAATTTCTTCCAACCCGCCACGGGTTCGACGATTACTATGGCATTCCGTATTCAAATGACATGTGGCCCGGCCATCCTGAGAACCCGAAAGCCTGGGCAGACCTTCCCACGATCGAAGGAGAAAAGGCGGTCGGCTTTAACACCGATCAATCCCGTTTTACAACCGACTTCACCCATCGAGCCGTCGCGTTCATCGAACAAAACGTAGCGCAAGAAACGCCGTTTTTCCTTTACCTCGCCCACCCGATGCCACACGTTCCACTCTCTGTCTCCGAAGAAAGAGACGGCCACAGCGGAGCTGGACTCTTTGGCGACGTTATAAAAGAAATTGACTGGTCCGTAGGGCAGGTGCTTGAGGCCATCGAGGAGGCGGGTATAGAAAAGAATACGCTCGTGATCTTCGCGTCTGACAATGGCCCTTGGCTGAGTTATGGAAATCACGCCGGATCAGCAGAGCCGCTCCGGGAAGGCAAAGGCACGACGTTCGACGGGGGTGTGCGTGTACCGTTTATCGCAAAGTGGCCGGGAGTCATCCCAGTGGGTACGGAAGTCTCGACGCCGGCCATGACCATTGACATATTCCCTACGATGGCTGGCCTTATCAAGGCCGACTTGCCCGAGCATGCGATCGATGGCAAATCGATCTGGTCCCTGATGACGGGAGAAAGCGCCGTATCTCCGCAGGAGGCTTACTACTTTTACTACCGTCGAAACGAGCTTCATGCGATGCGTAGTGGCAAATGGAAGCTCCACTTTCCGCACACCTACCGCACGATGATCGGACAGGAACCGGGGAAGGATGGAATTCCCG
>JADFHF010000106.1 GCA_022567305.1 Bacteroidota bacterium | reverse complement strand
CGGTTGATACCGGCGTAGGAATAGGTTGCTGCGCTAGACGTTATTCATGACGTGGCGCTCCTTCGGTCTATACAGTCACCTAAGGAGTCCGCCGTGTGTCAGCTTGGTTCGCAATCGAAAATTCTTTCTCTTGTTCTTTTAGCGTCATTGTGGGGCGCGCAAACGGTCGATGCGAATGATAGCGTCGTCGAAGAAATCGTTGTTCACGGTGAGCTTCGTGACAACACACTCATGAGCACGCCATCGAGCGTTTCCGTGATTTCGCTGACTGATTGGCGGGCCGGCACGGTCAATCATCTGGAAGAATTGCTCAGTCGGGCGCCGAACGTCAACTTCTCGAGCGGTGCTTCCCGCGGACGATTCATACAGATTCGTGGCATCGGCGAGCGCGGACAATTTGCGGAACCCCTCAACCCGTCTGTTGGCTTGTTGTTGGACGGTGTCGACATGAGTGGTATTGGTACGGCGGCGACGCTTTTCGATATCAACCAGGTGGAGATATTTCGGGGTCCACAGGGTACGGTCTACGGTGCTAACGCACTTGCCGGTCTCATCAACGTTACCAGCAACGATCCTACCGAGAATTTCTACGCTCGATTGACACTCGACGCCGGCGACTTTGACTCACAAGGTATAGGAGCGGTGGTTTCGGGTCCGCTCGGCGAACGTCTGGGATTTCGGATCGCACTAAAGTCGTATCGCGACGACGGTTTTATCAAAAACGCTTTTCTTGGACGGGACAACACCGCCAATCACGACGAACGAACCTTTCGCGGCAAGCTGGTCTGGTCGCCAAACGATCAATCCGATCTAACCTTCAATATCGGGCGGATCGACGTCGACAACGGCTACGACAACTTCTCTCTGGATAACGATCGGATCACACTGTCCGATCAACCGGGTCAGGATATCCAGGAGACAACCTACGCAAGCCTCAAGTGGGCCGCCGAATGGCCGAACACTCATCGGCTGGAAGTTTCCATCGGTCATACCGACAGCGATATCGACTACGGTTACGATGAGGACTGGACCTTTGTTGGGTTTCATCCGTTTGGGTACTCGTCGACCGATCGCTATCTGCGCGATCGCCAAACAACGACGTTCGACGCGCGTCTCCTATCGGGCCCGGTCTCGGGCTCACGGCTGTTCGATGACACCACGGATTGGGTTATCGGCGCTTTCGCGCTGCGCCAATCGGTGGCATTGTCGCGCGAGTACACGTTTCTCCCTGCTCCATTTGCCAGCGACTTTGAGATCGATCGGTTCGCTCTGTACGGAGAACTCACTCATCACCTGAACGAGCGCACTAGGCTGACGGTGGGCCTTCGTGGTGAACAACACCGCGCGGAGTATCGCGACACGGAGGCGGTTCGGTTCGACCCGACAGATACCCTTCTAGGTGGCCGTCTTCAAATCGAACGCGATCTCACCAACGGAGCGCTTCTTTACGCCGGCGTCACTCGCGGCTACAAAGCTGGTGGATTCAACACCAGCGGCACACTGGATGCCGACCTACGAGAATTTGATCCCGAGGTTCTTTGGAACTACGAGGTCGGGTTGAAAGGGTCCTGGCGCGAGACCAAGCTGCAGGCGCGCATTGCCATCTTCTATATGCAACGTGACGACGTGCAAGTGAACACCTCGATCATTCGCGATCGGCCCGACGGTAGCGTTGAGTTCATCGATTTCACCGGCAACGCAGCCGAAGGCACCAACGCCGGTGTCGAGGTCGAACTGACCTGGGCACCCACGGACAAGCTCACAACCTTCGCGAACGTGGGGTTCTTGGAAACCGAGTTTGAGGACTACATCAACGGTGCCGGCGATAACCTAAGCGGCCGGGACCAGGCGCAAGCACCTGCTTATCAATTCTATCTCGGTGCCGATTACCAATTTGAACGCGGGTGGTATGCCCGTCTCGAATTTGAAGGCCGCGACGAATATTTCTTCTCGGACAGTCATGATGCGGTGTCGGATGCGTACGCACTCGTCAATGCCTCAATCGGCTACGGGGCCGAACGTTGGGCCGTCAAACTCTGGGCGCGCAATCTGACCGATGAGGATGTATTTGTCCGCGGCTTTTTCTTTGGCAATGATCCCCGGGACGGCTACACGCCGAGAGGGTTCACGCAGCTTGGAGAGCCTCGGCGCATTGGCATGTCCGTCTCATTTAGCCTCTAAAGGGGTAGTGACCCGTAAGCTGTAACCAGACGCCATTTCGCGGTGCCAGATTAACTTCAATCATACCGTTCACAGGGAAACTGTCATTTGGGAACACTTTGGTCTCAGGATTCCGCCCACAGACCGATGAAGCGGCTCCCAGCCACCCGGGTGTAATGCACGGTGTGTTTCGGGTCTCGATGGCCGAGGTAGTCTTGAATGAGCCGCAGATCGTAGCCCTGATCAGCCAGATAGAAGCCGCAGGAGTGGCGCAGCATATGCGGATGCACCGAATGTAACCCGGCACGCTTAGCTGCCGCCTCTACGATGTAGTTCACGGATCGACGCGTCATTGGCTGCTCCCGCTGATCCTACTTGGGCGACTTGCAGTTCCTGCGTAACGAATTACAATTTCTTCTTAACCGCTGTGTTGCCTGTGAGGAGGGATGCCCGATTATCGAAGGAATTGACGATCAAGCGGACAGTACATCCAGCTAAGAGGGTGCGGGCTATAGATGCACCCTCACGAGTACCTGCGCATCACTCGGGGCCGGAGCGGTTGGCTGGACCTTACTCCGTGGAGGACTTCCACCTCCTATCCTTTGCCAGCTTTCCTGGCGCACTCCGCATCTGGCCGTTTGCTGCCTGTCACGGAGACGTTTTTC
>JADFHF010000105.1 GCA_022567305.1 Bacteroidota bacterium | reverse complement strand
GCCGCTGACCGGATCTGTTCCAAACGCTTGGTGCCGTTTCTACCTGAACTCATCGATGCGCTCGAACGACATGGGCATCTACAGCTAGAGGAATCGGTGCGTCAGCGCCTGTGCTCGATTAGCCCAGCCACCGTTGACCGATTGCTTCACCAAGTACGCTATGGCTCCGCCCCCAAAGGCATCTCGACCACACGACCAGGGTCACTGCTCAAACATCAAATTCCGGTACGCACTTTCGCCGACTGGGACGACCTCAAACCTGGATTCTTCGAAGCCGACCTCGTGGCCCATTGTGGCACTGTCAATGCCGGCAGTTATCTCAACACCTTGACCATGACCGATGTCGACACGGGTTGGACCGAATGTCTGTCGCTACTGGTTCGCGAGCAAGACATTGTTGTTAAAGCCATCGAGGCGGCCCGTCGCCTGATCCCCTTCCCGATGCTCGGGCTTGACACCGACAACGGCAAGGAGTTCATCAACCATACCCTGCTCGACTATTGCCGGCGTGAATCGATTACGTTCACCCGGAGTCGGCCCTACAAAAAGAACGATCAGTGCCACGTCGAACAGAAAAACGGATCCATTGTCCGCCGCGTTGTCGGCTACGACCGGTTTGAAGGTCTTGAAGCTTGTCGTATTCTCTCCACGCTTTACCAGCGGCTGCGGCTCTACGTCATTCCAGCCCTCGCTCAAGCTCATTGCCAAAGAGCGCTTTGGAAGCCAGGTGGTCAAGAAGTACGATCAAGCTCAAACGCCCTGCCAGCGGGTGCTGGCCTCGGATGTGGTTGAGGAGTCCGTCAAAGAGGACCTGCGCCACCAGTACCTCCAACTGGATCCGGTGGCCCTGCTCGTCGAGATCGAGCACCTGCAAGACCAGCTCTGGCAAGAGGCCTGCCTGGAGATGCCTCAGATCAGCAAGCCCGAGCCTGTTCAAGCCATCGATGTCCAGCAGCACAACGAAGCGATCTCGATTTTGGAGCTACGACAGTTCATCGAAGCCTCCAGCGGCGACGGCGAGACTCTGGGCCGGGACCATCGGACGGGGCGGATGTATCGCCGCACGAAACATCCACGTGTGCCGCACACCTGGCGCACGCGCAAAGATCCCTTCGAGGCGGTCTGGCCCGAGTTGAAGCAGCGTTTGCATGAGCGCCCTGAGATAACGGCGAAGGTCTTGCTCAAAGCGCTTCAGCAACGCTATCCAGGTCAGTACGCCGAGGGGCAACTCAGAACGCTTCAACGCCGGGTTCGGGCTTGGCGCATGGAACGGGCGGCCGAGTTATTCGAACGCTGAGCCGGGTGGCTGTGGATAGGTGGACTCGCTTTGCGGGGCCCACCTATCCACAGCACGACGACAACGAACAGGTTGATTATTTTCTTCTTATTATATCAACTCAACCCCGGTGACGACAAATACGCTTCGGTAACATTCTTACATGAGGCAACATGAACGGGAAATATAGTTGACGTTGATCAGTCCAGGTAGGGACACCTGGGTATCACAGGGTCTTGTACCTCCATGGGTCTGGTTGCACAAGCATTCCTCCTTGAACCTTGCTGGTCGCACCTGAAGAAAAGACATCTTCTGCGACCCGATTATCCCTTGCGTCCTACGTGAAACCACCCGAGACTCCAGCGTCGCGCCAACCCCAACTCCTTTTGCCGCCGACGGTTCTGCTCTGTAGCATCCCGCTCAAGCTTTTGAAGCCAAGTCTCATCGACGCCCACATCCACCGAGACTCCGAAGGCTTCCTCCATCCTAAGGAGAGCATCCTCCAGCTCCGCAAACGTGGTCGCGATGCGCCCTGTTGTGGCGAGCAGCTCTATGAAGTGTTCGTCGGGCCACCCCTGGGGAACCGGGTCCCATGGCCCAACCTTCTCCGAAAATGACTCTCCCTCTCCAGAACTATCCCGTCCGAGGAAAAACTCAGCTGCCACCTCGTGCCCATGCATCACCAATGACCGAATCAGCTCTTTATTGAACAGATCGAGATCGGTGCGCACGGTCTTCAGCAGGCGCTGAACGGTTGGATCCTGCGGTTGATATCGATATCCCGGGACGGATTCGAAGGCACCCACGGCCCGCTTGATGGACAGTGTTATGACATTTGTGCTTGATCGCAACGGCCAGGCTTCTCGGTCGATGACAGCCAGGCGCTCCATCAGGATGTTTGTCGATCGGGCGGTTCGGGCGAGGATATGCCACCGCTTGCGATTGGGTTGCTCGTCGAAAAGCGCCGATGCGTCGCTGGCGATTATGAGTGCCAGATCATCAATCTCCTCTGCGTCAAGGAAGCGATGGACCGAGCTTAGCCCCAAGTTGTCGTAGACGCCGCCATCCGTGAGGTATTCCGGGCCTCGGAAGTCTCTTGCGGGAACGCCCGGCAAGCGCGCGATCTTGACGGGCGGAAACAGGGGTGGGAATGCAGAGGACGCAGCAATCGCCAGCGCTAGTGGCACGGAATCGGCCGGGTATTTCTCGACCGGTGCGTCAGAGTCTGCGGGGACGACGGAAAAAGACTGTCGATCGAAGCTGCACAGACTTCCCCTGGTAAGGCTTGTGCAGAGAAAATGGAACTTCGGCCCCTTCGTGAGAGTGCCGAGGCTCGCTCCGCCAAACAGCCGGTCGTACTCATGTTGCAGGAGCGTGGTGCGGCCGAGTCCAAATGGGCCTAGGAGAGGCCAGCGTCGCAGAATCCGACCACGAACATCCCTTAGTCCGAACTGGACGAGTTCGTTGGAAGCTCTTCGGAAAACGATGGGATCATTGCTCTTGTACTGGTCCCAGTGCTGGGCCATGTGCGCTGCTAGGATGCTGCCCCCCGATACAGAGAACACGTGGCTGACTCGTGGA
>JADFHF010000056.1 GCA_022567305.1 Bacteroidota bacterium | reverse complement strand
CTGGTTGCCGAGGCCCTAAGGCCGTCATGAAGCCACCTCGGCAATAAACCCCCACCGCCGAGCATAACCCGGTCTACGAGTTTCTCCATGACCACATCGCCATCCATCTCAAAGACTATTCTGGTTTTGCCGCCTCCAATGCCAACAGGTGTGCCGATGTTCAGACCTGTGAAATTAGGACACTACCCGAATGCAGATGCGTCCGTTTACACGCTTGACGAATGGTTTCTCAAAGAAGATGGAGAACTTAAAAGCGGCCGTTGCGCTTCACTTCGCAAACTATAATTTCGTTCGGATACATGGCTCCCTTCAGGCTACTCCGGCGATGGAAGAATTGATACGAACGGTTGCCTGGCCTGTACGTAATTTCGGGGCATGACTGCCCACCCATTTACCGTCGCGTTTAGAAAGGTTGAACGGGCCGAAAAGCACGTCAAGGATTTGCACGCCCTCATCTCCGGCTTTCTTGATCGGGGTGACATCTATGAAGTTGTCCCCGAGTTTAAGGACAATGGGGACACCGATTACGTTTTCCGCGTCAGAGTAGAGATCCCCGGCGATGTTCCCCTGATCCTTGGCGATGCTATCCACAATCTTAGATCGGCGCTCGATCATGCTGTTTGTTCGCTTGTGGTTCATAACGGCAAGAAGGTCGAAAAGTGGCACGGCTTCCCCATTTTCGGGGACACTGCGCCCGATTGTCACGAAGCCGGAATTAGGCATGCAGTAGATGGCGCGGGTGATGCCGCGTTCAAAATCGTCGCAGGGGAGGAGCCATATAAGGGAGCGAATAATCCTTTGTGGGGGCTCCACAAGCTCGACATCGACGACAAGCACAAATTCATTGTGCCCACCTTCTCTCTGAGTAAAATTATCTGTGAGGGAATCTCCTATGATCGGCTTCATCCCCAACCTGACAAGGACATTGTCAAGGGCGGGAGTTTCTTGCATATTGTCATTGACGGGGTCGATCACATTGTGATTGGTGGGAAGCGGCTTAAAGACGGCGACATAGTCACGACCGTATTGGGGCCAGAAATATCGAACTATCAAATCAACATCAAGACCAACATAGCGATCCACGAGCCTGGGGTCGGAAAGAGTGAGACGATCTTTCCATGGCTTGAGATCGTCCTCGAACATGTAGAGGGTATTGTCCGTAAGCTCTCCGGAGCAGTTACTTGACCGCGCTTTTTTCTGTCTTTGTGGTATGTTCAAATTAGGACACTACCCAGAATCACGGCCTATCAAATTTCGAGTTCAGAAGAATCTCGATGATCATTTTCTCTTCACCGTGATCAAGATCTATCCATGTTGCCTGGTCGTAGCGTCGAAACCAGGTCAGCTGCCGTTTCGCGTAACGCCTCGTGTTTCGTTTGATGAGGTCGATCATCTCCTCGCGTTCTAGCTCGTCGTTAAGAAATCTAACGACTTCCTTATAGCCAACGGTCTGCAACGCATCCATGGCCGGAGTTGCTCCGGCGGCGACCAGACCTCTGACTTCTTCTACCAATCCGTTATCAATCATTTGATCTATACGACGATTGATACGGTCGTAGAGAATCGATCGGTCACGGGTTAACACAAATAGCTCATATTCATGTTGTGGCGGATCATGGTCTGAAAAAAAGGAAGACAGCGGCTGGCCGGTACCCGCGTGCACTTCAAGCCCGCGAACAATACGTTGTGATTTGGTCGGATCGAGTGTTCGGGCAAACTCCGGATCCACGACGGCCAGTTCCTCGAACAGGGTTTCCGAACTCTCAGTCTGGATTCGTTCATTGAGTCGCTGACGAATTTGAGCATCCACTTGTGGAATATTTGCCAGGCCGAAAATCAGTGCGTTCAGGTATAGTGTTGAACCGCCTGTTACGAGTGGAATGAGACCGCGAGAAATGATATCCGTAATGCGCTTCTCGGCCATATTGGCGAAGATTCCGGCCGAATAGGGATCCTCGAGGTCCAGTTCATCGATCAGATGGTGCTTGACGTGTGCTCGCTCTTCGGCGGTTGCCTTAGCCGTACCGATGGACAGCTGGCGGAAGATCTGTCGGCTATCGCAAGACACGATCTCAGCGCCGACAGACTCCGCGACATTCAGGGAGACGCTCGTCTTTCCAACACCGGTCGGACCCGCAATGATCGGAATTCTCATTCGGATTTCTCTTTGGATGGCTCGTCCATTTTCACATGGATAAAGTCAGCCGCGCTGTCCCGAAGTCGATCTCGTTGATGAATGTAGACCATCGTTGTCTCGATATTCTTATGCCGGGCGTGTGTCTGAACCTGCTGAAGGGATGCACCCGCCTCAATCGCGAGAGTACAGCCGGTATGGCGTAGAGTGTGCGCGCCGATATTGCTCAGCCCAGCTATCTCGGACACCTTTTTTACGATCGAATAGATGGCATGAGCCGACAGTCTTCTTCCTCTGCTATTATTACTCAAAGAAAGCCAAAGAGGACCCGTGGTAATACCGTAATGTTCGGAATGATCGTTGATCCTGTCCACTACGTGAGATGGAATCTTCACGTATTGATCTGAGCCGCCTTTCGTATCAGGAAGTTCAAGTATCCAGTGGCGACCGAGCGGTTTAACATCCTCGAAGTTCATGGCTGCTGCTTCTGATCTCCTCAATAAGCAATGGAGCATGGTCTCAATGAGGGTGACGTTGCGAACGGAGGCTTCTCCCATGTCAGAGGCAACATCAAGAAGGACAGAAGCTTGGTGGGCAGTCAGGATAACAATCGGACTATCTTGGCGAGAAACTCGTCGCACGCGTCTTAAAAGCTGTCGTTTGGCAGGATTGTCACTAATCAGTTTTAATGCTTCAAGCCAATCAAAAAAGCCACGGATAGCCGCTACCTTTCTTTTAATGGTCGACGGCTTTAAACCTCGATCTTCGAGTTGAACGATGTATTCGTTGATATGAACAAATGTGGCTTGGCGAACAAGATCAATGGGAACTGTACTCGTACCAAAAAAATGGCTTAAGTCAGTCTTATACGCACGCCGCGTATGGGTCCGATCGAATCGTTGAAGAAAAGCTTGAATCAGATCTACCTCTCTATCCCTAGACGTGATCTGAATATCGTCCGATCGCGATACGATAATATCTTCTGAATTCATCTCTCTGACTGTGATCTGGATCTGACGGCCTTACGTTTAATACACGAGAGGACATCCAACGGACGAATTTGATGGATCAAATGCATTATTTCCTTAATTCGGACCTTTGATGCACATCTTACGTTTGATAACCGTGTTTATCAAGTGTAGAATATACGGGTGATAAATCGAAATATTCGGCGCTTAATCATGATATTCTGGTAACTGCAGCAAATGACTGGCTACTACGTACCGGTACTATTCTGACATTACTAAGCTATGTTCGCACGTCTTTTAGCTCTTTTCGTATTGGTTCCAGCTATTGAGCTGTATCTGTTGATCAAGCTTGGCACCCTTATCGGCGCTTTTGAGACCTTTGCCCTCATCGTAGTAACCGGTCTTGTAGGCTCCTACCTGGCCAAGTCCCAGGGATTATCCGTTTGGAATCGTCTACAGAGCAAGCTAAACAGTGGATCCGTACCCGGGCAGGAGCTCATAGACGGAGTCATTATTCTGATTTCGGGAGCGTTGCTGATCACACCCGGCGTGTTAACGGATATCGCAGGTCTACTTGGTCTTATCCCTGCTTCGCGAGCACTAATCAGGCGTTTCCTCAAAGCCCGATTCGCAACAGGAATGATGGGCGGAACCGTGCAATTTCGAAGTTTCGGTACTCCCCTCCCCAATAACGGGCATATTAACACTCCCGGCCATCCACAGCGGTCAACCGACCCCGAAATCACGATTGAAGGAAAAGCGAAGCAACGCCCTGGTAGCCATAGACCGATCGAGTAAGTACTTGGGCTCGTCAGACACTCTCCCTTTTCAGATCAACATCCACGCCCCAGACGCCAGCGAGCACCTCAATCATATTCTTCTCTTCCTGAGTATACTCGCCGTCCGCTTCCGCAATGAACACGAGATCATTCAACACCTCCAGTCTTTGTGACCGAGAGAGGGTGTCTAAGATGGCCGTCGACGAGTCGTCCAGGTCTTCTTTCGATGGACCCGTCGCGTAGAATTCTAACGCGTCACGAATGATTTCGCGAATTGCATCCTCATCCAGATCTGGTTGCCAAACGCCGAGTCGCATGATCATCGCTCCGATCTCGGACTCCTGAAGCTTGTTATCCGAGCCGTGTGCCACGACGATGTACAGAAGAGCAATGTCATGCAGGAGGCTCCACAACGGCTCCTCCTCCAACTCGACTGACGACTCTTCCATGAGCCGATCGAACGTGGGTTCAACTTCCCAGATCTGCGCCAGAACGGTTATCAGGCTTCGCTCGCTGTCCAAAAAGATACCGTCTGCCTCCGCAATGCGCACGGCATCCTCGAGCGCTTTCTTCCTCTGGTCGATCGTTAGAGCTTCCTTGAGCGAGCGGATGGAGCGATCTACCTCGTCATCAGCATCTCCTTCAAGGATGACAGCAAGAGTCTCCATCACGATTTCAGAGATGGCTTCCTCTGAATCCTGTGGTCTCCAACTCGCTACCGCTTCCTTGATCGTCGTGATTTCAGCATCGGCTAAGTGCTTGTCGGAGCCATAACCCACAGCTGTATATATAAGAGCCAGATCATGGGCTCTTGTCCACGTATCGCTGCCTTGCTGCATAATTAAGAGGTGGGATTCAGACCGATATTCCACGCCGCCGTACGCTCAAAAGTACTGAATCATTTCCTGTTTCGCCGAAATTCCAGGAAGTGCTCCAAGAGAATGCTATTTAGAAGATCGTTTTAGAAAAATGGTGCCGGTGTCCAATCCCGAATAGACAAGCATTTTGGTTTCATATCCTCTCTTCGAGACAATGACCTGTCTGACATTTATCTGTTGGCTGTATCCCCTGAGTTTGAGCCTGAAGGCTCCGAGGGAATCGGATTTAGCCACCTGAAAGGCACTCTTTCCTGTTGAGATTTCTACACCTTGAATCGGGTCCCCGGTCGCAGCATCCACAACCAACCCACTAATTTCGTAGGATCCCGTAATCAGGGTCAGCGACTGACGGGGCATGTTTTCGATCAAACCGTCCAGATTGTTGCAGCCCGACAACAGACAGAACGCGATTACAATGACCCAACAGGGCTTCGAAAAATGGTCAACGATATGTCCAGGTGAAGTTTTCATCACAGTCCGTGTTTTGCAATCTCTCCCCTACCCTTTTAGCCGCAGTCCGGGTTCGAATAGTATCGGCAACAAGTTGGGCAACATGTGGCCATTCACTGCCGTTCTCATCCCCAATAGTCAACTTCTTTTTCTTTAGACATGAACACCAGAAAAACGCTATTCATTATTGCCTTGTCCGTAGGCTTTGTCGGCTGCTTTGCTCAACTGAATTCAAAACAGAATTCAACCGATCATCAGTCCCCGTATGTGGACGAAACGTCCCGAGAGATCAAAGCCCTCTCTGAGGAGCAAATCAACGGCTTCCTTGAAGGTGAAGGGATGGGATTTGCTAAGCCGGCCGAGTTGAATGGTTTTCCCGGACCCAGACATGTCCTGGATCTTGCTCATGAGCTTGAGTTGTCAGACGGTCAGTCCGAACGCGTGCAATCCACGTTGACGAAGATGAACGGAGCAGCCCGAGACCTAGGGGCACAAATTGTGGAAGCTGAAAGGATGCTGAACGCACTGTTTGTAGATGGCACGGTTACAGGTGACAACATGGCAAATCTCCTTGAAAACATTGGAGAACTGACATCAAAAGTTCGCCTAACCCACCTGGAAGCTCATTTGGCGATGATGGAGATACTTACAGAAACCCAGGTGATGAAATACAATACGCTTCGGGGGTACTCCAATGCGGAAGCGCATGACGGCGCACATAATGACGCACAACACCATGGACACCAGATGTGATTGGGCTGGTAAGCGAGTTCACTCATTCAGATAGATAAACTTACTCTACTTTTGTCGTGTGAAAATGGTTAGCGCCCTCAGCCCCGCTCTCACGAAATGACGGAGGAGTAGAATGATCTCTTGGGGTAAAGCAATTGGGTTCGGATTTCTTGTATGGCTGGTCCCGTTCGTTGTAGCTGTCGTTGTTTTCGGTCTGTACGAATCCTCCAGGCTGATCAAAGCCGATTAGTACGAGTCCGTACTACTCTTGCGTGTTAATACGGACTCGTACTATCTCGATAGAAGTGGTCTTCCCCCGTTTGAGCGGACAGTTCGTTAAGCCGCGTTTCGAATGTTTGACCTGCACCCCAAAGGTGGACACATTCTATCGTTAGAGATTGCTTACAAGAGAGATCTCCGCGTGCAGAGCGGTAGAAGCGTGACGGCTCCCTGCCGTTACATGAACAAATTGCCGGGGTGGGCTTCATGACAGCCTGGGAGCCCTATTCAGGGGTGGTTTTCTACGTTTTGGTTATGAAATCTGTCCTAGGTACCGATAAATATTGCCACATAATGCGTACGCTATCGTACCATGTAGTGCCATGACAGGCCAATGAGGGGTTTACTATGTTAGAAAAAGAACTACAATACTATATCGACCACCAGGAGGATTTGGTCGAAAAGTATAATGGTCGAGTTATCATTTTGAAGAACGAAGAGGTTCTCGGCGTCTTTAAATCAGTATCCGAAGCGTATTTCCACGCTGATACTGAGGGGCTTTTAGGAGAAGTGATGATTCACAAAGTTGGCCCTGGCCAGCACAATTACACGATTACGATCACGTCTAATTCGGTCTTCGCATAGCCCCACGCCCCATGGGCGAAGAATACAGAGCAACATCTTACCGACCTGGTAAACTCGTCCGCCGAATCATCGGACCGGCGTTCATTTCAAAGCCCTCTTCCGTTCCGCTCCAACAGGACCAAATGAAAACCGTCCGCGCCCTTTGGGATACGGGCGCTACTGGTTCGGTTGTAACAGCGTCGATGGCAAAGGAACTAGACCTTGTGCCAATCGACCAAATGGAAACCACTGGTGTTCATGGCACCAAGAGGGTTAATGTTTACGCTATAGACCTACGGCTTCCGAACGATGTAACAGTATTGGGGATGACGGTTAGTGAAGCAGATGGACCGACCCACGACTTTGATGTAATCATTGGAATGGACGTGATCACACTCGGCGACTTTGCTGTCTCAAATTATCAAGGTCAGACTGTGTTTTCGTTTCGATATCCGTCACAGGGGCACATTGATTTTGTAAAAGAGGGGGGAACGCTCCAGGATTAAGTTATTCCGTAAGAAAAAGATCGGTCGAAACGAACCGATCTTAGTACGACATCCGGATACTGGCGAGACGAAAACAGTCAAATCTAAACATCTCGGGAAGGCCAAGGCTGAGGGCTGGATGGAAGTGGAGTAACCCTCCCCGTGGGGGCGGGCCGTTGACTACCAGTAGGAAGAAACAAGAAACCCCCGCCACACAATGCAGCGAGGGTCTCCTCGTGATATTTACCAGCTGGCTTGCTCCAGGAGTTCGTGTAACTTGTCGTAGGTGGCTTCCGCTTTCGCCTTGTACGACCTTGACGCATCGTTATGCCACTCAGCCTCGGAGCGCATTATGTCCAGGATCGTGCTATGATCTTCGTCTCTTGGATCAATATTACGGAGAAGGTTAATTAACAAAATCATCCTGGTTGCGAAGTTGTCGTAATGCACGGTCGCGTCTACAAATTCGATTACGATCTTAAAAGGGTCGTATTTTTCTCGAAGCGCTTCGTGCTGCTCCTCAAGCACGCCGTTATCTACAGCCTGTGTCATTTGTCAGCCTCCAAATAGGTTAAATAGACACCAATAACCTTAACCTAATGCTTAACCAACCAGAATCATCACATCGTTAAGTAACTGTTTATGATATACTTAACGACATATCAGTGTAGGCCCACGGGGACTCGAACCCCGAACCCTCTGATTAAGAGTCAGATGCTCTGCCAGTTGAGCTATGGGCCTATATAATGGGGCGCTAATATACGGTGTTTCGTAAAATGCGGTTCGCGACCATTGGCAGAGAATCCCGTGAACACCCCTGCGATCCATTCTGAAACGAAACTTGGCCTAAAAGAAAACTGGCAGCAATTTTCCCTGCTGGTTCTGGTGAACGCATTCGTGGGGTCCATGGTTGGCCTCGAACGGACGGTCCTTCCTCTTCTGGCGGAGGATGCGTTCGGCGTGGCGTCGCGAACGGCCATTCTCTCTTTCATTGCTGCCTTCGGTGTAGCAAAAGCCCTCTCGAACCTTTTCGCGGGGAGAGCAAGTGACAAGCACGGTCGAAAACGAGTCCTAGTGATGGGCTGGCTTTTTGGATTACCCGTCCCATTCGTCATCATGTTTGCCCCATCCTGGTCCTGGATCGTCGCGGCGAATATTCTTCTCGGCATTAACCAGGGTCTGGCTTGGTCGTCTACGGTCATTATGAAAATCGACCTGGTTGGCCCTAAGAATAGAGGCCTGGCGATGGGGCTCAATGAGGCGTCTGGATATATTGCTGTAGGACTGGCTGCGCTCGCCTCGGGATATATCGCCGCCAGGTACGGCTTGGGCACCGAGTCATTTTACCTGGGAGCGGTCATCGCAGTCGTTGGCACCTTACTGTCGATCACGGTCATTCGCGAGACGCAGGGTTACGCCATCTTGGAAGCAAAAGAATCTGTAAATCCCGAAAGTGAGTACTCGTTTGCAACCGTATTTGCACTGACTAGCTGGAAGAACCGCTCGTTATTTTCCGCGAGTCAGGCCGGCATGGTGAACAACCTCAACGATGGAATGGCCTGGGGCCTCTTCCCCATCCTCTTCTTGGCCAGCGGCTTTTCCATTGGAAAGATTGGAATCCTGGCGGCAACCTACCCTGTGGTGTGGGGACTCGGGCAGCTTTGGACGGGTTCGCTTTCGGACTCCATTGGGAGAAAGAAGTTAATCGTCACCGGCATGCAACTTCAGGCCGCTGGTATTTTCCTCATGTTGTTCGTTAAGTCATTTGGTCTATTACTTGTGGCCATGGGTCTTATGGGAATAGGAACTGCCTGCGTATACCCGACTCTCATTGCTACGATTGGGGATGTCGCACATCCAAATTGGAGAGCCACAGCTGTCGGTGTCTACCGGCTTTGGCGCGACAGCGGGTACGTCGTTGGAGCTCTGCTGGTCGGTCTGATCACTGATCTACTGGGAACGGACTGGGCGCTTGGAACCGTTGGCGGTCTGACCTCGCTGTCGGGAATCGTGGTGCTACTGATGATGAAGGAATCGCTTCCCGGGAGGAAGTCTTAACTAGAGAGCAAATCGTTTATTATAAACTACTATTTTATAAGAGTTTAGTAGATTTTATATTTTCGGTAGTTAAGGCTAGGGTTAAGGTTTTCGGTGTCTATTCAGTAAAACCCAACTATTTGGAAGCTGATTATCGTGCGGGTAACGGCAGGAAGCCGTCACGCTCCTGCCGCCCTGCATATTGGTGTACCAGCCAATTGAGTACGCCATTGTACCGCATCAAACCCATAGAGTGACCTGCACCCCAAAGGTGGACACATTCTAACGTTAGAGATTGCTTACAAGAGAGATCTCCGTGTGTCTGTTTTCCCGAGCGAATTCTGTCGGGGTTTGGTTATTTATCGAGCTGTGCGGTCTGAGATTATTGTACTCGTTGCGCCACGTTTCAATTTTCTTGCAGGCGTCTTCGATCGAATTAAACCAGTGAAGGTTTAGGCATTCCATTCTTAGACTTCCACTGAATGACTCAATGTAGGCATTGTCATCATATCACCTCTGATTTCAGAAAATGCATGCAACAATCTTTTCACCGGCAGCGCATCGGCTGCACAAGTTCTGCAAGCCAGCCAGGAGATCGGCCAGCTCCGGCATATGGATGACCTTGCTGGATACACCCCCTAGGAATCCGACGCCGTTGTTTATGTTCGTGACAACATCCGGCCGAGCGAGTGTCTCGTCGTCGATATTGAGAAGATCGGGCCAATCGGGTCCGGCGGAGGCAACAACAACCCACGCGTCACTGACGAACGGACACAACTCACTGAACGTATTCCGGAAAAACTCGTCGTAGGGAATCATCACCACGGCGAGAACATCGGGCCAAACGACGACTCGATCGAGATACGAGACCTCATAATACTCCGTCGGCACTCCTCCACTTGGCGTTCCGAGCTGGTAAATGACCTTGATCCCGGCAATGCGATCGACATCACTGATCTTTATGATAAGGGGCGTGTCCTCCGGCGGCACACCCGTCCCTCCCTGGAGGGTGACGTCGGGATCAGGAAACGCTTTGGGAAGCGTTACAACGGCGTCGCTGACATCGCCAGCCGAATTCGCAACACTTAGCCGGTATATTTTTTCGTGTTCGAGCAGCACATCCGACCAATAGTTGTGCACGGTCTTTTGTCCAAAAACAAAAACAGAATCACGCAGGATGGTTTTTGTACCGGATTCCACATCCTCCAGCATTACAGTGGCGTCGATATCCTGATCACCCAGAGAAATCGATCGCCTGAGCGGCGACACACGGACAAATTGCGAATCAGCACCGGCATCCAGGTAACCCCAGATTGAAAAATAAAGATCTGCCTCCTTAAAAGGTTCGATGCTCGTGTCGCAACTTGCAAACAGGTAGAGTGGCGCCGCGGTCAAGAGCACCGTGAAGAGCCGACGATATTTTATGGGAGTCCAAATCATCGGTTCGAGTCGTACTTGATCGAGAGTGTCGGCAGAAATGGTAATTGGTCGACACGCCTTGTCGTGAACAGATCAAAATAGAACAAATTAGCTCGATCATAGACGTTGATGGCGCCTACCTGAAACGCAATGCTTCCTTCTCCTACGTCAAAAACCCTTTCAACGGACAGATCGAGCCTGTGGTAAGCCGGCAGGCGCGCCTGATACGGTTTGTCGTAAAGCAACCGTGTGGTTCCAGGCGACCTTCGAACATCGGCAAAGTCTCGAAGAGATATGATTTCATCAAAGCCGTAAGGCTGCGTAAACGGCAGTCCGGATCCATATTGCCAGCGTGCACTTGCTCTAAACCGTCCCAGTTCTAGACTGAACACGACGTTTAGTTGGTGGCGCCGGTCATGTGGGGGATGGAATTCCTGAACCGATTCCCCGTACCACAATCCAAAATTGTCTTCACTCGCAAAATAGAGCGTCTCGGAATATCCATAGCCTACGTAGCCGTAAATATTTTCGCCGAAAACCTCCAGTCGACCGTCAAGGCCATAGGATTCGCCCGACGCAAGAGCGAGCGTTGTGGTGAAACTGGCGACGGAACTCCACGTCGGGATCGGAAGATCGGTCATGCGCTTGTAATAGGCCTCAGTCGCGAAGCGAATCCGACGTCCTACCGGCCTCTGCCAACTTATCAAACCATGAACGGCTTCGGACTGGGTAGTTTTGACGGGCGCTGTCATCCAGGCGACGAAGGCTGAACCGGCATCCCTTTCATCGGTAACACCGACGAGTGTCTGCTTGTAGAGTCCAATTGCGCCGCTGATTTCGTCGGCGCCATCCTTTCCGCCGGGTTTCCATACAGCTCTGAGGCGTGGCTCGATACTGATGGGATAATATTCGGGATGCAGAACCAATGCCAGGCCCGGCGTGATAGTAAGGTGCTCACTCGGCGATAATTCCGTCTCTGCGTAAGCCCCGGTTGAAAAAAGCAGATCTTCCTGCGGAGCGATGTTTAGAAACTGTTCTCTCAGCTGGAGTCCCAACCAGGTCATTCGGACAAATGAGCCAAAATTGAGTTGAGCGCTGCCGATCAACCGCTTCAAATGCATGTCAACGCCGAATTGAAGTGCATCGGAAGTGCGTTCAGGCCGATTTTCATTTCCTACGTCGCTATCTACATACGAAAGACCCGTAGTGATTTCGAACAAATAGGGCGCGTTGGTCGGAAAGACCAAACATCGGGCGCCGACGACCACATTGTTCCACTGAAACACGTCATCACTGTGCTCGCCTTCCGCTTCGATTCGGCCACGATCATACGTGGACATGAAACTCACAGAACACTTGCTGCTGATACCGTCCGTTCGTTGAACCTTGATAAAAAGATCACCGAACTGGAACGGCAACGAGCGCCCATACAGAGTTGGCGACAGTCCCTCGATCATTGATCGGCGGACCGACGCCAACATGGAAACGCGCCCTTTTCGCAAAGGACCTTCAATCCGAAAGCTCGTTAGAAACGGACTGATGGAACCCGAGCCTTCAAAAAACTGACGGTTGCCATCCCGTGTCGTCACATCAATAACAGACGATATCCGACCGCTATAGCGGGCTCCGTAGCCACCTGCGTAAACGTCCACGAAGGAAACCAGGTCTTCTGGAAACGCGGAAAAGAATCCAAGAATGTGCATCGGTTGGTAAATGAGCACGCCATCGAGCAGCACTAGATTCTGAGAGGGAGTGCCGCCGCGTATGAAAAGCTGGCCACCGCGATCGCCTATCGAAACGACTCCTGGTAAGGTTTGCAGGTACGTTGCAAGATCACCGCTAGCATCCGGAGTCGGGATCCGTCTGAGATCCGCCGGGCGCACGGTCTGAAGCCCGGCCCGGATACGCGCCGCTCCTCCCTCGCCGGCAATGACAACCTCGTCCAGTTGCTGCGCGACAGGCTCCAACTCGACGCTAATGGTGACGAACGGTGCCTGCCCGAGAGACAATGTATCCGTATACGCCGCATAGCCCACGAAGCTGATTCGCACCGCGTATGTTCCTGCTGGGATCTGACTGATCTGGTAGAATCCGTCTTTGTCCGTCGACGCGCCCAGTAGTTGCGTCCATTCCCGTTTCAGGTCGCGTAAAACGACATTTGCGCCCAAAAGGGGTTGCCCATCTGACCGGTCGAAGATCAAACCGCGAACAACGATCACCTGCGCTGAGGCTGCCTGATTCCAGGCTGCCAAAATCGAAAGAAAAACTGCTATGCGAAAGAATTTTCGGAGCAAAATAATACCGAGCCGTACTTACCAGTCAACCACGAAATAATACGCGGTTCTACTGACTTGCATATACAAAAAACCACGCTTCTACCCCTGGTGAGTTTCGCTCTCTCTGCATTATGTGAAATTGACAATACTTTTTCTCCGATTTATCGGGGTTAGGTTACAGAAGTACCGGGTACAATAAGCCCGCGTTAAGGGAGTTGCGGCTAATTCCCGTACGCCGTACAAAGTCAAGCCCTTTCTGTAATCCCTTACCTGGCAGGTGATTACGGGGAGGGCTTATCTTTTGCGCGACACTCTCACTCAAAGGGTTCCCTATAGATGGTGCAGAAAATTAGGGAGAGAAACAGCATCTTAGATCGGCGAGTAGCGAGAATAGTTACCTAACGCGCCGGGAGCTGGGGAGGGTGTTCTGAGGGCTGAAATACCGTGCGTATTCTGAGGAGGACCCACTGCCTTCCCCACCACTCGTTTATCCCTCCACCCCCTAATTATCTGGCTCGTTAATTCAACGTACTCCGGTCGGAAGCGCCTTGAGAACCTCCTCGAATTGAGTTGTGGTTGTCAGCGTGCAGCCTGGGCAGCAGAAGTATAAGACCTCCGAAGAAATGAGATGTGAACTCGAATTGCAAGCGATAGTAATAAATCACGGCACAATTCCATCTGAATGTGTAACCTTACAGTGTTAGACATCCAGTGTAGTCCCACACGTCGTATTAAGTCGAGCTGCGAATACCTCTTTTCATATTGATCATCGTTTGTGTGCCTGGTCTTCACTGCTCCCTGGATCAGGAAACGACCGGTGGTCTTAGCGGTCCTTCCGGGGTGAGCGGTACGTACAGCCTGGTGTCAGCGCACGACAAGACAGGTACAACATTCGGGCGATCCGGGATCACTATTCCAGCCGATGAGCCGACCGTCATTCAGGGAAACGGAGCTTCAGCAATGTTTCTGATAACAGGATCGCTCACCTTCACGGCGAATCGATATTCGGTTAAGATATCGATGAACTTTGTGGGATCCGGTGGCACGCAACAATCACTTACGCGCACCGATGACGGCACCTACAAGATTCTCGGAACGAGCATCAGGCTCATGAGCGATATCCCGGAGATAGGAACGGA
>JADFHF010000104.1 GCA_022567305.1 Bacteroidota bacterium | reverse complement strand
ACAACCATCACCAACTGAATAATCGCGTCGCGGAGGCTCCGGACGTGAGCTAAGGCGGACATTGCGTCCCCAATACAATCGAGTGTCGTCGTATTTGCTATCTCGTCACCGGGGACGAATGTCAGGCCCAAGTTTTCGTAACGACAAGCCGCGGAACCGTCCAGCAGCTCAATGAGAAGACGCGAACTCTGCCCGTCGGAAAGCTGAGGTATTGAAAGACGGGCAAACACATTCCTTGGCGCTTTCGGGTCACCAGCTAGAACACGCGCGGTCCCATAGTTATCGGGTGTCAGACTGGCGCTACGTTGCAGCGAGTCCCAAGCCACCTGCACCAACTTTGGGGTTATGCCCGGCAGCCACAGAGGACAGTTGGGATCGGTGAAACATTCACCGATTTCACCGATCAGGTCGTTCTTCGCCGAAGTCTTCATAGAGCGAGAAAATCAGCGTGTAGCGCTCTCCACCGGAAAACGGAGAAACGGCATGATGCGATCGCTCGGAAATCGCAAATCCTAAAGCCGTGTTATGCAAAGGCCGAAATATCTTATGTATATTCTCCGGGTTCGAACCGTCGAAAAGGACGAACCATCCGCCCCAATCGTCCCTTAAGCCTCGGTTGAGCTGGATGGTAAGGCGGTGTGTTTCATGTCCAGGAATATAGTCGTTGTGGATGCGAATGCGGTGTCCGGATACGAGCTTATGAGCCACGATATCCATTTGCTCTCTGAGGCTCACACTGAAAAGAGTTTCGAATTTGCTCTTGAGGCTGCTCAAGTAACTAGAGTCCCGGAAGAAGGAGAAGTTCTCGGGCAATGATACATCCGAAAAACTAAACTCATACTGTTCGTAAAAATCTGTTTCCACAAATTTCCACGAATCTTCGGTTTCCAGCCACTGCAAAAGCCGAATACTGAGGTCATGCGTAAACGGTTGGCGTACGACGACGTAGCTAAACGGATCGGAGAATTTTTCCGCACACGACAGGTCCATAGAGTCTGGCACGTTCATGCTGAAATGCGATATTCGATCAGTCGGGATCGAATATGGTCAATCAGGAACTTTTGATCCATGCAATACACCGACGGATTGTTGAACCCGTTTTCGTCGCTCCATCGATGGAGCGGCATGCCGCCACCGCATACGTGAAGTTCCGGGCAAGAGAGGCATGCCTTCGACGATGGGCGCTGCATAGCGTGGTAACTGGCAAATTCGATCGAGTTGACCACCTCAGTAAGATTGTGCTCGTGCACAGACCAAGTGGTCTCGAATCGATCGGCACCATCGTATGCGCTCTTGAGGGTATCGTTCTTGGCTACGGAACCATCGGTTTCGAGAATCAAAATACCGAAATCGGTAATTCCCACCCCTTCCTTTATGCCGGATGCACCGAGAATGAGCCTTATGATGTCGTCGAACAGGCGAATCCTTGGAGGGGTCGGATCGGCGAGATATAGGTCGAGCAAGCGAGCAAGCCACGATCCAAACTCAATAGATTCAAAAGACGCCTTTCCATCCGGTAGATGGCTGTGATTTCCATCCCGACACAAAAAGTCGATGCTTGGGGCTCCGAGCCCCTTGAGATACTGATATACGTCCCCGGGATGGGAGTCGGGATCGATCACAGCGAGCAATCCGGAGTAGAGGAATTGCGCATCGCGATGTTCTCGAAGCCGCCGAATTCCTTCAACGACCTTCGCGTGGGTGGGCTCGCCACCATGCCCTACGCGGTATCGATCGTGCACAATGCCTGGCCCATCGATGCTCACGGAAAGGTTGGTCCGATACTCGGAGCAGGTATCGAGGATCGCCTCGGTGATCAGCATTCCATTTGTTTGGATGCTAATCGAATGGGACGGCGGCAACGCACGACGGAGGATTTCAAGTAGCCTCTCCAATCTCTTTTGGCCGAGAAGGAGTGGCTCCCCACCATGTAGGACGACGGCAAACGGATGCCGCTGAGCGCTAGACAACTCGCTTAGGGCTCGTCCTATCGCCAGCGCAGTTTCGTGGGATATCCGCTTAGGCATAACCGCCCAGCCGGCATCTCCCATATTGTAGACGTAACAATAACTACAGTTGATGTTGCAGCGACTGGCGACCTTTATAAGGACCGTATCGATTCCGACCACGTTCCAACACTCAAGCTTGGGTAAGCAGGCTACCTGTTGTGCCGGTTATGCACACGGTCATACGCTCGGTTCGTTGACGGTTCGTCGTTGCGAATCTCTTCGACAAGGCGCGCCAGCGCGGGACTTGATATTCCGCTCACATCTATCTCGAGAGGGTCACTGGCTGCCGTTGCGGGCAATGATTGCGTCTCTTGAGTCGTGGGCATTTCGCATGTCCTTCCAGCGCTTGAAGTTCGGGCTATCACTGTACGCTCTATCATAGAACTAAAATTTTCAATGACAAGATAAGCCTTTTTTAAAATTTCTGCTATTTATCAATGATTTAGTTGATCAACATGCTCGCTAACAGCGTCATCATGGAATCGCTCACCGAATTACCTGATAAAACAATTGTTAAAAATCAGATTGTTATATAGCAATCCTAAGATTGATCATAACATCCACCATCTAAGTTAGCCCGATCTATTCATGAGCGGGTGAGATGAGGGGGTCGAGCACGCGTTTCTCGCCTCCGACGCGTGGGTGACTGTGGCGCGGTGCTGCGCGAGGTTGGGATCGAAGTTTTCAGGGTTGAGGGTTGACGGTGTCGGACTCACTGGGGCACATCGCCCCGCCGGTTAAGGGGAGCGGAAAGGCCTGGATATTACTACATGTTCGGTAGTTGAGAGAACACCGATTATCGCTTTCTGACTGCTGCGGATTCGACAGCTGGTGATGACCGCTCCGGGTCAAAAGCAGAAGTCTGCGCAGACCACCGAGCAGCCACCTAGCGGCACATGCTAACCGCAGCGCCGGGCGTCTACGACTGATACCGAGGCGAACCG
>JADFHF010000025.1 GCA_022567305.1 Bacteroidota bacterium | reverse complement strand
CTCTAACCTTCTGAGCTACCTCGCCATTCTCTTGCTGCGCAAGAGCTTATAGAGAAGGACGAAAAGGATGAATTGTCAGATGGGGTACTAAACGGGGTACTCATCATGTCAGATTTCTCTTCAAACGGAGGAATCATGGCAGGTCTTATTAAGAAACGTCGAGTCTACTACATTCAATTCGTAAACAGTCAAAACACACCCACTAGAAAGCTCATTTCGCTGAGTACAACGCGCAAAGCAGAAGCTCGGGGTAAGTTTGTTAAGCTAGATCGTGCTCACAGAGAGGATTTGTTTGATCCGTGGATTGACGATCCCTCAGTCATCCTAAATGGTCGTACGTCGCGAGCAGTGTATCTAGACGAGGCGTCGTCGAATTTTCTGGAACAGAAAGTTCGAAACAACCGAAGCCCGAACACAATTCGGACCTATCGAGAGGTATTGAGCCTGTTTATGAAGCACCTGGCTTCAAACCCTGGTCTTTCAGGCATCACTTGTTCGCAAGTTGAGTCTTTCGTACTTGATCCCGGTCTCTCAAAGGCCACGCAATTCAAACGATTCGGTCATCTGAGGACTTTTTTTCGGTTCTGCGTTCGTGAGCGGATCATCAGGAAAAATCCGCTCGAACAAATGGAGGCACCAGATAAGCCGCACAAGCTCCCGAAGGCGATAACGCTGGATGAGCTTGACCTGATATGTGACTATCTAAGGCATGATTATCACAGCAAGTTGCAAAAACGAGAGATCGCCGAAGGAGAGATTGTGTGGAAGATTCCGGCATACCGTTTAGCTTTTTTCACTGGAATGCGAGCCTCAGAAATAGCCAGGTTGCGTTGGAAGCATATAGACATGGAGAAGTCCCTGATCTACATTTTCGAGCAGAAGAATCGGCGTGAACAGACTATACCACTAAACAGGAAGGCGAGAGAAGGGTTGGCAGCCGTTCCACAACGAGAAGGAGAAAATTATGTTTTTGAGGCGCCTGGAAATTGTGTGCTCAACCGAAATGCTCGATGGGTTGCAGAGCGATTAAGCAAGACATTCAGAGAGGCTAGACAGGCTGCCGGAATAGAGAGAGCCGTCAACTTCCACAGCCTAAGACATGGATTCTGTACGCTATTGGCCGAGCGTGGGAAACAATCTGCCGTGATACAAGCGGCGGCACGTCACGCTGATGTTAACACTACGATGCGCTACATCCATCTTACGCAGGAATATTTGAAGAGCGAGCTCGACGATGTGTTCGATTGAATGATTTGACGTTCAGGCTGAGTGCCGGATCTCAGTCGGTGACGCAAATGACGCAATCTTATTCTTCATTCCGTCACAGATAATCGGCCTCTATTGCGTTCGTAGGCCTCTTTTCCACTCTGGTGACGCAATGACACAATTTTTTATAGAAAAAGAAATAATAGAAGAAGAGAGAGCAGAGGAAAAAGATTAGAGCAAATATTCCGTCATAGCGTCATAGCGTCATTGCGTCACCCTTGTCTAATCCTCACCATCGATTACGACCTAAAAACGAGAGAGGGGGTACCCGTTGGGGAAATTGACTGTCTGACGTGGTGCGGCCGATTGGGGTATCTCGTGTGGGCACTTTCAGGAAGGTCCCAAGTGGACCCTCTTGTTCAGGCTACTGATGCGATTAGCACAGACACCTTCAAGTTTTATACAATTTTATATTTTTTTAAATGATTTCGATAAATACGGGCGATGAAGGATTGCGTTATCCTGGAAACGCGATATTCACCACTTCGATATTATTCTCGCTCGCACAATTCCGAATTATTTATGTGGCCGATTCCTCATCCATGGTCGGAAGAAAACGGTCGAGAAAAGCGGAGGCTCGATCATCTATACAGATCGTCCAACATTTTCACTGTTCGATCGGGTCTTCAACCATGCAAGCTATTTACAGCATAATCAGATATGTCAGCTTCGCCACACCCACGGAATTGTTCATGATCAGATCGCGATTGGGATCGAAGAGGTCTTCGTGACTTTGGGTGAAATGGTAAGAGGTGTTGAAGACAAGAAATAGGTCGCTTCCGGGCGTGTGTATCCAATCAATTCGGATGTTGGCCTGAACGTCTCGGGAGAAATTATCGTACTGAATGAGCGCTTTCGCAAATAACTTCCGGCTGACACTCGCCAGAATGTCGAGCGACGCGGTTGTGGCGCTGAAGGCTCCGTTCTCGATGGGAAGATCAACTTTGCTATACGATGTCCGACCTTCGACGGTCAGGTTTTTTGATTGTCGGAATCCGACAGCACCAGTAACGTCCAATCGAGTACCGTGAAAGAATTCACCACCATTGATACTCGTTGAAGCAAAGAAACGGCGGCCGGGATCCATGGTGACCCGTAGCCCGAATCGATTATAAGTATAGTCACCAGCTGGAATTTCCGCGCCCGGTCGGATGAAAAAAGATTGCGTCAAACGCTCAAATTGACTTGATCCGTTAACTGAAAACCGATCCCGTTGCGGCAATTGAAAACTCATGTTGGGGCTGACTTGCCACGATCGCTTTTCTCCATCCTGACCAGAGATGTACGATCCAGAAGACCGAAATGTGATCTGGCGAAATGGTCCCTGCTCAAAGATCGGACTATAGGTCGCTGATCCGCTGTGCTGAAGAATATCTCTTCTCCGCACGAATCCCAGCGCGGGTCGATAGTTTTTTCCGACGCTGGTGAAGGAGTAACTAGCCCCGTAAATGGCGTTCCTTAAACTTAGTCCCACATATCCAGCGCGGTCGGAAGCGTTCGGGTCGGCGTCGCTTACGTCAGTAAACCAGGCCTCAAAGTTGCTTCGGCTCCAGAATCGAAACTGCGCATCTACTCCTGCAGCTCTGTTCCAAGCGTCACCGCGCTTCATTTGGGTGAAAATGACACCGGCAGTAGCACGCGGGAAAAGACTAGTTCGTACCCGGGCCACCAGGTTATTGGCCGACTTCGAGCTGAACAACTCGTCCATACCGCTTCCGGTCTGAATATTCAGAAAACCCATTGAAAATCGTCCAACCTGTCCGGTTACGCGTGTACCGGCCAGAATATCTTCTGACAGCCCAATGGTTCGGGAGAAAAAAGTTTGTGTCTGCCGAGAGGCACCATGTTCGAAGAGTCCGGATCGCTCCAGGAAAAATTGTCTTTTTTCAGGAAAGAAAAGACTGAATCGAGTCAAATTGAGTCGGGTATTGTCGGCTTCGACCTGTGCGAAGTCAGTGTTGACCGTAAGGTCGACCGTGATATTTGAAGTGACACCATATTTAAGATCGACCCCAATGTCTCGCGTCAGATCCGATTCTGTCGCCTTCAGGCTCAAGTCTTCCCGGACGCTTTGCGCACCCGTGATTACGTACGGTCGTATCTCGATATTTCGGCCTCGACGAATGTTTTTTAGACCGGTTAATCTGCCATATTCTGAGACCGTTCGCATGTCATCACTGTACGATGATCCGTAGGAGAGTGGGATAAGCGGCCAGTTCAGCGTTTCGTTTTTTCGATTGATCTTCCGACGCATAAATAGGCCAAATTCCAACTCTTCGCCATCCGGAAATCGAAGCTGTCGAAAGGGAATTGAAACCTCGAGAGTCCAGCCTTCCTCGTTTATAACGGTTTCACTACGATAGACTGCATCCCAACTGTAGGCGTCGATACGTAGTGACTCGTCGGTGATCATGGCATCGTCCTGCGTTCCGAGCGCGTTCATCTCAAAGAGATAGGCGTTTCGCCCATCGAGAAAGGTATCCAGTCCTATGTAAGCGTGGTCGTCCCGGTCGTTGCGACCGCCACGCTCCATGTTCTTGGCGCGGATCAATTCCGGCTCACGGTCTGAAAATTTGAATGCGAAATAGAGATAGTCCATGTCGTAGGCGATTTTTGCCCACGTTTCTTCAGTTGGCTGCGCGCCTTCTTCTGGCCATCTTTGTACGAATTCCCTGATCGGCTCAATATTTTGCCATATCTCGTCGTCTAAATGGCCGTCCACGCGCGGCGGATTCTCAGCAAAAACGGCTTCAATGGATAATAGGAGCCGATTGTCCGGATCCTTGTCTCTCGTTTGCGCTACTGCGATCGAGAAAAACGATGCAAGAATGGAAAGAAGCAGTCCGGTTTTTAGGCCGGTCCTAATAACAATCGAATTCATTCAATGGGAGAGGAGAGAAGTTGACGGTGCATCCGAATCTTCGAGAATGGGTGATACATTATCGGATTCGCCCTTGATCCTGATTCGCGATCATCCCGAATCCCAAAAAACAGGACGCGAATCAAGAGTCAATGTTGCAAGTTATGCATAAACTCGAACGATTCTTGGTGTGAGTTTGGGGCCGCAGGCTCCAATACAGGGATTACTGGACTGGCGCGTTGCAATCTAGTCGTCGCGACTGGAGATGTTTCCTCTAACTATGGAGTATCGTCTTCGCAAACGCTCCGCCGATATTCCGTACCCAGCTCATGTGCATTCGCGACTGCAGCACGCCAAATTCGTAAATAGTAGCAGTCGGTACTATCAGTGCAGAGCCGTTAGCGATTACGTCTGCCTCGAAGAATGCGTTGGGTATATACTCACGGTTCACGGAGGGAACTTTGGGTACGATGAGATACCTCGACGAAGGTTGCCGAATCTCGCCGAACAATGCAGGCACAGAAGCCAATTGTTTAGTCTGCTCCCGTGGGCTCCCTTGTCGGAATTCTTTGGTCTTCCTCACACGTTCCAAAACTTCGGGCATTCGGCGCAATTCGTCCGCTGGACAGTCTACAAGCCACAGGCAATAACGCCATTTGTTGCTAATTGCCTCTTCACCGCCTCCGTATTGTAGAACGTACGGAGCAGCGTTTCTTTCGCGGTCGAGAAAACTCGCTCGCTCCTCTTTATCTAGTATCAGATGACCTTTGTCGATCCCCATGCCGCCGCGGCCTAGTTCTTCGAGGATCTTGTAGTGGGATAATGTCTTGCCGACCATCACGCTTTCAGGTGGGTGAGCCTAAAGAAACGGGGTTGAGGGCGGAAAGGCAATTAGGGGGGAGGAGGGGTAAACGCGGACGGGTTTTATATTCTCGCCGGTCAATGCTTTTCGAATCGTTATTTCATCCGAATCATCTTCCTGGTAGCATAAATTTCTCCTGCGTTAACTCGGAAGATGTACAATCCACTGCTTAGGTTTTCGGCGTTGAACGGAATCCGGTGGATTCCAGCGGGCAACCTTTCGTCGAGAAGCAAAGCGACTCGCTGACCTAACACATTGAAAACTTCAATCCTCACGCGATCGGGTTTAGGAAGCTGAAATTTGATCGTTGTCGATGGATTAAACGGGTTGGGGTAGCTCTGAAACAGTCTGAACTCGTCCGGTAAAGACGCCGGCTCGTCTAGATCGGTAGATATCGCCGCGGATCTCTGGTAGGCCAGATTCACTGCATCTCTTAACTCGTCCAGACTCTTCCCAACAACGAACGCCAACATGAACGGTGAAATCGACGCTTCGGGTTCGATCGAATAGGGACCGGTCGACATAAGGATCGAATAACTTCCGTTGGGCGTCGCCTCCGTCTCGACGACCCCGCTGCGCATGAATCCCGCGAAATCCACCTCGCCGCCTCCTACACGCAGCTGGTGACTTGCTGCGAACGTCAGGGCGTTGTTGATGCTCGATCCGGATCTGTCAAACATGGCCACGCCGATATAGGGTGCGCTCGGATCGTCGTCGTACATGTAGGCAAAGCCCAGACCCTGATTTTCATCCCAGCCACCGAGATCGTCAGTAAAGCCCATCTGCTCATTTCCGGTCCCGTTGATATTGAAGCTCATGAAGCTTCCAAAAAACACGTCGTCGACCTGATAGTCGTGCGGATTTTCGAACGCATAGTTCACCAGGAGCAGTGGATCTCCATCCCACATGTAAGAGTCCTGAATGACCCTGAGGCTGTTAGGACTGTTCGTAGAGACATCTTCGTATATGACTCGCGCCTGCTCCGTGGCCGTCACGCCCGGTTCCTGAAAGTCCAAAAATCCGCCCGCCGTCGTGGCATAGTCCTGCTGGCGGAGCGTCGCTGTGGCTACGGTCTGCTCGTCATAGGACATGAGAATCGAGCCCTGGTACAGTTGTGAGAGCCCGCCTACCTCGAAGCCAACCGGGGCGCGATGCTGCCCCCAGAGTCCGCGGTCATCGATGCCTACGCTGAACGTGCCCGCGTCGTGCACGGCAAGCCTTGTTTCACCAAGCTGATTGTGCCGAACGACACCATCCATGATGGTCATCTCCACGTCGATGAAGCGTACATCAAACGGATCGATCGCCATCGGATCGTCTGATAGCACGACGATATCCGCAAGCTTTCCAGGCGTGATCGTTCCCTTCACATCCTCCTCGAACGCCACCCAGGCGTTGGTGACGGTCATCGCTCGAAAGCCCTCTTCGACCGTCAGCTGATCCCCATCCAACCAGTCGGGAAGTGGGGCGCCTCGCTCGCTCTGCCGTGTAGCCAACAAGCTTATGGTTGGCATGGCATCCATAAGACCTGTGGGTGGAAAGTCGTTTCCACCGATGATCGGAATACCCCGATCTGCCATTCTTCTCCAAGGAAAGAGCCACTCGAGCACCTGCGGCTCGTAAACGTTCTCGGATCCGGTTCTACTGGATCGGGCCCAGCTGTATTGAATGGACGCGCCTATACCCAGGGCTGCCATTTGGTCGACCAGATCCTCCCTCATGACCCTCAGATGTTCCATGCGGCTGCGCAGCACATTACCCTGACCGTCGAAGGCGAATTCGAAAGCGTTGAGGCCAACACCAATTGCCGAATCGCCGATCGCGTGCATCGCTATCGGATATCCTGCGTCCAGCACCGTCTTCACGATGTCGTTCATCTCGACTTGCGTCCGGAACAGGTCGCCATAGGTACCTGGAATCTCCCGCCCACCGACATATGGAATGGTGACCGAAGGCCGCTGGCAGCTCCCGCCGTCGGCGAATATCTTGATGCCGGCCACGCGGACCTGTACATCCTTTTCCTCGGTGTAAGGCAAGATGTCCCAGGGGACGCGATCCTCATTACAGTTATCGTTATACGGAGGGTAGATATTGATGCGTACGGCCAGCTCTCCATCCTGGGCCAATTCCTGCGCGATCTCAAAAAAGGGGTCCGGATATCCGATCTCGTGAACAGTAGTATACCCTCTGGCCGCCGCCCGGAGCGCTGCTTGCTTGAGGCCTTCCCTCTGATCACTCTCGGTTGCAGTGCCTGTGTTTGAAAACGCATTATTAAGCCAGTGATCGTGCGCCTCGATGAGTCCTGGAAGCACTGTCTTCCCTTCCAGATCAAATAGCTGAGTGCCCGTTGTCTGAAGGGCCAACATCGCAGCGTCGGTACCCATTGCCAGGATATGCCGTCCCGCAATGGCCACCGCCTCGCCGCTCGGGTTCTGATCATCGAACGAGATGACGTTGGCGTTGTACAGAATAATGTCCGCAACGACTCCACTCTCGACCTGGTGGTTGGTGTCCGACTGAGCAAAACCGCTCGTTGCAGAAAAAGAACACAACGCGCAGATCAGGAATACTCGACCAGATTGCATTACTCCCCTCCGAATGGATTTCTCTTTGGTTATAATGGCCACGGCTTTCGGTATCAATGCCTCACCGACAGATGGTCTTGTTCAGGTCGATTTTCATGTCTTCGGCCTTATAGACAAACCGCATACCTCCGCCGCCTAGTTCTTCGAGGATCTTGTAGTGAGATAAGGATTTACCAAGCATTGCCAATTCAGGTGGGTTAGCCTAAAGAAACGAGGTTAAGGGCGGAAGTGCAATTAAGGGGGTGGAGGGATAAATAGGTAGCCGGGAAGGGAGCTTGTTCCCCTCAATATGCGGGCAGGGTTTTCAGCTACCAATATGTCCCTGGATTTTCCTTAGCGGATGAATCAGGTACTCGCACACTGCTTGCCTAGATCTTGACTTGCAACCGCCGGAAGCTGTTCAAGGAATATTATCCTCGCGTTCATTTACGGCGAATGTGCTCGTCTAATCCTCATATGCTGCGGTATTAGTGGTCTCAACGAGCTGCCAGAGCTGCGAGTCATAGACCGACCTGACTTCCAGGGTACGGGCAAAAACATCGTCCCACATCGCTTCCGTATATCCAGGATGCGCATTCTCCCAGACTTCGTCTGGGATATCGGCGACGATATCTGAATATTCGTCAAAGAAGTTTACTGTTCCATAGTTGTAGGGTTCAGATGCACCGTTGGGAAACATCATGGAATACACGCCCCAACCGGATCTGTATCCGGCTTCAACGGACGCTGCATGAATCGGCTTCCAGATTTCTCGCTCCAGTGTCAAGTAATCTTCACCTCCTCCTGGAGGAACCGTCATATGGGTCACGGTGACATACTGTGCGGGACTTGATGGTGCAAGGACGTCGTGCAACATCCACATTTCTGAGCGCACCAGATCTCTTGATGCACCTGTCCTGTTCATCATTTCGTTACGATCCGCTTCGCTAGCTCCTGGATGGGCTTGCTGTACGACGTTATCAGAAAAGCTATTTTCGGTGTGGTTAAAGTCCGAATACGCGTTGACCGTAACGAAATTGTACTCCGTATTCGTACCAGACGGATACCGGATCATATAGAGACTCCAGCTGACGAGATTACCGGCGCGCTGACGTGCCTCGTGGATAGGCTTCCAAATAGAGTGTTCAACATCCAAATACTCCGCCTCATTTCCCGGGGCAACCTTCATGAAATCGACTTGGAAATAGGATGTTGGGGTATCATCCTGGGCCCGGGATGTGGGCACGACGATTACCGTGAATAACACGGCCAGGAGAATGGCTTTACTTGCGTATGATTTCGACATGGTGTTCCTCAGAGTGATTGAACTATCGTGCTGAATTAAAATGGAGATTCCGACCGCTACGCCTATCAAAACGTAGGCGAGATTGCGTGACTTAAGTGGGAGATCGGAAGCGACCCTTAAACTGGGTACCGATAGTTACAGATTCGACTCCAAATTTGCAAGGATTGGCCAAGTTGTTCGAGGATCTTGTAGTGGGATAAGACCCTATGTTAAAGTGGCGATAAACCCGTGTTCTGCTCGGTACGTTGTTGTGTCAGGCAGGACACAAACAAAACAGGGTTTATCGCTTCTCCTTTAGCATACGGTCTAACGTTAGAGATTGCTTACAAGAGAGATCTACCTAATCAACATAAGTTTTTTGGTTTTAACAAAATCAGCAACCTGCAATTGATATAAATACACTCCGCTGGGGAGCCCGTGTGCATTCCACATCACTTTGTTAATTCCTTTAGTGAGTCTTTCAGCTATTAGGGTTGTTATTTCTTTGCCAAGAATATTGAATATTCTCAACGTAATGAACCCCGACTCAGGTATCGAGAATTCAATGGCAGTCGTGGGATTGAAAGGATTCGGATAGTTTTGAGCCAAGGTGAATTGAGTTAGAGCAGAAGATTCACTATTCCGCGCAACTTTTATGGGATGATAAGAAACCCGATAAACATTGGAATGTGTGAGACCATTACTATCGAAGCCGTCTTCACCGTACAGGTCAGTGAAATAGAGCCCATCTGGACCAAAAGCTAATCCGACAACTGTTGCCCGGCCGTTGCCGACATAATTCAAAAAAATCTCCTCTGAAGTCACACTACCGTCTTCTGCAAGAGTAAACATATCAATACGTTTACCGCGTTCGGTCTGACCGAGAAGGTAAGTTGGTCCTGAGAGCGCTACAAACAGACGGCCTTGGAAGGGCTCAGGAAACCCAGCCCCTTCGTAAAATTTCACAGCTGTCGGTGCTACAGTCGGGTTCCACAACTTGATGGCTCCGGGCAGCAGACTATTTGGCCAACCCATATTACCGCCCGGTTCAACTTTCACTAATCGGTCATCCCACTCCGGGCCATTGTCACTGACATAGAGAAACCCATCGGCCTCTCGCCAGGCACCGCCAAACGGATTTCGAAATCCCTTGGCATAAACGTAACTCGTTGCGTTGGGATTATCTTCGGGAATCGAACCGTCGAGATTCATACGTAAGACTTTGCCCCGTAGGTCGTCATCGCGCTGGGCAGATTCAGCTTCAGTGCCGTCACCAACTTGGATATAGAGTTTACCATCCAGTCCAATGGTGGCGGCATGAATCTGATGCGACTGTGGTGGGCCGGGGATATCGTCCAACAGGGTTGTAATGGTCGCTACCGAACGCCCGCCATCGTTACTGCTCATCCGCACGACTTTATTTTTTATACCGCCATCATCATATACCATAGTGACAAACAGATCGCCAGTATTAGGTTCAACTACAATTCCAGTGACGCCCATCTCGCCCGAGCCGGGAAAGTCTCCGGTTGGCGTAAAGTTCAAAAGGCTGTCGGCATACACTCGCACGTCGCCACTGCGCAGCACCACCTTGACTTGGCCATATAATTCGGTGATATAGTAAATTGGTGTGTCTAGATCCGATTGGGGATTCGGAACAAACGCAATATTAACTGGCAAGAATAAGTTTGAAACCGCTTCTTCCACCAAAAAACCTTCTGGTACATTCCAAAGGTCTGATTGACCGATGACCTCATTAGATGATGTCACATAAAAAAGAATGAAGAATGCTGTAAAGAAATGCTTGAACCTATTTCTCACCATTATCTTCAGGTTAATTGTTTCATGACTATATAGACAAGCTCGTCACAATTTTCGGTTTGCACTGTATGGTGCGTGGAATCATCTAATTTGGATTCAACAAATGGATAAGAGTAAACATATGCTTATCCGTTCCGAAAATCCATGAGCTTGATTGGGATCATATTCTGATTATAGGTATACCGGCTGGCGGATCTCCGGACGCAAGGCGAACGCAGAATGCTCTGGTTATACGGCTAGCAGAGCTAAAATTGGATCTGCTGCTAGTTCGGTCGAATCTAATCCTTGTGGAACAGCCACTCCTACTCCTCCATGATAGGTCTGCGTGCAATACTCACAGCGTCCAGGCGACTGGTCACATGAGACTCAAGTTTTTTGGGAACACAATGCTTGTAAGCAGCCCACCACGCACCCGCACCCGGTGTTCTCATAATCGAAAAATATGTGCCTTGGATGGCCTCAAACTCGTCGTCATCCAACAATCCTTCTTCATGCAGCCTGGCCACATGGTTATAACTAACAAGGCGTTCGAGCATGAGCGTATGAGCACGCCCCCTATCGTCTAGGGACAGCATATAAAAGTTGTCACAATATCTAGCCGTATCTATTCACGCGTCGTCAAAAGTACGGAATCTGGCGGGGCCATTTAGGAGTTGACTGTTTCTTGGGGGCTGGATACGAGTTGGCGCAAGATCGCAAGTTCATTCTACGTTGTTTGGAAGCCGTTGTCGGTCCCACAGCCGCTCGATTTGTCGCAGCACGACGCACTTCACCCCTCCGCCGCTACGCGCGGACGCTCGCATTTTCTTGTGAGAATCTCCTACTGAAGAAAGGGACTGGCGTCTAACCGGGACGAAGCTGCGCCAGGAGCAGGAAGCTGCGCCGAATCATTCCCTTGAGAGGACATGCTGTCGGCAGTTCGATTTTTATCCTTGTCTTGAGCTCGCGCACGCGGGCGCCCACTTTGATCAGTTTCACGCGCAGCGTCTCGATTGTAGACGTGGCCCACTCGGTGCCGCGAAGGACTTCGCGGCGGAGCGTATCGAAGAGGATGTAGGCGAGTGAGTGCAGAAACAAGCGAAACTGATTGGCCTCGAAGCGGTGGCAAGAGGCCCGATCGGAATGCAGGTACAGCTTGTGATCCTTAATGAAATTCTCGGCCCTTGCCCGGTTGCAATAGACGTTCTGATAGAGCGACCTGGCCGGCGCTTCTTCCATGTCCGTCGTCACATAGCGTACGTTCGTGCCCTGAGGGCCGACGTCCACTTTGACAATCACTCTCCGGTAGCGGCTCCAGGATCCGGCTTTGTAGCGAAGAGAGTGAAAGCGTTCGACCTTCTTTCCGTTGCCACGCTCGTAGAGCCGCTCGGTCTTCTCGACGACCCGCGCGGCCAGTCGTTTAAGCACCGCGTTCGCTCTTAAACCACTGACGTGCATGCAGTTGGACTCGGATTCCATGAAATCCATTACCTCAGGCTTCGTAAAGTGGCTGTCGCCCCGGAAGACAATTATTGCCCGTGGCCACTCTTTGCGCAGCCTCTTGACGAGCCGCCGCAAGACCGAGAGCACGGCTGGGCCTTTCATGACCGTCGGCTTCAGGATGGTCGTGATGAGTTTGCCGGAGAGCCCCTCGTAGACGTGCAGCGGCATGTAACAATAACTGTTGTAGTACGCATTGAAAAGCGCAAGCTGCTGATCTCCATAGGTCTGGCTATCGGTATCATCGAAATCGAGCACGATGATCTCGGGGTCTTCATCGTAGGAGGCGATGAACTGCTCTACAATGCAGGTGGCCATACGATACAGCTGCGCACGCGAGGGACGGTTCTGAAAACGTGATATCGTGGGCTGTGAGGCCAGAGCGGCCCCGCTCACGGGAAGGCGTCCGGCAGCCATCTTGATGATGGGCTCAAAGCGAAGCGCGTTGCTATCGTTGCCGTCCTCGTAGCCCGCCGCGATCTGATATACGCATTGGCGCAAAAGCTCGCACGTGCTGTGCAATGTGTAGCGGGCATCGCGCGCGTCCGAAAGCACGGCGGCAGCGGCCTTTGTAAGGCCAATTTGCTCGTCTACTTCTTTTAGCAGCAGCAATCCGGCGTCGCTCGAAAGGGCGCCTCCGCTGAAGTCAACGTAGACCGGTTTCTGGCCCACGGCCGAGGCTTCAAGCAGCTTGTTTTTGTCAGAAAAGAGGTCCGGATGCGCTTGATTTATCCCGTAAAATACGCGTTCTTGGGTTGAAAGAGAGTCCATGCGATTTTGCCTCCTTATTCAAGTTTTAAGCCACTTTAAAATAAGGATTTACAGGCAGGTCATATGGGCTCTTTTTTTATACGCGTGAATTATTCAGGCTAGATTTTTTGGAGATATTCGGTTCATTAAATAATACAATCTTCTCGGAATTTGGAATTCAGTAGCCAAAAAACGAAATATGGGCATTTGCTTCCTAGATGTTTTAACATAGTGGAGGTAATCATAGTTATATATAGATCTAGTTAGATCGTTGATTCCAGAAAAAACAATAATCATATCTGGTTCCAAGTGTACAATTCTGTGTGCTACAATCGAAATATGATCGTCACTGGCATCACCAGATTTTCCCGCATTATACACTTTGATGGAAATATCTGAGTTGACATGTTCTTGTAAATAATGTTGAAGTACTGCATTGATGGATTGAGAATCATCTAAAGAAAGACATTCTGTTGTGCTGCCACCGATCATGAAAATACGGAATTCATTAAATGGATTGGGAGTTACTAAATTGTCACCTCTAAACCCCATATTATTAATACTAAAAATATTTTGTCCTTGAACACGTGATAACCCATTTTCTGCTTCAGTTGTAATTTTATAATCAGGTGGAAATTCAGATTTGATATATTGATTTACAACTACATGATGTTTCCATTTTTCATATGGATCAGAGACGGGATCAATAAAGGAAAGAAATAATTCTGCAAGTACTATGCATAACCAGAATGTAATTACTGTTATTAGTAGTCCATTTACTTTTCTCTTTGCTAATCAACTCCAATTTTGCTGTATTTACGGTTTGCGGATCTGCGTAACGAGTCGCGGAGCAATTCCAGTGTAGTCCTTAATCCGCATCCCTTCAATAGGCAGACTATCTCATTCTACCGCTCAGGCGACGCGGCCGTTGGGCGGGCTGACACAATCGATCTGGTCATTCATCTGATCGGCATGCGCCCGGTGAAGTACATCTTGCCCGGGTCATCGGGTGATCCGAATTTGAGGAAACGCCTTCTCAATCAATAATCACCAACTAAAATGCCTGAACCGCTGAAAGAAAGTTAACCTGTGAAAACACTCTGATGAAAACGGGAGAAATAATTTTCTCTGGCCCGGAAAAATACTTGACGTTAATCACTGACGGCGAAGCTCCACGATCCCCATCCCCTCATACTTACGGCGCCGTCGGTAGAACGTGTTTTCGCTGACACCGACCTCGCGCCACACCTCTTCAGCAGCTTTTCCGGACTCGGCCTGGCGCAGCGCTTACGCAATCTGTTCCTCTTTAAATCGTCTTCTCTTCATAGGTCACTCTTCGGGTTTTGAGAGACCTCAATTGTAACGAAATCCTAACTTATCGGGTGTCCACTTTCAGGGGTGCAGGTCAAGACAACCACGGAGTCATTATGCAGGAAAGAAGGAAGTACACAAAGGAGTTCAAGATCGCAGCGGTCCGTCGCTGGGAGGAAATCGGCAACTTCAACGAGGTCGGTCGCGAACTTGGAATTTCATCAAGTTTAATACGCAACTGGAGAGACCGCTTGCAGGAAGACGGCGGCCGAGCGTTCCCGGGAAAGGGTCACTTCAAGGATGAAGAGACGGTTCAGATCAGGCGAGAGAATGCCCGCCTGAAGGAGGAGAACGCGATCTTAAAAAAGGCTATCGGTAGCCGATTGTCTATCGGCGAATCAGCGACCGCCCTCGATGAAGTATCCATTTATTAATAGCCAGAGAGGGCAGCACTCGGTCCACATGTTGTGCCGGGTGTTACGCGTTGCTGCGAGCGGATACTACAGCTGGAGACGACGAGAAAGACGCCTGCGAGACTATGAGAATCAGCGATTACTCGTTGAGATCAAGGCCGTCCACAAGCGGAGCCGCGGCAATTACGGCAGTCCGAGGATCTACAACGACTTACGCCAGAGAGGTCTTTCGTGTAGCGAGAATCGTATAGCCAGAATCATGCGTGACAACGGCATACGGGCTAAAACGACCAGGAAGTTCAAAGTCACGACCGATTCGAAGCACACGATGTCGGTAGCGGAGAACCTACTCGGCAGGGAGTTTGAGGCCAAGCGTCCGAATGCCGTGTGGACGAGCGACATAAGCTTCGTCTGGACGCGTGAGGGTTGGATTTATTTGGCCGTCATCTTAGATCTCTTCTCGCGCCGGATTGTCGGTTGGGCTATGGATAAGCGCATGAAGCGGCAGCTCGTCATTGACGCTCTCTTGATGGCTATCGGTCGTCGTCGCCCGGCGCCTGGGCTGCTGCACCATAGCGACCGCGGCAGCCAATACGCGAGCGCGGAGTACCAGAAACTCCTCGGCAAACACGGGTTCATCACGAGCATGAGTCGCAAGGGCGACTGCTGGGATAATGCTCCAACAGAATCTTTTTTCTCCACCTTAAAACGCGAAAGGGTTTATCACCGTACGTATCGGACACGCCTTGAAGCTCGCAGGGATATCTTCAATTATATTGAGTGCTGGTACAACCCTCACCGAATCCATTCAACGCTAGGATATCTTAGTCCGGCAGAATTCGAAAACCAAACCGTCAACAATCGAAAAGCGGCTTAACGAACCGTCCACAGAAACGGGGGAAGACCAGAGACGTTCAAGACTGTATGCGGGGACGAGAGATAGTTCCAATGTGACGGCTTTCAATTATCCAGCCGAGCGCGCCTTGTAAACTTATTCCGGATATGCTTTAACAAGAGGATTTGTGCCCACTAGGCCAAGACAATTATCTTGGTCACTCGAATTTGAATCATCTCTTCCCTACTCCTATGACCCATTCGATTTTCCTTCCGATTACTATCCCATACCTTGCTCCGTCGGATGGGGGATCATGGGATACCATCGGCGAAAAACAGTGGGAGATTCTGGAAAATATGATTCAATCTCATCCCCGAGACGTGAGGCTACAGTTTCATCTCGCGAATGATCTATACCATGAGGTAGTTAGAAAGAAGGAGATCGCAGATGCACGAAAGCGGAATTGTGAACTCGCGATTGCATCAATTGGAAAACTGCAAAAAAAGCATGGTGGTTCAGCTATCCTTATCAAGGAGCGCGAAGTCCTTGAAATGGACGGATGGGTACACGATCTAGAATCGAAAACCATGAAGTTCGACCCCGGGCAAGGCGACTCTTCACTGTCACTTCCTGATGAAATCTCGCTATCGGAGGCAGATAAGCGGGTTCGGCGTGAATATGAGTCACTCAAACACGAATATCAAAAGTGCCGGAATGAACACGATCTCATTTTATATCGACGTTCAATATTACACAGAGCTCTTAATCAGTTTGAAAGTCTGGGCTTTCTACCTGAATGGAACAGTTTGGCCAAAACCCGGGAGAAACTGCAGTGACTTCTAGAAGCGACGAACTTATGAACCAAACCGAACAGGACCGTCGTGTGGATTACGTAGAGTTTCTGACCTCAGACATTGAGGAGATCAAGAGCTTTTACTCAGAGGTCTTCGGTTGGGAGTTTACTGACTACGGTCCGGAGTACACGAGCTTTACGGACGGTAGACTGGGGGGTGGTTATGCTTTAGCACCCAAAGTTACGGCAGGCGGCCCACTGGTCGTGCTCTACTCCACAAACTTGGAAGAGATCAATGCCAGTATCAGAGAGAGCGGAGGACGAATCGTGCGGGACCCGTTCGAGTTTCCAGGCGGGCGGCGCCTTCATTTCACCGATCCAAGTGGAAATGAATTGGCGGTTTGGTCGGATCGATGAGGTCTAGCCTGAACCATATCGGTCACGGGCCGAGCGCTGCCGGCTAACGGGCGAACATCATTAGGCGGAAGCCGCTCTGTGATCGGAGAAAGTGCGGTCAAACAATTCAGGGATGCGGCAGCGGAGTCCAGGCTACTTTTAAAACCTCTTATGGTACATGCTCGTGCCCGGGCTGCGGAAGAATTACGTGACGCGATTATGGGTTTTCGTCGGCGTATATGTGTGGCCTGCCATGGCATCGAGGATCACTCGCTCGGCGAGGCGATCTCAATAATGCCTTCTTCGTCCGTTGATCAGGACATGGAATCCGTCAGGGTATATATCGAATCGGGTCTGAGATTTGGTCAGTTCCGGTTGAATCAAAAAAAATCGCAGGAGCTAGCCAGTACGGTTAAAGCGATTTTTTTTGCTCGGGGATTAATCTTTTCGGCGCTTCTCTGCATTCGGAAGGCATCAGCTCTTCAGGGCTCATATATAGGCTAAAAACGCGTACACTGTAAAACTAGAAGTTACATGATGACAAGCCTTACGACTCCACGCCGAATAATGACAGAGAGGTATATCATGAAAGCCGCGAAATCGCTTACGCTCGTCTGTCTGACTCTTCTTCTCGCGGGCTGTTCGTCTTCGCCTACTCAGCTCGACGTTGCAACCGAATCATACGACGACCTAGTGGCCTACTTCGGGGTCTGGCGAGAGTACCGCGTGCCGCCACGCGTGGAGGGTGTCCCAGACTTCAGCCGCAAAGCCATTGCCAGGCAATGGGCGGACTTTCCGGCCTGGCGCGCAGCTCTAGAGTCGTTCGATATCCAGGACTGGCCCGTATCTCAGCAGGTGGACTGGCATCTGGTCCGGGCCGAGTTGAATGGACTTCAATTTGATCATGAAGTGCTCAAGCCGTGGGAGCGAGATCCTGCGTACTATGTCTATTTCTATCCGAATCCGACCGATGTACCCTCGCGCGAGGGACCGATGATCGAGGGTTCGCTTGAAGTGTACTACTACGACTACCCACTCTCGGATGGAGATGCCTCGCATATCGAGGCAGGGCTTCGCTCTATGCCCGCCCTGTACGAATCTGCCCGTGCCAATCTGACCGGCAACGCCCGGGATCTATGGTTGAAGGGCATTGAAAGTATCCGTGAGCAATCCGGAGCGCTAGAGAGCTACTCTGGGCGTGTGGCCGAAAACCGGCCAGGGATCAGCGACGCTGCCAACGCAGCCAGACAGGCCAGCGACGAATTTGCCGATTGGCTCGAAGAACAGGCTGATTCCAAAACCGGACTTTCCGGTGTCGGCAAGGATAATATCACATGGGCTCTCCAGAACATTCACTATATCCCCCTTACATGGGAAGAGGAAGTCCTGCTGGTCAAGCGCGAACTCGTTCGTGCACACACCGCTTTGCGACTCGAAGAGAACCGCAACCGGGCGCTACCTGATCTGAAACGGATCGACTCGCCTGACGAATACGACAGACGTCTCAACGCAGCCGTAGACGAATACATGATGTTCCTTGAAGAGGAAGAGATTCTTCCATTGAAAGACTATATGGACAAAGCACTTCGGGATCGGATCGGCTCGTTTTCACCCTTGTCTTCCCCGGATGAACTGCGAGGATTTTTTTCCGAGGTAGGGTATCGGGATGAAATGGCCATGAGGACGCACCAGTACCACTGGTTCGACCTAGCGCGCATGAGGTTTGAGCCCCATCCATCTCCGATCCGTAGCTCACCCCTTTGGTACAACATTTTCGATGGACGCGCCGAAGGTTTTGCCACGAGTATGGAGGAAATGATGATGCACGCGGGACTGTTCGACGCCCGGCCGCGGGGACGCGAACTCGTGTGGATTCTACTTGCTCAGCGCGCTGCGAGAGCACTCGGTGGATTGTATCAGCATTCGAACGAGATGACGCTCGAACAAGCTACCAAGTTTGCAGATCAATGGACGCCGCGGGGCTATCTGCCCTGGGATGGTTCGACCATTCAGCACGAGCAACATTTTTACCTGCGCCAGCCAACCTATGGCGAGAGCTATGTCATCGGTAAGATTGAAATCGAAAAGCTATTGGCGGCGCGTGCTCGTCAACTGGGCGATGACTTTACCCTCTATCAATTCATGGATGACCTTAACGGTGCAGGCGTCATTCCGGTGTCCCTGATCAACTGGGAGCTCAGCGGTGATGATTCCGAAATACGGATGATGATGACGGCCACGAAATGATTAACTACAGCATTCATCCTTTGTCCATCTGAAAAAAAGATTGGGAAGAAGCCGAAGACAATTAGCGCATCATGGTCACAAAAGGAGGACATTCCTTACCGAGAGAAATTTGGATAAGAGAATGACTCGGATAGCTGGACCTTTTTCTAGGGCGAGTAAACTAGACTTCTGTGACGTGGGCTACCTTACTTGGAGTCTTGAAGGGGTGAATCGCCACCCCATAGGAATGAAACGACGAACTTGATCTGTAGAAGCCCTCCACTCCCTCATTGCACTTCCGACTTGAACCGCGTTTCATGTAGCCCACCTCACCCAGGATCACGATGGTCGACAAGTCCTTATCCCACTACGAGATCCTCGAAGAACCTGGCCGTGTAGGCATGGAAATGGATACCCAGATGACTGAAATGCCGCCAGACTGGAACGGAATGATCGCCACCATGGATTGTATCAGGTGGTTGAGGTTGTTACACTTGTACCAACTCAGGATCGTTTGCGCTCTGAAAATTTGAGGACGAGTGGACAACAACGATTTCTTTTTCATACTCTCGGGTATGTTGCATTTCAGGCAGGCAACCAAGGCCAAAAGGTCGGCCGCTAACGAATGAGTTACTCTTTTAACCCGCCTCTCTCACTGAGAGAAAATGTCCGGCAAGTCGCTCTGGAACTGCTGGAAGAAGGACTCGCGCAAATCAATGATGCGGAGAGCGGGCCCGTCGAGACCGTTCATGACCTCCGGAAACGCTGCAAGAAAATGCGAGCGCTCGTGCGCTTGGTCTATCCCGGCAGACGTGATGCGGTCCGAATGGAAAATGAGCGGTATCGGGATACATCTATGCTTCTTTCCGATGTCAGGGATGCGCAGATTACAATCGAGGTCTTCGATCAAATCGTTGATGGCGTCGCCCATCCTGATATGACGCCGATCTTCCGTGATTTCCTGGTTTCCCGTTGTCGAGTCGTGGAAGAAATGGAAGGCGGAATTGACGTGCGCCTTAAGAAGACGAAAGAGCGGTTTGTCTCGGGTCGGGAGCGCATTCTGAAGTGGCCTCTCGACAATGTGTGCGGTGTGCTCTTGCAGGAAGGTTTCTTCAAAGCGTACCGACGCGTTGTAAAAGCGATGCGTAGGGCGCAATCGGATCCGACGACGGAGAACTATCACGAGTGGCGAAAAAGCGCGAAGAACCATTGGTACCATACTCGCCTTCTGAAGCCTCTATGGCTTGACGAGATGACGACGTACAAGGAGACCGTCTACGAACTGACGGATCATCTGGGCAGTGAACGGGATTTATTTACGTTGAGTGAGGCGATTTCTGAGATGACACCCCAGGAAGAAGACAGGAACGCATCCGTATGGATTCAGGAACAAATCCGGGAGAAGCGCGCCGCATTACGAGCCAAATGCCTACCGATTGGCGAGGCGATTTCCATTTGGAATCCCGTGCCTCTCGTTGAGCGCTTTCACGTGCACTGGGGAGCCGAAATTGACGTGATATCATGAAGAAAATCGTCTCCGCGGTCATCTGTTTATTGGTCATTGCAATTGCATCCGCATATGGCCAAGAGTATGAGACTAAGCGAGCAAGGATGGTCGAGACGCAGCTTGTGCGTCGCGGAATCACGGATGGGGCAGTACTTCGCGCAATGAGAACCGTGCCGCGACATCGTCTGGTGCCAGAGACATACGTTAAATCGGCCTATGACGATCGGCCGCTGGCAATCGGGTACGGACAAACCATTTCGCAACCCTTCATTGTTGCCTACATGACGGAACTGCTTATGCTCGAACCCGACGATCGTGTACTTGAAATCGGAACAGGATCGGGTTACCAGGCAGCCGTTCTCGCAGAAATCATCGGCGAGGTGTACTCGATAGAGATAGTTCCCGAGCTCGCGAAAGCTGCGGGGGAAAGGATTCTCAGTCTTGGCTATGACAATATTCGAACCAAGAATGCGGACGGATATCACGGGTGGGAAGAATATGCGCCGTTCGACGCCATCATTGTGACTGCGGCGGCCGAGCACATTCCGCCGCCTCTCATACGCCAGTTGAAAGATGGAGGCAAGATGGTCATTCCTGTTGGATCCCCGTTTTTCACGCAGTCGCTCATGCTCGTGGAGAAGAAGGAAGGGCGCACGACGACGAAGAACATGATGCCGGTCATTTTCGTGCCGTTCACGCGTGTGAAATAAGCGATTCCGCCTATTTTTGAAGCTAAAATCACCTGTGCTCCAGACTGAGATGAATCGTTCACGCTCTTAGATGACTCGCCTGCACACATCTATTGGAGCGCTGTCAGCTGCGGTCATTGCCTATCAGTTGATACTGATGCACCTGCTCTCCATCGTGCAGTGGTATCATTTCGCCTACATGGTGATCTCGGTTGCGCTTTTGGGTTTCGGTGCAAGTGGGACGGTCATAGCGCTCGCGCGGACGTGGTTGCTCGATCGATTCGAATCGCTTTTGCCTGCGCTCATGATGGCGAGCGGCGCCTCGATGGCCTGGGTCTTCGGATTATCGCAAACCTCGGTCGCCCGTTTTGACTCGTATCTGTTGTTCGTGGATGCTGCTCAGGTCGCATCTCTCTTCCTCAGCTATCTACTCTTCTTCATTCCGTTCTTTTTTGCTGCGCTTGCGATAGGCCTCACCTTGATCAAGCACGTCGAGCAAATAGGGAGTTACTATTTCGCCAATTTGCTTGGATCGGGGGTGGGCGGCCTCGTAGCGCTCGTCTTGCTTTGGAACATCGACGCCGAACAGTTGCCCGCACTCGCAGGACTTCTGGCCGTTTTGGCTGGCTTACTCATCATACCAAAGCGGAAAGCGCGCATACCCGTCGCACTCGGAATTTTTGCGTTGACCCTGGTGCACGTTGCGCTACTTGTACGTCCGGAGCCCATTCTGTCCCAATACAAGAGCTTGAGCCGAACCCTTACGCTTCCCGATGCGCGGATCGAGTTAGAGCGCAACAGTCCTCAGGGACTTCTACAGGTAGTGTCCTCCTCAGCGCTCCGCTTCGCTCCCGGAATGAGCCTGAGCGATCCAGTCGATATTCCAGCCCAACGGGGTGTGTTCAACAACGGCGACTGGGTTGGGCCTGTTACGGCATGGATGCCGGGCGACAGCACCCACATTCTGGACCACACAACTTCTGCGCTGCCGTACGTTATCCGTAAGAGAAGATCGGTCCTGGCATTAAACGCGGGAACGGGAGACGAAATCGCTCACGCATTAGCGAACGGCGCCACGCGGATTGTGGTCGTAGAACCCCATGAATCTCTGGTCGGGCTGATGCGCTCTGAGCTGACTGAGTTTACCGATTCACTCTTCTATCGGGATGAAATTACGGTTCTCAAGCTGGAGCCCCGAGCCATGCTGGCTACTGATTCGTCGAGATACGACGTGATAACCATTCCGGCCGTGGGAGCTTTTGGCGGAACCGTGGGATTATCCGCGATGCAGGAGCAGTACCTGCTAACGACGCAAGGTCTTCGTGCGATGTGGGATCGGCTGAGTTCCACCGGCGCGCTCAGCATTACGGTGTGGATGGACTACCCATACCGCTACATTCTGAAAATGCTGGCAAGTTTGGTTGAAGTTCTTGATGAAGCAGGCGTCAAAAATACAGCAGACCATATGGTGGCTGTCCGTAGCTGGGGATCCGTAACGATCGTTGTTGCGCGATCAGCCTTCACAGCAGACGAAGTAGAAAGAATTCGCGCTTTCTCGAGTCGTTCGTCATTTGATCCGCTTCTACTTCCTGGCCTCGACCGGGAGGAACGAGCCGAATTCAACGCTGTCCAGGACGAGCGTTTTTTCGAGTACGTGGATCAGATATTCTCGAGCGAGCGGGACCAGCTCTACGAGGCCTACGACTTCGACATTCGACCGACAACCGACAATCGACCGTATTTCTCACGATTCCTACGATGGCGTCACTTGCCACAATTGCTTGATCAGTTCGGATCGCAGACGTTTCCGTTTCTTGAAGTCGGATATCTGATAACGGGAGTCACCTTTATTCAGATTTTCCTGGCCGCGCTCCTATTAATCATCATTCCTCTATTTCGTCTCGGGTGGCGCGGTCCCGGACAAGCCTGGACGATTAGCTATTTCGGTGGCCTGGGATTGGGCTACCTTTTCGTCGAAATCGTCCTGATTCAGCGATTCACTTTGTATCTAGGCCACCCGATTTACGCTACGGCGGCCGTGTTGGCTACCTTGTTCATTTGCTCCGGAGCCGGCAGTCTCTTTTCCGAACGCCTGAAGCCCGAGCGGCGTACAGTAATGCGGGCTGCCGGATTCGTCGCCCTTATTCTTCTTCCGTACGTCGTTTTTCTTACACCGTTACTGAAAGCGACGATTGCGCTACCGACCGTCTGGAAAGTGATTCTTGCCTTCGTTTTGATTGCGCCTCCCACGTTTTTCATGGGAATACCTTTCCCCGTTGGACTTCGTTTCCTCTCGACCCGTAGCGATGCGCAGGTTCCATGGGCGTGGGGTATCAATGGATGTTTCTCGGTGATAAGCACCGCCTTGGCAGCCATTCTCGCCGTCGAACTCGGATTTGTGGCTGTGATGTTATTTGCGGTTGCAGCGTACGGGCTTGTGGCGATCGTGAGCGTCAGGACGGGGTAAGGTCATTGTCCTTAAATAACAAAAATATATTCACGTTTTTAAGTGCGAGAATTGGAAACACGTATCCGATTTAGGAACCTGAGTGTTGATCGAATTCTCCAGCTGAAATACGCGCCGCTAGCTGCGAAACCGTCTGGGCCTCAAAGATCACTCGAAGCGGGAGTTCGACGTTGAATTCGTGTCTTAGTCGATTGATAACCTGAACGGCCGCAAGACTATGACCTCCCAAATCGAAGAAATTTTGATGTGCACCGATCTGTTCCCGACCTAATATTTCTCGCCAAATTGAGGCAATTTTTTCTTCCTCTGGTGAACGAGGTGTCACGTAATCGGATTGGAGAACAAGAAACTCCTCATCGGGCGCCGGCAGCGCCTTTCGGTCTACTTTTCCATTCGGGGTAAACGGCATCTCCGACAAGAATACGATTGACGCCGGAATCATCGCCGAAGGCAATCGCTCGCTCAAGTACGTCCGCAAGGCAGCACGATCGATCGCTTCCGCAGTTTCAGCCACGATATAAGCCGTCAAAAACGGATCTCCGTTCTCATTATTGCTGACTATTACAATGCATGATTCCACGTCCGGATGACTCGTCAGAGACGCCGTGATTTCGTCCGGTTCGATCCGGACTCCGTGAATTTTGATCTGATCGTCGAGACGTCCCAATATCTCCAGCGTTCCGTCAGCGCAGTACCGACCGCTGTCGCCGGTATAATACAATAAGTCGCTATCGTCAAGTCTGAACGGGTTTTGCTCGAAACATCGGCCGATTCCAGAGTTCTCATTGACGTATCCAATTGACCGAAATGGTGTCCGTATGACGATCTCTCCTGACTCTCGGAATCCACACATCTGATTATATTCGGTCATAATCAGTATCTGCGTCTGAGGAAGTGGCGTTCCAAGTGGCTGTACTCCTTCCCTCATTTCAGTCGGTACGCGATAACAACACTTGACGAGCGTCGTCTCTGTCGGACCATAGATATTATTGATTTCGCAGCCCGGGAAAACTCGGCGCCATTTCTTTACGAGGTCATCCGTCAACACCTCTCCGGCAAAGAAGGCGTGTCGAAGTGTGTGACTTCGACTTTCACCCGTCGCTTTGGACAACCATAGTTGGGCAATCGTCGGAACAGCATGGACTATGGTAATCTTCTCCATCTCGAGCCAGTCCAAGACAGCACCGGAATCGTATTTGACTCCCGTCTCCGGTATACAAAGTGTAGCACCGCTGGTGAGCGGTAAAAATATATCTCGTAAAACAGGATCAAAGGACAATCCCGAAAGCAGGGCGACACGATCGTCTGGACCGACATCGAACGATTCCCGCTGCCAGTCCAGAAAATGACTCAATCCCTTATGACTTCCCAAAACCCCTTTAGGGATTCCTGTTGTTCCAGATGTGAAAAAGATATATGCGGCGGCCGCGGCATCGATAACGGGAAGCTCGTTGGCTGTTTCAGCATCGCTGATACGCTGCTGATCCGTAGAATCCTGTGATCGTTCAATGTGGATGAAAACGCTATTATCATTCGAGTCTGGAAGCGTACACAGCCGTACCACGTCGTGGTCATCAACCGGTGTCAGAGTCCATTTTGCAGCGGCCTCCTCAAGCATGATCTCCTTTCTCAAGTTTGGCAGCTCAGAATCAAGTATCAGAAGGACGCCTGCACTCCGAATCACTCCTAAAATGCAAGCCACCAACGCGAAGTACGACGACCCGTCAACAGCAACGACATCGCCTTTCTCAAGCCCGTTTGAGAGAAGCTCTGTGGCTACTTTCCTTGACGATTCTTCCAGATCCAGGTAGCTCCATGTTCGGTCTCCGCATGAAATTGCAGTGGCGGCAGGCGTGATCAACGCCTTTGACAGAAACTGTTCTGGGACGGGTTGGTGGTATGGTTCGTCTAGCTTTTGAGTAGGATTCGGGAGAATGGTCGTAGCCTTCACCGTCACGAGCGAGTAATCTGACAAACGCTTTTCTGGGTCAGCAATGATCTGTTCCAGCAAATATTCGTATTGCTCAACAATGCACTTCATGCCTTCTGAACTGAATATTGCTGACTGATACACGAAGCGTATGAAGAGACGACCTGACTCCTCACCGACATAGAGTGATAGCGGAAGATGTGCTGAACGATTTTCGAGATGAAGTCTCTTGACCACCATACCGTCAAGATCGAGATGTCTCCACGATGGCGGTAAGAAATTGACCATCGAACTGATTATCGGCTCACGGTCCAAATTGCGCTCTGGACTTAGCACCTCGATCAGCTTTTCGAATGGTAGATTCTGGTGTACATACGCGTCCAAATTAACTCCTCGAACGCGTTTCAAAAGCTCTAAAAACGTCAGGTCGCCTGTGAGCTGAGTGCGAAGAGGTATCATATTCAGGAAGAGACCAATCATCTGCTCAGTTTCTAATCGGTTCCTCCCTGAAATGGGGGCTCCGACCACTATGTCCTCCTGACCGGAATAGCGAAAGAGTAAGATCTTGTAGGTAGCAAGTAGCGTCATGAACACAGTGACCGCTTCATTGGCGCTAAACCTCTTGATTGAATTTGTCTGCTCCTTTGAAAGTTCGATGGATTCGGATGCGCCGACGTACCGATGAATGTCGGATCGACAAATATCCGTTGGTAATTCCAATTCGGAAACGTCCTTGAGGTTTTCCGTCCAGAAATCCAGATCTTCTCGAAGCTCCTCTTCCTGAAGCCAATCGTGCTGCCACTCGGAAAAGTCGCCATATTGCATTTCCGGTTCGGGAAGACGACTGGGTTTTCCTTTAGAAATCGTCCCGTATAAAGATGACAGCTCTTCGAACAAGACTTTCATGGACCAACCATCTGAGATAGCATGGTGCATACAGAGAAACAGAAGGCATCGGTCACCACTGAAGAGAAACGCTTTGACACGAAAAAGCGGCGCAGTCGAAATATCGAAAGGAAGCATACTCTCTTCGCCAATACGCCTAAGCGCCTCTGATTCTCGTTCCTTTTCAGCGAATACAGAGAGATCCACTACATCGATTTGTACTGAAAATGGATCTACGACGAGTTGAACGGGTTCGCCAGCAACAACGCCAAAATGGGTGCGTAGCGACTCGTGACGCCTGACCAGTTCGGAGAAGCACTCTTCGAGAATAGAAAAATTTACAGACCCGTCAATCTGATAGGCGGCTGGAATGCTGAACGTGGGCCTGCCGGGATCGAGCTGATCCAAAAACCATAGCCGCTGCTGTCCAAACGAGAGCCGCGTTACGTCTTCTGGATTTCGGCGAGAAATGTGAGGGATGGACATATTCCAACTATTAAAGCCGCGAAATATCTACGTGAGGTGGGATGGTTGATCAAAAGGAGCGCCGCATTCTTTTGCTTGAGATGGGCGCACTTTCGTCCGAACTACAGAGTATCTATAAACCGGGCTAATCGAACAATGGTTGGATATTCAAATATGGCCTTGAGTGGCAGTTCCTTCTTTAAATACTCTCGTACACGCGATTGTACCTGAATGGCGTGCAGAGAATGTCCTCCGAGGTCGAAAAAGCCATCATCGACTCCAACCCGATCAAGCCTAAGAACCTCACTCCAGATCTCAGCAATGGCCCTTTCAATTGCCGTTTTCGGAGCCGTGTAACTTTGAAATAACTCTGGTCTTATTTCATCTGGCTCAGGAAGTGCCTTTCTATCAACCTTTCCATTCGGAGTTACCGGTAACTCGTCTAGATAGACGAAGGCTGAAGGAATCATATACTCGGGAAGTTGGTCTCGAAGAAAGAGGAGTAGCTCGCTTGTGTCCGATTTACTATTGGTTACGATGTAGGCTACAAGCCTTTGGTCTCCAGGTGTATCCTCACGAATAACCACGGCCGAGGAGCGAATGTGTTCGTATTGATTTAAGACATGCTCGATTTCACCAAATTCTATTCGGAATCCCCGTAGTTTTATCTGAGTGTCGTCTCGGCCAAGACAAACGAGTCGTCCGTCGTAAAGCCGTTTAGCGCGATCCCCTGTCTTGTAAATCCGACCTTTCCCAAACGGGTTCGTTATGAATACAGCATCTGTTAGTTCATCACGACTCACGTATCCGTCTGCTAGTCCATCGCCACCGATATAAAGCATACCCTCTACACCAATCGGTACCGGTTCGAGTTCATTATCGAGAATGTACATTTGTGTATTTGCGATGGGTCGCCCGATAGATACCAGATCAGCACTATTCTGGATTTTCTCTATCGAAGAGTAAACTGTCGTTTCAGTTGGGCCGTACATATTCCATAGCTCGGCACCTTTACCGGTGAGTGATTCGACAAGTGTTTTTGGTAGCGCTTCCCCTCCGGAAAACATTCTAAGATTTGGTCGTCCCTCCCATCCCGAGTCGACCAATAAGCGCCAAGTCACTGGCGTCGCCTGTAACACGGTCGCCGAATGATCATCGAGTGCTTTTGCTAGAAGCTTTCCATCGCCCGCAACTTTTTCGGACAGGATTACCGTTTTTGCACCACACATCAGCGGCAGAAATAGCTCGAGACCCGCCACGTCAAACGATGGAGTTGTAATACTCAGAATTACGTCATTTTCGGCGAAGCCAGGCTCGCTTTGCATTGACGTGAGGAAATTCACAAAAGCACGATGAGAAATCTGAACACCTTTCGGTCTTCCTGTCGATCCTGATGTAAATATGACATGGGCAAGGGACTCACTCGAGATTTCGAGCGGGACGGAATCCGAACTCATCAATTCAATCGATTTCTTATCGGTATCCAAGCATACAAAATGTAACTCGTGGTCAGACAATCTTGAACACAGCGCGTCCTCTGTTACCATGTAGTGCATCTCAGCGTCTTCTATCATATAGCCAATGCGCCGAGTCGGAAAGTCTGGATCAACTGGGACATAGGCAGCTCCTGTCTTCAAGATTCCAAGTAAAGCCACCACCAGGTCTGCAGAACGGTTCAGACAGACTCCTATTAGATCACCGGGCGCAACTCCACTATCTCGCAGATAATGCGCAAGCCGATTCGACCTTTGTTCCAGTTCTAAATACGAAAGATGTTCAGTCTCAAATACTACAGCTGTTCGATCAGGTGTGCGTGCCACCTGCTCACTAACTAGACTGTGGACATTCTTATCTGATGGATAGTCGGCAGCCGTACTGTTGAATTCATCTATGAGTACGTTGCGCTCCTCTCTGCTTATTAGCGGGAGTCGCGATACGTGCTCATCGGGATTCTCGACAATTCCCAACAGAAGCATCTCGAAGTGCCCGATCATTCTATCGATTGTCGATGCGTCAAACAGATCCGTACTAAATTCGATGCTACCTCTGAGGCCGGCAGGCTCGTCAAATACATTTAACGTAAGATCAAACTTAGTGCTGTTGCCACGCACGATGAATCGTTCAACCTGAAGTCCTGGAAGCTCTAATCCACGTTGAGGAACGTTTTGCAGGGCAAACATCACTTGAAAGAGTGGATTTCGGCTCAGGTCACGGACGGGTGAGAGCTCGGCCACGAGTAACTCGAATGGCATATCCTGATGTTCGAGCGATTTCAGTGACGAGTTTCGTACTTGAATAACGAGTTCGGAAAATGTTGGGTCATCGCTAAAATCCGTCCTAAGAGTCAGCGTATTTGCAAAAAAACCGATCAGCGATTCATATTCGCTACGTAAACGATTTGCTGCGGGCGTCCCGATAATCACGTCGGGCTCTCCCGTATATCGAAAAAGAAGCGTCTTGAACGCTGCCACCAACGTCATGAAGAGGGTTACACCCTGTTTTCTGCCTAGTAGGCGAATACGCTCGCTTAATTCACGATCGAGACTGAACGACTGTGTTGTTCCACGAAACGCTTGAATGGCGGGTCGTGGACGGTCTGTCGGTAGATCTAGTGTGGATCGAGGACTCGCCAAGTACTCGCTCCAATAGGAAGTTTTTCTCGCTAGAATGTCATCTTTCAGTCGCCCTCGCTGCCATGCCGCATATTCAGAATACTGAACAGGCAGTGGTTCGAGCGCTGACGACTGCCCTTCGATGTACGCCGAATACAATGCGGATAAATCGGATCGAAAAATCTGATTCGACCAACCGTCAGTTATAATGTGGTGGATGACCAACAAAAAAACGTGCGAATCATTTCGAAGTCGAATTAAATATCCGCGAACGAGTGGCCCCGTGGCTAGACGAAATGAAGCCCCGAGTCCCTTTCTTAATACTTCTTCGAGTTTCTCTGATCGAGTCGGTTCGGAGAGTTCGCTAAGATCGACGTGCTTTAGCAGAAACGAGTTAGAAGCACGCACAGCCATTACTGGACGTCCATCCTCTTCAATGAAATACGCCCGCAGAACTTCGTGGCGACGATAGATTTCATCCAGTGCCCGTTCGAAAGCGTGAACATTCAACATCCCGTCAACGCTTACCGCAAAAGAGCTGTTGTAAGCGACATTCTCTTCATTTTCGTATTTGTCTAAGAACCACAGGCGTTCCTGTGCAAATGACGGTTCGCTTTTCTGGATTTCGCTTTTACGATCATTCTTGTCGAAACCGTCGGCAGAGGTAGTGGGGACCTTAAAATCTTGTATCACGCTGTAGTTGTGCTATTTAATCGTTAACTGTTTGGTATGGTAATACTCAACATGGATTCTGGCCCGATCGTAAGCCGTTCGCGAGCATGTTGTCAATCACACCCGATAAGTCTCTTACGGTTGGTGAACCAAAGAAGTCGATAAAGGACAACTCGACTCCAAATTCATCTTCGACCTTAGCGCGGATCTGCCCGACCTGAATAGAATCACCCCCTACGTTTAGGAATTCTTGTGTAACTCCTAATTCCGAAAGACCCAGTACGTCTTTCCAGACCTCTACGAGATGTTCTTCTGTCGGTGTATTGGGATTCTCTAATTCAGGGACCTTGGATACTCCTGGGTTTCTGTTCGATACTTGGTCGTTTACCGAATCCATCCCAAGATGCTCGGCCAGTCCGATTCGCATCACCTTTCCCGATGGGCCTTTCGGAATCTCAGCCAGAAAAATAATTCGTCTCGGTACCTTCGAATCAACGAGGTGCACAGAACAAAAATCTTGTAACTCGCGCTCTAGGACCGTTTCGGTTTCTTCTAGAATGATCGCAGCGGCCACCTCCTCACCGGCTAGTTCGTCCGGAACTGCGAACGTTACCGCCTGACGAACTGCAGGATGACGCAAAAGGACGTCGTCAATTTCTTTTGGTATAATGTTTTCCCCACTGCGATTAATTACTTCTTTTAGGCGCCCAGTAATAAACAAATAGCCATCTTCATCGAGGTATCCGAGATCGCCTGTTCGAAACCATCCGTTAATGAATGACTTCTCGTTCGCTTCATCATCATCCATATATCCGCATTCGAGTTCATCACCACGTACCACAATTTCTCCGGTTTCCCGCACTTCTAGGAACCCCCCGTTCGTATCTATGATGGCGAGCTCTGGACCAGAAGCCGGGCCTACAGAACCTGATTTTCTTATGGCTGGAGGAAGGGAATTGGACGCAAGCGTATGAGAAGTCTCAGTCATCCCATAGGTTTCTATTACAGGCACGTTGAACAGATCTTCGAGCTTCTCTAAGGTATCTGGAGCTAGACCGGCCGATGTTGAACGAATAAATCTGAGGTGCGGGTACTTTTCGACCATTTCTGAATTTTCCGCTCGCGCCAGAATTGTCTGGTGAACGGTCGGCACGGCGCTATACCAGGAAGCCTGCGACAACGCCAGGGTTTCGAAAAATGAAGAAGGTGAAAATCCGTTTGTACAAAACATGCTTCCTCCTGCCTTCATAGTCGTCAGGAGACAAGTTTTGAGCGCGTGTACATGAAAATACGGCATCACGTTTAGGCAGCGATCCTGTTCAGTAAGCGAGAATATCTGAATCCTTGCGTCGGCAGACATGTCTAAATGGAGGTGCCCGATTGCCACTTTCTTTGGCTGAGAGGTCGTGCCCGATGTGAAGAGGATCATGGCAACGTCTTCGGGCTTCGAAAAAACTCTCGGGGCCGAATTATCCAATGAGAGTATCTCCCCGTTCAGCGTCAACTCGAAAACACCAGAAATGTCGGCGTCGGGAATTAGATCTAATACTCGAATATTTTGCTCCTTCGCGACATCTCGAATTGGCGAATCAAATCCAGACTGAACGACCACTACTTTGGTATCCAGATCGGAGAGATAGGAATCGAACTCAGACCGTTTAAACGCCGGATTTAGCGGTACGCAAGTGGCTCCCGAAGAGATAGTCAGAAATGCCGTTGCCATCTCGGGACCGCTCGGAACAACAACTGCAACGTGGTCTCCTCTCCCTATGTTCAAGCCGTTCAGACTACCAACGACGGCCGAAGTCTGTCTCTGAAGCTGGCCGTACGTCATCGGTGCTCTGTTGATCGATAGGATGGCTAGATTATCCGGTCTCTGTTCCGCATGTGCCTTAATAATTCCGGGAATGGAAGCTTCTTTCATTTTTCTTTAGGTCCTGAATGACCGTTTGCCGGCTAAGAGATCGGACCACATCGCCCTAAACATCGAATGTGGGATCACGTGGTGGTGACTTTCAAAAATTGTGCCTCACCTGTGTGTCTGGAACGAAGGGTGTTACAGCGGTAATTCGCCGTTCGAGTATACGCTAAATCAATACAATTAACGACTTAGGATTACATCGTTAAAAATATGTTGGAAGTAAGGTCGACTTGTACAGACCTATACCTGGGAAGAAGACGCGGTGTGTGACGATTCTGATGACAGGGCTTTGATAGCGTCAACTCTTTTTGCGAGCCGGCGAACAGTCGGCAAGCCAAAAAAATCTATGATAGACAGTCGAGCACCCAGTTCGGATTCTACGCGATTGAGTATCTGACCGACCAGGATCGAATCACCTCCCAAACTCAGATACTCGTCTTTTAAGCCGATATTTTCGAGCTTCAGAATGTTTTTCCATATCGTTAACATCGTCTGCTCCGTGTCGGTGTTTGGATCTTCGGTATCTCCGACTTGGCCGTATGAACTTTGACGTGGAAGTTCACCCCGAATTTTAAGTTGATCAGCCAAGCCGATCCGCCTCAGTTTTCCGGTCGGTCCTCTGGGAATCTCATCTAGAAAAACAACCCGGCGAGGAATCTTGAAGTCGACCAGTCTTTCGGCAACGAAATCCTGAAGCTCTCGCTCACCCACTTTGCTACCCGCCTCAAGAACTACGGCAGCAGCTACTTCCTCACCGGTGTTCGGGTCTGAAACCGCAAAGGCGACGGCTTGACGAACCGACGGATGCTCCAAGAGCACCTCATCGATCTCCCGAGGAGAAATCTTCTCTCCACCTCGATTAATGATTTCATTCAGGCGACCCGTGATCTTTAAATACCCGTCATCATCCAGGTATCCCTGATCCCCCGTGCGAAACCAACCGTTTGTAAATGCAAGCGCATTCGCTTCGGGGTTTTCTGAGGAGCCAGCCGTCACATTTTTCCCGCGAATGACGATTTCCCCAACCTGATTGGGCCCAACAACCACGCCTCCGTCAATCATGATAGATACGTCGGGACCTGCCGCGAGTCCGACTGAACCTGGCTTCCTCTCAAGAGGAGGTAATGGGTTACTCGTCATCTGATGCGAGGCTTCCGTCATCCCGTATGATTCGATCACGGGTACGCCAAAAATATGCTCCAGATCGTGCATGACAGTGGGAGCCAAAGACGCCGACGACGATCGAATAAATCGAAGATTGATCTTGTGGGTCGAAGACGGATTAGCTTGAGCCCGTCCAACAATGGCCTGATGCATAGTGGGTACCGCACTGTACCATGTTGCACCAGTGGTCGAAAGCTGCTTTAGAAATGACCTTGCGGAGAATCCTGGCGTACAGACAACACCCGCGCCGGCTTGGAATGATGCCAGAACACTTGCCATCAATCCGTGAATGTGAAAAAGTGGCATCACGTTCATGCATACGTCTCGATCAGATAGCGCCAGTGATTCGGATATATTTACGGCCGAGACAACCAGGTTCTCGTGCGAGAGCGGTACCAACTTGGGTCGAGATGTCGTTCCCGACGTATGAAGGACGAGAGCTTCGTCTAATCGTCCAGAAAATTCGGGAGGGTCGTGTTTCTCGAGAGTTTCATCTTCGTGACTTAAAGAAAAGAGGCCTGAACAGGACGAATCTGGATTAAGTTCGATTACGGACACGCCCAATCTCGTAGCTACATCGCGCACCGGAGAATCGAATTCGGCTTGTACGATCACTGCTTTCGCGTTTAGGTCAGAAAGGTAAAAATCGAATTCGGGTGCCTGAAACGACGGATTCAGAGGGGCACAGGAAAACCCGGATGAAAAGGAACAAAACGCTGTCGCCATTTCGGGGCCATTTGGAAGGACCACTGCTAACCGGTCATTTCGGGTTAGCCCAATTGCGTTCAGAGCACTTACGGTGTCCGAAATGTGTTTGAACAGTCCTTTGTACGTCAGAGCGGGCCTTTCGAGAGCAAGTACAGCATGTCCATTCGGTCGCGTTTCTGCATTCGACTTTAATATTCCCGAAATCGTTCCAACCAGTTTCATCTGTAGGTTCAAAATTGTCGAATTCGTTGATGCGTCGTTTGATTAGGTACGCCGTCTCGCTAATCCGTGTCGATTAGTCGTAAATCGGTGAATCTCTGTTTCTCAAAAACTATGCCTTGGAGGCTTATTCCGCGTCGAAACTGTTTTCCCAACGAGCCAGTTGAAGCCGTTAGCTCGGCGTTCTCGGGTTCGGATCTTGCGGAACCCATTCACAAAAGACCACTCTATCTGTAAGATCCAATAGCTCTCTTCTGCACCCGAGGTTAATTGTTAGGAATATAGATGCGCTGAGAGGAGTTGTTTCTATTACCTCCGAATCCGACCATCCCAAAGGTTTTTTATATATCCCAAACGTTTGATTTTCGCCTCAAACAGTCGATAACAAGATTAAATTTTCAACACTCGCTCAGCCGACTAGCCCGAGCATGAAATTTAGGCATCTTCCTCTTTTTATCTTTTTCATTGTCGTTTCGACCAATGCGATTGCTCAATCTCAGACGGATGTCCCAGAGCAGGGCGAAGGTATCTTTCGACTGCTCACGAGAAATGGAATCGAACCTACCAAAGCCATTTTGGCCGAATTTCGAGAGCTTAACGCAAACAAGCTGATCAACGGCTCGGGACTCCGTAGTGGTGTGGCCTACAGTCTTCCGTCTACTGTTGTAACGAAGACCTACGAAATATTCGGAGACGATTACAAGACGATTACCATTCAAAGCAACAAGTTGAAAGGAATTGTCTACTACATCCTTGGTGGCCACGGCGGTCGAGATCCAGGTGCAATCGGAAAGCGGAACGGTAAGTTTCTCTACGAGGACGAATACGCATATGATGTTGCTCTGCGCCTGGCTCGTGGCTTGATCGCGGAAGGCGCCACCGTCTACATCCTGAATCGCGACGATGAAGGGATTCGTGATCTGGAGTACTTTCCCGCTGATCACGACGAGAAGCATCTGGGAGGGAAATATATTGGTGACAGCCAACGCGATCGGCTTCGGCAACGTGTCAAAGACATCAATCGCCTTGCAGCCAAACATAGCAATGCCCGCTTGCAGCGAGTCGTTGAATTACACGTAGACTCCTACGAGCGTTCGAAACAGGTAGATGTCGATTTCTACTACCACTCCAGGCAGGGCCTTGAACTGGCCAAGACACTGCGTGAAACGATGGGTCAGCAATACGGCATGATCCGTCCGGATCGCGGATACCGCGGTCGCCTGAAAAAAGGTTCTCACCTTTACATGCTTCGAAACACGGAACCCGTAACAGCCCTGATTGAGCTGGGAAATATCAATCACCGAGGCGACCAACTGCGCATCATCCAATGGGATAACCGTCAGTTTCTTGCTGATTGGCTGACCCTCGGGTTCATCGAAGACGCGAAGAAGTCCGCCAAATAAGCGCGTATCGTCTCCGAACCACGAGAGCGTCTCCCGCTAGTCACGAAATACCGGCGAATTCCTTTTAGCTTGGCAGAGCAGCCCAGGATGTGCAATACCCAGCCGCTGCGATGGGACCCTTAATCAGTGTACACGTACCGCAACCAGCCCCTGATTCGGGAGCAACGAATAGCGCACAACCTTCGCACGTCTTATCTGCGTCAGGCGTCTCATCAACATACTGCAGGCTCGTTCTTAACAGTACTTCAGGATCCGTAAGCCCGCTTACATCCGTACATCCCATGGCAACGGGTTCAGCGGCGGCAGCTACTTCCGCTTCGGGCGCTGAGCCTGAGTCCCCTCCTCCACATGCGGCGAGAAACGCGCCCGCTCCGACTGAGAGACCTGTGGCAGCAGATAAACGAACCAAGAATTTCCTTCTGGTGATGTCGTCTCTTTTCATAATCTGAATCAAACGTGGATGGTTGTGAGTCTCCGACTAGATCATCACCAGGTAAGTTACTTTGGCAACGCCCACTCGATCGTTCAATATAGCACTCCGAGGATCAAACCGATTCTCATCGCCTGAAAAATTATAACTCGTACTGAACACAACAAAGAGATCACTTCCTGGCGTGTGAATCCAATTCACGCGAATATTTGCCTGGACATCGTTTGAGAAATTATCGTACTGGATGAGTGCGTTGGCGAAAAGTTTTCGACTCGTCGCACCAAATAAAACGAGCGTGAGTGTGGTAGCATCAAACTCACCACTTTCAACGGGTAAATCGATGATGCTGTGATTGAATCGTAGCTCAGTTTTAAAATATTTGGACCAGCCTTGGGCAAGGGTCCCGCTGAGGTCAATTCGTGTTCCACCAAAAAACTCTGAATATGAGGCCTTTGAGTGCATCCAGAATTTTCGGCCGTCATATGTGTTTACACCGAGTGTCACGTTATCTGACACATATTCGCCCGCGAGTATTTCAGTTTCTGGACGGATATTAAATGAGTCGTCGAGTTGCTCGAAGCCTCGGCCAACTTGAAGATCTATGCGCTCTCCTGAGTGGAACGATATGCGCGCGCCAGACGAAACTCTTGAAGACTGCTTATGATGATCTTGGCCCGTCGTAACGGATCCGAGTGCTGAGAACGATATCTGACGAATGGCAGACTCATCCCGTGTGAATCGCGGGCTAAGTGAACTATTAATTGAATACGCGATCATGTCTCGCCGCCGAACGAAACCAAGTTTCGGCCGAAAATCGGAACTGACATTGGTGTACGATACGTCGGTACTCAGCAGATCATTTCGAAGTGTAATACTGGCTGCTCCGGCTCCGTTCGACGAGCCGTACTCGTCATCCCACACATTCGTGAACCAACCTCTTATCTGACTGCTTCCCCAGAACCGCGACACCCCATCGACCCCGACAGCGCGGTTGAAGGCCTCGCCCTGCTCGAAATTCGTAACGATGCCTCCGATCGTTGTTCTCGGCGCAACGTCAGTCCGGACTCGCGCGACCAGGTTATTGGAACCCGGTAAGTCAAAATCGTCGTCCTTTTTGGTTTGAATATTCAGAAAGCCGATCGATACCGGACCAATTTGTCCTGTCAGACGCGCTCCGGCCAGTATTTCATTCGTGATTCCGATCGTCCTCGAAAAAAACGTCTCGGTACGTTTTTGGTCGCCGAACTCGAAAAGCCCAATTCTCTCGAGAAAAAACTCCCGCTTTTCTGGGATAAACAATCCAAATCGGGTCAGATTCAGTTGAATGTCATCCGATTCCACCTGTGCAAAGTCTGTGTTGGCGGTAAGATCGACTGTTAGATTCGACGTAAGTCCGATCTTTACATCAAGACCGACATCGCGTACGATATCTGATTCGATTTCACTTTCGTCAGTACGAAGTTCTTGGGCACCGGTAAGGATGTACGGTTTGATCTCAATGTTTCGCCCCCGTTTTAGGCCGCGCATACCACGAAGCGTAGCGTACTGAGAAACTTGAAGTATTCCGGAACGGAATCGAAGCGGAATAAAGGGCCAGATGACTCGTTCATTCTTTCGATTAATGCGACGTTCAATGGCCAGGCCCATAAGCGGCTCTTCGTCCTTGCTGAACCGAAGAGTCCGAAAAGGAATTCCAACTTCCAGCGTCCAGCCGTATTCATCGATGTTCGTCTCTGTTGTGAAAATCCCATCCCACTTGAAATCATCAATCGATAAGCTCTCATCGTTGATGATGGCGTCATCCTGAGTGCCCGCTGCTGTTATTTCAAACAGATACGCGTTTCGTTTGTCGTGATAGGTATCCAGCATGAGCCAAATATGATCATCTCGGTGTAGTCGACCACCCCGGTTTAGATAATTCGCTCTGATTTTCTCCGGTTCGCTGTCAAAAAAATTAAAGGCGAAATAGAGATTGTTCTCATCGTATGCGATTCGCATTTCGGATCGTTCGGTCGGACTTGCACCCTCATTGGGGACTCTCTGAACCCAATCGACAATCGGATCTATTTGTTGCCAGATCGGATCATCAAGAATCCCGTCGAGCTTTGGCGCTTCATCCGCGAAGACGGCTATGACCTCCTTGTCGCCAGACCCGGATGGGTCGACTTGCCCGTTGGCGATACGAGTAAGAAAGACGAGTACGAACAGAAGAACTACCAATCGATGCATCGAGTGATCATGGTCTGTTGATGCGGGAATCGCTTTGTCTGTATCGAAAGTTCGGATCTCGAGTTGCAGTCCCGCTCAGTTTTCAGCACCGAAGGATGAAATAATAATTCGCGGATTTTCGCCGTCGGTAAGAGTGACGATGAAGACGGTCGAAAAGACTGATTCATTCAGATCCGAATACTCTTCGCCTGTGAGTGCGTTTACAATTCCAGGTATCGTGTTGCTGTGTCCAACGACGAGTATCGCCTCCCCGTCGGGTCGTCGATGCACCGCATTCACCACAGCTTCGAGGTGAGCTAAAAGTCCCGCTTCGATAGATACTTCTTCGGGGATCAGATCTCTCGCCTCTCCCACGTATTTCGCCGTCAGGATGGTTCGGTCCAGGTGTGACGTAATAATATGATCAATGTGCGTGTCCTCAAGCATTTTCGCCAACGCGGTCGCCCGATCCCAACCCGCTTCGGTCAGAGCGGGATTACTCCTTGGCAAGTCTTCCTGCTCCGCGTGCCGAACCAATACTATCAGTTTAGTGTTCTGCGCCGCGGCGAGTTCGGTGCAGAAGACGATCAGCAGGAGGGTTCCTACGATGCGAGGATAGGCAGAGAAGGCCATCATTTTCGTTTTCATTACCCCAAAATTGAAAATTTGTAAATCCCCATAACTGAATCATTTTCATCGAATCGGCTGAGTCGAAACGCCCGATGATCAAACAGAGGGTTCGACTCCTCCAATATCATATCGGCTGTCATTTGACCCACTGCCGGTGCAAGTTTAAAGCCGTGCCCGCTAAATCCCGAGCAAATATAGAAGCCGCTGTCAGCGGGCACCTCGTCTACAATAGGATGCCAATCGGGTGTAATCGCATAAAGTGAGGCATACCCGCCAACGGAGTCACTCTCATTCAAGCCGTGCCAGGTCTCGGCGAGTCGGTCCGAAACGTTGTCCAAAAAGTCAGCATCCGCACTCTTCTTATAGTTATCCGGATCCACGACCGCATGGGCTTCTGTGGGATCGACCAGCCCACCAAATATGCTTTCACGAGAATGAGGACGAATATATGACCCGTTACTGAAGTCGATCACGACGGGAAACTCCGACCTAAAACCTTTGGGCTTCGAAACTACGGCGACCTGAGCTCGGCATGATTCGATTGGAATTACATGACCGGTCATAGCTGCAATCCGGGCTCCCCACGCACCGGCACAGTTGATGACAACGGGAGCCTGAAAATCTCCGCTCGGTGTTCGAACACCTGATACTCTTTCTCCGGAAAAATAAATATCCGTCACCTCCGTGTCTTCAAACAAATCCGCACCCTGTCGCTTTACCGAGTTGGCGTATGCTTTGACCGTCAAACAGGCATCGGCGTAGCCGCTCTCGGACTCGAAGGCGGCGATAAGGTCCGGTTGCGGGTTCATCTCCGGCACCAGATCCGACAAATCCTCAGATGAAATAATTCGCGTATCTATTCCAATCTCCCGCTGAAGAGCCAGATTCGATTCGAGTCCCGTTCTATTTGACTCGGATGTAAGAACCACGAATCCAGATTGATGAAATCCACAACTCTCTCCGATTCGATCCTCGAACTCGTGAAAGACACGAACTCCATAGTGTGCCATCCGGGCCGTCAGCCGATTGGAATAATGCTGCCGAATAATGGCCACTGAATCGCCCGTAGGCCCGTCGCCGATACGTCCTTTCTCCAAGACCGCGACGCTTAATCCACGCTGACCCAATTCATGGGCCGTGCAGCATCCCATAATGCCGCCCCCAATTAAAATTGCGTCATATGTGTTGGTCATAGTTTGCGTGCCATCAAAGGGCCAGTTCCCTCGCAGTTTTCTGAATCAACTCCCAGGCCGCTCGAACATGCCTCTTCCGGGTATTGGCCTGGCCAATCGAGATCCGTATCGTGAATCGTCCGCGCAGCATGGTTTGGCTCAGATAGATCTTCCCGCTGGCATTGATCGAATCCAGGAGTGACTTTGTGATGTCATTCCCGGCTGTATGAGCAAAGCAAACGAGCTGCAATGAGACGGGGGCAAGCCTTTCAAAATTCGGGTCGTCATCCACCCAACGGGCAAATTCTTGCGCCATTTCAACATGCTCGCGAATGTGCTTCTGGAGACCCTCGACACCGTAATATCGAATAACAAACCAGAGTTTCAGCGATCGAAACCTGCGCCCCAACGGGATCTGCCAGTCGCGGTAGTTATCTTCACCGGCTGATTTTGACGGAAAATCTCCCAAATACTCTCGATTAATCGTGAGTGCCCGGGTAAGTGCATTCCGGTCGGCAACAAATAGACAGTCGCAATCAAAATTGGTAAACATCCACTTGTGCGGATTGAAGCAGTAACTATCCGCGTATTCAAGCCCTTCCTGTATGTAGCGAAATTCCGGACAGAGTGCGGCGGTCCCCAACATCGCAGCGTCTACGTGAAACCAGATCCCTTCGCGCTGACAAATCGATCCAATTGACTCGAGTGGATCCAGGCTTCCGGAAGACGTCGAACCCACCGTTCCGTATACGATAAACGGCTTGAAGTCTTCGGCCTTGTCCCTCAGAATCTGATCTTCCAGTTCATGAGCGTCCATGGCATACGATTCATCGGTGGGAATGACTCGCATTCGATCAGTTCCGATTCCAGCGATGCGAAGGGCTTTTTCAATGGAAGAATGGCTTTCGTGTGATGCATAAGCAACCAGCGAATGATCTGCTCCAACATGATTCGACTGACCGTCCGTCGCACGTTCTCGCGCGGCCAACGTAGCACAGAGCGTTGCACTCGAGGCCGTATCCTGGATGACGCCTCCACCCGCGTTTGTGGATCTGAACTTCTCCGGGAGGTCCAGCATCTCGACAAGCCAATCCAACACGTGGGCCTCCAGTTCAGTGCAGGCCGGACTCGTAACCCAATTCATACCCTGCACGTTTAGCCCGGCAGATAGCAACTCACCTAGAATTCCAGGGCCGGAGCTATTGCAAGGATAAAACGCGAAGAAGTTTGGGGATTGCCAGTGAGTTATTCCGGGCATGATGAGATGGTCCATGTCGTCCAGCATCGCAGACATAGATTCGCCCTTCTGAGGTGCACTGGGCGGCAATCCACTACGAATATCTCCAGGCTTGACCTGAGAAAGCACAGGATACGTTTCTACCCATTTGTAATAATCGGCGATCCAGTCGATCACCTCTTTTCCATACTCCCGAAACTCATCCGGGGTCATATGATCATCAGGCATGATGAATGTCTTTATTGCTGCTTGATTACTCTAGTTTTACGGCTTCCCAGAGCACTTCTGCCAAATGCTTGGGTCTCCGACCCGTCCCATGCTCTATTTGCTGCCGGCAACTCACTCCAGAAACACAGATTATCGACTCAGCGGGGGCATTGCGCACGGCGGGAAAAAGCCTATCCTCACCTACTTTCATGGACAGATCGTAGTGCTCGAGTTCAAATCCGAATGAACCCGCCATGCCACAACAACCGGAGTCAATTTCGTGAACCGTAAATCCATCCGGTAGACTCAGCGCTGCAAGACTTTCCGTTGTTCCGATCATTGATTTCTGATGGCAATGACCGTGAAATAGAATCTGTTTCGCTTCATCACGAAAACGAACAGATAATCTTCCCTCCGAAGCCTCGGTAGCGACGAACTCATCAAACATAAAAGACGCGTTCGCAATCTGGTCTATCCGGTCGTCGTTCGGAAGAAGTGAAGCGTACTCGTCGCGAAAGGTGAGCAGACAACTGGGTTCCAGTCCAATAACGGGAAGGCCTTGTTCTACAAGTGGATAGAGCTTTTCCACCGTTTCCAAAGCTGCTTCTCTGGCGTGGTCAATGAGCCCCTTTGAAAGCATCGGACGGCCACAACACCCATGGCCGGGAAGGATCACTTCGAATCCTGACGCCTCCAGAAATTTCGTTGCAGAGATGGCCACGTTCGGATAGTTGAACGTGTTGAATGTATCGTTGAAGAGCACGACACGACGACCGGATGCCTTGATCTTGGAGCGGCTCTTAAACCATTCTGTGAACGGCTCACGTGCAAACGGAGGGAAACTTCTTCTCGATGAAATACCGACGGATCGCTCCAAAGCCCAGCGGAAAGGATAAAATCCGAGAATGGCATTGGCGACTCCCGCCCCTCTCCCGCTAAACCGTCGATTCGTTCGAGCAATGTTCGCGAATAGCTTGGATCGACGTGAGACACCATGCGAAGACTGATAATGGGCCAAGAACTCCATCTTGAGTTTCGTCATGTCCACTGACGAGGGACATTCGGACGCGCAGGCTTTGCATTCGAGACAAAGGTCCATGGTCTGGTAAAGTCGCTTGTCCGCCAGACCATCCGTCTCGATTTCTCCCGTCAAGATGGCACGGAGGGCGTTGGCTCTACCTCGAGTCGAATGCTCTTCTTCCCGGGTCGCCATAAAACTGGGACACATCGTCCCCGATCCAATCTTTCGGCAAACTCCGGAGCCATTGCACATTTCGACCGCGCGATCAAAGCCCTGGTCTTCCGAAAAGTCCAGGTACGAGACCATCGGGGCGACTGAGTAATCGGGGCCAAATCTCAGATTCTCGGTCATTGGCTTTGCGTCTACAATATTGCCCGGATTCAACAGATTCCCCGGATCAAATACTGATTTGACGGACCGGTAAAGACCATACAATTTCTCGCCGAAAAACCGTTCATTGAATGCACTTCTTGCTCGCCCGTCTCCGTGTTCGCTCGACAACGCTCCACCGAATCCATGCAGGAGTTCGATCGCAAACGATGTGATCTCCGGCAACTTGGAGATTTCCTTCGCATCCTTCGTATTAATAAGAGGGCGAATATGTACGCAGCCTGCACTGGCGTGGGCGTAATAAGCGATTTTTGTCCCGAGATTCTGACAGAATTCCTCAATGCCTGTGACGTATTTGGCAAGGTGCTGAGGCGGGACTGCGGCGTCCTCGATAAAGGGAATGGGTTTGTAATCTCCTTTCAGACTCATCAGAAATCCGAGACCCATCTTGCGCACGCTCCATACATCGCGTTGACCTTCAGACTCAAGTACACGAACCACTTCGCCCGCGCCTGACGATGGTCCGGCTAGCTGTTCCTCGAGTCGATCGATTTTCGACGCGACCTCAGCCACATTTTCACCCGAGTACTCTGTGATCAGAACACATTCCGGTTCTCCGGCAACGAAAGACTCGAGTTTTGTTCGCCAGGCGGGCACGGTTCGGCAAAGGGACATGCCAAGACGATCCAACAGTTCGATGGCAGAGGGTTCAGATTCCAGAATCAAGGGGATGGACTCCAAGGCAGAATGCAAATCCTCGAAGTGCACAATCGCCAGCCCTGTCGTTGAGGGGATCGGAACCAGATTCAGCGTGACATCTTCGATGACAGCGAGCGTCCCTTCTCCTCCGCAGACTAGCTTCGCCAGGTTAAAGCGCGAATCCTGAGGAACACGAAACGAGGGACCCTCCCCGATCATCCGATCAAGATTGTATCCTCCACATCGCCGCCAGTGACGGGGGGTGTCTTCCCGGATGATCGATTCGTTGGCTGGATTCTGCACCAGGTTCAGCAGGTCACGATACAGTCGCCCCTCTGATGACTGAAGGGTCGTCTTCCTTTTAGCCTCATCTTCACTCAATGGACTGAGCCGAACGCGGGAGCCGTCGCTGAGGACCACATTCATTTCGATGACATGGTCGGCCGTCATTCCGTATACGATCGAATGGGCACCGGTCGAATTATTCGAAACGATCCCACCAATGGCCGCTCGATCGGCACTGGCAGGATCCGGTCCGAATTGCAGACCATATGGCGCAAGACGTGTATTGAGCGATCCCAGGACAACCCCCGGTTCCACCTTCACCGTGCGCGCATCCGGATTCACTTCGAGAATCGTATCCAAGTGCCGCGTAAAATCGATCACGATCGCTTCACCGACAGCCTGTCCCGCGAGGCTACTCCCCGCGCCACGGGCAAGAACCGGGACCTGGAATTCGTTCGCCGATTCAATCATTGCATGAACATCTTCGCGATTTCGGGGGATGACCACCGCAAGGGGGTTGACCTGGTAGATGCTGGCATCGGTGCTGTAAAACATCCGGCTGTAGGCATCGGTCCGTAGATCACCCGCCACTTGAGAGCGGATCTTCTCCAGACAATCCTGAACATCCGATTGATTTCGCATTAAATAGCCTCGTCCTGATCCTCATCCTATTCCTCATACCGACTCCTCGGCCCGAATTCTCATACCGAACGAGGTTATGACGCACAGCGTTTTGTTGCCACCTTTCCTCTGGGATTTCGATCGCAAACATTAAATCGACCCCTATCTTGCGGAAATCGAATCCAAACCGGACAGAAAATGACGCAAATAGGTCAGTACACACTTCATACTATCGAAACGGGACGATTGGGATTGGATGGAGGAGCCATGTTCGGAATTGTGCCGAAGGCTCTTTGGGAACGTCGGATTCCGTCCGACAACGCGAACAGAATACCGCTCAACATGCGTTGCTTGCTTTTGGAGAGCTCCGACAGACTCATTTTGATTGACAACGGCCTGGGTGACAAGTATTCAGATCAATTTGCCGAACTATATGCGATCGAAGATTCAGAAATGAATCTGCCAGGTGCATTGCAATCGGTGGGCTTCAGCTTAGAGGATGTGACGGACGTAATTCTTACACATCTTCATTTTGACCATTGTGGTGGTAGCACTACGCGCGACGGAGATCAGCTACAAGTCGCCTTTCCCAATGCACAGTACCTCGTACAGAAGGCTCACTGGGAATGGGCCAATGTTTCAAACGTGAGGGAGAAGGGATCCTTTCTCGCCGAAAATTTGAACCCGTTGGCCGACTCAGGACAGCTCGCTCTGATAGATGGGACGAAGGAGCTGTTTCCGGGTGTGGATGTCATCCCGGTGGATGGTCACACGAAGAATATGCAGATTGTCAAAATCTCCGATGCCGAGCGCACGCTTGTCTTTGTGGCCGATCTCCTACCGACACATGCACATCTTAGCCCCGCGTGGAACATGGCCTATGATCTCTGGCCGATGACCACGATTGAAGAGAAAGAAAATTTTCTGAAGGACGTCGTTGACCGTGGGTGGCAATTGTTTTTCGAACACGACCCGGAGATCGCCGTTGCCGATGTCGAAATGACCGAACGTGGCCCGAAGGTCACCAACCCCAGGCCCCTCGACGAATTGTAGATCACATTAGCGAATCGCTGCATGAATGGGTGGGCCTGTCTCTCGGATATTCGTATAGTTCAGGCCGAGAAGTGCGCTGATCGTTGCAGCAATCTGATTTTGAAAGAGTTGGCCGGTCGCAGTCACTTCTCCTGTGGCTGGCGTATCAGGTCCAAGGACGGCCATCCAGATGTGCTCCGAGCCCACCCAATCCGACCCGTGCCCAATCCAGCGGTCGGCGTGACCTCGGCCGTGGTCGGTTGTTATCAAAATGGATGTCTTGCCAGTATACGTCTCATCTTCCTGAAGCCATTTCCACAGATCTCTGATAAAGGCGTCAGTTTGGTTCACTGCTTTCAGATATGCGCCATAGTCGTCGCTATGTGCAAACTCGTCGGTGTCACCGTAGGCGATATATAGCAGCCTGGGACGCTTTCTGGCCAGGTACTCCATAGCCATGTAGTGAGTAAATACGTCGAAGCGTTCCCCATCCCAGGGCGTAGCCACCTCGACCTGTAACCGGGACAAGAACGTTTCCCGATCTGATATCTGACCGTAAGCTGCTTCGAATCCGGAGTTAACCGGCACCCCACTCCTCTCCTCATTGATAATGAAGGGGAAAACATCCCAGGAAGTAAAGGCGGCGACACGGCCTATGAATCCAGGCTGTCGGTTCACCCATTCGAGGACGGTGACATTCTTGTTCGGAATCTTGTCATTGCTGTCTATCGAATCGTCTGCGAAGCCCGTGAGGATCTCGTTATAACCGGGGTATGAAAAAACGCGACCGTTCGTAACGTCGACCCGGTTTCCTTCCAATCGATTGCCGAAGAGTATGCCTTGATCGGCCACCGTTTGCCAAAAAAAAGGCATCAACATACGGCGTCGTTCATTGGGAGTATCGGACCAAAACCCATCAACAGCGGCTCCGTCTCTCCAAAACAATAGCGAATCAGCCCCCGAGTACACTTCCTGCCATCTGAGACCATCCAGGGTGATCAGAATCACATTCTCCGTACGTAATTCCTGGGCTTGAACCAGAGACACCGAACAGAAACACAACAGTCCGACCTCAAATATTCCTCTCATCTCTCCTTTCCGGCTTCTTCGATGAACAGTATCTCTCCTTCCTCGGTGATCTCGATCTCCATACCCGATTTGAATCGACCGAATGCCTTTTGACCAACGGCAATCACCGGAAAGGATTTACTGTACATTTCATCGGCCACAATCGATGCCAGCGCCAGATATGAATCCGGTTCGGTCGTAATAATGCCTGCAGGAGCTACTCCAGCGCGAACAGACTCAATAAGGATTCCAGTTGTCGTACTCGATCCTCGGGTAAAAGGAACGGCCATAATTTTCCCGGTTCCGATCTCTCCTGACAGTGGATGTCGTCGATCGATGATTTCGCCCGTGGCTTGATCATATCCACCCCAAAAGCTCAGCGGTTCGTGGCTGGCCAGTAAAAGTGCCCGAGCCGTTCCAGCTACAACTACTTTTCCCTTGATTATACCATCCATAACGAATCGTCTCTGATAACCCGGCCCTCGACGGCGGATCGAACACAATCCTGCAGGCTCCCATACGAAACCTCGGTATTCAAAAGTCCGGGCGAATAATAGGCGTACTTCGCGGAATTGGTCATCAGGCGCTTTATTCGCTCAGGGAGCATAGGTGTAGCAAGCGGGCACGTATCCACCGTAATCCGTCCACCGAAGGATTTCAGCGACTCAAGTAATCCAAGCTCGTCTGCGATCATGCGGATACTGCGACTGCATGTGACTAGAAATTCCACATCTGAATCTCGTGCCTTACCCTCGAGAAGTGGCGCAAGTGTTCGAAATTCGTCCAGTGAGAAATGAGGGCTGCCGAGTACGACCATATCCAAGGCTTCACTCGACGCCGTGGTGAGGCGCCGGTATGCGCCGACGAGTTGATGCATGTGAATTTCAATCGTCTTATCGACGGCGCGTCCGTGAAACGCTTGCTCTATCGTCCCAGCCTCGGGAGTGCTACCCACCAGGTGATACAGGGCCACAGCTCCTGCGGTCGCCGCCCCTGCACAAATAGCCTTGTGTCTATCCTCCGTGACGTTTGCCTCTACACCGGCAATTACAGGCACGCCGTCCGGTTCGAGCCCTCCGATCAAATAACCCAGGACGGGATAGAACGAATCATCGTCCTGGAGGGCGAGCGGAATTTCGATCAGCTGAAGCAAAACCGTGCCAGCGCGGTTTTCTTCCAGATGTAAGCCCGTCGCCGGTACCCGTCCGGTAATGGCCGCACAGATGTCCAGAAGATCTGGATAACGCTCGGTGCGGGCACCAATCACCGAATTGTAGAAGCAGATAGCGTTGGATTCACCGGCGGCTATCTGCTGTCCAAAAACAGGCCTATGCTCCGTCTGATAAGGTGCGCAGGTCCACGTGGGAATGCAACCCATTGCTTCATAGGCCACCATTTGCCGTCTCGCGTTTTCAGCGTGCTGTTTCGGCACGGACCATTCTTGCCATCCATGTTCATCCACGCCAGACACATTCAAGGTGGACGGAACGGAAACTCGCGCCCCCAGGTCAACTAACCGCTCGGCGTATTCCATGGTCGCAATTCCCATATAGATGGAAGAGTCTATATGAGCCGCGGTGATATCCATGAGTTCACTGACCCCATAGACGCCAGCCATCCGAACCAGGATTGACATGGCCATGGACGTCCCGGGGCCATTTTCACCCCCAAGAGCGGCCTGATCGGAGTCGGATAATCGAAGTGACATAGATCCTAACAGATTGCCATTAGTTCTTGGCGGAAACGTTCCAGCGAGCTAGCGATCGTGTTTGAAAAACTACTAAAATTTCCACCGGAGATGATTCCAGGTCCACAGAAATCGTTGTCGCTGAGCACGAGTTCAAATGTGTAACAGGATAAGTCGCGTCCAGGATTCTTTGGATATGTATCTGCTGTAACATATACCAGGCCCCCGCAAAGGTGCGCTACGATTCGTGTTGCCAGGCGCGAAGGATCGTTAGTTCGTGCCATGCATTCACTCGGTACGTCGATCAACGTTCGTAGACAAACTCTATATCTATCACCTCTCCACGTGTAGTTTCCATCGATAACATACCGTTCCTGGGCTCGTGTAGCTCTCCAGTAGTCGGAATTCGAACGGGATTCGTTGACGCGATGGTTAACACATTTCCTAGAGTGGAATGGATCTGTGCCCGGAATATCCGTCCTCCCTCCCAGTCAAAATCAATTTCGAATCCGCCCCGCGCCCTGAATCCATGAACGGAGCCCGTCCCCCAGGCCGACGGCAAAGCTGGAAGAAAATGGATCGCCCCTTCATGCGACTGTAGTAGCATCTCAGCAATACCTGCCGTGGCCCCGAAATTTCCATCCACTTGGAGGGTTATCCCACATTTTGAAAACAAGTTTGGAAGCGATGATTCTTGCAGCAAGGCATCGAACTCGTGGAGAGCTGGTTCTCCTCGAAGAAGTCGTGCCCAGAGCGCCATCTTCCATCCATAAGACCAACCACAACCTCCAGTACCTCGTCGCTCTAAACTGATTGCTGCTGCCTCCGCCAGATCAGGGGTCCGAAAAGGAGAAATCTCGCTTCCGGGGTAAAGTCCCCACAGGTGGGACAGGTGTCGATGCTCTGGCTCAAGTTCGTCCCAATCCTCTATCCACTCTTGAAGCTGGCCATATTTTCCAATTTGATTAGGGGCAAGGCGGTCTTTCTGATCGCTGACGGTCTGGATCAAATTATCATCTAGACCAAGCTCATTGGCTACAAAAACGAAGTCATCAAAAACCTGACGGATTATCTGCATATCCATAGTTGGGCCGACGGTCATGGTTCGTGCTTTGAGAAAAAGTCCGCTGACTTCGTCAAAAAACCGACCGTTGCCGGGCCACGCAGGAAAATTCTCAGGCGAATTTGAAGGCGCCGTTACGAGCCATCCTTTCGCGGGATGCTCAACCAATATGTCCGACAGAAACTGTGCCTGCCCTCTCAGAATAGAATAAATACTGCGGAGTGAATTCTTGTCGCCGTCAAATCGATACTTCTCTCCCAGGTGCGTGATCAACCACGCCCCTCCTACAGGCCAGGCTCCCCAGGACGGACCGTCCATCGGGGCGGTAGCGCGCCAAATATCCGAGTTCTGATGCAGAACCCAACCCCGAGCGTCCCAATGCTCCCTGGCAACACTCTGCCCCGTCTTGGAAACGTCCCTGATGAATCCTTCCAATGGTTCGACGAGTTCGGCCAGATTTCCCACCTCAGCTGGCCAATAGTTCATGGGAAGATTCACATTGATCGTGTATTTACTGTCCCAGGAGGGATTTGAACTGTCATTCCAGATTCCCTGGAGATTTGCGGGTTGTGTGCCCGGATGTGAGCTAGCAATGAGGAGGTACCGCCCAAACTGGTAATAAAGTGCCGCGAGTTGCGGATCCGTCTGATTCGCGAGTTGCTCAATTCTCTTATCCGTTGGCCAATCGCTGGCCTTCGTTCTTCCCAAATCGATTGACACCCGTCGAAACCAGCTACGGTGCTCTTCAATATGATCAGCCCGGATCTCTTGATACGTGCGATCCTTGACGGCATCCAGCGTTGCCGTTACACGGCCTTCTGGATCACCGCTAACGTCTTCGTAGGAGACAAAATTCGTAGCTGCCGCGATAAAAAGCGTAGCAGAATTGGCTTTTCTCACCTGTAGCGTCTTGTAATCAACGTCCATGTCACCTCCATCGATCCGAGCTACGACCCGGGCTTCGTACCGGACCTGACCCTCAATTCCCAGGTAGTCGGAACTCTTCCCGGTGATCCGTAGCGCATTTGGTGGAAGACCATCCATCTGAAAGTAGTCCGTCCCATAGTTCGAATGCGCTGGATTTCTCACCCCGTGCAAGTTGGCAGAAAACGTCACCGCTCCAGGTCGATCTGCACTGATACGAACGACGATGACCTGATCAACGGCCGACGAGAAGATCTCTCGAAAATAGTTGACGTCGCCGATGCGATAGGCGACCGTTGCAATGGCACGATCCAGATCGAGTTCGCGCCGATAGTCATCGACTTCTTCGTGTTCAGGAAAATCGAACCGTAGATTTCCCAACGGCTGATATTTCATCTGCTCGAACGGTACACCCATCATGGACCGGCCGAAAAGATTATGCGCTTTCGGCACGTCGCCTTCGAAGAGTAGACGTTGGATCTCAGGCAGGGCCCATGAAGCTCCTTCGACAGTGGGATCATATGGACCTCCAGACCAGAGAGTCTCTTCGTTGAATTGTATGCGTTCGTGTGCCGACTCGCCAAATACCATGGCACCGAGTCGGCCATTCCCCACGGGTAGAGCCTGGTCCCAGGTTGGCGCAGGTGCTTCGTACCACAAGCGATAGTCCCTCCACGGCGCATCTCGAGATTCAATCTGGCCGACAGCAACCCATGAACTCAGGAAAAATAAGAGCGTGAAGATGGCGAGGCATCTCATGCTACTCGGCGTTTGCTAGTGATCGGTGGTGGTTTCGATAGACATCGGCATGGGTCCTGCAGGAAGACCCATCTCGGCTTTTGATTCCTCAACCATTGCTCTAACGTCTGCAAGTAACTCTTTGGCATTAAATACAATACCGTCTTTAATGGTCCATTGAATTCCGCCTACAATTTCGACTTCTCCGGTTTCGTCGTTCAGGCGAAGCGCTCCGGTTCCAAAAAGTACTTTCAGATTCGCCAACGGATTTTCCGGAACGATGACAAGATCCGCCTTCTTACCGACCTGAATCGTTCCGATGTCTGCATCCAGTCCAACCGCTTCAGCTCCCAGGATCGTAGCCGAACGAATAACTTCCAGCGGGTGAAAACCCGCTTCCCTCATCAGCTCCATCTCTTGTATATATCCGAACCCGTACAAATTGTAGATGTAACCTGAATCGCTACCAAGCGTCACACGTCCCCCGCGATTTTTGTACTCATTGATGAACTTCATCCAGAGCCGGTAATTCTCCTTCCAGTTCATCTCATCTTCCGTGGTCCAATAGAACCAGTATGACCCGTGGGCATCTCGACTGGGCCGATACCACTCCCAAAGCGATGGCATGGTATAGAGTGCGTGCCAGGTGTTTCGGCTCTGCCGCATAAGGTCGCGGCTCGCCAGATAGGCTACAAATGTGGGATCGATGGTGAAATCGAGTTCCAATAACTCGTTCATCACGCTGTTCCAATGTTCGCTGTACGGTGCCGCGGCCTGCTTCCAGAGCCGACCTGCTTCCCCAAATCGGTGTTGTTCATTGAGGTAGTTGTAATCGGGAGGATAATTTTGAATGACCTGGCTCTCGAAAAGAGCCTCAGGAAGCCCATACCAGTGTTCCATGGACATCAGACCCAGGTTTGCGGTTGATAGCACATTCATGCGTGTGACGTTCAGTTGAGCATGGTGCTCTGTTGAACGAAGGCCTTGATTGCTCGCTTCATCCAAGGCTGCTGTCATGATCTCCGGCGGTGCACCGAAAAACTTGATCCCGTTCGCACCGCGCGTTTTAACCCAACGCACCCATTCGCGTGCGTCTTCCGCAGATTCGATAGATCGACCAAAGTCTTGACCGAATCCGGGATATGCGACGATTCGCGGAGACGTGATCTTGTTCTCGTCGCTCAACCTTTGAAGTTCAATAATCCAGTCCACCCCTTTTGCGCCAACCACTCGACTCGTTGTAATGCCGTGAGCCAGCCATAACTTCAGTACGTATTCAAGGGGCACACCTTGACCAGACTGCGAAGTATGAGGATGCCCATGCATATCCACGAATCCCGGTAAGACATACATACCCGACGCATCAATTTCCCGATCGCCGGCAACAGGTCTTCGATCAGGATTGATCGGTAGGCCCGGAACTCCCACGTTTTGAATCTGAGTAATTCTATCCTTTTCGATTACAATATCAACAGGCCCTACGGGTGGGGCGCCCGAACCCTCAATCATCGTTGCACCGCGAATAATCAGCCGATCGTACGGGCCGTCGCCGTCGCTTGTATAGGAATCCAGGGGTCTGTCCTGCGCAATCAACGGAATAACCGTCCACCAGACTAAAACTAAAAGTAGGAGCGGCTTGTTACTCGTCATTTTTGAATCAAGTGGGAATGTTTGTTTTCGCTAATTGAAAACAATCTAACCAATTCCACATCATCCCAGGATCGTTCTCAACGATTTAGAGGAGCGTTTATTTTTCAGGAGCGGATACATGGATGAGCGAACGAATACACATGCGTCGTTTTGCGTATTTTACTGGACGGGATCAGACCTATTCAGGGATCGACTCCTCTGCCCGACTATAACGCATTTCCAGTCTAATGACGCTGTGAAGACACCAGAATCTTCTCCTTCACGCGAAGAAGCAATGATTCTCATCAAACGCTACCGCGAGGAGATAAAATCGTTGAAGCAGGAGCGCGATGACTCGCTTGCAGCCCTGCAACATGCCCAATCGCAGCTTTCGAAAACACAGGCACTGACCGGAATCGGCACCTGGGAGCTCCTGTTGGACACTGGTGAAATAACCTGGTCGGATGAGACCTATAAAATTCATGGTCTAGATCCCAAATCGTTTATACCAACGGTTCGATCGATCATGGCTAGAGTGGTTGCGGAAGACCGAGCGCGCGTGCAGAACCATATTCGCCAGGAGGGTGCAGAGATGGTCGGACTTTCCATCATGTATCGTATCCATCGTCCAGATGGCGAGATCCGCATCTTACATACGAAAGCCATGGTCGAAGACGGAGACGATGGTTCATCACCAAGACGCTATGGGACCACGCAGGATGTGACGGATGGAAAATCGATCGAGGCGTCGTCGATTAGATTAGAAGGTGCGAAGCAGGGTTCTTCGAAATTAAAGTCTCCTCTATACATCTTGTTCTGTGACGCGGAGGGGACGGTTACGTATGTAAACTTGGCATTTTCGAGCCTGACGCCGAACGTTCATGTGGGCGACTCGATCTTCTCATTTGCACCGTACTTCAGAGAGGAATTTCTAAAACCTATTCTTGGGCGTGTCAAGGAGCAGCTGCTCTTTCACAAATTCGAATTCAACTATCCGTCTAACGGAAACGGGGCAACACCGCTTGTTGCGGTAGTTGAACCCATTATTACAGGTGACAGTCTAGAGGGTTACTCATTCTACATTCTTCGAACAATTGATCGCCCGGATATTGAAAAAGTTCAGTCTGAGAGTCAACGATCCCTATCAGAAGCGTTGCGAATTGCCCATATCGGCCACTGGGAACGAGACCTATCTGAAAATCGATCTACGTATTCCGACCAAGGCCTGAAGATTCTCGGGGTTGACCCAGAAACGTTTGTCCCATCTACCGAAAACTTTATTCGCTTAGTACATCCCGATGATGTCCCAGAGGTGGGAGCTGCACTCAAATCCTTGTACGAGGACGGCGTTCCGTTCGAGATACAGTTTCGCATAGTGTGGCCGGACGGCAACATCAGGTATCTAATAGGTCAAGGCGAACGCTTTGGAGATGAGGCCACGGGGCTGAAAGCACTTGGAACCGTCCTTGATATAACGGATCATCATCTGATGCTTAACAGCCTACGGCAATCTGAAATGCGTTTCAGTACGCTATTTGAGGAAACGAAGCACGCTCATGAACAACTCCTTCGGCTTTCGCGTCGCCTCTCGACCGTCCAGGAGGAAGAGCGCCGAAGAATCGCGCTTGATCTGCATGACGAAGCTGGCGGTCTTCTAGCCGCCATTCAATTGGCATTGCAAATGACCAGTCGGCAGTCAGACCAACCTGACGAATATGTGGTTCGAGCAGAGCGATTTGTTGATGAGCTGATCGATCGAATACATCACATTACCCATCGGTTACGGCCTGTATCGCTGGATCAGCTCGGACTCCGTTCGACCCTATTGGCCCATTTCAGAGAATACGAGGATCGGCACGGCATCGCCCTCGATGTAGATGTAGACCTGGACGACGACGGAAGCATTAGCCAGGAATTGCAGATTGCCACTTTTCGAATTACGCAAGAAGCGCTTAACAACGTCGCCCGACACGCGTTTGTGCAGGCCGCTTCGGTTAGCGTGAAACGCAAAAATGGCGAGCTTGAGATTGTCGTTGCGGACAAGGGAGTGGGTACGGTAGGTTTGAACAGCAATCCACCTGATCGTATCGGTCTGGATGGAATGAGGGAGAGAGCGGTTCTATTGGGTGGATCTCTCGAGATAGAAAGTATTGCCGGTGAAGGCACAACCATGCGAGCTCGGCTTCCCGTATAGATTCTTCGATAACCATGTCGTGATATCAATGGTAATTACGTTATAGAAATGGATAATACTGTTGAAACTTCGCCTGCGGGTAGCGGAATGGCCACCGTTGTTCTCGTTGAAGATCATCCTATCGTTCGAGAAGGGATTCGAGCGTTTCTAACCCAGACGACCAAACACACAGTTGTTGCCGAATGTGGCGACGGAGCAACGGCCCTGGAACTGGTGAAAGAACATCGCCCCGACGTTCTCATTGCTGATCTTCGAATGCCCGGCCTGGATGGGCTGGAAGTGACTCGGCGCGTTCATAAGGATTATCCCAACACGGCCGTCGTCGTTCTTTCTATGTATTCGAGCGACTCATATGTCTCCCGTGCTTTCCGAAACGGTGCGCTAGGATACGTCCTCAAGAATTCAGATATCAAGGAGCTTAACGACGCCATCGCAAGTGCTCTGATTGGAAAACGTTTCCTCAGCAAGGGCCTCGCTAGTCGTGTGCATCGTGAGCCGATACTCGCCGATCGTTACGAACTGCTCACAGCTCGAGAACGCGAGGTGCTACAACTAGTCGGTGAAGGTATGTCCGCCACCGAAATCTCGCAAAAGCTCACGATCAGTACGAGAACGGTCGAAAAGCACCGCTCAAATATCATGAAGAAGCTAGAAGTGAAGAATCATGCGGACATGATTCGATTTGCGCTTCAGCGTGGCCTCATTCCGCTCGACATTGAGGGCGACCTGACCTCTAGCTGAGCCCGAGCGTCTTTTCCCGAACGAGTTACCAACTCTTTCTCTGCGTTCAGGAGTGAAGTGAACTGGGCTCGAGTTGATTCTGGAGGTTCTTCAAGAAATCTGTGCAATATATTCGCAGATCGAACTGAAGGAGTTTGTCGAGATGTCCAAATTGATCGGGATCGATGTTGGCGGAACGTTTACGGATTTCGTGTATCTCGTCGACGGACAGCTCCGAATACTCAAACTCCCCACTGATCGGGAAAAGCCAGGCCTTAG
>JADFHF010000024.1 GCA_022567305.1 Bacteroidota bacterium | reverse complement strand
TTGGAATTCAAACGGACATCCGCGCAGAGCAGGGGTATCCGCTTTCGGTTTTGGTGGGAATAATGCGCACGTTGTATTAGAGGAACCGCCCCAGATGCCTGTTCGAGATCCGTTTACTCAGCGCTCGCTCGTTGTCCTCTCCGCTCGAACTCCAGCAGGACTAAAAAAACAGGTCGCAAACTTGTCAGATCATGTCGAGGCTCATACTGAATTGCGCCTCGACGACATTGCTCACACGCTTCAAATCGGACGAAAAACATTCGACCATCGTGTAGCGCTGGTCGCTTCCAGTTCAGATGAACTCAAAGAGAAGTTGAGCGCGGGCAAGTTCCATGAAGGGATCGGATCTCCGAACCGCTCTGTAATTTTTGCATTTCCAGGTCAGGGTAGTCAGAGACCGGGTATGGGACATGCGCTTTACAAAGAAGACCCTGATTACCGAAAGGACGTAGATCACTGTGCCGAACTGCTAGCCGCACATTGTGGATTCGACATTCGCCAGATAATGCATGGAGATGACGATGATTCGGCTCAGAAACTTCGCCAAACGGCGATCGCCCAACAAGCGTTATTTGTAACCGAATATGCTTGGGCCCGGAGACTGATGACGGCGGGTATTCATCCTTCTGCAATGATCGGTCATTCTGCCGGTGAGCTAGTGGCGGCCTGCTTGGCTGGTGTCTTTGATTTAGGGGACGCATTGCATTTGGCGGCTCAAAGAGGCGAACTGATGCAGGCCTGTAATCCAGGCGCTATGATAGCACTGTTTTTATCTGAGGATGACACGAAGGCGTTTCTCGATGTTGACCTTGAAATTGCCACTGTAAACGCTCCTGATATTACTGTCGTATCTGGTTCCATCGCTGCGATTGAGAACCTAACGAAGCGTCTTGAAACTGAGGAGCTTGACTTCCAAGTGTTGAAAACCTCACATGGATTTCATTCTGCCGCCATGGAGCCGGCCGTGGTGCCGTTTATAGAGGCTGTTTCGAAAATAGACCGCAAGGCACCTCAGATCCCCTTTATTTCAAACGTATCGGGGAAGTTTATTACAGAAGAACAGGCTACAGATCCAGCTTATTGGGGTCAACACATCCGAAAACCGGTTCGTTTTGGAGACGGTATCGCATCGCTGGACGAAATTGATAATCCAGTTTGGATTGAAGTCGGCCCGGGTCACGCGCTTTCAAGTCTTATCAAACGGCAACGTGAGGGTGCGGCGATTGTGTCAGATATGTACGATTCTCCTGCGGACTCAAATGTATTGTATGACGCCTTGTCCCGCATCTGGGTCGAAGGTGTCGCTCTCGACTGGAATGAGGTTGGGAAGCTGCCTGGACGAGCTGACGAACGGCATAAAGTTACGCTTCCAACGTATCCGTTTGAAGAACAAAATTATTGGATAGAACCACCTGTCTATATACCCGGTGGTAACGGTGCAGTTGGTGCGATACGCCCAGAGACTGCTGATTCGATCCGTACGGAGAACGACGATTGGCTGTACGAACCTTTCTGGCACCGGGAGGAATTGCGGACGGCTTCGCCTTCACGGGAAGAAGAATGGCTGGTGTTTGAAGATAAGACTGGTTGGTCTGATCAGGTCCTTAAGACTCTCCGCAACCAAAACATTCATGTCATTTCGCTGATCGCAGGCAGCGAGCTAAGGAAGTTGGAACGTGATCGATTTGAGGTGAGGCCTGGAGAGATGGAAGATTTGATCGGCGTTTTTCGCGAGGTCTCGAAACAGGGATGGCATCCACAGCGGGTTCTACACTTGTGGCAGATGACTGGTGATTCAGTCAAGACGGACGTACTCGAACGGTATCATCAATGCCTTGCCCCGGGATTTGATACGCTGGTTTCATTGGCACGTGCGCTTGAGGAATTTGGTGTTGAAGAGAACGTGCACGTTACGGTGGCGGCAAATGGATTATCGCTCTTGAGTGACGAAGACGGGCCGCTATGTATAGAGAAATCCTTGCTCATAGGCCCATGCCGGGTAATACCCAAGGAGATTCCTTCTCTTTCATTCCAGATAATCGACATCCCGACCGTCTCGTCGGATATTGAACATCTGGTACAAGCGCTTGTCGCGGAGGTTTGTCAACCACAGAGTGAATCCCGATTAGTTCTTCGAAAATCAGGACGGTTTACGGAGTACTTCCGATTGGCAACACACTCGGGTGAAAATGTAGGCTTTCGGCGGAAGGCCGTTACGTTGATCACAGGTGGCGCGGGCGGTCTGGGGCTTGCGGTAGCAGGAAGGCTTTTCGAAATGGCCGAAATGCGGCTAGCGCTTCTAACCCGTTGGGAACCACCTCCAGCGGAGGAATGGGTTTCCCGAGCTGCGGAGAATGACCGAGTCGGAAAAGCGCTCAACAAAATTACGGCACTTAGAGAGAAGGGAGCCGATGTTTTGCTGGTTGAGGGTGATTGCACGAGCGCGAACGACATGGCTCGTGTTGTTCAAGAAGTACGGGCTCATTTCGGAGATTTGAATGGTGTAGTTCACGCCGCGGGAATCGTGTCACCAGAGTTGGTGCTGCAAATGAATCGGGAAACTACAGCCAAGGTATTCGGTGCAAAGGTGGAAGGCGCTTTCATCCTCGAAAATTTACTTTGCGACGATCCGCTGGATTTCTTTTTCAATTTCTCTTCAATCGCAAGCGTGTCGCCACAACCCGGCCAAACCGCATACGCCAGCGCAAACGCGGTTTTGGATGCTTTTGCCTGCAAGCGTGACCGAACTAATTGGGGAAGAGTACGCTCTATCAGCTGGAGTGGTTGGAATGAAGTCGGCATGATGGTCGACAATTATTGGGGTCAGGGATCCATCCCGGACATATCCCGAGGTCCCTATTCTGAAACGGTGGATCATCCGCTTCTACAGTACTGCCAAAGAGAACCAGAACGGACGCTCTTCAGAGGTCGAATTAGTCCAGACGACTGGATCGTCGCGGAACACACGATTCAGGGTGTACCGACTATGCCTGGAACGGGAATGCTAGAGATGTTTCATGCCGCCTATCAGCATCTGCTAAATTCCGACAATCCTATTGTACTCAGTAACGTGGGTTTTCTTCGCCTCCTTCAACCTCACGAGGAAGGAACAGAGATTTGGCTTATTGCAACGGAAGACGGACCGCAGACATACTTTGAAATGCGCTCTCGCCCGATTGGAGAGACGATGAAGCGGTTTGAGGATTTGCCGCTTCATAGTACATGTACTGCATCTAGTCTGGAAGGATCGAGTCCCACTCCGATTCCTATTCCCGACCTTAAGTTCGAAGATCCAAGCATTCCTGACCGTTATCGGAACTCCCCACATTTTCTATCCCTACGTGGCACGGCCGAATGGCACGGTGCGACGATTCTCCAATTGGGATTAAGTGATGATCTCCGGTCTGAGAACTCGAATTACGTCATCCATCCTGCCATTATGGACCAGGCGACCGGGTATGTGCCCCAACAGCGCGTGAATGAGCAGGGGGTACCTTCAACCATTGGTGATATTAGGGTCTACGATCGCCTACCGTTAATCGTGACGGCGGTAGTAACAGATGTACCGGAGGGTGATGGATCCGTAAACATTGCTCTTTGTGACGAAAAAGGTAACATCGCAGTCGAAGTTGACAATTATCTCCTGGTGGTACTCCCAGACGTAGATGAATCTGAAGAGAGTTCTTCAGATAAAAGACTGTTGATCGGCGAGTTTGGTGATTTAGATACCATAGCTATTGTTGGCCACGAAATTGCCCAACTCGCCGACGATGAAGTGCAGATTGAGGTGTTTGCCGCAGGACTCAACTTTCGCGATATTCTCTTCGCTCTTGGAGCGCTTCCTGGTAACGAAGACAGCTCGGCGATGATTGGCGGAGAGTGTTCAGGCCGAATTCTTGAGCTCGGAAAAAACGTAGAGGGGTTCGAAGTCGGCGACGAAGTTATCGCTGTTGCCAGGGGCGCGGCGGCCTCGCGAACTAATGTAGATGCCCGTCTCGTAGTACATAAGCCCGCTAATCTTTCGTTCGAAGAAGCTGCAGGTGTTCCAATCGCCTATCTCACGGCAGAGTATGCACTCAACCATTTAGGGCATCTGGCAGAAGGAGAACGAATATTGATTCATGCCGCGACCGGTGGTGTTGGCCTTGCTGCCATACAGCTAGCGCAATACCTTGGAGCCGAAATCTACGCCACTGCTGGGTCAGAGAAGAAACGAGCGTACCTTTCTGATCTCGGTGTTGAACATGTCATGGACTCCAGGTCACTCAAATTCGCGAGTTCCATCAAGGAGATTACGGACGACTCGGGCGTTGATGTAGTTCTAAACTCGCTAGCCGGTGAATTCCTCCTGGCCGGTCTTGATCTGTTGAGACCTATGGGTCGATTTTTGGAGATCGGGAAACGAGATATCTACTCTGATTTCAAGATTGGACTGTTCCCTTTCCGAAAGAATCTGACATTCCACGCCATTGATTTAGAGCCACTCATCCAAAATAAACATCCGTTGATTACTCGAATGCTTACGGAGCTAGTGGCCAGATTCGAAGACGGAACCCTGAAACCGAACCCGACCTTGTCGGTGCCCTGGGAGAGGGCTACCCAGGCATTCGAGCATATGGCTTCAGCTCGTCATATTGGCAAAGTTGTTCTTGTAATGTCAGACGCGTTGAAACAGTTTCGCGAATTGGAAATGGTATCGAAGGAAGAAAGCTTGCTGATTCCTCTTCAACAGGGCCTCGATATCTTTCAGGAGTTACTAACTGATGCGGGAGGATCAGCACATGTCGTGTGCACACCGCGAGCATGGGATATGAGCAACTTCGTGCGCCATGCTCCCGACCTTGAAGACGTAGAGAAAGTTACCATTCAGCGTTCATCACTCGTCGACTATAGAGCACCCTCAAACGAGATCGAAGAAAAACTCGCCGAGATCTGGATCAAGATTCTGGGGATAGATCAAATAGGCGTTGACGACGATTTCTGGGATTTGGGAGGAGATTCCATATCAGCCATCCAAATAATGACCCGAATACGAGCTCATCTCGGCGCCCGCATAAGCCCCACTATCTTTTTTGGGCAATCTACTATTGCCAAATTAGCGAAGGCAGTGAAAAAGATCTTACGCCTGACTAAAAACTGAAGATTCAACCTGAATGGCGATTGGAAGTCCTTCTGATTGAGGCGCTAGAGAAATCTCGACATTTTGGGGAGAAGGGGCTTACCATCGGCCAGAATGAACTGAAAAATTGCAAATTGGGGCACTGCTGAACCTTGAGCGGGCGAGAGTGGTCTAATTGGCCGAATGCTTAACTGGAATTCTTAAAAAGCCGATAATTTCCAGACATTTAGGCCATTTAATACTCCAGGATTTGTCATGAAGTTGTCCAAGACGCTACTTACGATTGTTGCCGTTGTAGTTTTTACTGTTTTTGCCGGATGTGATTCTCAAGGCGTGGGTTCAGACGATACCGTCCGAGTGACGCTGAGTATTATGGCTGTAAATTCTGGACCCGCGGCAAAGAGTGCTAGTTCGACCGCAGAAGTAACAGCGGCCAAGGTTTTACTGAGGACCATACAGTTTCATGCTAGAGATTTAGACGAAGAGACAGAGGGTGTCGAATTCCGTTCTGATCCGTTGGTAGCGGTATTGGATTTAAATGGTATGCCGATTGAGCTAACCGTCGCTGAAATTCCGTTCGGCACCTATCACAAAGTATCGTTTAGGATACATAAACCAGAGGACGGTGAGACTCCCCCTGATTCAGATTTCAAGATAGGGGAAAGTGGAAATGAGCGATTCTCAGTAATCGTTGACGGGATGCTCGACGGTTTTCCATTCCAGTATCGCTCGTCAAAGTCGATGCAGCAACAGGTAGATTTTGAAGAGGACCTGGTCATCGATGAAACCATGGTCGATGTCAAAGTTACTCTGCTTGTTGATGTATCAACCTGGTTTATGGACGATGACGGAAATGAACTGGACCCTACTGATGATAGCGCCTCAAACACAAGCAGGATCGATCAGTCTATCCGTGAGTCGTTCCGTATTTTCAAGGACAACAACAAAGACGGCCACGCCGACTAAGTAATCGTTACCAGTCGAAACATGCTTCTGGTGGCTTTCGAAGAAGGAAAAGGATTCGATCGCCTGCTCCGCTCCTCAGTCGATGCCCAGTTCCGTATACATCGTGTCATTATCTTTTAACAGCCGTTTTAGGATATGGCTACTTCAGCGAATCGTCCATCTGGCAAAGTAATTCGGGGCGGAAAGTTCAAATCTTTCTATCAGTGCTGTGCCTGATGTTGGTTTTGTATGCTCCAATAGCGGTGTCTTTTGTTTCTGCTCTCCTCGCCGTGGGCATTGAAGCGGCAAGGGTTTTTGTAGGAAAGGGGGTCGCCGAGACGCTGGCTCGATCATAGCACGGTTCGGAGCTTGAGCCGCGCTCGTTACACTCCGAATGAAAACGTAAGCGTCGTGTAACTCCGAACAGCGATTCCTCCTTCTTGTGCCGGCCGGAATATGTACTGCAAAGCTGCTTTTTCAGCAGCTTCTTCCAGTCCATACCCAACGCTGGCAACAGCTTCCCTTTTTGTGGCATCCTTGTTCAGAAGAAAGCGTCCGATGACCTTGACTTCGGAAACACCACCACTCTCGTCTACCAAAACCTCAATTACGACTTCCGCTCGAATATTTCTGCGCCGCGCTTCACGCGTGTATTTGGGTTCGATGATTCGAACGGGCCGGGGCCCGCTATCTGCTCGAAACGATAAATTACTTCCGACGGTTGCACCGTCCGTTTCTTCGACGTCCTCTCCCGTGTCCTCGATTGCCAAAAAGTGGTCGGCGACCTCGAATTCGACATCATCGAGGATCACGTCATCGGGTACAACCACCGGTGGAATGGGCGGAGGTGGTGGGGGTTTTTTTGCCTCTTGTCGGGTCTGCGTAATTTCCTCCATGGTGATGACCTCTTGACCTCGAACATCATAGTTGATGTCTGCGGGTAAGTCAGGACCAGGTAAGGGCCACCACCGAATAAATGCCAGCACCAGAAACAGGCTACCCACCATGCATGCCAAAGCACGGCGGGGGTATTCCTGGTCTCTTATGCTATTTTTGGTTCTCAAATCCAATATTAATGGCTCGGAATGGTTTGCGGTCATCTCACATTCATAGACCATCCGGACTAGCACATATTAACGATTGTTCACCGCAACGGATTCAATAACGTTTCTGAACGGTTCTAGTCGATTCTGAACAGCGCATATTTGAGGATCTGTCGAAGAATCCAAATCGCTGACAGGAAATCGAATTCCTTTTCATTCGGTTGTTGTCAATGGAACGAGTCGAACGTATTTTCATCACGCAATCCATCACTGGTTCTGTTCAACGTACATTCTGAGCAATTCTCGGCAATTCTGAGCTTGTCCGAGCGTTTCTGAACATTTCCGACCATGATGCCTCTGCGCGCAGCTTCAACCACTTAATCCTGCACCGGAAAAGGCCGGGAAACTCGCTTGCTCGTTTTTTGCTCTCCAACCGTATTCCAAGATGGCCTTTCTTAGGCTTTTGAGACCTTCTCAGGGTTGCTGGGGAGGTTTTTTTTTGGCGTTTCGGTACAGCATTTGCGGACAGGGTGAACAGATTTAGCGCCGTTCGATCCAGATTATGAAATTAGGACAAATACTTAATAATTATAAAGATACGTGTAAACTCGCGCTCGCCGATGGCACCGTCGTGACCGGTGTCGCGATCGGCAAAAGGGGCGAGATTGGTGGGGAATTGTGCTTTAATACGAGCATGACGGGATACCAGGAGATCATGACGGATCCGTCTTATCACGGCCAAATCATGATGATGACGTATCCGCATATCGGCAATTATGGAACGTCAGATGCCGATATGGAGGCTCTCGAGCCCATGATTGCGGGACTTGTGGTTCGGGCGTTTTCGCATCAATACTCAAATCCAATGGCAGACGCGTCGCTGGACGTCTTCATGCGCGCTCACAACGTCGTGGGTATCTCGGACGTGGATACACGGACGCTCGTACGCCATATTCGAGCGAAGGGAGTCATGAACGCCGTGATTTCGTCAAAAGATCTAGACGATGATTCGCTTGTAGAGAAGGCCCGGGCCTGGCCATCCATGGAGGGACTGGAACTAGCGTCGGCCGTAACGACCGAGAGCGCGTACAATTTCTCAGAGGGAGACGGTCCCAGAATAGCAGTATTCGATTTCGGGGTGAAGTTGAACATTCTCCGCTCTTTTGCCACTAAGGATTGCCTGGTTCGCGTTTTTCCGGCCTCGACAGCACTAAGTGAGATTCTTGATTGGAATCCAGATGGCATCTTTTTCTCAAACGGCCCCGGCGATCCTAGGTCAATGCCGGATTCGATCGAAACGGTGAAAGAAGCCATGGCGCTCGATATTCCTCTTTTTGGAATTTGTCTCGGCCATCAGCTGATGTCACTCGCGTCGGGACTCGAAGTGTATAAGATGTTCGTCGGTCATCGTGGAGCGAACCATCCGGTTAAGAATCTAGATACTTCGCGTGTCGAAGTGTCCACTCAGAATCATGGATTTGCGGTAGACATCGATTCTGTGCAACCGGACATCGCCGAAATGACGCATGTCAATCTGAATGACGGTACGGTCGAAGGGCTTGCCTTCAAAACGTGTCGCGCTTTCTCGGTTCAGTATCACCCAGAGGCGTCACCGGGGCCGCATGACAGCCACTACCTCTTCCAACAATTTCTTTCTGAAATCGAGTCGCCGGGCGCTCCGGTTGAAAGTCAGCCGGCTGCCGCTTCCGCCAAGTAGCGGACCTATCGAATTGTAGTTTCCTCATGCCAAAACGCACAGACATCAAGAAGATTCTTCTGATCGGCTCGGGGCCCATCATTATTGGACAGGCGTGCGAATTCGATTATTCGGGTAGCCAGGCAGCCAGATCGTTGCGTGCGGAAGGATACGAGGTAGTCCTTGTCAACTCGAATCCGGCCACCATCATGACCGACCCGGTGACGGCCGACAAGATTTACTTGATGGATCTGACACCAGAGTCCATCAAACAAATCGTAGCCGAAGAAAAACCGGACGCTGTTCTTCCAACCATGGGTGGTCAGACGGCCCTTAATTTGGCCGATCAGCTTCATCAGGAAGGGTTCTGGGAAGAACAGGGCATTGAGGTGATCGGGGTTGACATCGATGCGATCCGCATAACGGAAGATCGTCAGCTGTTTCGTGAGTTGATGGAATCGATCGGTATTGACCAGGCCCGGAGCAACGTAGCAAAAAGCTTACTCGAGGCCAAAGAGATCACACAGGAGTTGGGCGGGCTACCGATTGTTATCCGACCCTCCTTTACGCTCGGCGGTAGCGGTGGAGGAATTGTCTGGCAGCCGGAAGAGTTCGACCGAAAAGTGATGCGAGGCCTGGAGGTTTCCCCGGTTCACGAAATCCTGGTCGAAGAATGTGTATTCGGATGGAAGGAATTTGAGCTCGAACTGCTTCGGGACTCCAACGACAACGTAATCATTATTTGCTCGATTGAAAACGTGGATCCGATGGGGGTTCACACCGGAGATTCCGTGACCGTGGCACCGGCTCAGACGCTCACGGACAAGCAGTTTCAAGTGATGCGCGATGCCGCGATCAAGATGATGCGATCTATAGGCACATTTGCCGGTGGATGCAATGTCCAGTTTGCAGTGGATCCAACCACAGGGCGGATGATCGCTATAGAGATTAATCCCCGAGTCTCCCGTTCATCTGCTTTGGCATCAAAGGCGACAGGTTATCCGATTGCGAAAGTAGCCGCGCGCTTGGCCGTCGGGTATACGCTCGACGAACTCTCCAACGACGTAACCGGCACGACGTCTGCCTGCTTCGAGCCGGCCATTGATTACGTGGTGACCAAGATGCCTCGATTCAACTTTGAGAAATTTGAGGGAGTTGACGAGGAGTTGACGACTCAGATGAAAGCCATCGGCGAGGTGATGGCGATCGGCCGTAGTTTTCCCGAAAGCCTTCAGAAAGCATGGCAGAGCCTCGAGAATGGTTACGCAGGATTAGGGGCCGACCGGGATGAGTCACCGCGGGCGGAAGTTCGAGATCGGCTGAAAAAGCCTTATTGGGATCGCACGCTCCAGATTCGAAATGCCTTGAAACTGGGAGCGTCGGTGGAGGAGGTAGCTGACATATCCAAGACCGATCCGTGGTTTCTTTACCAGATCCAAGAGCTGGTACAGCTGGAAGCTGAAATCCGTCAGCATTTTCTTGAGCGGATAGAGCCTGACTTCATGCGCCTGATCAAACGATATGGATTCTCAGACATACAGATAGCCTATCTGGTGGTGGACGACACCTCGGAGGACGAGGTTCGCACGAGGCGATTGGAACTGGGAATCAAGCCAACGTTCCAATTGGTCGACACGTGCGCTGGCGAATTTCCGGCCCAGACCCCGTACTTCTATTCGTCTTACGAATCCGCCAACGAAAGCGAGGTGTCGGAGAAGGAAAAGGTGATCATCCTTGGAAGTGGCCCAAATCGAATTGGGCAGGGTATCGAGTTTGACTATTCGTGCGTGCACGGCTTATTGGCTACGAAGGAGATGGGCTACGAGGCCATCATGATCAACTGCAATCCCGAGACCGTCTCGACTGATTTCGACGTCGCCGACAAGCTGTACTTTGAGCCCGTTTTTTGGGAAAAGGTCCAGGACGTCATTGAGCACGAGCAACCCGTAGGTGTCATCGTACAGCTCGGTGGCCAGACGGCGCTGAAGCTGTCTCGGCAAATTGAAGCAATCGGCATTCCAATTATAGGTACATCGGCCGAGAATATGGACCTCGCGGAAGATCGGGGCCGATTCTCCGATATCCTCAAAGAGCTTGAAATTCCATATCCACCGTACGGAATGGCCACCACGATCCAGGAAGCCGTCGATGCGGCCGAGCGGGTTGGCTATCCTGTCCTTGTTCGCCCCAGCTACGTTCTCGGCGGTCAAGGGATGCGCATTGCGATCAACAAGGAGGAAGTCGAAAGCTGTTTGATAGAAATCTGGAAGCAGATGCCTGACAATTCGGTGCTTCTCGATCTTTTCCTTGAAGATGGAATTGAACTGGAGGTGGATGCGATTCGGGACGGCGATGAAGTCTGGATCGCTGGTATCATGCAGCATATTGAACCTGCCGGGGTTCATTCGGGCGACTCGACAGCAGTCCTACCCCCGTATTCACTCTCCGAAGTTGTTCTGAACTCGGTGGAACAGTATGTCACGGAGATCGCAGATCGCCTGGACGTGATTGGACTCGTTAACGTTCAGTTCGTGGTCAAGGATGGAATTGTCTATGTGATAGAAGCGAATCCCCGCGCCTCACGCACCGTTCCGTTTGTCGCCAAAGCTACTGGCGTCCCAGTCGCAAATATCGCGACGAGAGTCATGCTCGGGGAGAAGATCGCGGAGTTTCGGGAGCGGGGAGACCTTGAGTCCACGCTCGTCGGCTATGCCCTCAAGGAGCCCGTTTTCTCCTGGGATAAATTCCCTGAGGTGCCCAAGGAGCTCGGACCGGAGATGAAATCGACGGGCGAGGCCATCGCCTTCATCGATGAACTCACCGACGAGCACTTTCAAAGGCCCTATGAGATGAGGAATTTATATCTTTCGAGATAGTCTCGGCCAGGCAGACGAGTAAATGCGCAACTTATATCTCTCCCGACGATCCCTAATCCAGCGCCATCAATAGGTCTGTGACGCCCAGGAAGAGTTCGTCGTCGAGCGTATTTTCGATGTAATCGATGTCGGCTGTGGCCGGATATCCATGCTCGGAATAGTCCACGGTCACCCGAGCTGCTTTCCCTGAGTACGCATCCTGAATCAGATCGAAAATACCATCGATCGTAAGGAAGATGCCCCAATCTTCTCTCGGTACGCCTTCCAAGTCATCCCACGGGGGAATGATATTGGCCAATTCGTTGTCCTCAACGAAAAGTTGAAACTCGCCGGCATAGGCGCAGAAGCAGCTTCGGGTTAGCACGAACGAATATGTGCCGCTATTATAATTCTGCCAGATCCTGCGCTGACTGGACAGCTCGTCTTGCTCCCTTGAATCTCCGCCGAAAAGCTCACACCCTGCAACGGTCATTACCAATACGAATGCGAATATGCCCGTTAACAGGCGCAAGCCTGGGTTTGACAGCATCATGTTCTCCCTTCATGACCCATTTTCGATGATTTATTAACCCCCAAAATATCGAGAATACAGGGAAATTCATCAATGCAATTCGAAATGGCCGGTCGTAATGAAGCGATCTGACGCCGTTTCAGATGAGTGTGACGAATTCTGGCTCACCAATTTGGACATTTCCACTCGCAGAAACACCATCCAAGAAGACCGTTTCGAGTTGTTCGTCGAAAACTCCATCTGAGGCGCGCTCGACGCGTATATAGTTGTCTGTGAATCCCAACTGACATCCGTTTTTCTCTGAGTGCTCCCAGAGGACCGTTCGGCTCGTTCCCAGGTGTTCGTTGTAAAATGCCGCCCGCTTTTTCTCCGAATGCATTCGTAACACTTTATTTCGACGACTGCGCTCTGATTTTGGAACGGAAAGTCCAGTCTCCACCGAGGACGCAGACGAGAGCGGCCGTTCTGAATATGTAAAGACATGCAAATACGAAACCGGGAGTTCGGTCAACAAGTGCAGGGTGCGTTGGAAGTGATCGTCTGTTTCTCCTGGAAACCCGACGATCACGTCGACTCCAATACAGGCGTGAGGCATGACCTCTTTTATTTTCAGCACCCGATCCTTGTATCGTTTACTTCGGTATCGCCTCTTCATTTTCCCGAGAATCTCGTCGTCACCGCTTTGGAGCGGCATATGGAAATGTGGCATGAATCGCTGCGATTCTGTCACGAATTCGATAATTTCGTCCGTAAGGAGATTCGGCTCGATAGAAGAGATTCGAAATCGTTCGATGCTCTCTACGTTATCAAGAGCGGCAATTAAATCTATGAGCCTTTCTCCTGTGTCCTGCCCGAACAGACCGATGTTGACTCCGCTGATCACGATTTCTTTGTACCCCGCGTCGCCGATTTCGTGTGCCTGTCGAACCACGTCGACGATATTCGCCGATCTGCTTTTCCCACGGGCGAAGGGAATCGTACAGAAAGAGCAGATATAGTCGCACCCATCCTGAATTTTCAGGAATGCACGGGTACGATCACCCGTCGCATACGCCGGACCAAATGTCTCGACATCATCGATACATGATACTGAGATTTGTGTGCTCTCCCTTTTTTGAAAAGCTTCTACGTACCGAAACAGCTGCAGCTTTTCGTTCGCGCCCAAAACCACATCCACTCCTGGAATCGCAGCTATTTCTTCCGGCTCTAACTGCGCGTAGCATCCGGTCACGACAACGAATGTGTCAGGATTAAGTCGAATGGCACGTCGAACAACTTGTCGACATTTCCGATCGGCCTCTTCGGTAACCGTACACGTATTTATCACCGTTACGTCCGAGGGTGCACCGAATGGAACCACGTCATACTGATGGTCCCGAAACTGCCTTTCCAATGTGCCGGATTCGGCAAAATTGAGCTTGCATCCTAGGGTATGTATCGAGACAGATCTCAAGTCAGCTCGTGAGGAGTGAAGGCCAGTCAGAAGAAAGGCAGAGTGAAGGTGCAGTGCGGCTCTGCAACGAAACAGCTATTTTGGAGTTTCAAACCTGCATTTCCCACCTCTCAACTCATCGCCAGATCATGTTCGCAAGGGAAGGGTACGCCCTGATAACCGGTTCAATAATCTTGTGTGGCATCTCGTGGGCATTTGCCTTCTTGATAGGCGGATACTGGGGCATGTTGCCCGGGATATTTGGAATTTTTGTACTCGCTTTCACGCTGTATTTCTTTCGTGATCCGCCCCGAACACCGCCGACCGGTCATGACAACGTGCTTTTGTCGCCTGCCGACGGGAAGGTGATCGAAATCGAGGATCACAATGACTCGATTTTTCTCGATGCAAGAGCCAAACGCGTATCGATCTTTTTGTCACCATTAGACGTTCACGTGAATAGAATTCCTGCTGATGGCGTCATTGAACTGGTCAATTATGTACCCGGCAAATATCTGGTCGCCTGGCATCCAAAGGCCAGTGAACTCAATGAGCGATCTGAGATCGGGCTTGTTCATCCGAGTGGTGCCAAGGTGCTTTTTAAGCAGATTGCCGGCGCCGTCGCAAGGCGCGTGGTTTTCCACGTGTCGAAAGGTGATCGTGTGAGGGCGGGTGATCGGTTCGGAATCGTTAAATTTGGATCAAGAATGGATGTTATCGTTCCTGAAACGGCCACCTTTGAGGTCGTTGTAGGCGACAAGGTTAAAGGGGGCGAGACTATTCTTGGATACCTTTAGAAACTGCACTTTGCCTCTGTTGGAAGTTGCGGCACGGTCATGTTAAAACCTGCGAAAAGAAGATTGCACCCGGGTCTGAAACAACGACGTTTCAGACAGCGCCTCGTGGCGTATCGCGAGGCCAAGGGTCCTAGAGGAAGGAGGCAAATTCCACGAGCAGCAGTCCCGTCGTTCTTCACGTTGATGAATCTCTTCTGCGGATTTCTATCGCTGACGCAGGCGATGGAAGGTCGGTTCGAGTACGCAGCATGGCTGATCATCCTGGCTGGTTTCTTTGACATCCTGGACGGGATGATGGCCCGCATCACAGATGGTTCCAGTCTTTTCGGAGTTGAACTCGACTCGCTGGCAGACATCGTTTCGTTCGGTGTTGCTCCTGCTTTTTTGATCTACGTTTTTGGCCTGTCCTCCTATGGCATTTTCGGGGTGATCGTAGCATCGCTACCCGCCGTATGTGGGGCCGTAAGACTTGCGAAGTACAATGTTGCGTATACCGATGTGAAGTTTGAACACTTCGAAGGACTCCCCATCCCCGGAATGGCGGCCGCGATTATCGCCATCATTTTGAATGCGGAAAACGTGGGGTTTCTAGCGCCGGTCGAACCCGGACGCCTTCCGCTATTAATCCCAGTCGTCGTCATTTTGTCAGTGTTGATGCTCACAAATTTCGCATTTGATACCGTCCCGAAACCATCGGCCAGGTACATGCGGGCGCATCCGTTGAAGGCCATCCTGTATGGCCTTGCAGTGGTGTTAATGGTGGTTTTCAGAGAACTCGGGCTTCTAGCAGTTCTCTTTTCGTATCTGGTAATCGGGATCGGGCGCGCGATTTATCGGTTTGTCCGGGCCGTACTCGCCTCCGACCCGGATCTGTACGCGGATCGCTAGAGGTCACCGGTCTTTTCACGAATCTCGTCGTGCTTCCGGGCGTACCTTCCCTACTTCACGAAACCGGTCTGCAATAGCTAAAGGCGATGTACAAAGCCAGAATAAACGTAACCCTCAGGCAATCCATTCTTGATCCGCAGGGAAAGGCGGCGCATCATGCGCTTTCCCAACTCGGATTCGATCATGTCGACGAAGTTCGCATAGGTAAGCACATCGAGCTGAGCATCGATGCTGAATCTGAAGATTCGGCAGCAGAGGTTGCCCGTCAGGCTTGCGAAAAGTTATTGGCCAATCCAGTCATGGAAGATTACTCGGTGGATATTGAACCCATTGAGGAATGAGGTCCGGAAAAGTCCATAGCCTTTTTAATCTTGCGGATGCCGCACCCGCTGCCACAGAGACCACGACGGAGACCACCACGGAAACGATCGTTCTCGTTGAGGATGAATCCGAAAGTCGAGTGAAGGAGCCGTGGCTAGTGATTCTCTTCAATGACGAAATCCATACGTTTGAAGAAGTCATTTTTCAGATTGTGAAGGCCACGGGATGCCCGATGTCCGATGCCGAGAAGTATGCGTGGCAGGTCCATCTCAAGGGGAAGGCATGCGTGTTTGATGGTGACTTCGAGCGGTGTCTGAAGGTCCAGAGTGTTCTCACGGAGATCGATTTAGTGACCGAAGTTCAAGGGTAAATTTCTACCTAAAAATCGTCGCAAAAGGGACAGCTTTACCGTTTTGTAGGAAAATATTAGTCATTCATCCGGTCAATAATCGCCATTCTAGCCCGAGTATCATTGCGAATCACCCTAAATGAGGGGTTTCAATCATCGGCATGAACTTGGCTGCCATCGGAGGCGAGTCGAAAGGTCAGGAGAATCCTGGCGACATGGCAAGTAAACGAGTACGGGTAACGAAATGAATGGTACATGGACTTCAAAGACAGTGAAAACAAGGCTTGTCGCCCTCGCGGTGATCCCTCTTTTTCTACTGCTTGTCGCGCCTACGGGGCAAAGTCAGATTGTCCAAGTCGACGGGTATGCGAGTTGGTATAATCGTGGAGCGCACGGGGATAAAACCGCAAGCGGGGAGAGTTACGATCATCTGGCGATGACCGCTGCCCATCCTTCGTTACCATTCGACTCCATGGTTCGAGTGACGCGATTGGATAACGGGCGAACTGTTGTCGTCCGGATTAACGACCGTATGGAGTCAGGCCCGGGTCACATTATCGATTTATCCGGTGCTGCCGCGGCCAAACTGGGTTTGCTGGATGTCAACGTGGCAAAAGTCAAAATCGACATTGAGAACACGGTCAATCTTCTTCGGGTTCGGGGGACTCTCGCGAGTCGAAACGAGCCCGATTCAGCCGAAGAACCGGAGTTGCCGGTCGTTGCTGGTTCGGTCCGAATGGCTACGGCGGCACCTGATCTCTCAAAATACACGCTTCAGCTGGGCGTTTTCTCTACGCATCCCGCAGCTCAATCGTTTGCCTCGGGCTTCGAAAACGGATGGGTGGCAGAGATCAACGAGTCGGGCGATACTCTTTATCGAGTTTACTTCGATCGCTTTACGCAGGAACCGCCCGCGCGAAAGGCGCAGAAGCAGCTGAGGGCCAGCGGTCACGATAGTTTTCTGAGAGAAATATCCCCTTGACGCCGAATGGCCACTACCGCATGAACAGGTAGTTCAGCTTGATCAGGAATACGTTTTGTGGAAAGACGTCGAACGCCTCTGAAATTTGATCGAGCGTTCCCGTTCTGTACGGAGATCTAGCTGTGAGATCAAATGGGTCGAATTCAGCTGACCCACGTCTCGAGTGGGTCCAAACCAGGAAAAGCGTCGATCCGGGTCGATATTCCCAGCGCAACACTGTATTCGTCTGAAACGAGCTGAACGCAAAATCATGACGTTTCGGGTAGGCATCAAAGGCCGCCAGGTCGTCCCGGTTTTGCAAGAGGGTGAAGTTATCATATTGACCCTTTGCCGCAAATAACTGACCGTAGATCTGCAAGGAGAGATTGGGCGAAAACGTAATGTTGCTCCTGAGCGTGAAATCCATGCTATCCGTATCACGTCTCCCGAAAATAGGAACGTAATACGCATCGTCTTCATGCGGGGAGACGGACTCCAAAATCGACTCCAACTGATCTGAACCGTTGAATGACAGATAGTCTTCTTCGGAAAAGTTACTTGGAGATCCTGCCTCCTCGGCCATCATCCATTCATTGCCGATCTTCTGGAAGGATTGATTGGTTGCCCAGGCCAGATCACCACGCGTTCGATTCAAATTGACTTCGGCTGAAAGTCGAAGTCTTGAGCCCGCGTTCCACGAAGACTCAAGTCCCAGCTTGATTCGTTTTCCCCCTCTCTCTTTCACTTCGTATTCGATTTCGGGTTCTACCTGCCACTGGCGCCGCGAATCCGTCTCGAACTTTGTACCAATCTTCACTTTTCTGGGCGCTCGCCACGCGCCAAGACCGCGTGTTTCATTCAAGTCGTAGCCACCGAGCAAGTAACTAGAGTTGAGAGAAAACTCGATAGACTGATACCCGTTGGTAAAGAATTTCGCGCGTAACCAATTGCCAAGACCCCTGTCAAGTCCTTCCGAATAACTGATGCTCTGATAGACGTATGTAAAAACCGATGCTCGACGAAACGGTCCAAAAGGTTGACCATCGTTGAACTGAAGGTCTACTTTTGTCGAGAAACTCAAAAAATCCACGTCTCTAATCCGTCCGATATCATTCGGATTGAAATCTTCGGACACAACGCGGACGCTGGTCGAGTACGTAAAGCTACCTTTTACTTTCTCAAACTCTGAATATGCGGAGAAGCCCCGTGTGTCCTCGAAGGAAGGATCCTCGAACTGGCGATTGGTCACACTGGCAAGACCACTGATCTTGTAGGTGTTGTCTGCCAGGCGAATGTCCCAGTCGGCGCCTCCTACAACGGAGGTAAGTCCGTCGTAGGCAACATCGCGATTGAATAGGGTAACGATTCCACCAATCGACGAGTATTTGCCTAGTTCCTGTTTGACACGTGTAACGCCGAAATATCGGTTTGGGTTAAAATCTGAACCCGTTGCAGCGCCCAAGATTCCGAACTGAAGGCCACCTTCCGTTCGCCCCGATAGTTTAGATGCGCCGATAATCGGGTCGGCCGCGCCAATGCGCCTCGAGTAAAGTAGGCTACTTCCATGATCGAGGCTAAAATTCAGCGTCTGAGCGCCTTCCACGAAAAAAGGTCGCTTCTCCCGGAAGAAAGTTTCAAAGGCCGTCAGATTAAGCTCGGCCGGATCCGCTTCTACTTGACCGAAGTCAGGATTGACGGTCATGTCGAGCGTAATATTTGAACTAAGGCCGATTTTCAGATCTGCACCGAAATTGTAATCGCCGTCTGAAACTCGTTCGCCCGGGTCTCCCTCTTCGGTCAATATTTGTGAGACCGTGTAAGGGGTAATCTGAATGTTCTTTCGAGGCCTCAATCGATTCAGGCCGTGGAGTTCTCCGTACTTCGAAACCACGCCGCTATCCCTTTCGGAGCGTTTTACAAGCGCCCACTCGAGCGTCTCACTCGTTCGAGGAATTAGGCGCTTGAAGTTCAATCCCCAGGACTGATTTTCTGCTTCTGTGAAACGAAGCATGGAGTACGGGATTCTCATTTCGACGATCCAGCCATCAGCCGTCACTCGAACGGCAGAGTCCCATACGGCATCCCAGGACGAATTCATCTCGCGCGTTGTTACGCCATCGCGCTGGACACCGGCAGCATTGACGCCGAATGTGTACGCTGACTTTCGATTCAGATACGAATCAATCGACACGAAGAACCAGTCGGCTTTGTTCTTGTCGTCCCGTCGCCCCAGCGTTCTCCAGATTTTGTCGGGTTCTGTATCGAAGAGATGAGCACCAATGTAGATCGAATTATTGCTATACAGTACGCGAACTTCGGTACGCTGGGATGGCGCTGCACCCTCGGTGGGTTCGTACTGGAGGAAGCCGGTAGCAAATGGGGCCACCGCCCAGTCTTGTTCGTTCAGAACACCGTCTATGGAGATGGCCTGCCTGGCTCTGTGGGCTACAAGGATTCGCGGATCGTCGGGATGGCCGAGAGATCCCGGACTAAGTGTCGCGAAAGATAGGATAACCGCAAGAAGCGATGTCATAGCGCTCGGCGTATTGAGAATCTACCCGTTAGGCGTAAATTCCTATATCATAATAAAATACGTATTCCTAGACAGACATGAGCTACAGTGCATTCCAACTTCGGGAAATCTTCGTAGCTCGGTCCATTGGACTGCGTAATTCGGACTGAATGAGCGACACGTATCGCGTTTTAGGATCGACTTCACGAGCGGAGATTAAAGTGAAGGGCTCCCGTTTCATTGGAGAGGCCATCCCTGTGGGGTCACCTCAAGAGGCTAAGGATCGTCTCGACGAAATAAAGCGTCGCGAACACGACGCGACACATCATTGTATGGCGTACCGTACGGGACCGGACGGAGTGGAGTTACGCTTCAATGATGATGGTGAACCGCCGGGTACGGCTGGTCGCCCTATTCTCCGCCAGATCGAGGCGGCCGATCTCACGAACACACTGGTTGTGGTCACCCGATATTATGGCGGCACGAAGCTGGGTACAGGGGGCCTGATCCGCGCGTACGGCGACGCAGCTAACGAAGCGCTGTCTTTGGCAACCGTAAAAACGGTCGTTCAGCGTTCCACCATTCATGCTACATTTGCCTATGATGACACGTCGCCAGCCATGCACGTCATCAACAAGTATGACGCAGAGATTAGATCGACCGACTATGGAGACAATACAACGATTGAACTGGGTGTAAAACGGTCTCTGGTGAACGATTTTCTCTCGGCATTCGAGAATGCGCTTTCGGGCCGCGGCGAGATTGATATTTCCGAAAATAGCTAGAGCTTCATGGCCTCTACGGCGAGCCGGTCAACGCGGTTGTTCAGATCGTTGTCAGCATGTCCCTTCACCTTCACAAAACGGACTTCGTGTCGGTCCATCTGTGACAAAAGGTTTTGCCAGAGGTCCTTATTCTTTACGGGCTTCTTGTTGGCCGTCTTCCAGCCGTTTTTGAGCCATCCCTCGATCCATCCCTGATTAAACGCATTGGCCACATAGGCGCTATCCGTATGGATGAAAATCTTACACCTTTTTTTCAGGACACGCAGAGATTCCACTACGGCAGCCAGCTCCATCCGATTGTTGGTTGTCTGTCGCTCCGCTCCCGTGATGACTCGTTCACGAGAACCGTACCGGAGGATTGCGGCCCAGCCGCCGGGTCCGGGATTGCCACTACAGGCCCCATCCGTATAAATGGTCACTTCTTTCATATGGATGCTTAATCTCGACGCCTTAAGGTCGGGCTTCGACTCTACTAGATTATTAATTTTTACCGAGATGTGAAACGAAACTGTATCATAGTTCCTCTTTAGGTAAGAATCGCGTCCAACTCTTCAGCTGATTGTCGGGTGCGAAATCGGTCCAATCCACATGAAATTTGTCGATTACGTTACAGTAACCGTGCGAAGCGGGAGGGGCGGAGCCGGAGTCGTTTCATTTCGTCGTGAACGGTTTGCTCCCAGGGGAGGGCCGGATGGCGGCGATGGCGGAGCCGGGGGATCGGTGATACTCAATGCCGATTTTCACCTGAATACACTGCTTGATTTTCGGTACAATCGACATCACTTTGCCGAGAACGGCAAGAACGGTTCAGGATCTAACAAGACCGGCAAAGACGGGAACGATATCGTTCTACGGGTCCCGATAGGTACGGTAATAAAGGATACGGATTCCGGAGACACCATCGGAGAAATCCTCGTTGATGATGCTCGATTTACCCTGGTCGAAGGTGGGCGTGGTGGAAAAGGAAACTCGTTCTTCAAATCGTCGACCCGGCAGGCGCCCAAATTTTCTCAGGAAGGCGAGCCGAGTATAGAGCGAAATATTACACTTGAACTCAAGTTACTTGCGGATGTCGGGCTGGTGGGATTGCCAAATGCCGGAAAGAGTACCCTGGTTGCCACATTGTCTGCAGCCCGGCCAAAGATCGCGGACTATCCTTTTACGACGCTGGCACCGTCTCTCGGAGTGGTCAAAGTGGGAGATTATCAATCGTTCGTGATCGCAGATATTCCCGGGATCATCGAAGGCGCACACGAAGGAAAGGGCCTCGGGATTCGTTTCTTGAAGCATATTGAACGCAATGCGGTCCTGCTCCTGATGATTCCGGTGACTTCAGACGACTCAGCCACAGAATATGCGACGCTCGTCAACGAACTCGAGTCGTTCGAGCCGCAACTGCTCGAAAAGCCAAGAATGATCGCCATAACAAAACTGGATCTAATTCCCACCGAGGAGCACGCATCGCAGGTGGATGCGATACGAGCTTCCATCGAAGATGATATCGACGTGTTCGGGATTAGCGCAGTGGCCCGAGTCGGGCTCGAAGAATTGCGCATGGGATTGTGGGCCCGGGTCGAAGAAATTCGCTCGTTCGGTGGATAGAGAAGACACCCGCGTATTGGAACACCTCCCTTTTTCAGAAGAGCAACGGGCTCGAGCAGCCATATTGTCCGTTGAAGGCATGGGTCCGATTCGTACGGTGCGTCTCCTGGACCGATTCGGGAGCGCTTCAATCATTATTGAATCGAAAGATGAAGAGTTGATCGCGGTGGACGGAATTTCGCCCGAGTTGGTCCAGAATCTGAGAAAAGCGTGGTCATTTTCTGGCATGGAGAAAAACCGAGCCAGCGATCGGTCCGAGCGTCGGATCTTGCTCACAATCAATGACGCTGATTATCCTCAGATGCTCCGTTCGATCTATGCGCCTCCAGCCATCGCTTGGGTTCAGGGTGAGAACACCCGCACGTCCGGGAGGTGTATTGCTATTGTTGGAACCCGGCGTCCGTCGGCCTACGGGAAAAGTATTGCCTACTCGCTTGCCTATGAGCTAGCCTCAAACGGGATTACGATAGTCAGTGGACTCGCCTATGGAATAGATTCGGTGGCACATCAAGCGTCGCTTGACGCCGGTGGAAAGACCATTGCCATTCTGGGATCAGGGCTGAATCGACTTTATCCGGCATATCATAGACGACTTGCGGACAAAATATGCGTGCGTGGATTTCTTTTTTCCGAATTCCCGCTGGACATGACCGCCAAGCCTGGACATTTTCCTCGCCGAAACAGAATTATCAGCGGCATGAGTGAAGCTACGATTGTCGTGGAGGCTTACGAAAAAGGCGGGGCTCTTCTGACCGCCCGGATGGCGCTTGATCAGAATAGAGAGGTTTACGCCGTTCCAGGACAACTTGGAAACCCGGCGGCTGAGGGTACAAACCACTTGATCCAGAATGGTGAAGCCCAGCTATTTACGAGTGTTTCAGATCTTATTGAGGAGCTACAGATGGAGCCCGACGAAACCCAACTTTCGGCGACTGATCTAACACTACTTCAATCTCTTTCTGTTACGCCCACACACATAGACGACTTGGCAGACCATCTTTGCGAGTCCACATCCCAGCTCCTTATTCAGTTGTTACGATTGGAGTGCGGTGGAAAAGTGCGACAGTTACCCGGAAAATATTTCGTCCAGTCCGGGAGCATTTGAGCAAAAAGAAATGAGCCCGGTTTCCCCACCGAAACCGGGCTCACAGAGGTGCTATCCATCAGAGGCAAGGACGCTGCCAAAGCTATCCTTATCTGACTGTTCTTAAGACGCAGTTGTCGCCAAAAAGTTACAGTTGCAACCGATCGTATTATGAAGGATTGGATGAGAGGTATTCTAAATAGCCGCTCAGTGACCTTTTAGATGTTAACCCAATAGGTACCATCCCTAATTCCAAGACGATGTCAGAGTCCGAGAAACAAGAATTATTGCTGGAGTTTCGCGTACCGGCAGGTTACGGGGAAGCGGCGAGACTGGATGTCTATCTGACGGCACAGATTCAAAACGCAACCCGAGCCAAGGTCCAGCGTGGCATCAAGGAAGGCCGCGTCTCGATTCAGGGCAAAGTGATCAAGAAGAGATCATATACGATTCAGGCCGGGGATCACATTGAGTGTCTGATCTTGAAATCACCCCCGATTGAGCTCCTCCCGGAAGACATTCCGCTCGATATCCTTTACGAGGATGAGTATCTCCTCGTCGTCAATAAGTCGGCTGGGATGGTGGTGCATCCGGGCTACGGGAATCGTACCGGGACGTTGGTCCACGCTTTGTTGCATCATGTGGGTGCCGGGAAGATTGAGATGGAAGATGTTGATGAAGACGAACGGACTGACGACGACGTTGGCTTGTCCGTAATCAACACGAGCTCAGAACCCACAGGCGATCGCGTCATCCGCCCGGGCATTGTGCACCGACTGGACAAAGACACGACCGGCGCGCTCGTTGTAGCTAAGAATGACGAGGTGCACGCTCACCTGGCCAAGCAGTTTGCCAGAAGGACGATCCGGAGAGAATATCAGGCGATTGTCTGGGGGAGCCCCAATCCCGCCGATGGGCGGATTGAATCTTACCTCGGGCGCGATTCGCAAGACAGACGCCGCATGACGTCCACGGACGAGGACCACGGAAAGCTGGCGATCACGAACTACAAAACATTGGAATCGCTCGGGCACACGACACTCATGGAATTCAAGCTGGAGACAGGCCGGACCCATCAGATTCGAGCCCACGCCAAAATGATCGGCCACCCCGTCTTTGGAGACGTGATGTACGGGGGTAAAACAATCCTCAAAGGGTCACAGGCAGGACCACGTCAAGTATTTTTCAGAGGCCTGTTCGAGCGTCTTCCGAGGCAAGCACTCCATGCGTACAAGCTGGGCTTCATACATCCGATTCATGGGACGGAGGTAATGTCAGTTGCGCCGTTCCCGGAGGACATGATTTTCGTTATTGAAGAGCTGAAGTTTCGCGATTCGTACTAGGCAGGCGAATCACTTTACAGAGATCGCTCATGGGCCAGGCTCTATTAAATTGTTGTGCAGAGTCCGTTTTTCCGATCAGGTGTCGGTTTTCTTGCTAGATTGGCCCTTTCAAGCGTGGGGGATCAAGACCAGGGAATTCGTGCAAATACACCAATTATTGAGTGCAAAAACGGTCGTTATCGGGCTTCAAGCTGATGATAAAGATTCGGTGATCGCCGAAATGGTCAACATGCTTGCTGGACATCCGGCCGTCGTGAATCTGGAACTCGTTCGCAAAGCCGTTATGGAGCGTGAATCCGAGATGTCAACCGGTGTAGGGAAAGGTTTGGGGCTGCCCCACGCCAAGACGACGGGTGTATCGTCAACCATTGCAGCACTTGCCATCACGGACGGAGACGTTGATTTTGATGCTGTAGATGGCGAGCCGGTTCGGATACTTTTCCTCCTCGTCGGTCCTCCTGATTCCAAGTCACAACACGTTCGCATCTTGAGCCGATTTTCCCGGCTAATGAATCGAGACGAAGTGCGCGACCGGTTCAAAACCATGGAATCCACTGAAACACTCTTGGAATTGCTTGAGCAGAGCGAAACTCAGATGATGTCTAGTTGAAGCGGAAAGACGATCATCGATTCCTGGTGCATAATTGATTGTTGGCACGCCGCAGAATGAGTAAGACGTTTCAAAATATTTCCGGCACATTCGATATCCTACCCGACGCTTTCAACGCTGATGGAACGGTTATCGAGAGTTCGGCCTCTTGGCACTTCGTTGAAGAGCGTATTCGCGAGGTGATGGCTCACTATCGATATTTAGAAATCCGGACTCCGGTTTTTGAGCCAACTGAATTGATCGCGCGCGGTGTCGGCGAACTGACGGATATTGTCTCGAAGGAATTGTTCTCCTTCGAGCGGGGCGATACCCACTATGTGTTGCGGCCGGAGTTAACCGCCCCAGCGATCCGCGCCTACCTGCAACACCATCTGGCACAGAAGGGTGGCGTGCAGAAATTGTTCTACATGGGCCCCTGTTTTCGGGCCGAGAAGCCTCAAAAGGGTAGATACAGGCAATTTCATCAGTTTGGCGTCGAGGTGATCGGTGCCAGCGATGCGCGTGCGGACGCTGAGACGGTGGCCGTAATGATGCAAATATACGCGTCGTTCGGGCTCAAGGACCTGGTTCTGAAGATCAATTCCTTGGGCGATGAACAAACCCGCCCAGCTTTTAAAAACGCGCTTCAGGAGTATTTTGAGCCGCTGGCGTCTGAACTCAGCGATACGAGCAGAAGACGTCTGAAGACCAATCCTTTGCGCATTCTTGATACCAAGGTTGAACGGGAACAGGAGTTAGTGAAAGGCGCCCCCAGACTTATCGATTATATCGACGACGCGAGTCGTGAACACTACGAGGCCGTAAAAGGGCATCTCTCTGATCTGGAAATATCATATACGGAAGATCCCTTTTTGGTAAGAGGACTCGATTACTATACGCGCACGGCATACGAATTGGACAGTCCCCACCTGGGAGCGCAATCAACGCTGGCAGGAGGCGGGCGTTATGATTTACTGGCGCAAGAACTGGGAAGTTCAGAGGCGATTCCGGCGGTAGGATTTGCAGCAGGCCTCGAGCGATTGTTCTTGGCACTCGCGGGGGAAGGCGTAAAGCTACCGGATGCGGTAAAAACCGATGTTTATATCGTGGCCCAGGGGGAGGCAGCAGAAAAGTGGGCCTTCAAGACAGCGAACGAATGGAGATCTTCCGGACTGCACGTGGCATTTGACCTTCAGGGGCGATCCATGAAAGCGCAGATGAGAGATGCGAACAGACACGGCGCCTCGAAAGTCGTTATCGTTGGCGAGGATGAGCTGACGAGCGGAAAGGCGATCGTGCGTGAGATGGAGACCGGAGATCAAGAGACCGTGCCACTCCACGATCTGCTGGACCGTCTGAGAGATGTCGTACGCTGAGCCAACAGAGCATGGGCGGAACGCTTCGATTTCCAGGGTGTTGAGGGCCATAATTCTCACGTAGCTAGACGTTTTTCGTCCTGATTCACACATGTATCCTCGACTGAGTGATCTATTTAGGGACTTTCTAGGGTTTGACTTCCCGCTCCCGATTTATTCGTTCGGATTCATGGTGGCCATGGCGGTGATGACTGCAGCCTGGCTGTTGCAGAAGGAGTTGGACCGCCTCTATCAAGCGGGTCGTATTGGGAGTGTGAAAATTCCGGACCCGTCTGCGGGAAAAAGCAAAAAGAAGTCCCGGAAAAAGTTCGTTGATGTGAGCCCCTCATACCTCGTAGGGACGATTACCATTCTTACGATCGCCGCTGGATTCGGTGGTGCTAAGATCTTTCACATCCTGGAAAACCTCGACGATTTCTTCGTCAATCCAATGGGGATGATCTTTTCCAAAAGTGGATTTACCTTTTATGGCGGAATGATCCTAGGTACGATCGTTGTCAGCAGGTATGTAAAGAAAAAGGGCGTGTCCGTACCTGTTCTGGCAGATGCTGCGGCTCCGGGAATGATGTTGGCCTACGGAATCGGACGTGTCGGATGTCATCTTTCAGGAGACGGAGACTGGGGAATCGCGGCAAATCTAGCGGCGAAACCTGGATGGGTACCGGATTTCCTATGGGCGGAGTCCTACCCGAACAATATTCTTGGGATCGATCTGTCATCGGTACCCGTCTATCCGACCCCCATTTATGAATTGATCCTTGCCTCGTTGCTCTTCTTCCTCTTGTGGAAGATGCGAGACCATCTCCATGCTGCCGGGTGGCTATTCTGGACCTACATCGTCGTCAACGGAATCGAGCGATTTTTTATTGAGAAGATTCGCGTCAACAATCGTTTTGATGTGCTCGGGATCACGATGACCCAAGCTGAAATCATCGCGGTCGTGCTCATTGTCGTTGGCGCGGTGGGAATGTGGAAGATGTGGTCTAAGAACGGCAAATCGAGCGTGTCTGAGAGGAAGATCGTTAACCCCGAACCAGCGGTCGAGTCAGACACGTAGGCCCGCCCTGACCTTTCAGCGAGATTTCTTCGGGTGGATACGTCAGTACCTGAATCCCCTCACCTTCGAGTTTTGCGCGAGTCTTCGGTGCGCCCTCGGCCATGATGGCTACGGTTGGGGATATGGCCAGCACGTTGCAACCCAGCTTATCGTATTCGTCGTCGGGTACGTCGATGAGGGTATGAAATCGATCCGAAAGTATAGCTAGGAAGGGGACCGGAAGGAGTTTTTTGTAAACAACCGCCTTATTCGTGGATACTGGACTGATCAGGGACATCAGGTGCAGCACGTCACCTGGCCCGCGGAAGTGGGGTAGGGGAACCGTTATAATCTTGTCAATCACGTTCCTGCAGATTTTTTCAAGTTGTTGGATTCCGTCTCTGTTCGTCCGGTATCCGAGTCCGACGGCAAGCGTCTTTTCGTCCAACCAGATGACATCGCCTCCTTCGAGAAAGCCTGGAGCTTCTATTTTTCCGAGGATTGGAATGCCGTGAGATTGGCAGTGCAGTTCGAACACTACGGCTTCACGACGTCGTTCTTCTTTTCCCATTCGCCCCAAGACCATTCCGTTCCCGATCGTCAATGCAGGATCGTGGACGTAGAGCGAATCCATTCCCGGGTCAATTTCATCTTCCATTCTATGAACCGTGGCACCGTTACTCTCCAAAACGTCAATGAATTGATCGAAGTCTGTGCAGGCCTGGAGATAGTCAGGGCACGCCGTATATCCGTACCGAGCCCATTGGGCCTCCAGAGAATCCTGAGAATTGAATGCGACGGACGGATGTCTTACGAGCACATCACGCAACGGATCGCTCATGGAATGGCAATGGACTTCCATCAAAAAAACGTATCTGACTTCTCGAAAAGATTCAAGTTAAGCCGTGCAGTATAATCGGATACGAGTCGGACACCGACGTGGTCAGCAGGATGGATAGCGGGATGGACAGAACGGCTTCGTTCGCTACCTTCTGCGGGATCAAAAAAGAACATTGATGGCAGAAGCAAACAGATCGACAGATTCGCCGGGTGAATCTCTGGGAGGCCGAAATGCTGTAAAAGAGGCCTTGAAAGGCGATACGTCTCGAATTATAAAGGTGATGCTATCAAAAACGGCAGTAGCCTCTTTTCAGCGAGAGATACGCGGTCTTGCCAAAGATGCCGATGTGCCGTTCCAGATGGTGCCACCCCAGCGGCTGAACAAGCAGCTTCCCAATGTGAATCATCAAGGTGTGATTCTCATCATGTCTCCAGTCAGTTACTTCACCGTGCACGATCTCCTTACAGAGATTGCACCACAACTGGAAGATGTCCAGAGATCGAATCCTGTTATTCTCCTTCTGGACCGTATCCAGGACCCGTACAACTTCGGTGCAATTCTTCGAAGCGCGGTCGCTGTGGGAGCGTCTGGCGTCATCATTCCTGATCGCGACGCTGCGCCCGTTAATGCAACGGTATTAAAAACGAGCGCCGGCGCGGCGACGAAGATTCCCATCGCGCGTACGTCAAACCTGACCCGCGTCTTGGAAGAAATGAAAGAGCGGGGATATTGGATTGTCGGGTTAAGCGGTGAAGGGGAAACGTCAATCTGGGACATGGACTGGGATCGACCGCTTGGCATCGTAATCGGCAGCGAAGAAAAAGGAATGCAGGCTGGAGTCACAAAATTGTGCGATTTCACGGTATCCATTCCCATCAGTGATCGCGTGGAATCTCTGAATGCGTCCGTAGCCGCAGGGATTGTTTTATTCGCCGCAGCCAAAACGAAATAAACTGTATATCATGCCCCGGGATGCCTCAGAGTGTCTTCGAACACCATCTTCACTGCAAGAAACATTGAAGGATATTCGGCAGGATCGGACCCCAACGGAGTGGTCGAAGTGAAATGGCATTGGCAGCTAATTGTTCGGAACCTAAAAGATCTTTCGCATGGATATCGCAATCATTGGAGCCGGCAACCTGGGAATGGCGATCGCCAACGGGCTTGTAAAATCTGAGTCGCTCGCCGCGAAAAACATCACACTTTCCCGGCGAACAGTCTCTCTCCTCAATCCGATGAAGGAGATGGGATTCGTCGTCGAGGGGGATAATCGTAAGGCGGTCGAGACCAGGGAAGTCGTGATTATTGCCGTCGAGCCGCAACAGATCGATATCGTGCTGGAAGAACTCTCCCCGGTTTTGAAGCCAGGTCATCACATTCTTATTTCTGTCGTTACGGGAGTGACTGCCGCTCAGATTTCATCCAGAATACCTGATGGCGTTTCCGTGGTTAGGGCAATGCCCAACACGGCCATCTCAATTCACGAATCCATGACCTGCATTGCTTCCGAGAGTTCGAATGATAAGGCAATAGAAGTCACGAAGACGATTTTCAACGTGGTAGGTAAGACACTGGTGATCGAGGAGGAATTGATGACTGCAGCGACGGCGCTTGGCGCGTGCGGAATTGCCTTTTTCCTACGCGCGATTCGTGCTGCATCCCAGGGTGGCATAGAGATAGGATTTCATTCATACGAGGCGCTCGAAATCGCTGCACAAACAGCGCGTGGTGCTGCCACGCTTCTGCTAGAAATGGATAATCATCCGGAATTCGAGATTGATCGTGTGACCACACCGAGAGGTTGTACGATTGCCGGTCTCAATCGAATGGAGCACGAGGGGTTCAGCTCGGCCATGATAAAGGGTATAACGCTTTCTGCCGACATCGCAGCAAAGCTGTATCGCGAATCTGAATAGAACGATTCTTCGCCTGACATACAACTCGATATGGAAATTCCCCAAAGAGCCGAGCAATCCAGTACTTCGGCTGAACGACGCAACCGCTTTCCGCTTCAAGCCATGTTCGTAGAAGTGGTTTCTATTATACTGGGTATCGTTTTGGCCCTGTCAGTCAACGAGTGGCGTGAATTAAATGCCCAGGAAAGACGGGCGGACGCTGCGTTGACTCAGATCGTCGAAGAGGTGCGATCCAATAACGAACTCATCAGCGCCATTCACGAAACAAATGAGGAGATCCTGGCACACCTACACGACTCCAACGATTCTGGAGATGAGGTAGAAAGTCGATTTGTCCCCGGAATTCAAGTGAAGAACACCGCCTGGGAGACGGCAAATTCGATTGGGGTCTTCAATCATGTCGATTATGAGCAAATTCTGGAACTCTCTGATCTCTATTCAATCCAGGATATCTATCGGAATTACGGATTCAGTCTGATCCAGGCTCTTTTAAACGGTACAGCTGTGGCTGCTGCCAACGGGCACCCGTGGAATGAGAGTGAGGCCATCAAAAAGTTCGAATCCAGTCTTGCTTTACTGGTTAGCATCGAGGCCTCCTTGTTAGACATGTACGCCGACATTCTTGAGGGGAAAGCCGATTTGCTTCCCGATGCGCCACGTGATACTTAAATCGACATTGATCCGGGTGACGAAGATGAAAAAACTGTTCTCGTTCTGTTTAACTGTTCTGTTCCTGTTTCCAATCGGCGGATATGCTCAGGGGATCGGCCCCGAGCGGGGTTCCCTCGTGATGGTCGGTGGCGGAATGCGTGACCTGTCGATCCTTGAGCGCTTTATGGATCTGGCAGGCGGGAAAGATGCTCCGATCGTATTCATTCCGACAGCTGGAGAGGGCGATCAATATGACGAGTTTTATCAGGGGTTGAATTCATTCCGCGCCGTGGGCGCTTCCAACCTGACAGTGCTCCACACGTCAGATCCGATAGTTGCCAATACGGAAGAGTTCGTAAGTCCGCTCCTGGAAGCACACGGTGTCTGGTTCGGTGGCGGAAGGCAGTGGCGGCTCGTCGACGCCTACATGAATACGCGCGTACACGAAGAATTGGATGCGCTTCTGGAAAGAGGAGGTGTCATCGGTGGAAGCTCAGCCGGAGCGACGATCCAAGGGTCCTATCTCGCCCGGGGAGATACGCAGACCAATACGGTGATGATGGGTGATCACGAAGAAGGGCTCGCTTTCATCAAAAATGTCGCGATCGATCAACACTTGCTGCGGAGAAACAGGCAGTTTGATCTGATTGAGATCATTGAAGCACGGCCGGAACTATTGGGAATCGGTATTGACGAAGACACCGCGATTATCGTTCGAGGAGACAATTTCGAGGTCATGGGAAGCGGATACGTAGCCATCTATGACGCAAGGAAAATGATCGACTCGGGCGGTCAGTATTATTTCCTAGCGCCGGGTGATCGTTTCAATTTGGCCACGCGTGAAGCCTTCCGCCCGTCCAGAGACCTGCAACCCTTAGAACGGATCGTTGAACGGGAGTGGCCGAAAAAATAAAACGAATCGACCCTAGCGACGTGGGAAGACCCTATTCCGGGACGTAGCCGGAGATCGCCGATTTGCTTGGCCGAGAACTGAGCGCCTGGTGGAATGAAACAGGTGCTTTCATCCCGACGGAGACGAACCCAGAGTTCGAACATGGAATGGCGTCAAAAAGTCAACGGATCCCCAAAAGATCACGCCCCGATAGGGGGGAACATCGCTGTTCACGCTCCTACCGGGACGCCCACCTTTCAAGCTGAACGATTCCTATCGGCTTCGTTCGTGGCCTGAAATATTAATCCTGTCTTATTTTTGCTATCGACGAGCTCCGTTTAGCTTGTAGACGATCTTGCGTATCGTGTCAAACTGGAGGTATGGATACTCTACTCTCAGATTTTCGATGGCTTCATACGCGGGGACATTACAGCTGCGCATCGAACGGAATTGCTGCCGAATCTGAAAATCTCTGACTCCTTTTTCACTGAGCAGATTGTGATTCTCGAGCATTTCGTAAATGGTGTCGCTGATCAAACCGTCGAGCGGATTGAAGTTGATACTGTTAGACGGGATTTGCATGGTGAAAGTCGAAATATGTTCTTAATTAACAAGTATTTGCGATCGACCTAATTGATCGCATGGATGTGCTAACTCCGATCCTCAGGCTAAGGGTAGGACGCAGTTATTCCGCTGTAAAGTGAATTGCTCTGAACGGTATTTCGAGACTAGTGAGTCGTTCGATAGTCTCTGCGAGCTGTTGCGGGCGTTTTGACTTCGGATTCTAAAGAAAAGACCCTACGAAGTGGGCTCCAGAAGGATTGATTCCAGGCGGCGGTGCAGCAGAGGGTCAGGTTCAACGTCCATCCAAGCGTGAAGCGAATCCCGCTCATTTTCTGACAAATCCGTCGACCGGAAGAATGACAGAATCGCCGATCGAAGATGAACGGATGACCCAGCCCAGAGTGAAAGAAGCTGCTCTCGAACATCACGATTGTCCGACCAACTCTGAAGTGAACGGATCGCATCACCTCGTAAATCGTCCGCGTATTTCTGATCTAGGACGCCGCGAAGCGCTTCTACTTTATCGTCATCATCGATGGGTGCATCAACGAGAAGTTGGACAGCTGTTCTTCTCACGATATCTCCAGTGGACTCCGTTACGAAAGCAGACCTGAGCACAGGCCACGCCAACGACGAATCCAGACGGACCAAGGCGCTCACCGCCGCGGCCAACATGAGTGGGTCTGACTCGGAGTTGGCTACTTCAAACGCTGTTCGCCGGGCATCCGGAGAACCAGAAAACAGTCCCAGTTTTTGGACCGCGAAGGCTCGTGTCCGCGCGGTTGTATCACGAGCAACACTGAGTAATTCTCGAAGTGCCGAACCCGACGGGGCCATTCGAGAGATGGCGTCCAGTAAGTTGCGATCCACGTACGGGGAGGCTCGTTCGGCGAGAATAGGCCTGAGGGCAATGAGCATGGAGGCGTCCACATCTCCGGAGAGCAGCCTCCGTGAACCAACATATCTACCCGAAATTGTCGCGTTTCTACGCAGGCTGGATACGATCGTCGTCGGATTGAGCAAATCTCCATGCTCGAAAAGTAATCTGCCCCCTGGATCGAGAAGCACGTATTGGGGTCGCAGCGTTACGGGAAAATTCAACGACGAACTTCTTTCATCGATATAGAACTCGTCGCGATCGACCCCTATCAGAGAGGCTGACTCAATTTCTACGTCAAACTTGAACTCGGATGGAACGAGATAGCCCTCTTGAGTTTGCTCAATCGTTAGATCGATGGATTCCTGATTCGAGGCTACCTCGTAAAAATAGTCTAGCACGGGATGTCCGGCAGCGTAAACCCACTGGTCAAAATATTCGATGAGATCCAGTTCCAGAACTTTTTCGAGCACGATTCTCAGCTCTTCCGTAGAAATGGTCCTGGTATTCCCCAGGAATGCAAGTTCGTTAAGGGCCTCCCAAATGAATTCCGTTCCATGTGTCTCTCCAAGCATATGAAATACCCAGAGGCCCTTTCCAGTAGCGTGTGCATCCAGCAATTCCGAGGGATGTGTCCATCGATCCCAGACCAGGGGTCGCATATACGTTCGCGATTCGGTCAAGTACTCTTCGCGACGATTCCACAAGACATGCAGATACGCGTCGTCGCCGTGTCGATCTCGAACATAGAGTGACGCCATATAGGCCGGTAATGCCTCAGAAAGCCAAATATCCGTCCAGCCCAACAGAGGAAGATGTTTCACGACCCAGCGGGAGGCAACCGCCTTGGCAAGCTGAAAATCTTCCTCGGCCGGATATAATCCAGATGGTAGGGAAGAAAATGGAAGGAAGGAAAGACCGGCGCCGCTTGTCGAGACGTTTCTAGGGCCCGGGAATATGATATAGCGACTAGAGTCCGGTTCACCCGAGCCGAGGTACTGAGCAAAAAAGCGCTCCATCCGCGAGATGGAGATACGGGCTTCGCTGACCTGCGGGCTGTCATCCGGCGATAGAGCTACGACAAAACGACCATTATCAGAGGCAATTTCCTGCCCCTTCACGGCGAAAAATCCCAGTTTGTGGAGAGGACCCGAGCGAGAATGCAACGAGGCGGTCGTTCTTTTTCCTTCAGATTCGATGTCCCACTGTTTTTCGCCGGTAAGGAAGACCTTCCATGTATCAGGGACACTTACTCGTAATTCGGCCGTAAGCCAATCGTCAACCGAGATGTCAAATGGGATCCAGGGTCGACGACCAGGATTAAAAGAGGTCCAGATTCCCCTCCAGTTACCCGAGTTGGTTCCGAGCGGAGCTGTGTAAAGACTGCGATTGAGGTCGAATTCTACTCGGATTCCCAACACTGAATCCACAGGAAATGGGTGCGGAATCTCAATAGCGACGGCATTTTCAGGAGCGTCCACTGCGTTAGCAGCAAGCCCGTACGTGCTTATGCTGGTGATTGAGACCCCATCGGATGGAATCTGAATGAGATCCAGCGTGCTGTCCGTCACCACGAGATCGAACGCGGCCTCAGCGCGCAAAATATGCCTCTCCGGGTCGATGAACACATGTATTCTGAGATGTTGAACGTCCCACTGAGTGTCCTCCGATTCCTGGATAGGACTTGTGAATAGCGAATGGTTTGACGGACCCAGGTCCTGACCGTTCACAGGTGCAGCGAGCAAAACGGCAACGAACAAGAAAAGGGGTCCGCGCCGAGGAATGATTACGATTCGTTTTTTCACGCGTTTGATCTCTCCTTTTCCACGGTATTAGGAGTGGGAAGAGCAGACTCCGTTGCAGACTTCGCAGGAACCGACTTGAGCTCTCGCCAGGTTGCGCCTTCGATCAAAACGAAAGTGAATCCCACGATGGTGTAGAGAATCAATTGAGCTCCGTGGGAAAAGATGGCATATGAGGCAGCCGACTCCTGAGAAATTCCCCAGAGAATCACTAGCGACTGAATCGTAACAAAGTGATAAGATCCGACACCGCCAGGCGATGGTACGATAATTCCAAGCGTTCCGATTAACAGGAGAGCCCAGGCGTCGGTCAGGTTCAGCCCTCCGTTTCCAGCAAGACCAAAAATGAGTAGCGGGATGTAAGCAAGGAAAAGGTAGCAGGCCCACATAACGAGGCTGGAGGTTACGAGCGCCACCGTATGCCCCGATCTCGTTAGCGAAGTAACGCCATCCTTGAACGCCGTGAACACGTTTTCAAGCTTCGAGTAACGATTTTCATTCCCGCGTGAACGATAAGCCCTAATCGCCAGAGCACCGGCAAAAATCAAAGTGAGACCGATCACACCAGCGATCCAGGCTACCCGACCTATAGAATCAGCGCCAACGGCATCTGTCATTAGCCCCATGAGATTCGCGAATCGCCCTCCCAAAACCAATGGTAGCGTCAGAAGACAAAGTCCCAGCATGACCATGTCAAGAATTCGATCGGCTACAACGGTTCCAAATACACTACCAAATCTCAGTTTCTGCCTCAATGACATATGACTGGCCCGCACGAATTCCCCCAATCGAGGTGCAGCGTAGTTGGCCATAAATCCAATCATCACCGAAGAATACGCTGTGCGTAGCGAAATTCGGGGTGCGCCACTTCGCTGGTCCGGCAAGGCCTCCAAAAGAATACGCCATCTCCACGATCGAATGAGGTGGGCAATCAGGGTGAAGCCTACAAACGGAATCGTCCAGACATAATTTCCCCGGGCAAGATCTTTCCAGAGAGAATCGAAGTCGACACCGCGCAACGCCAGGTACATCAGTCCGATTCCAACAATCAGTGCGGCGGTTGGAAAGATCCACTTTCTGATCTGTTGCAACATGAACGGCTATATAGGCTGAGCTGTCTTGACCTCAAACAGGAGTGATTGGACCCGATGTGCGCGCGAGAAGTGTTCGATTCAGTTCTCTCTGAGATCTATCACTTCTACGCCATTTGGAATCGAAAATATGAATGTCTGGTCCGAAAGTTCAGGATTGAATTGGATATCGGACAGTTCGAATTTCATCTTGACGTCGTTCATGTCTACAACATCCAATCGAACGACAATATCGCCATCTGCCCATAAAGTCACATCTCGGAACATAGAGAGAGGATCCTGTGGTCGCAGTGCCAACACATCCAGTTTGTCCTTTCGTTCGTAGGATACGACATCATAAGCTGAGTCGAATTCATCCAGGAAGGTCGTAAGAGAAAATGTATTCTCATCAGGCTCATAGTCGTTAATAAGCACCTGATTCTCCGACCTATTAAAGACCCAACTCACGATCGTGTTTGTGACGATCGTCTGGTTAGCCATCTCAATTCTGTATTGATCACCCTGGATCAATATGTCTCCTTCGAAATGTTCTACGTTGTCCAGAAATGTAGACGACGTCGTTTGAGAGAATGTGGCTCGCATCGCCTGCATGGCGTCATATCGAGTCCGGAGTCGTTCGATCACGTCGTCTGACGATTGCGCGTAACCCTGCCCAGTGCCCATCAACAGGCTCATTGCAGCGGCGCCGACAATTTTTAGAGTAAAAGACCGCATGAAGGCCTCCAAAGATGATCTAATATTCCTCAATTCTCAGGATTCGTATCGCAATCACTGTACCGACTCGGTGACGCACGCCCTCAAAGCAGAGAGTAATGCATCAACGTCACCTGAATTATTGTACACGTTTGGCGAAACGCGAATGGCGTTTCCTCGAACGGAGACCGATACGTGGTGATCCGCCAGCTTTCCTTTCAATCGGTCAAACGGTATCCCGTCCGGAACTCGGATGCCAAAAAGATGATGACTCCGAAATGGTTCACTTTCGAGCTGATACCCGAGTTCAACGGCTTCATCGAGCATCTCGGAAGTGAGTTCATGGCAGTAGTCTTGGATTCGAGAAGGTTCCAGTTCACTCACCATTCTGATCGCTTCCAGCATCATGGGCATCAAGATGAAATTACTCCGTTCACCGACGTCATATCGGATTGCGCCTTCACGATAGGCGTCCTGGTAGATCATCACGCTGGCAAAATTTTCGCTTCCTTTTCGGGTTACCCAATTCTCCTCGAGAGGAATGCCATCGTCGAATCGTTCGCCCCAGTAGACCATACCGATGCTGTATGGGCCCAGCAGCCACTTGTATCCCGCACAGATCAGACAATCAGGACGAATTTCCTGAACGTCGAACGGCATGGCGCCCACCGATTGAGTCCCGTCGACGATCAACGCGGCATCCACTTCGCGGACGCGCGTAGCAATGGCCTTCAAATCAAAACGGGTTCCATCGGTCCAATGTACGGTTGGAAGACAAACTGCGGACGTAGAGCTGGATATAGATTCCAGGATCCGCTCGTTCCAGATTTTACCACGATGCGCCGAAAGTTTCGGTGGCGAAATTTCGATTAGCTTCAGCCCGCGCTCTGATGCCAGCCGGCGCCACGTATAGATATTGCTGGGAAACTGCTCGAAGAGGACGACAATCTCGCTTCCTTTGGGGACTTCCAGGTTTCGGGCAGCAGTCGCGATCCCGTACGAAGCAGCCGGAGCGAGCGACACTCGGATGGCCTGGTCAGCGTTAATCAAATCCGCGAATGCGTGACGGACTGCGTCCGAAGTCTTAAAAAAATCGTCGGGTCCAATCTCTGCTGGATTCCGCATAAACCGGAGTCCAACCTGCCCCGCCTCTTCCACACGCTTGGCCTGAGGCGACATAAAGGCGCAGTTCAGGTAATGAATGTTCTCTGGAAGGGAAAATTGATCTCGTTGACAAGAAATCATGTGAATGGGCGATTCGCTGTGTGTCTGTCGCCTTCTGTCGAAGGACGTCTTGACGTGCGGCTAACCAGCGGATTGTTCGACAGAATCTTGCTCGGCGAGAGGATACGAAGCCAGCGAGCGATAGATGGCGCCCGACGGGCGAAGTTCACTTGAATACAAATGAAACGTCGAGATGAGAAACGGATCTGACTCAAAAGAGATCTTCTGGGCGATCCAATCTCGCGCATCCGTTTTGGCCCCACGTTTTGTTCGGCCGACAGTGATATGAGGGACGAATGGGCGCTCTTCCAATCCCAAATCCAATGACGAAAGCGATTCAAACAGGGATCGGTGGAGCGCCCCGAGCCCGTTCTCGGCCTCCACGCCCACCCACAGCGCTGAAGCTCGAGTCGAGGACGGAAAGGCGCCTACCTGGTTCAGCTTCAAAAAAAACGCAGTTGCCTCGATTCGGCCGGCTGCTTGTTGAATCGCATCAACTTGCGGTATATCCGACTTGCCGATGAATTGAAGAGTCAGGTGAAGGTTGGTCACCGGGATCCATCGAAGGTGATCCATCGACAAAGGCAGTTCGGCTAATTGGCTTCTTACGGCATCGGGGAGCGTGAGAGCGAAAAAGAGCCTCATAGGACTGTACTCTGAAAATGCACGGGAAGTGGTCTCGTGTGGCACAAATTAGTATATATGAGTCGACTGACTCATTGAGACCAGAGTGATTCGAATGACAAGGTATGCATTCAAAGTCGTATCAGGCGGACAGACCGGAGTGGACCGAGGTGCTCTGGATGCCGCGATGGAAACTGGACTGAAGACCGGTGGCTGGTGCCCACGCGAACGTCTTGCAGAGGATGGACGCATCCCCATGCAATACGCGGTTTCGGAACTCGATTCGGATCGATACGAAGAACGGACCGAGAAAAACGTACTGGATAGTAGCGCGACGCTGATTCTTTGCAGACATCAAATGTCCGGTGGAACGAAGTATACCTGTGAGATCGCCGAGCGTCACGGTAAACCTTATCTGGTCGTTGATCCGGATGACTCGGAATCAGTCACGGTAGCAAGAAATTGGCTCAACCGAACCCAACCCGTTACGCTAAATGTTGCAGGCCCACGCGAATCGAAAGATCCGGGGATTCAGCGGCTAGCCAGAGACTGGCTGCTGCTGGTGTTCTCAGAATCGCTCTAAGAAATTTTATCGGAATTTATTTCAGAGATGAACTCGGATTCGTCCTAATCTCTCGAGCGCTCGCGCCTCAACTTTTCGGCGTCGCGCGCTGCGTCTTCATGTATCCGGACGCGCACCTCAAACGACCGAGCGATATTTTCCACTTGCTTCTGCATCTCTGACAAGTCGATATTTCTTCGATGAACCAGAATTGAATTTGGCTCATCGATATGAAGCTTGAGCGTGATCGCCTCTTCAAGGTCGGATCGAACACCGGATAACTCTCCTTCCAGACGATTCATCTCGCGTTCAATCTCTCGTTCCAGACGATCCAGATCCGAGTCAAGAGAATGTTCGATCTCTAAATCGTAAGAAAAGACGCTGTGATGTCTACGATGCTTGCGGCACCGCCTCTTCCACTTATTGGCGACAAACGAGTAAACGGTATGTCGGTTGTGGGTTTCGCCACGCAATTCAACAAGAGGAGCGACCTCTTCAACAGCCGTTTCAGATTGGAACAATTCCATGTCCTGAAGCTTCGGCCAGACGCGTTGTGATAGCATTGCGAGCAGGTTTACAGAAAACAGGACGATCGTGGCTATTCCTAATCCCATAACGAGCCGACTGGGCCGATCAGGGCGTGTACTGCTGCTCATGAAGAATTCCTCCCCCTCATACGGTTGCGTGTTTCAAGAGTGTTGGCCCTACTTGGCCAATACGTATTTGCGCGTCGCTCCTTTGATGACTCATACAACGCGACGTTGTCGCGACTTATTGCATGCTACTTGAAAAAAAGAAAAAAGAGTCTGAGGGCTAAAATTTTACCCTATGCAGGACGTACGGGGATGCGACCGAATTGGTTACAAGGTTGCATGAGTTTTCTCCGTCGGAATAACCGAAGAGTAATCGAACGGGCTTACTCAAGCGCGGCGAGGCTGGCAGACGTGAATTGGCTCAGGTCGATTTCGTCTTTGTTGTTCCAACACCAACTTTGCTGGCAAGGGAATCTATTTTCGTACAGCGCTTGGCCAATGACGACGGAATCAAGTCTGTGCTTCTGCATCGAATCGAATCGCATGAGGTCTTCGAATCCAGCAATTCCGCCTGCCGCTGTCAGGTGCGTCCTATCGAGCGCCGAGTTCATCCTCTCAAACGCGTCGAAATTCTTGCTCGAAAGCATGCCTTCCTTCGACATATCGGTATAAACGATTCGTTTACATCCTGAGTGTTCGAGTTCTTTTCCGAGCTCGACAGCGTCGGATTCCGAAGCTGTCTCTAAATCTAAGTCCGTATCTGAATCTGCGGTTATTTTTCCGCCGCGGGCATGGATTCCAGCAACCAATTTGGAGTGCCCGTACTTGCTTTGTGCCCGACGGAAAAATTCTAGTGATTCATCCGAAGACACTTCGACAATCACTCGGTAAACTCCTGCCTCGAAGGCCGAATCAATAGCCTCGAAACTGCCGAGACCGCCTTGCAACTGAATGGGAATGTCTACCGCTTTGCAGATCGCCTGCAGAATCGAACGTCTGCACGTATCACCCGGATCGTGCCCGGCAATGTGCAACGCTTTCGCATTTTGAATACGCCATAATTTGGCCATCTTGATGGGATCATCGAAGTATTTCGTTTCCCGCCGGTACGCATCCTGGTTCTTGCGCACACAGAACTCTTCGAGTAGATCGATGGCCGGAATAACTAGAATCATTGGCATACAGGATTTGCCGGGTCAAACGGAGGGCGAAATTCGGGGGTTCCACGAATCGATGGATAAGTAGAGCCTGATCGGTGTTTTAAAAAAGTTATGAATGATCGCCGTCGAGGAAATGAATCCATCAATTGATGCGACTTTGTTGTTTATTGCGCCATGCAAAAAAATGACTTCAAGAGGATACTTGTAACTTCGGCACTGCCCTACGCCAATGGGCCGATTCACATCGGGCACATTGCGGGTGCATATCTGCCGGCCGACCTCTACTGCCGCTATCAGAGATTGAAGGGGCGGGATGTCGTTTTTATCTGTGGATCTGATGAGCTCGGCGTAGCCATCATGATCCGCGCGCGAAAAGAGGGAATCTCCCCACAGGAGCTGGTGGATCGCTACCACCCGATGATCGAAGACTCGTTTCAAAAACTCGGAATCAGTTTCAACTACTACGGTCGCACGACTACCGTCACACATCAGGAAACCAGCCAGGATTTTTTTAGAAATTTAGCGGAGAAGGATGTTTTCGTGCTCAAGACCGATGAACAACTATTCGATCCTGAGGCCGAAATCTTTCTGGCTGACCGATTTATCATCGGGACGTGTCCAGTCTGTGGCTACGAGGATGCGTACGGCGATCAATGCGAGCACTGCGGGTCCTCTCTGAGCCCGAGTGAGCTGAAAAATCCGCGGAGCACCCTATCGGATGCCACCCCCGAGCTCCGAGAGACCACGCACTGGTACTTACCGCTCGGAGATTTTCAGGACCGGCTGGCTGCCTGGATCGAGACCCACCCGGAGTGGAAACCCAACGTTCGAGGACAAATCAAATCGTGGCTCAATGATGGGTTGAGAGATCGTGCCATTACGCGCGATGTCCCGTGGGGCGTTCCAGTACCCGAAGACGTAGCCGAAAAAGCCGGAATTGATGCGTCGGGAAAGGTCATTTATGTCTGGTTCGACGCACCGATCGGATACATCTCCGCAACGAGAGAATGGGCCAAGAGGGAGGGCGATGAAGATCTGTGGAAGGAGTATTGGCAGGATTCAGAAACCAAACTGCTTCATTTTATCGGAAAGGATAACATCGTATTTCACTGCCTCATGTTTCCAGCCATGCTCATGGCTCATGGAGACTATGTACTGCCAGAAAACGTCCCGGCCAATGAGTTTCTAAATATTGAGGGCGGCAAGTTATCGACGAGTCGTGGCTGGGCCGTTTGGTTGCATGAGTTTCTAGAAAATTATCCAGCCGACCTGCTCCGGTATGCACTGGCTTCCATGCTTCCTGAGACGAAAGACGCCGACTTTTCATGGAGTGAATTTCAGGCTCGGGTTAATTCCGAGCTTGCCGACATCCTGGGCAACTTCGTCAACCGGACCCTGACGTTTGCTACACGATATTTCACTGGGAACGTCCCCGAACTCGTGAATCCTTCAGAAGAAGACCTTGCCGTTCTGGCACAAATCAAGGACTTTCGCGATCGAATTGGCGAGGCTTATGAGTCGTTCAGAAACCGGGAAGCCGTATTCGAAACCATGGGTTTGGCTCGGCTCGGAAACAAGTATTTCAACGATACCGAACCTTGGCATACCCGCAATTCGGATATACAAAAGTGCGGGAATACGATTCATGTGTGTCTACAATTGTGCGCGTCGCTATCGGTGTATATGGACCCAGTGCTCCCAACTGCAGGATCCAAGTTGAGAGAAATGCTGAATATCAAGGACGTTCGGAGTAGTGTTCCAGATGGTGACGGGGCGATGAGCGGATCCATTGGGTGGGAAGAAGCCGCCGAACCGCTGCTCAAAGCCGGGGATACGGTCGGTACGCCCGAAATTCTCTTCAAAAAAGTTGACGATGATGTGGTTGCGGCCGAGGTGGCAAAACTTCAACAGATTTCGGTCGAAGATGAACCGGGTGTGGATCCCCCTTACAAACCATTGGCTGATCAGATTACATTTGATGACTTCACGAGGCTCGATCTACGAGTCGCGACGATATTGACGGCCGAGAAAATGCCGAAATCAAAAAAAATGCTTCGAATCCAGCTGGATTTAGGCTTTGAGAAGCGCGTCGTGATGGCCGGTGCGGCAGAGCATTACAATCCGGACGACCTGTCCGGGAAGAAAGTGGTTGTACTGGCCAACCTCGCTCCCCGCACCATGATGGGTATAGAAAGTCAGGGGATGATCCTGATGGCAGAGGATCGCAATGGACGCCTTTCCCTGGTCGAGTCCAGTGGAGAAGATGGAGCCGTCGTGCGCTGACATTCTGACCCGAAATTGAGGGCTGACGCTGTACCGTGACTACTCACGCGCGACCCAATCCGGATCAGATATTGATCGAGGCTCCGAATGCGGCTCGGGTGGCCTCCATAACAGCCTCGGAAAGCGTGGGATGCGGGTGGACCGCTTCCATTATTTCATGAGCTGTGGTCTCGAGCGTACGCGCGGTGACCACCTCTGCAATCAGCTCGGTGGCGTCGTATCCGATAATGTGGCACCCGAGCATTTCGCCGTATTTGGTATCGTAAATAATTTTTACGAAGCCCTCGGAGTGCCCTGCAGCGGATGCTTTTCCAGACGCTGAAAATGGGAATTTGCCTACGTTGATCTCGTGACCGGCTTCTCTTGCCGCCGCCTCGGTATATCCAACCGACGCGATCTGAGGCTGACAATACGTACAACCCGGAATGTTATTCTTGTCCAACGGGTGTACGTTTTGACCGGCTATTTTTTCAACACAGAGAATCCCCTCATGGCTCGCTTTGTGGGCTAGCCACGGTGGTCCAGCTACATCCCCGATCGCATAGATGCCCGAGATGTTTGTCCGGTTAAACTCGTCTACAACGATCGTACCCCGATCTGTTTTTACGCCAGCTGTCTCAAGCCCCAGATCCTCGATATTTCCGCTTACGCCCACGGCCGAAAGGACCTGATCGGTTTGGATAATCTCTTCTCCCTTCTTCGTTTTCACATGGACTTTCAGAGTTTTTCCACCCGACTCCACTTTTTCCACCGACGAATCCGTCATGATTTTTATACCCATCTTTTTGAACCAGCGCGCCAATTCTTTTGACACGTCTTTATCCTCAACGGGTACGATGCGATCCATGAGCTCTACCAGGGTCACTTCCGTACCCATATGGTGGTAGAAATAGGCAAACTCAACACCGATGGCCCCTGCTCCACAGATAACCAGTCTTTTGGGTTGATCCTTTTGAAGGAGCGCTTCAGTTGACGAGATGATTTTCTTCCCATCAATAGGTAGGGAGGAAAGTTCTTTTGGCCGGGCGCCGGTAGCCAGAATGACGTGTTTCGCCTGAACAGACACCGCCTCACCGATCTCATTGCCATCTATGTCTATCGATGGCTTTATGTCGATCTTCCCGCCTCCGGCAATCGTGGCATGCCCGAACAACACATCGATTTTATTCTTACCCATCAGGTATTGAACGCCTTTATTCATCTTCTCGGCGACGCCGCGACTTCGATCAATTACTTTTCCAAAGTCAGCCGTCACTTCTCCGTCGACGCTCAGGCCGTATGATTCAAAATGTCGAGCGTATTCCATCATTTCAGCACTCTTCAACAGAGCCTTTGTGGGAATACACCCGATATTCAGGCAAACGCCCCCGAGTTTATCCCTTTCAACGACTGCTGTTTTGAGGCCAAGTTGGGTCGCTCGAATCGCCGTCTCGTATCCTCCAGGACCCGTTCCGACGACGACTACATCATATTTCGGTGTTGCCATGATTCAAATCATCTGCCGTGCGATGCACGAATTTTCTATAGCAGGCGAAAATACAGGACTTCGCGTGTGGGTGCCATGCAGACGGGATGAAAACCAGCGGAAGCGACTCGGCGGTGTGATCCATTGGGGTGACCTAGCGGCGTGATCCATTGGAGTGACCTGGCAGCGTGATCCATTGGGGTAACCTAGCGGCGTGACCCAGCGGCGTGATCCATTGGGGCAACCTAGCGGCGTGATCCATTGGGGTGACTTAGCGGCGTGATCCATTGGGGTAACCTAGCGGCGTGACTCAGCGGCGTGATCCATTGGGGTGACTTAGCGGCGTGATCCATTGGGGTGATCCAGCCCTGTGATCCATTGAGGCGGCCCAGCGGAGCGTGCCAGCCCTTGAGTGAAGCGCGCTATTTAGAATATCGGTCCTCGACGTCCTGCATCTTTCGGACGCGACGCTCGTGCCGGCCACCTTCGTACTTAGTCTCAAGAAAAGTGGAAATGATTCGCTTGCAGACTTCGATGCCCATTGAGCGGCTACCGAGTGTCAGCACGTTGGCATTGTTATGCGCTCGGGCGCTCCAGGCTGCAAATTCGTTACACGCACACGCAGCCCGGACTCCACGAATCTTATTACATACGATGGCCGAACCAACACCGACGCCGTCAATCATCAGACCGATACCCGCACGCCCCTCCGCGACCATTTTTCCAACGGCGTACGCAAAGTCCGGGTAGTCACAGCTACGGTGTGAGTCCGTACCGACGTCCACAACTTTCCAATCCAGATCCTTCAGAAAGGGAATCAGGGTTTCCTTGTAATCGAATCCGCCGTGATCGCTACCGATCGCAATGACGCGGGCCGCCGATGCTGGCGCTGAGGATGCCATAGAACTTGGCACATCACTAAAAAGAATTGTAATGCCACGTTCTCGAGCCGTATCACGAGCGAGAGGCGAGAGGATAGCATCTCTTGGAACGGTGAGCGAGGTCTCCCCGGTCGCCACGGCATCCAGTATGAATGCTTCGTTTATAAGCTTTTTCCCGGCCATAAAACGAAGCTACAACCTGACCTGAGGCGATGCAAGCGGATCAGAACAAGGGGAAAACCAGAATAGATCAGCTGCGCAATGGGCAACTCTTACTGTGATTTAAGCCAAGTTTCGGGATCGACCGCCTTTCCATTATCAAATATCCCAAAGAAGATCGTCTGACCCTTTGGCTCAGCGTCTGTACCCGATCGACCGATAATCTGACCCGGCTCGATCGTATCTCCAGATGACGCATAGAATAGGGAAAGATTTCCGTAGAACGTGACGTAATTTCCATGCTCAATGAGCATAAAGCGACCATATTCAGGCATCACGTCGATGGTGCTCACTCGTCCCGAAGACACTGCTTTGACTTCCGATGAAGCCTCTGCAGCAATCAACACATGCAGGTTGTTTGTGCGCGTCCCATGATCAGGATTGATAATCTCACCAAACGGTTCCTGAATCGTCCCAGCTACGGGCCAGAGTAGGCGGCTTTTTTGAGCATGAAATGTATTTGTCTCTGCGTTGTGAAGAGCATGGGTCGCTTCCGTACCCGTCAGTTCGCGTCGAGATGTTTCGTCAGCGATCAGGACCCTGATGCGTGCATTTAGCTGATCTGCTGACGAACGTTTGTCAGCGATGGATTTCTTAAGGTCGACCCGTTGACTTCGAATGCGGTCTACTTCGAGTTCTCTGTTCTTTTTGAGAGAGGCAAGCTCCTGCTGTTCCAACTGCGTATCTGAAAGAAGCACCTCGTTTCGAACTAGAAAACGCTGAAGCTGTGTCCTCCGCTCGATGAGGAGAACGGCCATCGAACTGATGTTTTCGAGTCTTGATTGACGGGTATCACTAAATCGGTGTAAGTATTGAATTCGAACCAGCATTTCGTTGATGGACGACGCAGAGAGTATGAGGGCTACGTCATGAAGCCGTCCGTATCGATACGCGTTTGTTGCTCGACGCCGATAATCATCTTTCAGTTGTTCGAGCTCTATCTCTAATGTGCTTATCGAACTGAACAAAGAATCGCGTTCTTCGGTCATCGTACCGAGGCGTTTCTTGTACGTTGTGACGAGTTCCGATCGGATCTCGATTTGGCGCCCGAGCGATTTGATTTTGTCCGTAGATGCCGCTTCGCTTCTATCTGCTGCGGCCAATCGGGCTTCTTCAGATCGAATCTCATCCCGTAAAGAGGCCAGATGAGCCTCTGTAGTTTGGCGATCCCCTGAGTCCTGGGCCAGGGAATCAGCCGTCACCGTGACGGACAGTAAAAAGCTACCGATGAGAGTGAGACGGAGCGCAAACGATGTCCGATTCATAATTCTCTGATCAAGATGCGCCGCGTTTTGCTCTTCAATCCGAGATCGAATGACAGTCGCCCAGGCATGGTATCGATTTTTCGAAGCACCATGCTGAGGCGTGTATCTTCTTCCGGTCGTGAGACAGTCATGCGAAGCGGCAACACGTGCTGGTTAATAGTCCTGAAATCAGTGTACCAGCGTTGTTCAAGAACCGTGCCTTCAGGGCTCTTTTGTTCGATATGGACGATTCTCCAGAGAACAGGATCGACAACTATCCGAAGGGTTGAATCAGGCGATATAAGGTGGTATCGAAGCGTATCTGACGACAGGACCCAGGCGATTGACGGGTCCGGTCGGATAAAATCAGTTGCATCATCGATGAAGTTGGTTCCGAAAATCGCACCCGGTAGATAAGCTGCAATTTCCTCGTGTGTACCCACAAGGACTTCCTCATGAATTCGGTCGTAGACCCATGCGCTATCGTTGGTGACGAGCACGCGCGCGCCCTCGATTCCGAGCGGAAAGCGGACCCTGATGAGCAGGGAATCATCTCTCCGAAAAGTGATTCTGGTCGAAAAACGACCATTTTCTTCGGGTGAAGAGACGGCCACGGCCATTTCAGCGTACAGTTCGTCAAATGCATCCGGGCTAACGGGAAGCCTGTTCAAAATCTCTTCTACCGTATGATTGGGAAAGCCCTCGGGACGCTCAGAATAGACGGTGGTCGTGGGTCTAGTGGATCCGCAAGCAGAAAAAAGAACACCGATTGTGAGCACGATGAGGTGCGATCTTACTCTTGAATACCCCCAAATTAGATTCAGCATCCGAGTTTATGTACATCCATTCGTGATGGCCTGATCCGAACCCGAAATCGTACGAAATCGTTCCAAAATCAAGTGCGAGGAAGGCAGAATTGACAGGCCAAATCACGGAAAAAAACCACCATAGCAGTTGAATAACCGGAAGAATTTTCCGGTTCTCAGATTGAATTACATGCCTTCAATCTGTTCCATTAGGGCTGTTAGTACTGTTTTTTGATACGGATCCTTGACCTGGTTCAACAGCTCTTGAATGGTGGTTAGAGCAGCTTCGGTACGCCCAGCACCCACCAAGGCTTTGGCCTGCTCGATCCGTAGTGGAGCATATCCTGGAAAAAGAGCAAGACCTTTCCCGGCTATTTCTAGAGCGCGTTCAAAGTCTTCGGCCTCCACAAACGCACCGATGGCAGCGACCCAGATTTCGAGTTCTCGGGGATCGGTGGCGACGATATTTGAGTAGAGCTCTGCCGCTTCAAGTGCATCCCCACGAGCCATGAGTCTCTTTGCGAACTCCTTCAGGGCTTCTGTATGTGTTGGATGTTCAGTCAGCCATGTTTCGAGTTGATCCTCGGACGCTGCCGCCAGAGCTTCGTCCGACGAAAGGTCAAATTGCCGTTCAGATCCGCTGATACCAGCACGATTCAAAGACACGATTTCTGCTAGAAGGGCCTGTGCTTCGTCGCCCCTTCCCATATGGGTCAACGCGACGGACAAAGACGTTCCCGCTTCCAGATGGTCTGACTCGAGGGCAAGAATGGACCGAAATGCAGACTCAGCGTTTTCCCACTTGCTCTGCCGGATGTAGGAGGCGCCGAGTTGAATCCGGGTTGAAAGATCGGCCGGTTCCATCTCAATCAGTCGGAGCAATGTTCGGTCGAGTTCAGATGTGCGGCCCAGTTTTTCAAAAAGTGCAACTCGCTCCATCAGGATGCGCGGGTCTTCGCCCGCCTGATTCAGAGCGATACGCGAGGCGCCAACGGCGTCCTCAGTGCGTTCAAGTCTTGAAAGAAGTCTGATGAGATCCAAATGCGCTGCGACACTACCCGGCCTCAATCGTACCAATTCTTGGCGTGCCTTGAGCAATGTCGGGCCCGCTCCGGTGGCCATACTCAGTTCCGCAGACAGCTCCCAAATCGCTGTATTTCCGTCGTCAGCGCTGATGGCCCTCTCGATGAAGAAGCGTGCTGAAGAGAACTCGCCAAGACCCATTTGAGCTGTTACCATCGAAGATAGCAGCGCGGGGTCGTTGGGCCGAACTTTTAGAGCTTGATCAAATACGGAGACCGCACCTTCAAAATCTTCAAGGTACAGCCGCGTCAGCCCTCGGACCAAGAGCTGTTGAACGCGAGTATCCAGTGTTTCCTCGTTGCGATTCTGAGCGAGTAGAGGTACGATCCCGCTTGTCAGGAGGATAAGAAATAAGAGTCGAACCCGAGTCGAGCGTTTGCTGGATGTCAAAAGAGAGAAGTGCATTTTTCGAAGTTCGATCAATATCGTTTCATCGAAACGAGGCCTTTGGTTGCAGGTTTCGATAAGCGCTTGCCGATTACACACGGAAAGGCGATTTTGAGGGATGAGTGAGTGAGAATCCACCTGTTTGTATCTCACAACACATCGGAAACGACCGGGTCATTCCTATGGGAGAGCAAGACGTTCGGCAGAAACAAGCCCCCGGCGCCATGCGCCGATTTACGCGTCAGGTTATTAACGACGTGCGTGCCATGGAGCACATGCTTCAGGAGGGCATGTTTGAGACCGACGTGCGGCGAATAGGAGCCGAGCAAGAACTCTTTCTCGTCGACGAACGATATCAACCGGCCCCGATTGCGGAGGAAGTCTTGGAGCGTAATCAGGATCCGCGACTCGTCAGCGAACTGACCCGGTTCAATCTTGAATTCAATCTCGACCCGTGCGTGTTTGAGGGGAAGTGTCTTTCTCGGCTCCAGGGTCAGATAGAAGACGTGCTTGGAGACGTGAGAGATCTGGCGGCCGAGGATCGGGCTCACGTCGTAATGGCGGGAATATTGCCGACCATCCACGAATACGACCTTCGAATTGAAAATATGGCTCCACATGCGCGCTACTTCGCACTGAATGATGCCATCATGGAGCTGATGGGGGGCACCGCCCAGTACCAAATACGAGGGGTAGACGAGCTTTTTTTCCAGCACGAAAACATCATGGTGGAGGGCTGCAACACCAGTTTTCAGACCCATTTTCAGGTCACGCCAGACGAGTTCGCCCATTTCTATAACATCGCGCAGCTGATCGCTGCTCCGGTGTTGTCGTCCGCGACCAATTCTCCAATATTATTCGGCAAACGTCTCTGGCGCGAAACGCGGATCGCACTTTTTCAGCAGGCCCTCGATACGAGAAGCAGCAACCTGTACTTAAGGGACATGAGTCCGAGGGTTCATTTTGGCTCCGAGTGGGTACAGTCGTCGGTGACCGAACTGTACAAGGAGGATATCGCTCGTTTTCGGATGATCATCAGCAAAGAATTTGACGATGCTTTTGACGTGCTGCGCCGAGGCGGCGTGCCACAACTCTCTGCACTTCAACTGCATAACGGTACCGTATATCGTTGGAACAGAGCGTGTTACGGAGTTACGGATGGAAAGCCCCACTTGAGAATCGAGAATCGGATTTTGCCTGCAGGACCGAGCGTAATGGATGAGGTAGCCAATGCTACCTTCTGGTTTGGATTGGTTCTCGGGATTGCCCACCGGCACGATGATATTAAGCCGTTACTCCCTTTCGATGCGGCGAAGAACAATTTTGTGACGGTCGCGCGGCAGGGTATGGCCTCTGAAATAGAGTGGATCGATGGAAAGCGATGGCCGGTCGGCGATTTGATCAGAAAGAAGTTGATCGCGGTATCCAGAGAAGGATTGGAGAATGCCGGCATCGATTCGTCAGACATCGACACATATTTAGGTCTTATTGAAGAACGAGTGTCTTCGAGAATGACAGGATCTCAGTGGCAGTTGGACTCTCTGGCGCTCATGAAAGAAGAGGGAAGTACACGAGCCGAGCGACTCGACACGCTGGTCCTCACCATGCTGGCGAATCAACTGGACAAGAAGCCCGGTCATACCTGGGAGCTCGCGCACAAAGCCCACGATTCTCTTTTGAGAGTTCCATCAACACGGGTCGAACACTTCATGTCAACCGACCTTTTTACGGTTCATGAAGATGAGTTGATTGATTTCGTGGCGGTACTCATGGATTGGCGTCGGATTCGACACGTACTGGTCGAAGATGAACAACACCGCCTGGTGGGTCTGGTCACTAACCGAATGATTCTCCGTTTTATGGCGGCTCAACAGGTTGCCCGTGACAAAGCCGAACGACCCGTAAAAGACATCATGATTCGGGACCCGATATCCATTACACCTGAAACGCCCACCAAGGTAGCGATTCAGAAAATGCGCGATAACGGAATTGGGGCTCTCCCGGTCATTCGAGGCGAACAACTGGTTGGCATTGTCACGGAAACTGATTTTGGACGCATCGCTGCACGACTAATCGACGATTCGCTAAAGGATCAATAGAAGATTCAAATTTGCATTCCATTTCCCACCAAACGGAGCTATTCATGCATTACCAACGCGCGCTTTTCTCGGCTCTTGTGCTCGGCGCCATCACATCCATTTCGGTTTTTGGGCAGAAGTCGGCTATCATCGCGGGTCACTTGATTGATCCGGCGTCGGGAACCGTCACTGCCAATCAGATCATTCTCGTCGAACACAATCCGAACAACGGATCGAGCGAGATTCTTGCAATCGGATCCGATATAGACATTCCTGGTGACGCAGAAGTGATAGATCTGTCAGATCAGTGGGTCTTACCCGGTCTGGTGGATGCGCACGATCACCTGGGGATTACATACAAGGAGGATCCGGAGAGCTGGTATTACTACTTCACAGTGATTATGGATTCCACGCCTCTTCGGGCCATCCAGTCCATGTCAACCGGATTTCAAAAACTCGCGTCCGGATTTACGATTGTTCGAGATTTAGGAAACAATGGTCTGTATGCCGATACGGCCCTCCGACAGGCGATTGAAATGGGCTGGGTGCCAGGGCCCACCATGATCAATTCAGGAATTATCATTGGCGCTTTCGGCGGTCAGTTCCACGAGATTCCTGAACGCGAGGACACCGTCTACCCGGAGTACATGAACGCGGACACGGATGACGAGATTGTCAAAGCGATTCGCCGAAATATCCACTACGGCGCGAAAGTCATCAAGGTGTGCGTCGACTGCCAGGCGTATCCGTATACGGAGGAGCAACTGAAACTTTTTGTTCGTGAAGCGGCAAACGCCGGGCAGAAGGTTTCCGGACACGTGCAGACCCGCGAAGGGGCTCGTCGCGCCATTGAAGCTGGCCTGTGGTCCATCGATCATGATGGTGCGCTCGATCCAGAACTGCACAAAATGATGGCCGAAAGGGGCATTTTTAGGGCAGGGACGGAAACACCCCAGGCGGATTGGGGCCGACGATTAAGCGACCGTCGATGGGAGAGGCGCAAGGCCATGCTCAAAGATGCGTATGACCAGGGCGTATTGCTGGTCTACTCGACCGATGCCGATTATTACATAAAGGGGATGAATCGCGGGGAGCTTTCGATCGAGTTTATTAAAACCTGGGAAGAGGCCGGGATACCGGCTCCGGATATCCTCAAGGCGATGACGACAAACGGATATCTTATTAGTGAAACCGAGAACGAGCGCGGCCCGATCAAGGTGGGCTTTGCAGCGGACATTATTTCGACTGCTGACAATCCGCTGGACGACATCAATGCGCTTAGAGACATTCGATTCGTCATGAAAGATGGGAAGGTGTTCAAGAGAGACGGCGTGGTGGCTTCTCTCGGATTTTTCCACAACGGGCCCGAATTCGGCTGGAGGGTGCGATAGAATCGGCTAGAAGTCGACTGCGAGTCCACCCAATAGTATCAGCCCTTCGCCTACCGGGTCTCCATCTGTATAGGCGTTGATTTCAGCGCCGAGAGACACGCTGAATTCGAGTGCGGCCGAGCCGTTCTCCAGAGCATATCGATACCCAAGTGTCGCAGTTGGTTGTACGACAAAAATCTTCGTTTCACCCGCCCGAAGGATAGCCGGAGCGAGGCACTTCGTACCCGGGGGACACGGATTTTCGATATGCTCCCAGTCGATATTCAGGTACCAGACATCCAGTTTCCCACCATAATAGACTCCGCTGGTTTTCGATCCGGTCAGGTGTGCTAGATCGATACCTACTCCTGCGCCTAGTCCTTCTTCATGGTCTTTCTTCCCGTAGTCTTTTCTACGCGCGCGGTTGACTCCGGCATAGAGACGAACGTCGGTTCGGGCACCTTCGTGGACGAGCGCTCTCGCCTGAACGATCTGTCCTGCAGGGTAGATCTGGACCGATACGCCCGGTTTAACCTGAGCCTGAGTTTGGACGGATAGACCGACTAATACAGAAAAAAGGACCAGAAATCGCATATTATTACTGATTTTGGGCCTCGTTGGACGGCTTGTCTTTGCGCCTGTTTCTAAGGCGGTTATAATTATTCAAATCTCTTGTTTTAATCTCCTTCCATTCTTCGCCGCTTCTTGGAACACGAAGCGCAACGAATTCTAGATTGGTACGCAAACGGAACTACGCATCTTCTTCCATACAGACAGGAGGTTGATATGTCACATCCATGGCACGATATCGAAATCGGTGACGACGCCCCGGAAGTTGTTCAGGCCGTCATCGAGATTCCGAAAGGAAGTAAGGTCAAGTACGAATTGGATAAGAACACGGGCCTGCTTCGAGTAGACCGGATATTGTACTCGTCCGTCATCTATCCCGCGAATTACGGATTCATCCCCCGCACCCTTGGAGAGGATAATGACCCGCTAGACGTTCTCGTCTTGATGCAGGAACCGGTGATGCCGCTCTGTACACTGACCGCACGGCCAATCGGGCTCATGAACATGCAGGACCAGGGGGAAGGAGACGAGAAAGTCATCTGTGTCCATGTTGACGATCCGGCCTTCAACGGGTATTACCATATCTGGGAGCTCCCCGAACATAGTCTTCGAGAGCTCAAACGGTTCTTTCTAGACTACAAGAAGCTGGAAGAAATCGACGTAGAAGTGCGTGAGTTCGAGGGCCCGGACAAAGCCCGGGCTGCCGTCAAGAGCGCGATCGCGAGTTACCACAAGAAATACGGATCGAATTCGGAAAAGAAGAGAAAAAGGAAATCCGAATCGTAGCGCTGCCCGCCCATCAGAGATCGATGTTCAATTCATCCGTTGCAGCGGCACGTAGTTGCTCTTTATCGTCCTGTGTAAGGCTGAGCCAATGAACGTCCCGCACGGCTGCTTCCAAGCCGTAAAGCATGTTGAGCGAGACACTTGCAAATCGGTGTTTCAAGACGCGATATGCAAATACGGACCCCATTTCCTGCAAGTCGGCCAGTGTGTGAACGTTGATATCAGCGAGCATCTTTGTCGACGTGGGGCCGAGGCCTCTCAGATTGGTAATGAGCGTATCGGGTCTTCTCTCGGTCACGATGGGAGTGTATTCTTCGCTGCGAAACCTTCTGAAAGTACAGATTCTTGGTCTCAGTGTATAACTCTTCTCTCGATTGGCGAGTTCTGGCGGCGTAGTTTCTGGATCCGCAATTCGAATACGCCCCTGTAGATCTCACATGCAACGCTCCTTTTCTCTCTTAACATTCGTCTTCGTTCCAGTGCTTGCATTCGGTCAGGCGGCGGGACCCGAATCACTCGTCGAGCAGTACCGCGCAGACGCCGATCGGCTCATCGACGCCGCCCTCGCCGACAGTTTTGCGTACGATCGCCTGGCGTTTATGACAGACACGTATGGGCCACGAATCAGCGGTTCGCAGGCACTTGAGGATGCCATCGACTGGATGCTGGACGAGATGAACGAGGATGGCCTCGAAAACGTACGAGGCGAGGACGTGATGGTGCCTCGCTGGGTACGAGGAGAAGAAACGCTCACGCTGCTTGAACCAAGAGTGGCCGATCTTCGGATACTTGGGCTCGGCGGTACAATTGGGACCTCTCCGACGGGAGTCACCGCGGAGGTTTTGGTCGTCAATTCGTACGACGACTTGACGGCGAATGCAGATAAGGCGGTAGGGAAAATCATCCTTTATAACAATGCTGAATGGACAGGCTACGACACGACCTATCGTCGGAGCGGGGCCGTACGTGCTGCTCAGGTCGGTGCCGTTGGCAGCTTGATTCGATCCGTCGGACCGGTGTCTATGTATACACCCCACACGGGAGCGTCGTCGTATGCCGATGACGTCGTCAAAATTCCGCATGCGGCGGTTACGATCGAAGATGCGTCCATGATGCAGCGCATGCAGGATCGAGGCCAGAAAATCGTCGTGCGGCTAAATATGGATGACGTTACTCTTCCCGACGCCCTGTCGAGGAATGTAATCGGGGAGATCGTCGGATCCGAGTTTCCCGACGAGGTGGTCGTATTCGGCGGACATATTGATTCGTGGGATGTTGGGGTTGGAGCAATGGACGATGGAGGCGGGGTTGTAGCAGCTTGGGAGGCGCTGCGATTGATGAAGGAACTTGGTCTTCGTCCTCGTCGAACGATTCGGGTCATTGCCTGGACGAATGAGGAAAATGGTTCGCGCGGTGCGAACGCATATAAAAATGCTTACCTGGACCAAATCGAAAATCACATCCTTGGGATTGAATCAGATGGTGGAGTATTCAAGCCGAGCGGATTTGGATTCTCAGGATCAGACGCAGCTTTTAATCTGCTTACTGAGATCGGTCATCTACTGGACCGAATCGATTCCGGAACCATAACCAAAGGCGGAGGAGGTGCAGATATCGGGCCCCTGATGAGAGAAGGCATGCCCGGCATGGGACTCCGCGTCGACCGCACGGAGTATTTCTGGTATCACCACTCGCCTGCCGACACGATGGACAAGCTGGATCCCCACGAAATGGGTCTTTGTGTGGCTACGATGGCCGTTATGGCCTACGTGGTGGCTGACATGGAGACAAGGTTGCCGAGGTAGGCGAGAGGACTGCTGCCAATTCTGCACACAGTTTGTAAGCAGTGAATGCCGAGACCTAAGAGGTCAGAATGGCATCACTATACAAGCGCGGAGCATGCTACTATGCGCAGTGGCATAATGCCCGGCGTGCTCCCCAAAAAATCCGATTATCCCTTCGAACTCGGAGTCGGACGGACGCTAAGAGGCTAATATCTCTCCTTGATCGATCCTACGTCCGCGGTGAGTGGGATCCGTGGATTGAATCTATCGACAATTGTCTT
>JADFHF010000103.1 GCA_022567305.1 Bacteroidota bacterium | reverse complement strand
GTCGCAACGAGTACCTGTGGAACGACCTCAACGGGGATGGCCTCTTCCAGTGGGGCGAGCAGGGCGAGCTCATCCGGAGCCGCTTCCCCAGCATCACCTCGCGGATCGACCCCGACCTGAAGTCGCCGCGAACGCACGAGCTGACGCTCGGGCTCGAGCACCAGGCCTGGCGCGATCTCGTGGTCAGCGCCACCTTCATCTACCGCACCGTCTCCAACCCGGTCGAGGACATCAATCTCGGCATACCCTACGGGCCGCTCGCTGCCACCCTAGTGTTATGTCCCGCAAATAGAGTTGCAATAAAGATGGCACGCTATTACAATACCGGCACCCATTCCCTCATCCAGGAGGTGGACCGGTGCCTGCAATACGACGGGTGGAACTTAGCGACGAAGCTCGGCGGCAACTGCAAGCAGCGCAGAGAGCTCCGACGAGCCAACAACGCACGGTGTTGAGGGTGTCGATCGTGCTGGCTGCGGCCGAAGGGCTCAACAACACGGACGTCGCCAAGCGCTGCGGTTGCAGCGTGGTGACGGCAGCACGGTGGCGCAATCGCTTCATTGAACAGGGCATGGATGGCCTGCAGGATGCCCCTGGACGAGGTCGCAAGCCGATCTACGTAGATGAACAGGAAGCACGCATCATTGCCGCAACGCTCAAGCGACCTGGGGCGGCCACGCACTGGAGCGCCCGTCGCTTGGCGAAGGAGCTTGGGATCTCCAAATCCACCGTCCATCGCGTCTGGCGGCGCAACAAGCTGCAACCGCATCGGCAGGAAGTGTTCAAGTACAGCAACGATCCCCTGCTGGAGCAGAAGGTCATCGATATCGTCGGACTGTACCTTCATCCTCCACAAAACGCGGTGCTGCTGTGTGTTGACGAGAAAAGCCAGATCCAGGCCCTCAACCGCACACAGCCCATGTTGCCGATGCGGCCTGGCAAGCCCGAGACCCGCACCCACGACTACCAACGCAACGGCACCACGACGCTCTTCGCAGCTCTCGATCTGGCCACCGGCAAGGTCCTGGGCAAGTGCAAGAAGCGCCATCGTCACCAGGAGTTCCTCAGCTTCCTGCGAACGGTTGAAAAACACTATCCCGACCAGGAGATCCATCTCGTCCTGGACAATTACGCCACCCACAAGCAGCCCAACGTCAGGAAGTGGCTGGCTCGCCGCCCCGCTTCCATCTGCACTTCACCCCGACCTCAGAGGTGGACCCCATCCCGCCCGCACCGAGCGGTTCAAGGATTTCGTAATGACCTAGGGTCTTTCCGACCAAGATGATGGCTTCCTGTCGGGAGAAGAGCCGGCAGGATTGTAATCGGAAGGCGGAGCGGCTTACAGAGGGACACACGTCAGTCTCAGTTGTAGAGACCCGAGCGCCGGCATTCGCTTGATGCGCTCAGCGAGCCGTCGTAGCTTCCGGCGCATGCACCTACGCTCGATCGTAGCCGTGTCCGTCGTTGGCCTTGCCGTGGTTGCCTGCGGCCCCCAGTGGCAGCGCCCGACGCACCTTCGGCGTCTCGGTCGCATGTCCGCCCGCGCCGATGAAACATCGTCGATCGAGTCGGCGAGCACCTCGCTGATCTCGACCCCACGAGTGGGTTTGATAGTTACGAACCTGCGGTGCTGGGCGAAGAGGGTGAACTCTTCAGGGCGATCCTGGAGAGGACCCTCCGAGCTGGCGTAGGCGTTGGAGAAGACGGAGAGGAACTAGAATTGGTCGCGCGCAGGCAGACCCGGAGCGGGTCCACGTCCAGCTAGAGGAGGATTGCCATGGACGCTCTTGCCAAGATGAGAGAGTTGAGTCCCTATTTTGAAAACCCTTGGATTCAGTCCTTGGGGATCTTCATCCTTGCACTGGCGCTGACTGTCATCATGCGCTTGAGCTTACGATTTGTCTTGCTCGCGTTGGTTCAAAAGACCAAGACCGAGGTAGATGACATCGTGATTCGGGCGCTCAAGAGTGCCGTGACCTATTCGGTCCCGGTCATCGGTCTGATGCTGGCCCTCACGCCTCTTGCTCTGCCGACCTCCATTCCCCAGCGGATGCTGTTCTCTTTGCTTGCGGTGCTGCTGATGCGCGGTGCGATCAGCCTGGTCGAGGACCTGTCCGAGTGGGCGCAAAAAACCTGGGTGAAACGAACCGACTCTAGTCTGGACGATAGTCTGCTGCGTCTCTTGCGTAAGGCCGTAAAGACGAGCATTGTTATTCTTGGTGTCTTGGTGATTCTGAGCAAATGGCAGGTTCAGATCGCTCCCATTCTGGGCGCTCTCGGTATTGGCGGTCTAGCCATTGGCTTGGCCTTGAACAGCACCTTGGCCAACGTTTTCGGCGGCATTCAGATGATTTTCGATCGCTCTCTGATTGTCGGTGACAAAGTCATGCTCGACAGTGGGGAAGTGGGGGTGGTGCTGGACATTGGCCTTCGCAGCACCAAGATGCGGACCTACGACAACGAAGTAATCTTCCTTCCCAATTCCCAACTAGCCAATACACGGGTCAAGAACTTTACTAAACCTGATCCGACTATCCGCGTCACCGTGACTTTCGGAGTGGCCTACGGCAGTGACGTGGCCCGGGTCAAACAGGTTGTCTCGGATGCGATCAGCAAGCTGGACGACATTTTGGAGGAACCTGCGCCCCAGGTGCTCTTCTTGAATATGAGCGATTTCGCCCTGGACATGTGTGCCCGGGTGTGGGTGGATGATTATGGAAAGCAGTTTGCCAAACAGTTGGAAATGACGGAGTTGATCTACAATACCCTCAATGAAAGTGGGATCAAGATCCCGTTCCCCACGCGCACGGTGTATATGAAGCAATAGCGGGCTCGGTCGCGTGACGATGCACGTCGGGTTGGTTGGCATAGGTCGCCGCTCGAATCGTGGCAGGAACCAGGAATGGCTGGTTGGCTTGGAGCCCCTGCGCTACCTCGGGATCAATCGACCTCTACCTCGCCGGTTCCAAACAAGACAACGGACCACGGCCCCCTTTCTGGTGGCGGGCAACTTTGAAACTTGCCCACTACCCGATTATGGGTAGCTGAGGCCTCTTGCTCGGACGTGAGACACCCGCAGGACAAGGGACTG